>NZ_CP038492.1:3108333-3730000 GCF_004751985.1 Rhodophyticola sp. CCM32
TTTCGACCGGCTGACCAATGTCAGCTTCTCGATGACCAATCACGAGGAAAGCCAGCCCCCGCATCTGCATCTGGCCGACCCGTCCATTCCGATTTCGGTCAACCTGCCGGACTATGCCGAACCTGCGCAGCGATATTGCCCGGCAGGTGTCTATGAGGTGGTCGAGGAAGGGGGCAAAGACCCGCGTTTTGTGATCAACTTCCAGAACTGCGTGCATTGCAAGACCTGCGATATCAAAGACCCCAGCCAGAATATCAACTGGACCGTGCCGCAAGGCGGGGATGGGCCGAACTACCCCAATATGTGACCCGTAGCAGATAGGTCGCGGGCTGGTCCGAGATGCGAATGCGCCGCAGAGGGTGGAAAACTCGAGTTTTCCACACGGAATTCTGGAGAATTCCGGCGATCACGGTTTGCAGTCATCCGAAGGCAGAGGTGGCGAAGAAACGGGTCATTCCACCTCTCTGTGGGACTGAACACCTGACCAAGCGCCCCGAGAAGCACCTCCGCCGCGCCAGCGTAGATTGGCACGTGGATGAGACTTACCTCCGTGTCGGCGGAAAGTGGCGCTACCTCTGGCGTGCTGTTGACGCAAACGGCCAGATGGTCGACTTCCGGTTAGACCGCGCGGCGGGATGCAAAAGCCGCCAAGGCCTTTCTGAACAAAGCGATTGAGCGTGTCCGTCTCCCCCGGCCCGTCACAATCGTGACCGACAAGGCGCAGGCATATCGGCGCGTTATTCGCGAAATCAACCATCGTTATGATCCGCATTTGACAGCATTCGACATATTGACCAAAAGTGGCGAAGCAATTTGATCGAAAGCGATCACGCCGCAATGATGCGACTATTGGGATACCGACAGAACTTTCGTTCCTTGCGAACGGCGAAAGCAACCCTGAGCGGGATAGAGACTTTACGCACCATCAAGCGCGGCCACATTCATCATAAACAAGCTGCTGTTCAGGGAGAGACCCTGTTCATCTCTCAGATGTTCGAAGCCGCATAATCCGCTGCAAACAAAAAACGCAAGACCAGCCTCAACCGATTAATGCAACAGTCCCCGTTCAACACGTGAGCCCTCAGGCCACCATCTGTTCGGCCCAATCCGGTTGCACTGGCCACGGTACGGATCATCGAAATCGCGGGCACAGCCCTTGGGATCGACGCGATTGACGCCTTTGACGGCACCCCGGTTCTGGATATCAAGCCCTGGATCGCCTCGGTCGATATGCCGCCGGGCTGGCACCCCGACGCATAAGCCCCTATATCCCGCCCCCATGGCCCAGACAAAATCAGACCCCAACTATAAGGTGATCGCCGAAAACCGGCGGGCGCGGTATGATTATGCGATTGAGGATGATCTGGAGGTCGGGATCATTCTGGAAGGCTCCGAGGTCAAATCCCTGCGTGCGGGAGGCTCGAACATCGCGGAAAGCTACGCCGCCGTGGAGGAAGGGGAACTGTGGCTGGTGAACAGCTATATCGCGCCCTATCTGCAGGCCAAGACCTTCGGTCATGAAGAACGGCGCCGGCGCAAGCTTCTGGCCAGTCGCAAAGAAGTGTCCAAGCTTTGGAACGCGACCCAGAGGGAGGGTATGACCCTGGTTCCGCTGGTGATGTATTTCAACCATCGCGGGCTGGTGAAGATGAAGATCGGCATCGCCAAGGGCAAGAAAAACCACGACAAACGCGCGAGCGAGGCAAAGCGGGACTGGCAAAGGCAAAAGGCCCGGCTGCTGCGCGAAGGGTGACCTGTGTCTTTCCCGGCACAAATTGCACGGTCTTGCCAGTGCAGGGCCGAATGCGTAGGGCTATTTTCCAGACACCCGATCCTGAGAAAGAGGCCCGCCCATGTCTGCAGATGACCCCAAAACCCTGGTTTCCACCGGCTGGCTGGCGTCGCATCTGAACGACCCTGATCTGCGGGTGATCGACGCCTCCTATTATCTGCCCGATATGGGCCGTGATGCGATGGCGGAATATCACGCCGACCATATCCCCGGCGCGCGGTTCTTCGATATAGACGAGATCAGCGACCATCGCAGCGCCCTGCCGCATATGGCGCCGCCGGTAGAGAAATTCATGTCACGCATGCGGGCCATGGGTGTGGGGGATGGCCATCAGGTTGTGGTCTATGATGGTGCGGGCCTGTTTTCGGCGGCGCGGGTCTGGTGGCTGTTCCGGTTGATGGGCAAATCGGACATCGCGGTGCTGGATGGCGGGTTTCCGAAATGGCAGGCCGAGGGGCGCGAGACCGAGGATATGCCCCCGGTACTGCGTGACCGGCATATGACCGTGCAGCGTCAGGCGCATCTGGTGAAGGATGTGACCCAGGTTGCCTCGGCCTCGAAACTGGGGGACTGGCAGGTGGTCGATGCCCGCGCGCCTTCGCGTTTCAAAGGCGCCGAGCCCGAGGCGCGGCCGGGTCTGCGCGCCGGGCATATCCCCGGGTCGCTGAATGTGCATTACGCCACCCTGCTGAATGCGGATGGGACGATGAAACCGAAAGCCGCGCTGAAAGCCGCGTTCGAGGATGCGGGCGTGGATCTGGGCAAGCGGGTCATCACCACCTGCGGCTCCGGCGTGACGGCGGCGATACTGATGCTGGCGCTGGAGAGGCTGGGCCACCGGGATGCAGCGCTTTACGATGGGTCCTGGGCCGAATGGGGCCAGTTCGATCAATTGAAGGTTGCCACCGGATGAGCCTGCTGAAGGCCGGCACATCGCTGCCCTATACCATCACCTATCTGGAAATGCGCCAGCCGCCCGGGGCTGCGGCCCCGGTGCTGCCGGAAGACACAAGGCTGGAACAGGCCATATCCCCCCCGGTCTGGTATTTTCTGGCGCTTTATGACGCGGTCGGGCGGGCCTATGAATGGCAGGACAAACACAGGGAAGACCCCGAAACCCTGCGCGCCTTTGTACAGCACCCGCAGGTTGAGCTGCGCACGCTTCTGAAAGACGGCTGGCCGCAGGGGTTCTTTCAGCTTGATTTCCGCAAGCCGGGTGTCTGCGATCTGGCCTATTTCGGCATGGTGCCCGAGGCGGTGGGCAAGGGCCTGGGTGGTCTTTTGCTGAAAACGGCCATCGCCATCGGATGGGCCGGGGCAGGTGTTGAAAAGATGACGGTCAACACCTGTACGCTGGACCATCCGCGTGCGCTTGGCCTGTACCAGAGTGCCGGGTTTGTTCCGGTCAGAACGGTTGAACGGACCTGTATCCTGACCCGTGACCGCGATCCGTCCCGTTTTCCTGTTTAAGGCGTTCCAATGTTCGATAGCCTGACCCCGCCCGAAACCGACAAAATCCTGCGCCTGATGGCGATGTTTGCCGATGATGACCGGCCCGGGAAAATTGATCTGGGCGTCGGCGTCTATCGCACGCCCGATGGGCGCACCCCGGTCATGGCTGCCGTGAAACAGGCGGAGGAGCGGATCTGGAACAGCCAGGACACCAAAACCTATCTGGGTCTTGCCGGTGATCCGGGGTTTCTTGCGGCAATGCGCCGGCTGATCCTGGACGATGCGGTGCCCGCCGCACGAGTCGCGGCCCTTGCCACCCCGGGGGGCACCGGCGCGGTGCGGCAGGTTCTGGAACTGACCAAACGCCTGAATCCAGAGGCAACCATCTGGATCAGCACGCCGACCTGGGCCAATCACCCGTCGATCATTGACTATCTGGGTCTGAGCCGACGCGATTACCGGTATTATGATGCGGCAACCGGGACACTCGACCGCGAGGGCATGCTGGCCGATCTGGCGGCCGCGAAACCGGGTGATCTGGTCCTGCTGCATGGCTGCTGCCACAACCCCACGGGCGTGGATCTGACGATGGAGGATTGGCAGGCGATTGGCGCCGTCCTGCAAAAAACCGGTGCGATCCCGTTCATCGACATCGCCTATATGGGCTTTGCCGAAGGGTTGGAGGCGGATGCGCGGGGCACAAGATATCTGGCCGGGCTGCTGCCCGAGATGCTGATCGCGACCAGTTGTTCCAAGAATTTCGGGCTCTACCGTGATCGGGTGGGCAGTGTTCTGGCCATCTCCGCCAATGAAACCAGTCAATCCGCAGTGCAGGCCGTGCTGGCCTATCTCAACCGGCAGAACTATGCCTTCCCGCCCGATCACGGCGCGCGGGTGGTGCAGACAATACTGGATGACCCGGCGCTGAGAGATATCTGGCGGGATGAGCTGCGCCGCATGCGCGACGGCATGAACACGGCCCGTCTTGCACTGGCCGAGGCCTTGCGGGGCGCGGCAGGCTCGGACCGGTTCGGCTTTCTTGCGGCCCATCGGGGTATGTTCTCACTCATCGGTGCCACGCCGGATCAGGTTGAGACCCTGCGCGAAGATCATGCCATCTATCTTGTCGGGGATGGCCGCATGAATATTGCGGGCCTGGCCCCAGATACGATCCCGCAGGTTGCCGGGGCGCTGGTGAAAACCCTGACCTGACGGCATTGGGTCGGTATGACGGGATGGTGCTGTGGCAATCCAAAGTCAGCCCTTGCCACAGGGTGCTGAGGGGTCTATGCCGCGCCATCGCCCGATCCCGGGCCAAGTCTCCGGCCACCTTGTCAAAACGGACCCTGAAATGACCCGCACTTATTTGCCCGGCGTGATCGCCATGGCGGCAATTGTCGTCGCCTCCAACATTCTTGTCCAATTCCTGTTCGGCCAATGGCTGACCTGGGGGGCATTCACCTACCCGCTGGCCTTTCTGGTCACCGATATCATGAACCGCGTCTATGGCGTGTCGGCGGCAAGACGGGTTGTTTTCACCGGGTTTCTGGTGGGGGTGGCCTGTTCCCTGATCGGCACGCAGATCATCGGGGAATTCGGCCCGCTGGTGACATTGCGCATCGCAATCGGCTCGGGCATCGCGTTTCTGACGGCGCAGCTTCTGGATGTTGCCATCTTTGACCGGATGCGCGGCGGCACCTGGTGGAAAGCACCGGTTACCTCAACGATTATAGGGTCTTCGGTGGATACGGCCCTGTTCTTCACCATTGCGTTTTCGGGGGTGCTGACATTCCTTGAACCGGCCAATGATGTCAGTTGGGCGGCCGAGACCCTGCCGCTTCTGGGTGTTGGCCCGATTGCCCCGCTTTGGGTCTCATTGGCGGTGGCCGATTGGGGTGTGAAACTGTCGCTGGCCATTGTCGCGCTGATCCCGTTCCGCATTCTGACCCGGTGGATGGTGGCACATCTCGCATAAATTGTTTTGACAAACACAAAATCTGTGTCAGCATCCTTGTAACAGCAACAAGTCGAAAGGAGGTGATCCAGTGTCTATAGAGGTATTGGAGAATGGTGTCGGGACAACTTGGGAGGATCGCCGCTAGGCAATTCTGTGGGGCGAGCCCCATCCCAGGTGGACCACCGGTTCTGACCGGCCCCACCTCCTGATTTCTCGGAAAGGGTCGCCCGTACAGGCGGCCCTTTTTGCTGCGGAACCGGGCTCCCTACATGATATGGACCCCGTGACATGCCGGAAAGGAGACAAGCTATGCGTATCACCGACCAGATTACGCTGGACAGTTGGGAACTGACCGAAAGCTTCACCCGCGCCTCGGGCCCCGGCGGGCAGAACGTGAACAAGGTCGCGACGGCGGTCGAATTGCGGTTTGAGGCCGAACGTTCCCCCAACCTGCCTGACGCGGTGAAACGCCGGTTGCGGCGGCTGGCCGGATCGCGTTGGACAAGGGAGGGCGCGGTGGTGATCTTCGTGCAGGACACACGCCACCAGGCAAGAAACCGCGAGATTGCGCGGGAGAGATTGGCCGATCTGGTGCGCCGGGCAACGGAGGTGCCGAAACGGCGGGTGAAGACGAAGGTTTCGGCGAACCAGAAACGCAAACGGGTGGAGGCAAAGAAGGCGCGGGGGGAGGTGAAGAGGATGCGGGGAGGTGTCGACCCGGAATGACCTGGCGTGGGAGCGGAACTGATGCCGGTGTTGGGAAATGCCGGGGATGAAGGGTTGCGCGTTTTCAGAAGAAGACCGGGCAGCGGGTTTGTATCAAGCAGACCGGAGTTTTCTCGCAACAAATGTGCTTCTTGCTGATCGGGTTGACACAACGCGGCTTGTTTCTATGAAAAGGCAAAATACTCGCAACAAATCTTGTTGTCTCAGGCTAGCGTGTCAGAGTGGGAATCAGTTAACCTGTATCAAAATTCGTTGCCGATAGATCGGCAAGTTGCTGATATATAGTGGTAATTTTGATGGGCTATGACGCAGTATAAAACTATTTCTCTATAGTGGCATTAGAATAAATAGTCGCTACAGTGAGAAGTAGCTCAAATGTGATTTTCGCGAGTGGCAATCCATGCGCATTCAAACAATCGATGGCGGCGGCCGCCCTATAACCGTCTTTCCTGTTTTTTATGATGTCCCTCAAAACAGTCTGTCGTTAGAGACATTTGTTGCAACTGCCACTGATTTTTCAAAGCTCATCGAGTCTTTCAATCAGGAAATCTTCGGCGGGCAGATTCAATATAAGATATACGTTCTGCCGCCGGAGGCTGGCTCCTTTGGGCAGAAACTTGGCGTGGTTGTGATCGCTGGGGTTAGCGCTGTTGTGGGTGCGATAAGCAGCTCTGTGATTGGCGATTTCGGAAAGGGTTTTGTTGAAGGTGTTGTTGGGCAACCTCTTGAAGAATGGGGTGAGGAAGTTGGAAGTGCAGTGCGGTATGCCATACGGGAATGGCATGAGTCGGACGGCGATCAAACCCAGGCTCTTGAACAAGACCAAAGACAAATGGAACAGGGGCTCATCGCATGTGGGGCGCTCACTTCACTTGGCCAACATTTTTTGACTCAAACCACGGAAGAGTTTCGTAGCGCTGGTTTAGACGTAAATAATTTTCCGAGTGCTTTCGAAGCAAAGAGTGATTTCTACAAGGCTTGCGAGCTTAACCCACAGATTTCTGGTGTTGGATTTTCTGATTTTCCGGAGTTTCCCATTAGGAGAGAGGAGTTCCAGCGCAGAGTAACGCCTATCAAGAGAGATGATGACGAAGATTGGAAATTTGAAAATGTAAAATTCTTCGTTACTTCGCCAAACTGGGATCAAATGGATCGCCAAAGAGGTTGGAAAGGTAGGGATGCCAGAGGTGGTATCGCTTTCTTCCAGATTTATGATCCAGGCTTTTGGACTCGATATGATGAGGGAAGGGTTAACTCTCAAAATATCGATGAGGTTGTCGGTCAAATTGCCTATCAGATGATAAATGGCCGACAGAAGGGGCGGATTATGCTAAATGTTGTTAGCTTTAACGATACACCGTACTCTCCAGAACTTTCAGAGATAGAGCTTAGATTGCGTTTAGAAGAACATCTTAATCGGCCGTTGGTCGAAAACGAGGATGAGCTTTTTTAGGTTCCATAGTTACTGTCGCCTCAAACCACCACCTCAACCCGCTCCTGCTGCCCCACCCCGAACACGCGTTTATACCTGTTGATTTCCGCCTCGGGGCCCATCGCTTTCTCCGGGTTATCGCTCAATTTCACCGTCGCTTTCCCATTCGCCGCCACAGCCTTGCAGACCAGCGAGAAGGGCGCCAGGCCCTCGCCCGGGACAAGCCCGCGGAAATCATTGGTCAAAAGCGTGCCCCAGCCGAAAGACACCCGCACCCGTCCGGCGAATTGGCTGTGGAGTTCCTCGATTTTCTCCACATCCAGCCCGTCAGAGAAGATCACCAGTTTCTCGCGCGGGTCCTCGCCCCGGCTTTTCCACCAGTTGATGGCAAGTTCGGCCCCTGCGGCCGGGTCGCCGCTGTCGATGCGGATACCGGTCCATTGGGTCAGCCAGTCGGGGGCATGGGTCAGAAACCCCCTGGTGCCATAGGTGTCGGGCAGGATGATGCGCAGATTGCCGTCATGTTCCTCATGCCAGTCGGCCAGCACGTCATAGGGCGCGCGGGCCAGTGCCGTGTCATCCTCGGCCAGGGCGGCATAGACCATGGGCAGTTCATGGGCATTGGTGCCGATCGCCTCCAGATCGCGGTTCTTGGCGATCAGGCAGTTCGAGGTGCCGGAAAAGGCCGTGCCCAGCCCTTCGCGCATGGCTTGCACGCACCAGTCCTGCCACAGAAAACTGTGCCGCCTGCGGGTGCCGAAATCGGCGATGCGCAGGTCCGGGATGTGGCGCAGACGCTCAATCTTCTGCCACAGCTTGGTCATCGCGCGGGCATAGAGAACCTGAAGCTCGAATTTGCCCATATCGGCCAGCGTCGCGCGGGAGCGCAGTTCCATCAGCACCGCCAGTGCGGGGATTTCCCACAACATCACCTCTGGCCAGGCGCCTTCGAATGTCAGCTCATACTGGCCGTCGCGTTTTTCCAGATGATAGGGGGGCAGGCGCAGGGCTTCGAACCAGTCCATGAATTCCGGGGTGAACATCTGGCGTTTGCCATAGAATGTGTTGCCCCGCATCCAGGTGCTTTCGCCTCGTGACAGGCTGAGGGTTCGGATATGATCAAGCTGTTCGCGCAACTCGCCCTCATCCACCAGATCGGCCAGGCGGATACGATGGGTCCGGTTGATCAGGGAGAATGTAACCTGGGTGTCATGCCTGTTGCGGAATACCGACTGGCACATCAGCAGTTTGTAAAAATCCGTGTCGATCAGGGATCGGACGATCGGGTCGATCTTCCATTTACGATTGTGCACGCGGGTGGCGATGTCGACCATGGGGCGGTTCCTCTCTTCGGGTGTGAGTTAGACCCGAAGGGGATTGCGGTGTCGAGCCGGGAAAATGGCAGGGATCTGCCGGGGCGATCACAATGTGATGTCTGCGCGCTTCATCCCCTCTATTGCACTGGCCAGCGATCCGTCGAGGTTAATGGCGCGGCAAAGCTTCATATCGACCTCTACGGCAAAGCCCAGTCTGGCGGCATCCAGGGCAGAGAAATTCACACAGAAATCCGTGGCCAGCCCGACCATGGTCAGATGGGTGACGCCACGGGTTCTAAGCGCCCCTTCCAGCCCGGTCGGGGTGCTGTGATCGTTTTCGAAGAAGGCGGAATAGCTGTCGATTTCCCGGCGGAAACCCTTGCGCAGGATAATCTGGGCCGGGTCCGTGGTCAGGCCCGGGTGGAAGGCGGCGCCGCTGGACCCCTGCACGCAATGATCAGGCCAGAGGACTTGCGGCCCATAGGGGAATTCCACCACCGAATAAGGGTCTTGCCCCTTGTGTTGAGAGGCAAAGCTGGAATGGCCCGCCGGGTGCCAGTCTTGCGTCAGGACGATGCATTGGAACGCCTCCATCAGCGCGTTGATCCCGGGGATAATCTCATCCCCGCCGGGCACGGCCAGCGCCCCGCCGGGGCAGAAATCATTCTGAACGTCGATGACAACAAGGGCATGGGTCGCGTCGCGCATAATGGTCCTTTCGCTGTTCAGGTGAATGGTTACGAAGCCGGGCGCACAGGGTCAATGCGGGGTTGTGATGCGGTGTGAAACCGGATACCTGCGGCGCCTTTGTTGTGCGTGACAGCGATGGAGGCTGCGATGACCCGCAGGCTGGGCCTTGATTTTGGCACGTCGAATACGGCGGCCGGTGTGCTGCGTGACGGCAAACCGGTCCTGATCGAGGTGGAACCGGGGCGCCACACATTGCCCACATCTGTGTTTTACGATGCCTATGAGACCGAGGTGCTGTTTGGGTCAGCCGCCAATGCGGCGCTGATCGAAGGGCGCGAAGGCCTCTTCATGCGGGCGTTGAAAAGCGTTCTGGGCACATCGCTGATGCGCGAGACCCGCTGGGTCGGGCATGCGCGGCGCAGTCTGATCGAGGTTGTGGCCGGGTTTCTGGCCGAGGTGAAAGCCCGGGCCGAAGCCGCAACCGGTGAGGTGTTCGAGACCGCCCTGTCCGGGCGCCCGGTGCATTTCCACTCTGCCGATATGGCGCGCGATGCGCAGGCCGCCAGAGATCTGGAGGAATGTTACCATCTGGCGGGGTTCCGCGATGTGCAGTTCCTGTATGAACCCGAGGCGGCAGCGCTGGGCTATGGCCATCTGGCCGAGGGGCGCACGGGGCTGATCGTGGATATTGGCGGCGGCACCTCGGATTTCACCGTGTTTCGCGATGGCGACACGGGTATGGAAATACTGGCCAGCCACGGGGTGCGTCTTGGCGGCACCAATTTCGACAAGGCGCTGAGCCTGCGGCTTGTGATGCCCCTGCTGGGCCAGGGCTCGGAAATCCGGCATGTGTTCGGGGCCGACACCCATATCGCACCGAACGCGATTTTTCAGGATCTGGCCACATGGGAGAAGATTCCCTTTCTGTATACCGCCGCAGTCAGACGGGATGTGGCAGATCTGCTGAAACTTGCGGTGGAGCCTGCGCGGATCGGGCGGCTTGCCAGCGTGCTGGAGCATGAACTGGGCCATGATCTGGCCTTCGCGGTGGAGCATGCGAAGATTGCCGTAAACGCGGGCGATGCGGTCGAGATTCAGTTGGATATGGTTGAGCCTGAGCTTGGGGCCGCCATGGGGTTGAGTGATCTGCAAATGGCCCTTGGCCCCTATGCCGCAGAAATCAGCACCGCCGCCTCTGCCGCGCTGGAGATGGCCGGGGTGACAGCGGGGCAGGTGGATGTTGTGGTTCTGGTCGGCGGGTCCAGCCTGATGCAGGTGGTGGAGCAGGCATTGCAGCGGCTTTGCCCGGGGGCGGAAATGGCGCGCGGCGATGCCTTTACCGCGATTGCCGATGGTCTGGCCATAGCTGCGGACCAGATGCCCGACCTCCACCGGGTCTGAGCGGCATGTGATGACTTGCATGCCTGTCGGTCAAAGGTCTACATCGCACCCCATGTTCATCGTCGCCGCCCTTTATCATTTCACCAGGGTTGAAACCCCCGAGGCCCTGCGCACGCCCTTGCGGAATGTCTGCGAGGCGGGTGGGGTGAAAGGGTCGCTGCTGCTGGCGCGCGAGGGCATCAATGGCACGATTGCGGGCCCGCGCGCGGGGATCAACGCGGTTCTGGCGCATATCCGCGGGCTGCCGGGGTTCCAGACCCTGGACTGGAAGGAAAGCCTTGCCGGGGAGATGCCCTTCGGGCGGTTGAAAGTGCGCCTGAAACGGGAGATCGTGACCATGGGCCAGCCGGAGGTGGACCCAACCTGCGCCGTCGGGCGCTATGTGGACCCGGCGGATTGGAACGCGCTGATCACCGCGCCCGATGTGGCGGTGATCGACACGCGCAACGGGTATGAAGTGGCGATCGGCACGTTTCAAGGCGCGGTGGACCCGGGCACGGGCAGTTTTCGCGATTTCCCCGCCTGGTGGGAGGCGAATGCAGACCGGTTCCACAACAAACGCATTGCGATGTTCTGCACCGGCGGGATCAGATGTGAGAAATCAAGCGGCTATCTGATGGGGCAGGGGGTGGAAGAGGTCTATCACCTGAAAGGCGGTATCCTGAAATATCTCGAAGAGGTGCCGGAGGAACAAAGCCTCTGGCGCGGGGCGTGTTTCGTGTTCGATGAAAGGGTTTCCGTCGGCCATGGATTGACGGAAGGCGGCCATGTGCTTTGCCGTGCCTGCCGACGGGCATTGACCCCGTCAGATCTGGCGCGGGCGGAATATGAAGAGGGCGTATCGTGCCACCATTGTCTGGGGGAACATGATGACGCCGACCGCGCCCGGTTCCGCGAGCGGCAGAAACAGATCGCGCTGGCAAAAGCGCGGGGGGAGCGGCATTTGGGGTGAAAGCCCGAAACGCTATAGTTTCTGGTGTATCCACCCCAATATGACGCCAAAAATGGCGAATTGGGCAAAGCCGACAAGCAGTTCAACCCGAACCCAGGCCCCGATTGATGGCACAAGGTATTTTGACGGCTCCACAATCGCGATGTAGCTGACCAGAAATGCGCCGAAAATCAGGGAGACCAATATCCCGTCTGCGACGCGCACCCCGTCACCTTTCCAGACATGCAGAGCCATGGAAAGCAGCGCGCCCTGAAAGACTATGACCAGCAATCCAAGCGGGATGACCGGATCGGGGCGCATGAAGCTTACGGAGGCAAAGTGATCCTTGTTGATCACGAAATGCGAAAGCCCCTGCGCGGCAAAGGACACGATCATGAACGCCACGACCGATAAGACATGCTGCAACATCGGGGATCCTCCATCTGCTATTTCGCTTGCGATTTGCAAGTGACGTCTTGATAGCTAAGGTGCTTTCTTTTTGCAAGCGCCATCGGCCCGGGCTATGATATCCGTATGGTGAAAAAATCTTCAGCGGAATGGCACGGATGTCCGATCCGCTATGGTGGCGCGATTTTCGGCGATATCTGGTCTCTGCTGATTTTGCGGGACATCATGTTCAAAGACGCGCGGCATTATGCGGATTTCCTGAATGCAGGAGAGGGCATTTCGACCAATATTCTGGCGTCCCGGCTGTCGAAGCTTGAGGCGGAAGGCATCCTGACCAAAGCGCAGGACCCCGGCAACAAGGCGCGTTACCTGTATGGTCTTACGGACAAGGGCAAAGGGCTGGTTCCAGTGCTTCTGGAAATCATGTGCTGGTCAGAAACCTGGGATGATCAGACTGAAGTTCCAAAGGATTTTGCACGCGCATTGAAAGAAGATCGCGCCGCGCTGGTGAAAAACACCATCGCGAAACTGTAGGTTTATCGTTTGGGTTGAGACAGGCGCCTCGGTTATGTGTAGCATCCACAAGCTTGAGCCTGGCAGTCTGCCCTGCCCTCAAAAATCCAGATTCTCCACGCTCAGCGCGTTTTGCTGGATGAAGTCGCGCCTTGGTTCCACAACATCCCCCATCAGTTTGGTGAAAATGTCATCGGCCTCCGCCAGATCGTCGATTTTCACCTGCAGCAGGGTCCGGGCCTCGTGGTCCAGCGTGGTTTCCCAAAGCTGGTCGGGGTTCATCTCCCCCAGGCCTTTATAACGTTGCAGGCTCAGCCCCTTGGCGCCTTCCTCAAGGATCGCATCCAGCAATTCGGTCGGCCCGTGGATCAGCACGTCACGATCCTTGCGGGACAGATGCGAAGGGTCGCGGTAAACCTCGCGGCTGTCTTTCGAGACCGAGGAGAGTTTGCGCGCCTCGCCCGAGCGGAGGACAGCGCCGTCCAGCGTGCGAATCTCCTCGACACCGCGCAGCACGCGGGACAGGCGAATGCCGTGATCCTGGGTAATGCGCCCCTGCCAGCCGCGTTCGTATTCGACCGCCACCAGATCAAGCCGCTTGGCCACATCATCGGCAACGCCCTGCAGGTCGGTATCGGCGCGGCCCTGATCGAAGGCGCCGGCGATGGCGGCCTGTTCCAGAATCCGGCGCGGATAATGGGTCGGGAAAGCATCCAGCACCCGTTTGAAGGCGCGGGCGGCATCGACCACGCGGGCAAGATCGGCCCCGGCAATCTCTTCCCCGATTGCAGGCGCAGGGTGGCCCCCTCGACACCTTGCTGAATCAGATAATCATCAAGGCTGGCCTGATCTTTCAGATAGACCTCGGATTTGCCGCGCGCGACTTTGTACAGCGGTGGCTGGGCGATGTAGAGATACCCGCCCTCGATCAGTTCGGGCATCTGCCGGAAGAAGAAGGTCAGCAGCAGGGTACGGATATGGGCACCATCCACATCCGCATCGGTCATGATGATGACCTTGTGGTAGCGCAGTTTCGAGATGTCGAATTCATCGCGGCCGATACCGGTGCCAAGTGCGGTGATCAGGGTGCCGATTTCCTGTGAGCCCAGCATCCGGTCAAACCGGGCGCGTTCCACGTTGAGGATTTTACCGCGAAGTGGCAGAACCGCCTGATTGTAGCGGGACCGGCCCTGTTTGGCGGATCCGCCGGCACTGTCGCCCTCAACCAGGAACAGTTCGGATTTGCCCGGGTCCTTTTCCTGGCAATCGGCCAGCTTGCCGGGGAGAGAGGCGATATCCATCGCGGTTTTGCGACGGGTCAGTTCGCGGGCTTTGCGTGCCGCCTCGCGGGCAAGCGCGGCCTCGACGATCTTGCTGACGATGACGCGGGCCTCGTTGGGATGTTCCTCGAACCATTCCGACAGTTTTTCGTTCATCAGGCTTTCAACCGCCGGGCGCACCTCGGACGAGACCAGTTTATCCTTGGTCTGGCTTGAGAATTTCGGGTCAGGGACCTTGACGCTGAGAACACAGGTCAGCCCTTCGCGTGCATCATCGCCGGTGAAATTTACCTTTTCCTTCTTCGCAATCCCCGAAGACCCCGCATAAAGATTGATCGTCCGGGTCAGCGCGCCGCGGAACCCGGCCAGATGGGTGCCGCCATCGCGTTGCGGGATGTTGTTGGTGAAGGGCAGAACGGTTTCATGATAGCTGTCATTCCACCACATGGCGACCTCGATCCCGATGCCGTCCTTTTCGCCGGTGATAAAGATCGGCTCTTCCATGGCAGAGGTTTTTGACCGGTCGAGATAACGCACGAATTCGCGCACGCCACCTTCATAGAACAGTTCCGAGCGCAGCGGCTCGGCAGGGCGTTCATCTTCCAGAATGATACGCACGCCCGAATTCAGGAAGGCCAGTTCGCGCAGGCGGTTTTCAAGCGTCTTGAAACTGTAATCGAGGTTCGAAAAGGTCTCAGCCGAGGCCATGAACCGCACTTCGGTGCCCTTGCGCCCGTTTGCATCGCCCAGAACCTCAAGATGTTTGGTGGTAAAGCCGCCTTCAAACCGGGCGCTGTGTTCCTTGCCATCGCGCCAGATGCGCAGTTCCAGCCAGTCGCTCAACGCGTTGACGACCGACACACCGACGCCATGCAACCCACCGGACACCTTATAGGAGTTCTGGTCGAATTTGCCGCCCGCATGAAGCTGGGTCATGATGACTTCGGCCGCCGATACACCTTCTTCCTCGTGAATACCCACGGGAATGCCACGACCATTATCGCTGACCGAAACGCTGTTATCGGCGTGGATTTTGACGTTTACGGCATCCGCATGGCCCGCCAGGGCCTCGTCAATCCCGTTATCCACGACCTCATACACCATATGATGCAGGCCGCTGCCATCATCGGTGTCACCGATATACATGCCGGGGCGTTTGCGGACCGCCTCCAACCCTTTGAGAACTTTGATGGAATCGGCGCCATATTCTTCAGACGCAGGTGCATTTTCGGCCATGCGGACCTCTGTTGTTCTTATAGGTAATTTATAGGGGGTTTGGGGGGATGTCACGCAGATGACACAAGATTTAGGGGTTGGTCAGGGCGATTGCCACAGCGACAGTCATAAGCAGCACACCGGCGACCTGATTGGTGCGTTTCAGCGCCCCGGGCGAGGCGATCAGCAGCCGGGCACGATCCACAAAGGCCGCGAAGGCAAAATTGCAAAGCAGGGGCACAATCACGGAAATCACCGCAATGGCAAGAATGTCGGGTGCGGTGATCGCCGTCAGATCAAAGAAACCCGGCAACATCCCCATGTAGAACAGCACGGCTTTCGGATTGGCGAGGATCGCGGCAAGCCCGGCAGCAAAACCTGCCCATTGCCCGGGCCGGTTCAGACGGCTGTCGGTGTCAATGCGTTTATCCGCATGGTAGATCAGAAGCAGGCCCATGGCTGCGAAAACCAGCACCGCCAGCCAGCGCAGCAGGTCCATCACCCAGGCATAGCTGCCGACAATCCAGGCCAGACCCAGGATCGCCAGAAGTGACCAGACCATATCACCGATTGCCACGCCCAGCATCAGCGGGATCGCCCCGCGTATGCCATGGCCAAGGGTGCGCGCGGTCAGCGCCAGCCAGACCGGCCCCGGCGTCACGAACAGGATGAAAAGCGCACCTGCATAAAGCGCGATCTGGGCGAGTGTAAGGCTCATGAGAAATGGATGGCGGAGACACCGCTGCGTTCAGTGACAGATATATGCTGCGCCCGGTCGCCCAGATCGGTGAACAGGTCGGCGCCTGTGCCGGTCAGCCAGGCCTGGGTGTCCAGCGCGCAGATCTCGTCGAACAGGGCCGCGCGGCGGCTGGCATCCAGATGGGCGGCGACCTCATCCAGCAGGACAAGGGGCGCGGTGCCGGTGTCTTCACGAAGCGCCCGGGCATTGGCGAGGATCAGCGAGATCAGCAGCGCCTTCTGCTCGCCGGTGGAACATTGCGCCGCCGGGGCGCCCTTGGCGGCATAGATACCGGCAATGTCACTGCGATGGGGGCCGATCAGGCTGCGCCCTGCCGCCAGATCGCGGGGGCGGGAGGCGGCAAAAGCCGCGGCGAAATCCCCGGCCGCGCGCAGGGCTTCGCCGCCTTCGGCTTCTCTCAGGGTCAGATCGGCGGTGGGAAACGCGGTTTGCGCACCCTGCTGGGCAGAGCTGATCCGGCTGAGCGCCGCATGGCGGTTGCCGGTGATTTTCGCCGCCGCATCAGACATTTGCACCTCGATCGCGTCATACCAATGGGCATCGCGCACCATGTCTTTCAGCAGCCGGTTACGCTCCCGCATGGCCTTGTCATAGGCCAGAACGGCCTCGGCATGGGCGGGGGTGAAGCTCATCGTCATCCGGTCGAAGAACCGCCGCCGCCCATCGGCCCCCTCGATCCAGAGCCGGTCCTGCGCCGGGACCAGCCAGACCATGGGCAGAATCCGGGCCAGCGCGGTTTGCGGCGCGGTTTTGCCGTCAATCTGCAGGGTTCTGGGCTGGCCCGTCTCGGCCCCGGTGGTCAGTTCATGGGTCAGATCACCGGCGATCCCGGCGCTGATTTTCCAGCCAAGGGATTCGGGTTTGCGGGCAATGTCATCGCCTGTGGCCCGGCGCAGACCGCGACCGGGTGACAGCAGGGAAACCGCCTCCAATATATTGGTTTTGCCTGCGCCATTGGGGCCGTAAAGCGCCAGAGGGCGGCCATCAAGCGCCAGATCCGCCCGTTTATGGGACCGGAAATGGGACAGGTGCAGATGGGTAAGAAAGACCTTCATCGCGGCATCCCATCAACGCGGGGAGGCGTTTTCTTCGAAGAAAACGGGGTGGGAAACGCGCGTTTTCCGGCGCGCTGTCACACGCGCATCGGCATGACGACATAGACGGCGGAACTGTCACCGCCTTCCTGCATCAGGGTCGGGTCGCCCGCGGAATTGAACAGGAACACGGCATTCTCACGATCGACCTGAGAGGCGATCTCCAGCAGGTATTTCGCGTTGAACCCGATCTCCAGTTTCTCATCGCCATAGGCCACGGCCAGTTCTTCCTCGGCATTGCCGCTGTCAGGGGCGTTGACCGACAGGATCAGGCGGTCTTCATCCAGTGCCAGTTTCACCGCGCGCGACCGTTCGGAAGATACGGTCGCCACCCGGTCCACGGCTTTGGCGAAATCACCGGCATCCACTTCCATCCTGCGGGTGTTGCCGGTGGGGATGACGCGGGAATAATCGGGGAAGGTACCGTCGATGACTTTCGAGGTCAGCGTGATCTCGGGCGTGGCAAAGCGAATCTTCGTCTCGGACACGGAAACCGCAATCTCAGCGTCATCATCTTCCAGCAGTTTGCGCAATTCGCCCACGGTTTTGCGGGGCACAATGACGCCGGGCAGCGCTTCGGCCCCATCTGGCAGGGTCGTATCGACGCGTGCAAGGCGGTGCCCATCGGTGGCAACCGCGCGCAGCACTTTGCCGGTTTCACCATCGGCCACATGGAAATAGACGCCGTTCAGATAATACCGCGTCTCTTCCGTCGAGATTGCGAATTTGGATTTGTCGAAAAGGCGGCGCAGATCCGGGGCCTTGGCCGAGAAATTCGCGGAATATTCCGTTGAGGTCATCACCGGGAAATCTTCCTTGGGCAGGGTCGCCAGCGAGAAGTTCGAGCGTCCGGCCTCCACCGTCAGCCGACCTGAAGCGCCATCATCACTCAGTTGCACCAGCGCCCCGTCAGGCAGCTTGCGCACGATCTCATGCAAGGTCACCGCGCTGACGGTTGTGGCGCCGGCCCGTTCAACCTGGGCGTTGATCTTGTCGACCACCTCGATATCCAGATCCGTGGCGCGGAAGGACACCGCATCGCCTTCGGCCTCGATCAGCACATTGGCCAGGATCGGGATGGTGTTGCGGCGTTCGACCACGGATTGCGCTTGGCTTACCGCGCTCAACAATGTGGCGCGTTCGATCGAGATTTTCATGCCCGGGCTCCGACAGATAACAGGGCGGTGAGAGTACCCCCTCCACCCGCAGGCTCAAGTGTTTTGTTGGAGTGTCGCGGTTCGGGCCGCCGCGTCAATGGGGTTCAGCGCGGTTTCGGCCCGATTTCCCGCGATTTTAGACGTTTACGCCTCCAGCATCCGGCGCAGCAGTTCCGCATCCTCGGCGATCTGGCTGTCCACCGTCATCAGTTCCTCGATCTTGCGGACACCATGCAGAATGGTGGTGTGATCGCGTCGGCCCAGTTTCAGCCCGATCTCGGGCAGGGAACGTGTGGTCAGTTTCTTGCAGAGATACATGGCCATCTGCCGGGGCCGCGCATTGTTGCGGGCGCGGCTGGGGCCGATCAGATCGGCCTGGCGGATATTGTAATGTTCGCAGACCTTCTTGAATATCTCATCCATCGTCACCTTGCGGTCGGTGGCGCGCAGGATATCACTCAGGCATTCCTGGGTCAGATCCATGGTGATTTCAGACCCGATAAGATCGGCAAAGGCGAACAGCCGGGTCAGCGCGCCTTCCAGCACGCGCACATTGGTGGAAATCCGATGGGCCACAAATTCCAGCACGCCGGGCGCGATATGCAGGTTGGGATAGCGTGCGCGATAGGTTTCGGCCTTGGTTTGCAGGATGCCAAGGCGCAGCTCATAATCCGTGGGATGCAGATCGACGACCAGGCCGCAGGCCAGACGTGAGGCGATGCGGTTGTCGAGGTCTTCCATATCCACCGGGGCGCGATCACCAGAGATGATGATCTGCTTGCCCATCTCGATCAAGGCGTTGAATGTGTGAAAGAATTCCTCTTGCGTGGAGTTCTTGCCCGCGATGAACTGAACATCATCAACCATCAGAACATCGACAGAGCGGAACATCTCTTTAAACCCGATTGTGTCCTTCTCGCGCAACGCGCGGACGAAACGATACATGAACTGTTCCGCCGAGACATAAAGGATGCGCAATTGTGGCTGGCGGGTCTGAAGCTCCCAGGCGATGGCGTGCATCAGATGGGTTTTGCCAAGGCCGACGCCGCCGTAAAGAAACAGCGGGTTGAACGAGACCGGGCCGCCTTCGGCCACGCGGCGTGCGGCGGCATGGGCCAGTTCATTCGGTTTGCCCACGACAAACGCATCAAATGTGAAATTCGGGTTCAATGTGGCGGCGGGCAGAGTGCTGCCCTTTCCATTGCCGCCTGAACGCCCGCCGCTGCCCAGATTGGCGGTTTCGGCCGGGCTCTGCATATCGGATGCCGGGGCGTTATTGGCGTTTCCGGCAGAGGCCATTGCGCTCGGGTCGACCTTGAATTCGATCCTGTCCGCGCCGATCCCGGCAGAGATCAGATGGCGCAGAATCACATCGCCGAAATTTTGAGACACCCAGGAGCCGATGAATTTCGCAGGCACAAGAAACCGTACAATGCCATCATCAAAACTGTGGAAGGTGATCGGTTCGATCCAGGCTGAAAAATTGTTTTTCCCGATCGACTTCATCAATTCGTTACGAACATGTCCCCAAATCTCGTCTGTCATCTTATACCCGTCTTTTTGTTATCCCGGACCAGTGCCAACCCAATCCGCAGGCGGCCTCTGTGAGGCGGCCCTGTTATAAGTTCTCCTGTGCTTCAGACGGTCTGCACCACAGCCCGGCGGCTACATATGCACTGCATATCATTGCCCCCTCGCCGGATCACTGCCAGCCATGGCAAATGCCACAGCAATACCGATGCAAGAAACCCTGCTCTGGCATGCACCCCCAGGTCAAAAGGACCGGGACACATGCCAACAGCGTTTCAACACAGTTCAGGTATCGAGACATTTCTGGCCCCAGGCCCCGGGTTTGCGACAGGCGCATCCCGGGCGTAGGGCAACATCTGAAACAGACCGAACGTGCCCGTTCGGGTGCTGTCCTTGATGTTGATAATCGCAAGCCGAAAAGCACATTCCTGCATCGTCAAGCCACTGCCAGGCGATGCACGACCCCGGTTCGCGCCTATCCGTTCTGTCCCCCCAGACAATCTGAATCACAAGGCTAAGCTAGCGGGAGTCCGGGAGGTCAGGCAACGTTTCTTCGTTCTTGACTCCGGCCAATTAAGGCAATCGAATCTCGATGAGGAATTTAGCGCCTTGATCCCACATCATATTTTGAATCGAAAAAAAATGCCTCGGCCGGAACACCTATAAAACAAGGACGGATCAAGACCCGTAATCAGGCGCCAAGAGCCTTCACACGGGAGGAAAGCCGCGACATTTTTCGGGCGACGGTGTTCTTGTGCAACACCCCCTTGGTCACGCCGCGCATCAGTTCAGGCTGTGCTTCGCGCAGGGCAGCCTGCGCCGCAGCCTGATCGCCGGACGCGATTGCTTCTTCGACTTTGCGCAGAGAGGTGCGGATGCGCGAACGGCGGGCTTTGTTGATGGCAAAGCGGCGCTCGTTCTGGCGGGCGCGTTTCTTGGATTGTGGCGAGTTGGCCATGTGTCAGGTCCCCTTCGGGTCAGATGAATATCGAACGCGTCATAAGACCTGCCACCGGGTTTGATAAACCGGACCACTCTGGCCAGGGCGGGCCTCACACGCATGTATCGGCGCCGCATACGGGATTCGTGCCCGGAAGGGAAGGGATTTTGCGCGTTTTGGGCACCTGGCCCCGGGACGGGCCGGATTACGCGCGTAATCCAGGTGGAAAACTGCAGTTTTCCGGCGCCCTTTCGGGTCACTTGTCGCGGAACTGCGCCTCGCGTTTTTCCAGAAACGCCGCCATGCCCTCTTTCTGGTCCTCGGTGGCAAACAACGCGTGGAACAGGCGCCGTTCAAACAACATGCCTTCGCGCAGGGTTGTCTCATAGCTGCGGTTCACCGCCTCTTTCACCGCCATCGCGGTCAGGGCGGATTTCTCGGCCACTTTGGTGGCCGCGCCCATGGTTTCCTCCATCAGCTTCTTGGCGGGCACCACGCGGCTGACGAGACCGGATTGTTCAGCTTCCTGTGCGGTCATGAACCGGCCGGTCAGATGCATGTCCATGGATTTCGATTTGCCGACAAAGCGGGTCAGCCGCTGGGTGCCGCCGATACCCGCCACAGTGCCCAGGTTAATCTCGGGCTGGCCGAATTTGGCGGTGTCGGCGGCGATGATGAAATCGCACATCATCGCCAGTTCACAGCCGCCGCCAAGCGCATAACCCGCCACGGCGGCGATGATCGGTTTGCGGCATTTCAGAAGCTGATCCACATCCTCCCCGAACAGGTCGCTGGTGAACGCCTCGACAAAGGTCTTCCCGGCCATCTCGGTGATATCGGCCCCGGCGGCAAAGGCCTTGTCCGATCCGGTCAGCACGACAACCCGGACCTTGTCATTCTGTTCGGCCGATTTCAGAGCTTTCGACAATTCTGCCAGCAACTGGCTGTTCAGCGCATTCATCGCATCGGGCCGGTTCAGCCTGATCAGCGCAATATGGTCTTCGATCTCGACGATCAGGGTCTCATAGGCCATGCGGTCGGGTGCCTTTGATTGTGGTCTCAAGCCGCTAGGGTTAGCAGTCTGATAGGCGGGTTCAAGCTATCTTTGGCATGACGCGCAGTAAAAGGAGGATCGGCCCGATTGCACAATCCGGCGGATTTCCCCACCACATCCGGGGGTTGGGCAGGTCTGGCCCGCGCGGTCATAGACCCGGAAATTATGTTGAAAATACCCCAATTCACCATTGGTCTGGCGGTGATCCCTGAGCGAAGAGCCCCCCGCCTCAATCGCCTCCGTGATCACCTCGCGGATCACCGGAACCAATGTTGCGATGCGCGGGGCAGAGATATTGCCCGCCAGACGTTTGGGGGACATACGGGCGCGGTGCAGGGCTTCGCAGACATATATATTGCCAAGGCCTGCGATGATGCGTTGATCCAGCAGGGCGGTTTTGATCGGTGTCCTGCGCCCTGCAAGACGCTGGGAAAGATAGGTTTCGTTGAAAGTGTTGCTCAACGGTTCAGGGCCAAGATTGGCAAGCAGCCAGTGATCTTCAACCGCTGCGGTCGGTGTCAGGTCCATCGCGCCGAAACGCCTTGCATCGTTGAATGTGATTCGCGCGCCGTTCGCCATGTCGATCACCACATGATCGTGTTTTTCGGGCGCCGGATGGGTATGGTGAAATTGCCCCTGCATGTCCCGGCCCGCCACACCCGAGATCAGCATGCGCCCGGACATGCCCAGATGGATGATCAGCGTTTCGCCTGTGTCCAGATCGGCCAGAATATATTTCGACCGGCGCCGCAGCGCGGTGACCACGGCACCGGTGAGACGCGCGCCCATATGGGCGGGCAGGGGCCAGCGCAGATCGGGGCGACGTGCCTCGGCCGATGCGATCTGCATCCCCTCCATCACCGGGGCCAACCCGCGACGCACTGTCTCGACCTCTGGAAGTTCGGGCAAAGCAGGCTTTCCTTGTTATGGCTGCGCGGTGTATCCGCTGCATGGGCTCTGCATTACAAGGGCACAAGGATCAGGAGGGCAAGGGCCCATGAGCGAGAATGACACCCGCACCACCCATTTCGGTTTCCAGACCGTGGATGAGGAGAAGAAAGCGGGCATGGTGCATGGCGTTTTCACCAATGTCGCCTCGCGGTATGATGTGATGAATGATGTGATGTCGGTCGGCATTCACCGGGTCTGGAAAGACGCGATGATGGATTGGCTGGCCCCCCGCGACGGGCAGAAGCTTCTGGATGTGGCGGGCGGCACCGGCGATATCGCGTTTCGGTTTCTCAAACGCGCGCCCGGGGCCGTGGCGACCGTGCTGGATATGACCGAATCAATGCTGACCGAAGGGCAGAAACGGGCCGAGGCCGCGCGCCTCGATGACAGGCTGGACTGGGTTGCGGGCGATGCGATGGCGCTGCCGTTCGAGGCCAACAGCTTCGATACCTACACGATCAGTTTCGGCATCCGGAACGTCACCCGCATTCCCGATGCGCTGGCCGAGGCGTTTCGCGTGCTGTGCCCCGGCGGGCGGTTGATGGTGCTGGAATTCAGCCAATTGCCCAATCAGGGGCTGCAAAAGCTTTACGATCTGTATTCCTTCAACGTGATCCCGCGCATGGGGCAGGTGATCGCCAATGATCGTGACAGCTATCAGTATCTGGTCGAATCGATCCGCAATTTCCCCGATCAGGACAGGTTCGCGGATCTGATCCGCGATGCCGGGTTCGGGCAGGTGAAATATCGCAATCTCAGTATGGGCATCGCCGCGCTGCATTCGGGGTGGAAGCTTTAACCCATGCGTGGTCCCCATAATATCTGGCGGGTGATCCGCACCGGTGCGACCTTTGAACGGACGGGTGCGATGCGTGTGGCGCTGGAGGCGGTTGATGCCCCCCGATCTTGCGTATCGCGGCGCGGGTTCTGGGCTGGCCGTTCAAATGGCTGGGCCTGAAGGGCGATATCAACCTGCCGCCGATCACCCGCGCGCTGACCGCCCTGGGGCCTGCCTATATCAAATTCGGGCAGATCCTCTCGACCCGGCCCGATGTGGTGGGCCCCGATCTGGCCACCCAGTTGCGGGTTTTGCAGGACAAACTGCCGCCATTTCCCACCGATCAGGCCAAAACCATTGTCGCCCATGAGCTGGAACACCCGCTGGAGGCGCTGTTTTCCGAATTTTCCGATGCGGTTGCCGCGGCCTCTATCGCGCAGGTCCACCGCGCGACCCTGGCCGAGACCGGGCAGGACGTGGCGGTGAAAGTGCTGCGCCCCGGGATTGAGCGGGCCTTTCGCAAGGATATTGACGCATTCTATCTGATCGCATGGCTGGTGGAGACCCTGTCATCGGCATCGCGCCGGTTGCGGCCCAAAGATGTGGTGATGCATTTCGAGGGGGTCGTGCTGCGGGAACTGGACCTGCGGATCGAAGCGGCGGCAGCCGGGGAATATGCCGCCAACACCATCGGGGATGAGGGGTTTCAGGTGCCGCCGGTGGAATGGTTCCTGTGTTCCCGTCAGGTGATGACCCTGGGCTGGGCCAGGGGCATCCCCTATGGCGAGGCCGAGGCGATTGGGGCCGCGGGCCATGACCGCAAGCTGCTGGCGGCGCGCACCCTGCAGATGTTTCTGACCCATGCGCTTCGGGACGGGTTTTTCCATGCGGATATGCATCAGGGCAATCTGAAGATCGGGCCGAACGGTGACCTTATCGCGCTTGATTTCGGGATCATGGGGCGGTTGGATGAATATACGCGCCGGGTCTATGCCGAGATTCTGATGGGCTTTATCCGCAGGGATTACCGGCGTGTCGCCGAAGTGCATTTTGAAGCGGGTTATGTGCCGGCGGACCGCGATATCGACGAGTTTGCGCAGGCGCTCCGCTCTGTCGGGGAACCGATTTTCGGCATGGATGCAAGCCGCATTTCCATGGCGCGTCTGCTGGCCTATCTGTTCGACGTGACCGAGCAGTTCGGGATGGAGACGCGGACCGAACTGATCTTGCTGCAACGCACCATGGTGGTGGTCGAGGGGGTCTCGCGCTCGCTGGACCCGAATATCAACATCTGGGATGTGGCCCGCCCCGTGGTCGAGGATTACATCACCCGCAGCATCGGGCCCAGGGCATTGATCTCGGACCTGATCAGAACCGCGCGGGTTCTGTCGCGCTTTGGCCCGCGCCTGCCGCAACTGGCCGAGGCCGCGCTTCTGGCGCAAAATCAGCCGCGACCGGAACCCGCGTCCTCGCGCTGGCCGGACCGGGCCCTGTTTGCCCTGGTCGGTGTTGCGGCAGGTGCCTTGCTGATGCTGCTTATCGGGTGGTTTTGATGTGACGGCCGCATCGGATCAGGGGTTGCGGATGCCCTGCACCTGATCGGCGCGGATATTGACGCCCCCGGCCATGATCAGCCAGGTTTCGCCATCGCGGATCAGCGCCTCTTCCACATCTGCATAGACCTGCACCGGCTGTTCCTCGATCAATATGTCATCGGCATAAGCCTCTGCCGTAAAGCTGTAGATGCCCTGGGGCATCGGGTTTCCATCGGCGTCGACCCCGGCCCAGGTGATTGTATCATCGCCGGGCGCAAAGGTAAGGCGCTGTATCTCGGCACCGTTTGCATCCCGTACCACCAGCGCCATCCGGTCGGCCCGGTCATCGGGTGTGATCACCAGATTGATCGGGGTGCCGGTGAAGGTGGCGGGCATTTCGGCGCGGGCCTCCATCCCCACCCATCCGCTAAGCTGGCCCATGTTCATCAGGTCCTGGCTGCTTTGTAGACTGGTCAGCAGATCATTGGTGCGGATCTGCTGTTCAACGCCCGAGAATGTGGCGAGCTGGGTGGCGAAATCGGTCGATTCGATCGGATTGAGCGGATCCTGGTTTTGCATCTGGGTGGTGAGCATGGTCAGGAAGGTCTGAAAATCCGACGTAAGCAGACGGTCATCTGATGCGGGATCCGGGGTGGGCTGGGGCCCGGTGCTGTTTGATTGCGCGGTTTGAACGGCGTCCATAATACGGTCTCCTTTCCGGGGTGGTTTGCTTTAAAGGCGCAGGTCCAGCGCGCCGTCATGGGTGCTGTGCCCGGGGCCGGTTACGGGCGCGGGGTCCTCCGGGGCAGGGGTTTTTGTACCCTGCTCCCCGGTGGTCGGGGAACCCGAGGCGGGATTGTCCTCGCGCTGTTGGAAGCTGAATGCGGTATCGCCAAGCCCGGCGCGGAAGAATTCCTGCGCCAACAGGTCTGCATGGCGGCGCATCAGGTCAAGCGTTTCGGGCCGGTCAGCGGTGATTGACAGGGCCATCACGCCATCAATCTGGTTGAAGACCATGCGCACGCGTCCCAGTTCCGGCGGGTCCAGTGCGATCTCTGTGGGGTGATCCAGGACCGGACGGCCTGCCTGGGGGTGCAGGGCCGCCGCCATCTGCGTCGCGGCACTTTGGGCAATGGTGGTTTGCGGGCCGGGGATCGTGCTGAGCGGCGCGGATGACCCGGGCGTATGAGAGAGGATCGAAGGATCGGCAAGAAGCTCTGTCAGCGGCAGGTCACTGCCCGCTGCAAGATGCCGGGCAAGCGGTTCCATGGATGGACCAAGTGGATTGGGCGATGCAGGCGCGCGGGGGGGCAGGGATGGCGGTGTCTGCACTGTGGCAATCGTCCCACGGGGCGCATGCATGGTGTCGAGTGCGATGGTCTGCACGGGGCTGACCGATGCCTGCGAGGGGCGTGCGGCCAGACCCTCAGGGGCGACCTTTGGGGATTGCTGCGGGATGGGTGGGGATATGTCTGACCCGCCAGGTTTGGTTTGCATCCCGGATGAACTGGATTGGGGGGCCTCTTCCTGCAGGCCAGAGGAGAGACGGACCGGTGCCGGCGTTTGAGCCAACGCGTCGCCCGGCCCTGCCGGCGGTGGCGGTGCAGATATGTTTCCGGAACTGGCGGTTGGTCTGGGCGATATAACTGGCGCGTCGCTGTTCATGTCGGGTGCGCCCGTGCCGTCCGGCGGGACCGATATGCCCTGTTGCGCAGACATCATCCTGTGCCTCTGTATCTGGAAAGCAGGGGCGGGTGATGCAGGCCTCAGCTCTGTCTGCTGTGGCACAGGGGTTTCCGGTTTGGCCTCGGCTGTCGCTTTCCGCGCCCCGGTGTCCCCCTGCGCCATCGCCTCAGATACTGGGAGGGATGCGTGGTGTTGCCGGGCGACTTCCCCTCTGTTCCATGCCGCGCCACTGTCAGGCCGGTTCTCGTGCGGCATGGGGGCAGGCGGGTTCGCGGTGATGTCCGGGGGGGATGCAGGCCCTGATGTTTCGGCCCTTGCAGGGAGGGGGCCTTGCGATTCCTGAGGTGATGAAGGGGCAAACGTTCGGCTTGCAGAGCCTGCATGTGCAGGGATCGGTTGTGCGTCACGCGTCGTGGGCGCGCGCGATGCATCCGTCTGCCCCAAAGGGGTATCCACTGCCGGGTCTGATGCCGAAGGCGCAACGGATATCTGCGTCACGGGCGCAGAAGGGGCACCCGTGATTTGGGGTGCCAGTGCCGCCTGCCCGCCTTCTGCCGATATCGGGTTTGCAATCTCTGTGCCGGTCTCACCGGTCCATTCCGTGATCGGGACAGTCAGCGCTGTTTCATCGCCCGGCATATCTGCGCGCATGGCGTCTTCGGATGAAAGGGGCAGGGCCGTGACCGGCAGATCCAGGGCGATTTCAGGCTCTGCTGCTTTGTCATCGGATTGACCCGGGGGCGTTTCACCCTCTGCCCCGGTCTGCTGCGGTAAGGACAGGGGCGCGATGGATGCAGGCCCCGCGACCTGCGGTGCCATGGCGATCTGCGACAGGGGGATGGGCCATAGACCGCTGGTGCCGGCCTGTGCCGCTGCTCCCGTCTTGCGGTTCTGAAACAGGGTTTCAAACCTTGTCCCGGTGTTGTCTGCGTCTGCAATCACCTCTCCCTCCCCGTGGGGGGAAACGGTCTGCATTGCGGCAAATATCTGTGCTGGTTGCATGTTCTATGCGGCCCATTGAAGTGATCACCTGCACCAAGCATCGCCTCCGGGCCTTACCAATTCTTTACCTCAACCGGTCATGATGCGGTCGAAATGTTTCGAATTGAGTGTATTGGCCATGAGCTCTGATGCGATCCCTGCCGCCCTTCCCGCCGCCCGCCCAAATGCGGCACCCGCGCCGGTATCTGCGGAGGATGAAGCCCGTTTGCGACAGGCCGCGCAGGAGCTTGAGGCGACATTCCTTGCCGAAATGCTGAAACAGGCGCGATTCGGCGAAGCACGGGGGGCGTTTGGCGGTGGTGCGGGCGAAGAACAATTCGCCTCGTTCCTGAGGCTGGAACATGCCCGGCAGATGGCCGCCGCCGGGGGATCGGGCTGGCCGAAAACCTGTTCCGGTCGCTTGTCGCGCGTGACCGGACCGGGGCAGGCGTATGAGCACCGCAGCCCCCCGTATGCGCAATATGACCCTGCTGTTGGAGCGTCAGGGGCAGGCATTGCGACAGGGGGATCTGTCGGCGGTGGCCAAACTCGGGCCTGTGCTTGAACATGCGTTCCAAACCCTTCTGCATGGCCGGCCCGCGCGCGGGGAGGATGAGACTGACCTGATCGCTTTGCGCGATGCTGCCCGACATAATGGCGCGTTGATTGCGGCGACGCTGGACGGGTTCAAATCGGCAAATGCCTTGCTGGCCCCGGCATCTGCCCGCAGTTTTACAGGCTATGACGCGCTTGGCCGATCCTCTGAAATCGGCACCGCGCGCCCATGTGTTGAACAGCGCAGCTAGAGCGAAATCGTTTTAATCTGCACCATCACTCATCGAAATTCGCGTTCGAGATCAGCAGTTTGCTGACCCGGAGGCAGAGAATTTTGATTCGGATTAAACGATTTCTGCTCTAATTCCACAGCCGCTTCCCGTCACGCGCGGATGAGATCGTGCGACGATGACTCAAATGCAAATCGAAAAGCCCTAAAATCCTTCGCAAAGAGCCTGAAAGCTTAGGAGCTTATTAGAGCTTTGCGACGAGTGTCGGGCACGCACCAGATGGTGGCGTGATCCGGGTATGGCCCGGGTTGCAAGCGTCAGAAAGACGTTCCGCATTGCCCGTGGGGGCGGTGACTGATCCCGGCGCAGAACCTGCGCCATGAATGCAAAAAGGAAGGGCAATACATGTCCAGTATTCTGACGAATAACAGCGCAATGGTGGCATTGCAGACCCTGAAACAGGTCAATTCGAACCTGCAGAATGTGCAGGGCGAAATCTCTACCGGTAAATCCGTCGGTTCTGCCAAGGATAATTCCGCGGTCTGGGCCATTTCGAAAGTCATGGAATCCGATGTGATGGGGTTCAAGGCAATCTCCGACAGCCTCAGCCTGGGGGAATCCACCGTTGCCGTGGCGCGGAACGCTTCGGAAAAAGTCACCGACCTGCTGACCGATATCAAAGGCAAGATCGTCGCATCTCAGGAAGAGAATGTGGATCGTGAAAAGATCCAGACTGATATCAAGGCCCTCAGGGGGCAGATCGGCTCGATTGTGGGGGCCGCGCAGTTCAACGGCCTCAATCTGGTGCAGGGCACCGATGACGTGAATATCCTTTCCTCGCTTGACCGCTCCGGTTCGGGCACGGTGACCGCGTCCAGCATCACGGTCAGCCGACAGGATCTGGGCACCAGCGCCGGAACCAATGGCGTCGGCAGCGGCGGCACCGATCTGTCCGGCCAAATTCTGGATGCGGCGGCGGGCTCGGCCTATTCGGGCGGCACCCTGTCGGCCACCGGCAATACCGCAGTGATCGAGTTTGCCCAGAGCGATGGTTGGGATGCGGGCGATTCGACGACAATCAGTATCGGCGGGCAGAGTGTCAGCTATACCTCCGCTGCGGCGGACCAGACCGAAACCAATGCCCGGGATGCCTTGTTGACAAGTCTTCAGGCCCTGGATCTGGAGAATGTGACATTCGCGTCAAACAGCACCAACCAGATTGTCGTCACCTCAACCCGGGCGTTTGAGGCGCTGGATGTTGCAATCACCGATTCTGTTTCAGGCGGGGATGGCAATACCTATATCCACACCATCAATGGCGCCGCGACGGGGAACACCACCACCGAAAGCGGGGCGATTGACCAGCGGGCGGAAGAGGTTTTCTTCACCACCGGGGCTGGCGTGGCAGAGGGCAACAGCTATCAGGCCTCGATCGGCGGGAAGGCATATTTTTACACAGCCGGTAAAAATGAAACCTTCGAAGATGTGGCCCGTGGCCTGAAAACCGCCGTCGACAGTGCCGGGATCGAGGGGATTTCCACCCAGGTGTCGATCAATGCCTCCACCGGTCAGGCCAGTCTGAAAATCGACAATAGCGGTTCGGACCAGGCGCTTGCAACGGCGGCCATGGATGGGGGCACCGCGTCGGGTGGTCTCTTCGGTCTGGACGCGATCGATGTGACCACAAATGGCGGGGCCAGTTCGGCACTGGCGAATATCGAGACGATGATCCAGTCCTCGATCGACTCGGCGGCTGCGTTCGGCTCGGCCCAAAGCCGGGTTGAAAACCAGTCTGATTTTGTCGGCTCTCTGATCGATTCGATGAAATCCGGGATCGGAACATTGGTCGATGCGGATATGGAGGAGGCTTCGGCCCGGTTGCAGGCATTGCAGGTGCAGCAGCAGCTGGCCACCCAGTCGCTTTCCATCGCCAATCAGGCGCCGCAGAGTATTCTGTCGCTGTTCCGGTAAACCTAGGCATCACCGGGGCCCGGACCGGCCCCGGTGACTTCCCCTGTTTCAAGATAATCCCGCCCCCGGGAAGGAGACATTTTCGTGAACAGCACCAACATGGCGCGCTCTGCCTATGGCCAGACCGGCACGCCCGTGCGCACAGATCGCAGCACCGAATACGCCATTTTCGAGCAGATCACCGCCCGCCTGACCCAGGCGGCCAAACCCGGTGCCGCCATCGGGCAAATGGCCGCCGCGATCCATGAAAACCGCCAGCTCTGGACGATACTGGCCTCGGATGTGGCAGGTACTGACAATGCATTGCCACAGGCGTTGCGGGCGCAGATTCTGTATCTCTGTGAATTTACCGGCCTTCATAGCCGCAAGGTTCTGAATGCCGGTGCCTCGCCAGCGCCTCTGATCGACATCAACACTGCCGTGATGCGCGGCTTGCGCGGTGAGGCGCAGGCAGCATGAGCGGTCTGGTTCTGAAACTCAGCCCGAAAGAACGGGTGCTGATCAACGGGGCCGTGATCGAGAATGGGGATCGCCGGTCGCGCCTGTCGATCATCACCCCCAATGCGCATATCCTGCGGCTGCGCGATGCGCTTCACCCGGATGAGGTTACCACACCCGTGCGCCGGGTCTGCTATATTGCGCAGCTTGTCCTGTCGGGGGATGCGGAATTCGAAGACGCCAAACCGCAGATTCTGCGCGGGATGGAGCAGTTGAGCCGGGTTTTTACAGACACTGACAGCCGGGCGCAACTGGCCACAGCCACCGATCATCTGGTCAATGGCCAGACCTATCAGGCGCTGAAATCCCTGCGCAGCCTGCTGCCGCGCGAAGACCGGTATCTGGCGACGGCCCGGACATGAATTTTCAACCTTTTGTTCCCTCCAGCGGATATTCCGGCTGGACCTTCCTGACCCGCACGATGGCCGAGCAATCGGCGGCATTTTCCAGATCGCCTGCGCTTGATCGCGATATGCAATATTTCCGCGAGAATATCGGGGCGGTGACAAACAGCGAAGATCTTGTAAAAGATTATCGGTTGTTGCGCGTGGCACTGGGGGCGTTCGGCCTGCAGGATGATGTGCCCAACAAAGCCTTCATCAGGAAGGTTCTGGATGATGGCGTTCTGGCCGATGATGCTTTGGCCAACCGTCTGACCGACAAGCGTTATCATGCGTTTTCCGAGGCGTTTGGTTTTGGCACATCCCTGCCCGCGAAAACCGGGTTCCCGGGATTTGCCAATAAAATCCTCGCCGGGTTTGAACGGCAGGAATTTGAACTGGCCATCGGTGTCGAGAATGAGGATATGCGCCTGGCCCTGAGCGCAGAGCGGGAATTGCCCGAACTTGCAGCCCGCAACATATCAAATGACGCGGCCTGGTTTACGGTTCTGGGCAATCCGCCCCTGCGCCGGGTGTTTGAAACCGCACTGGGCCTGCCCTCGGGGATTGGGACGCTTGATCTTGACCAGCAATTGACCAATTTCAAGGACCGGTCCGAGGCGGTTCTGGGCAGTTCAGACCTGTCGCGGTTCAACGACCGGTTCGAGGTGGAGGCGTTGATCCAGGCCTTTACCAGCCGGGCGCAGATCGCCAGCCTGGGCGGTGTAAGCTCCCCGGCGGCGGTCGCGTTGAGTTTGCTGCAAAACGCCTGATGCGTTTCGATTGGGACTGTTGCATTAAACGGCTCTTTTGGTCATGTTTTGGCATTTAAAGTCTTTCGAGTTTTCATTGAGACATGATCATCGCCTTTCGCGTTCGACCGAAGGGAGAGGCCGCGAACAAGCGATTCAATAATGTTGGTTATGCCGCGCAAATCTCCGTTTAAACATCATCGTTTCCCGCGGGACATCATTCTTTGCGCCGTTCGTTGGTTTTGCGGTATCCTCTGTCATATCAGGATGTGGTTGATCTGCTCGCAGAACGTGGCATCGACGTTGATTGATCGACAGTATCAGGGCGCTGCGATAGGCGTCACTGTCATAGCCTTTGTCGCCGATCAGCTCGGATGCGGTTGGCAGATCAGGCAGCAGGGTCGCAGCGCCTTTGTGATCGCTCTGTTGTCCTTCCGTCAAAAGCAGGCGCACCGGACGACCCGAACCATCGCAAACCGCATGCAATTTCGAGTTCAAACCGCCTTTTGTACGCCCGATAGCCCGGGGAACATCCCCCCTTTGAGCAGGCTGGATGCCGTGCGGTGTGCCTTGAGCTGGGTGGCATCAATCATCAGCCGGTCAGGTGGTCCACCTTCGGCCGTCAGTGCCGTGAATATCCGGTCGAACACACCCATCCGTGACCAGCGTGAACCTGTTATACAAGGTTTTATGCGGCCCATAGACGGAAGGCGTATCCCGCCAGCGCAACCCGTTGCGGATGACATGGATGATGCCGCTGATCACCTTATGGTCATCACCCCGGGGCACCCCGTGCGGCAACGCAAAGAACCCGGAAATCCGCGTCAACTGATCTTCACTGAGCCAAAACTGATCTGACATACTGCACTCCTGACATTGGAGGGCAATGAGGCAAACTATTGGGAATAGTCCAAGAAATGAATAGGTCACGATCAGAGTGCAGAACAAAGCTTGATCGGTCTCTCTCTCGAGGGGCAGCTGTGTCTGTCGGAAATTACAGGCGGACTTTCGCGAATCTGATAATTCAATTATGTTTGTAGCATCAAAATCCAAACAAACGTCGACATCCAGACTTCTACTTCATTTCCATTGCTATTTTTGAGGGTTTGTCGATCGGTCGGAAAGAACAACGGATTGCTCCTGATCCTGTTTCTTCAACCCGCCAGCCTCAAAATGACCGATCAGTCGTACTGTTTAAAATACAGCAATTCGATCTCTCGTAGGGTATCGTCCAATGGCAGGTCACTCGTCCGCGTTTCCACTTCGTCGCTGCCTTCGCGCTCCAGCGTGATGACGTAGTGGGACGGTAACGGACTGAGCACGCAGCCGGGTTTCATCATGTGGTGATGCCATTTCTCTCCCTTCGCAAACGCTTCGGCGGCGGACTTGACGATCGGTTGATCTTTGGCATCTCCGGTGCTGCAATCTGAATTGAGGATAGAGTTGCCATGCAGCAGTTGCACCAGTTCGTGACACTCCTTGGTGAAGGGCTGATCGGAAAAGGCGCAATAGGTTTCCGCCGCATCTGTATCCTCGACGACGAAGCAGTGGCCCTCGGGACGCGGATTGAACCGGCAGCCGGGATGGAGCGCATGGATATGCCAAGCCCGCCCTGCCGCGGCGATGGCTCTAGATATCTCCACCGCCTTTTCGCGCGTCACTTCGACGAAGGCAAACTCCGCGGTCATGATTGACCTGCTCCCCTGAAATGTCCTCGGTTTGAGGTTAGCCTGTTCTCCACCTGAGGAGACAGACGATGAAGAGAAGCCGTTTCAGCGAAGAACAGATCATTGGTATCTTGAAGGAACATCAAGCCGGGCTTGGCGCAAAGGAATTGTGCCGCAAGCATGGGATCAGCGATGCCAGGTCATTTGGCGAACACCAAAGAACGGCGTTTCCAGGAACTGCTCGTCGATCTGGCGCATCAACATCAGGTTCATCGCCGTCTCGCCTTTGGGCTGGTAGTAAAACGACGACCGCGAGATCGACAGCAGATTGCACTGCTTGCCAATCGACAAATTGGGATTGTCCTTCTCGACCATGCCGCGCCTCACTTCAGGCCCCAGGGCTTGAGCTTTCGTGACAAAAAATCGTTGGCCACCGCCCGCTCCCCAATCTTTGCGTGCAGCTCTTTGACCTGTTCTTCGTCGATCTCTGGGGCTTTCTTTCCACCCCGCTCAAACACGCCTGACGCGCCTTCCAACAGCGCCCGCTTCCAACTGTGGATCATCGTGGGATGGACGCCAAACTGGCTCGACAGCTCAGCAACAGTGCGTTCCCCCTTCAAAGCTTCAAGCGCAACTTTCGCCTTGAACTCAGCGCTGTGGTTCTTCCGTTTCGACATCTCTGATCTCCTCTTCGTCGGAGATCAGCAGACAGCAAATCATAGCTTACGTCAGTGTCCAAATTTCGGGGGGTAGCTCAAATTGATGCCGTTTATCGAGTCTGGTGTCATCAATTTTATTCCTGACCCATGTACTTTTGATCAACACTTAAGAGAGCAAATGTTCTCACTTTCACGGCAGCGTAACGCAGGCGAAGAACACAACATAGATGACGATCTACGCTCAAAATGGGCACAAATGGATGATATGCGCAGGTCGATCAGAACGATGCCCAAAAGCTTCAGGCGGTCAAACATAATAGATGCGATACCGGACATCGACGACGCTGGAATAGACAGGCTTCTAGAGCATATTGCTAGGGAAAATGAAGCCGATCCGCTTGCCATAATTAAGGATCATGAGGACAAGTCCGAAACAGGCAACGGGCAATTGTTGATGCTAAACATGTCACCGAATTTTGAGATGACCTTGTATCTGGCCCAGATAACTGGCGCATTTATAGTTACCGATAGCTTGTTCCGATGGCGAGAACTCCAAAAGGCCCAACGGCGCGATCTTGGCATTGTTATCCCTAAGACTGCCGTATTGACGAAGCTATTCGAACAGGCAGAACACCGTTTTGTACTAAATTCACCACAAGCTGCAGATCTTGCATTCAGTGGTGACTTCAAAGGGTACCGAGACTTCAGTCAAGAGCTCTACAAGTTCGCGATCTCTGGAGGAGGAGAGGATAAGGTTGCGAGCCTCGCTCATAAGTTCACTGAAGCCACGGAGGCAACCTTCGACCGCATAGCTCAAGAAGGTATGTTGAACTTTGTTGGAAGGATTAGGCAGCGGACTCATAAAACTGGCACCATAGCCTGACGGATGCGAGTTTGATCATCGCCAAGAAGTTGGCAGATGTCTTTTCGTATCGGGTGGCTATACGGCGGAAGGAAGCTTTGAGGCGGCCAAAGAACCGCTCGATCTTGTTGCGCTCGCGATAGATATCGACGTCGAACTCGGCGGGCAGTTTGCGGTTGGATTTGGACGGGATGACGTCGATGGCGCCCTGTTCCCAGATCATCTTGCGGATCGAATCCGCGTCATATGCCTTGTCAGCCAGAACGTATTGGCCAGGTTGCAGCCCGTCCAAAAGCTGTTCGCATGGGGGTGCATCGTGGGCTTGGCCCGGCGTCAGTTCATAGCGGATCGGCAACCCGTCCTGATTGGTAAGTGCATGTATTTTCGTGGTTAACCCACCCCGCGACCGGCCCATGCAACGACGCGGGTCGTTTTTTTGAGCGTCGCTGCAGAATGGTGAACCCGAACCGATGTGCCATCCACCATCACGGTGTCGATATTGTGCGCATCGGCGACCGCCTCCATTACCCGATCCCAAATGCCCGCATAAGTCCATCGGTTGAAACGGTTGTAGATCGTTGTGTAGGGGCCGTATTGATCGGGCAAATCGCGCCACGGGATGCCTGTGCGCAAGACATAGAAGATGCCATTGATCACACGCCGATCATCGACACGCTTAACCCCTCGGCTGTTATTTGGGAGCACTGCTTTGATGAACTCCCACTCCAAATCGCTCAAATCTGACCGCGCCATTCCACTGCTCCGCATATTGTCTTGCGGGAAATGAATCATAACAGGCTGGAAACGTGAAGCTCTTTGTAAGTACGCTGCCTAGTTGTTTACTCCCCCATGGAGGTATCTCGCACAAAAATACCCATCGAATGCTTCTTACTGCTGGGCACGACTTGTATACCGAATTTGTACCAATGGCATTCTATATGGCACGCCAGGACATCGAAGTTTACAAATTTCAGGATTGAAAACGGCTGGCTGTTTTGGGGATGCCGTTTGCCTACCAAGGAGGCCAACATTCGATTGCCACGGAATCAGCTTTGGTCGTCATTTGCTGCGAACACAGTGACTATCGGGTGTGTTCGGGACAATTATCAGAAACTCGCAAACAGGTATCCTAGACAACTCGAAAGGGCACCAAATTGAAGTAAATGCACGAAGTTGCGTTCTTATCCGCCAAAAGTTACGATTCACGCCGGACGGCATACACAGGAAAGCTGGCTGGGGTGGTAGGATTCGAACCCACAGTACATCCTATCAAAAAGCGTTGCCTTACCAACTCAACGGTCCACCGAGATTGTCTCCGCTAGCCCAAAGCGACGAGTCATCTCGATTTCAGTATCAAATTGGTGTGGAAAATTGACCAAACCGGCAGATCAGTAAGCTTATGCTCCAAATCTGCACTCTTATGGTCTACTGACAAAAACCTGAAAATATTGGTGAGCCCTGCAGGATTCGAACCTGCGACCCACTGATTAAAAGTCAGTTGCTCTACCAACTGAGCTAAGGGCCCACACGAAGCGACTACCTAGAAAGGCAGGGCCAAGCCGTCAAGCGGAAATCCGGGTGGGGGATTTCAAATGCGTGCGGATGCGTCTATATGCGCGCGGATGGACCAGATGCCTGCAAATAAAGGCCAGCCCTTCATGAAGATGCATGGGTTGGGCAATGATTTCGTGGTGATCGACGCCCGGGCGAGGCCTGTGGTGATCACGGCGGAACTGGCCTGTGGGCTGGCAGATCGTCACAGGGGCGTCGGATTCGACCAGTTGGCGGTGATCTCTGAGCACAACATAGCTGATATTGCCCTGACATTCTTCAATGCTGACGGCTCGCTCTCGGCGGCCTGTGGCAACGCGACCCGCTGCATTGCGCGCTATGAGATGGACCGGACAGGTGTCAGCGCCCTGACCCTGCGCACCGAGAGGGGGGTGTTGCAGGCAAAAGATGCAGGCAACGGGCTGACCGCGGTCAATATGGGGCTGCCGCAGCTTGACTGGCAGGATATTCCCCTGGCCAGCGCGATGGACAGCCTGCACCTGCCCATAAAGGGGGACCCGGTCGCCACCGGCATGGGCAACCCCCATTGCACCTTCTTTGTCAGCGATGCCGAGGCGGTGGATCTGGCTGCGCGCGGGGCCGGGATGGAACATCACCCGCTTTACCCTGAGCGCACCAATGTGCAATTCGCCCATCTGATCGGCCCTGACCATCTGCGTATGCGGGTCTGGGAACGGGGGGTGGGGGTGACCCTTGCCTCGGGCTCCTCCTCCTGCGCGGTGGCGGTGGCGGCGGCCCGGCGCGGGCTGACCGGACGGGCGGTGACAATGACCCTGGACGGGGGTGATATCGCGGTGGACTGGCGCGAGGACGGGGTGTGGATGACCGGCCCCACGGCGCATGTCTTCTCGGGCACGCTGACCCCTGAGTTTCTTGAGGCGCTCTGAAAATGGATCGTCGCGCGCCCGTCTTTCACACCCTTGGCTGCCGTCTGAACGCCTATGAGACCGAGGCGATGCGGGAATTGTCGGCCAGTGCCGGTCTGGGCGATACGGTTGTCGTCAACACCTGCGCCGTGACCGCCGAAGCCGTGCGCAAGGCGCGTCAGGAAATCCGCAAACTGCGCCGCGAAAACCCGGACGCAATGCTGGTTGTCACCGGTTGTGCCGCGCAGACCGAACCGCAGACCTTCGCCGCGATGGAGGAGGTCGACCGGGTCATCGGCAATACCGAAAAGATGGCGGCACAGACCTGGCGCAATCTTGCGGGTGCGAATTTCATCGGCGCCACCGAAAAGGTGCAGGTTGATGACATCATGTCGGTGACAGAGACCGCCGGGCATCTGATTGACGGGTTTGGCAGCCGGTCCCGCGCCTATGTGCAGGTGCAAAACGGCTGCGATCACCGCTGCACCTTCTGCATCATCCCCTATGGGCGGGGCAATTCCCGGTCGGTCCCTGCGGGTGTGGTGGTGGAGCAGATCAAACGCCTGGTGGATCGCGGCTATAACGAGGTGGTGCTGACCGGGGTCGATCTGACCTCCTGGGGGGCTGATCTGCCGGCGACACCAAAGCTGGGCGATCTTGTCATGCGCATCCTGAAACTGGTGCCGGATCTGCCGCGCCTCAGGATCAGTTCAATTGACTCGATCGAGGTGGATGACAATCTGATGATGGCCATCGCCACGGAACCAAGGCTGATGCCGCATCTGCATCTGAGCCTGCAACACGGTGATGATCTGATCCTGAAACGGATGAAACGCCGCCATCTGCGCGATGATGCGATCCGGTTCTGCGAAGAGGCGCGCCGCCTGCGCCCGGATATGACCTATGGTGCCGATATCATCGCGGGCTTCCCGACCGAGACCGAAGCGCAGTTCGAAAATGCGCTGAGCCTGGTCGAGGCCTGCCATCTGACCTGGCTCCATGTCTTCCCCTATTCGCCGCGCCCGGGCACCCCCGCTGCGCGGATGCCGCAGGTTCAGGGGCCTGACATCAAAACCCGCGCTGCCCGCCTGCGCGATGCCGGGGCCGCGCGTGTGCAAACCCATCTGGACGCGCAGATCGGCCAGATCCATCAGATCCTGATGGAATCCCCGCATATGGGCCGGACAGAGCAGTTCACCGAGGTTGCTTTTGCCCGTGACCAGCCCGAAAGCCAGATCATCACCGCGCGGATCACGGGGAAATCGGGCACCCAGCTTGTGGCTTAAAGCAGAAATCGTTTAATCTGATCAAAATTCTCTGCTTCCAGGTCAGCAAACTGCTGATCTTGAATGTGAATCTCAACAGACCCTAGTGCGTTTCGACTTTATGTTGAAACGCCTTTCGCTGTCTTTCGCCTTTGGCTCAAACGCGAAAGCCGTTGCACTGCTTCAATGTAAAGTCGAAACGCTATAAAGGACTGGCGCCGCGTCGCAACACGATATGACAGATGCCCAAAGGTATTCCTCTCGGCTAGACGGAAGGCGTATCCCGCCAGCGCAACCCGTTGCGGATGACATGGATGATGCCGCTGATCACCTTATGGTCATCACCCCGGGGCACCCCGTGCGGCAACGCAAAGAACCCGGAAATCCGCGTCAACTGATCTTCACTGAGCCAAAACTGATCTGACATACTGCACTCCTGACATTGGAGGGCAATGAGGCAAACTATTGGGAATAGTCCAAGAAATGAATAGGTCACGATCAGAGTGCAGAACCCAATTCACTTTGAGCAAACTGCCTGACATCCGAACCAGCTGAGAACGTGATGATGTGCGGCTCTGTTTTGCTGAGCCGCCGCGACTGCTCCAGTATCAAATAAATCAATTGATATGAAAAAGCTGACCTCATCTGGGCCTTTTCGGTTGCTCAGGAGAGGTTTGAACCGGCATGCATATTCTTAAAATCTATACTCTTATGGTCCACAGACAGTTGTGGTCAGGTGCGGACCTCAGGCCCCCGCTAGTCCGCTTTTGTACTTGCGGTCACGTAATTCACGCTCAAATCCCGGTCTGACAGGCGCCATGCCCATGTGATCGGGGTGAACACAAACCCTTTGCGGTCCACCGGTGTCAGACCCGCCCCCCGGATCAGCGTGAACAGCTCATCGGGCGTGATGAATTTCTGCCAGTCATGGGTCCCTTTGGGCAGCCAGCGCATCACATATTCCGCGCCCACAATCGCCATGGCAAAGCTTTTGGGGGTCCGGTTGAGGGTCGAGCAGATCATCAGCCCGCCGGGTTTCAGCAGGGTCTGGCAGGCGGTCAGAAACCCTTGCGGATCGGCCACATGTTCGACCACCTCCATGTTCAGCACCACATCGAACTCTTCCCCCGCTTCGGCCAGCGTCTCGGCGGTGGTAAAGCGATAATCGATCTGAAGCCCCGATTGCTCCGCATGGAGTTGTGCCACGGGAATGTTCCGCTCGGCCGCATCGGCGCCCACCACATCGGCGCCCAACCGCGCCATGGGCTCTGACAGAAGCCCGCCACCACAGCCGATATCGAGAATGCGCAACCCGTCAAACGGCATATCGGTTTTCAGGTCCCGCCCGAACTCCGCGGCGATTTGTGAGGTGATGTAATCCAGCCGTGTCGGGTTCAGCATATGCAGCGGCTTGAATTTGCCGTGCGGGTCCCACCATTCGGCGGCCATTGCCTCGAATTTGGCGATCTCACCGGCATCCACGGTTTGCGTGGCGCTGTTCATGGACATCCCTTCCCGATCTTGTCACTCTGGAGCCCATGTCGGACCCGTCACATAAGTCTATATAGGATCGGTATGGACAAATTCTCTGGCCAAAAGCGCGCAGCCGCATATCTGTTTCCGCCAACAGACCCCTATGATCAGCGGATGCTGGATGTGGGCGATGGCCATCACGTCTATGTAGAGCAATGCGGCAATCCGAAGGGCGCCCCGGTGGTTGTGCTGCATGGCGGCCCCGGCGGCGGGTGCAGCCCGGCGATGCGGCGGTATTTCAACCCCGAAGACTGGCGGATCATCCTGTTTGATCAGCGCGGTTGCGGCCGGTCGCGGCCCCATGCGGCAATCCATGCCAACACAACCTGGCATCTGGTCGGGGATATCGAGCGTATCCGCACCAGTCTTGGCATTGATCGCTGGGCGGTTTTTGGCGGTTCCTGGGGGGCGACCCTGGCGCTGATCTATGCCGAGACCCATCCGCAATCCGTGGCCTATCTGGCGCTGCGCGGTGTGTTCCTGTCGACCGAGCGGGAGTTGCAGTGGTTCTATGGCGGGGGCGCGGGGCAGTTCTGGCCGGAACAATGGGCGAAATTCACATCGCTGGTGCCTGATGCGGAACAGGATGATCTGATTGCGGCCTATCACCGGCGGCTGTTCTCGGGCGATCTGATGGTCGAAACCCGGTTTGCGCGCGCCTGGGCCTCCTGGGAAAACGCGCTGGCCTCGATGGAAAGCGATGGTGCTGGCGGCGAAAGCCCGGCGGATTATGCCCGCGCCTTTGCCCGGCTGGAAAACCACTATTTCATGAATCGCGGCTTTCTGGAGGAAGACGGCCAGATCCTGCGCGATCTTGACCGTATTGCCCATATCCCCGGCACCATCGTGCAGGGCCGCTATGACATGATCTGCCCGCCGATGTCGGCCACTCTGCTGGCCCAGGGGTGGAAGAGCGGCCGATTGCAGATGATCAAGACCGCAGGTCACGCCCTGTCAGAGCCGGGGATCAGCCAGGAACTGATCCGGGTGATGAAAGCGGTGGTTCAGCAGCGCCGGACATATGATCTCTGAGCCCGCAGCATCTTTGCGAATACCTGCAAGCACCCCGTCTTAAACCTGCCACCCCTTCGGTGCTCTTGGGGATAGTGGCGATACGTCATGGCTGAGGTTCCGGGGCGGTGTAGAACAGGAGCGTCAGATGCAAATACACCGTCAGCGACGGGGTGGAAAACTCCAGTTTTCCACATGGAATTCTGGAGAATTCCGACGCTTATAGAGCACCCTGCCTTAAACCTGAGACATCGCTCATCACAAATGTCCCGAGAACGCGAAGCGTGGCAGGGCATTTGTGATTCAAGTTTCAGGCAGGGTGCTTTAGTATCGGATTGAAACTCTGAACCACCCCCACATCACCCTCCCGCCCAGCGGCACCGCCGGGCAGCGTCTGAGCCGCCCCCACGGGGCGCGGGAGATGCCCTCTGCGTAATATGTGTGGTGCAGAATTTTGAGCCGACGCTCTATCCAAGATTTACGCTTTATTCTGCGGGTCCGCAGGCCTCCCCAAGGGCGCAGCCTATAACCTCCAGCAATTCCTCTTCGGTCGGGTTTTCATAGGAAAACGGATCACAGGGATTGGCCTCGAACACCAGACGGGTGGCATCACGGCGCAAAAAGAACAGCGCATATGTTTCCAGCGGTGGTGCCCCGCACCCGTCCGCGGTGCAGGTGACATCGACCGTCACGGACACATCAACCTCATCCACAAACCCGTTGGCCGAGGCGACACGGCCCAGGAATTGCCCGGGAAACGTGTAAGAGGCAGGGTCACCCTCTGACGCGGTCTGCTCCTCATCGGGCAACAGGGTTTCGGGCCCGGTACGGACCAGTTCCCCCACCACCATCACGAATGTTTCTTCCCGCGCCCCGGCGGTGTTGAAACTGTCGGTGACATCTGGCGGCTGGCAGGTCTGGGCCAGCGCCGGGGTGATCGGGGTCAGGGCCAGAATGGCGGTCAGACACAGGCGTTTCAGCACAGGGCAAACTCCTTTAGCACTTGGGTATAGATGCCCCGTTTGAAGGGCACGATCACATCCAGTAATTCGGCGGCGGATATCCAGCGCCAGTCGGAAAATTCCACATCCTTGTGGCACAGGTCGATCACCCGATCCTCTGCCTCCAATCGCATCAGAAACCACATCTGTTTCTGGCCGCGATATTTCCCCCCCCAGCGGTTTGGCACAACCTCCGCCGGCAAATCATAATACAGCCAGTCGGCGGTCTGGCCGATCAGGGTTACGTGACCGGCATCCACCCCGGTTTCTTCCAGAAGCTCCCGATAGGCCGCTGTTTCGGGCTTTTCGCCCTTGTCCACACCGCCCTGGGGCATCTGCCAGGCCGGTGTTGCCATATCTGCCCGCTGGCCCGCAAACACCAGACCGTCGGCGTTGAGCAAAACAACGCCGACGCAGGGCCTGTAGGGCAATGCGGCGATCTGTTCGGGCGTCACGACCCGTTACTGCGCGCCGGGGGCCAGCGCATTCAGACCGGTCAGGATGTCGATGGCATAGGCCAGTTGATAATCCTCATTGCGCAGCGCGGCAGTGGCTTCGGCAACGGCCTGTTCCTCTTCCAGCTGGCGCAGTTCATCCTCGGTCAGGGTGGAGTTCTGCAACGATCCGCGCAGGCTGGCCTCGGTCCGCTCTGGCCGGCCGTCCTCCAACTCGACGCTTTCACGCTGTTCCACCAGAATATCCGGCGCCACGCCCAGGGCCTGAATCGACCGGCCCGAGGGTGTGTAGTACAGCGAGGTTGTCAGCCGCATCGCGCCTTCGCCCTGCAACGGCATCACCGTCTGGACAGAGCCTTTGCCGAAGCTGTTGGTGCCCACAACCACCGCGCGGCGATGGTCCTGCAGCGCCCCTGCAACGATTTCCGAGGCCGAGGCCGAGCCGCCATTGATCAGCACCACCACCGGGCGACCTTCGATCAGGTCGCCGGGGGTGGCGTTATAGCGTTCACCCTCTTCCGGGTCACGCCCCCGGGTCGAGACGATCTCGCCCTGTTCCAGAAACGCATCCGACACCCGGATCGCCTGGGTCAGCAGCCCGCCGGGATTGTTGCGCAGGTCCAGAACCACACCATCAAGGTTGTCCAGCCCGCCAATCTCGGCAATCAACTCGTCCAGCCCCTCGCGCAGGTTCGGATAGGTCTGATCGTTGAAGGTTGAGACGCGCAGAATTGCGGTCGTGCCTTCCAGCCGCGCCCGTACGGCGGTCAGGCGAATACGGTCCCGCACAATAGTGACGTCAAAGGGTTCATCCACCTCTTCGCGCACCAGGGTGATCACGATTTCCGAGCCGACCGGCCCGCGCATCAGATCAACCGCCTGTTCCAGGGTCAGGCCCAGCAGCGCCTCGCCATCCACATGGGTGATGAAATCGCCCGCTTCGACACCGGCCTCCATCGCGGGGGTGTCATCCATCGGCGTAATGACGCGCACAAACCCCTCTTCCATGGTCACTTCGATGCCCAGACCACCGAATTCGCCCCGGGTCTGCACCTGCATCGTGTCGTAATCGCGTGGTGGCAGATAGCTGGAATGCGGATCAAGCGAGGTCAGCATACCGTTGATGGCGGCCTCGATCAGGTCGGCCTCGTCCACCTCTTCCACATAATTCGCGCGGATCCGTTCGAAGATGTCGCCAAACAGGTCAAGCTGTTCATAGACCGAGGCATTGCGGTCATTTTCCTGTGCAATCAGTGGGCCGGCGATTTGTGTGGTCAGCAAGACACTTGCCGCCGTTCCGCCAAGAGCCGCCATGACAAATCTTTTCATCTGAGCCTTATCCTCATCTCTTATTCAGTGATGAACCACACGTTTGGGTCCACGGGCACATTTGCTTCTCTGAGTTCTATATAAAGCGTTTCTGACAAATCTCCGCCACCACCTTGCGCATTTGTGATAATAACGCTCTCGCTGGCCTCTGGCGCGCCGCCCATCAACCCGATCGGGCCCTGGGGTGGCAACACCTCGCCCGCGCGGACAAAAACATCTGCCAGACCTGCCAGAACCAGCAGGTAATCGCCATCGGGTTCTATGATCACGACCGTGCCGTAATCCAGCAAAGGCCCGGCATATCGGACAGTTGCGGGCCAGGGCGCGGTGACGATGGCCTGGGGCTGGGTTGCCAGAACCAGACCGGGCCGGGCGATGCCGGCGGCATCCTGTTCATTAAATCCATGCAAAACCCGCCCCAGAACCGGCAGGGGCAATGCGCCCCGGGCTTCGGCGAATTGCGGCAGGTCAAATCCGCTTAAATCCGTCCCGGCGGGCTGTTCGCGCAGGCTTTCGGCAAAACTGTCCAGCGAATCGACGCTTTCCATCAGTTGCAGCATGGCATCGGTGTTCAGCTCAAACCGTTCCGGCAGAACCCGGCGGTCGGCGATGGCCTGGGACAGTTGCGCGCGGGCCTCCTGCGCGCCGTTCAGCCCATCGCGCAACTGTGCCAGCGCATTGTCCTGCAAGGTGCGCATCAGGCTGATTTCCTCTAGCTGCCCCTGCAACCGCGCGGCTTCACCGGCGATGGCCGGGCTGACATCCGACACGATCATGCCAGAACGGGCGGTGCCAAGCGGGCCGGAAGGGTGCAGCATCAACAAGGGCGCCGGGGCGCGTTCAATGGTTTGCAGCACGGCCAGAAGACGCGCCAGCCGGTCCCTTTCGGCCTCGAACACCACCAGAATGGTCTGTTCCCTGAGCGCGGCGCGGCGAATCCCTTCGCGCAGCGCCAGCAAGCCTTCCTCATAGGCGCGCACGGTTTCGGTCAAGGCCTCGACCCGGTCGCGGGCGCCATCGGCCTCAACCAGAGAGGTGGCGGCCGCATCCAGCATCCGGGCCGCATTCTGCGCGGTCAATGCCGGGTCGGTATCGGGCCAGGCGGAGAAGGGCCAGACCAGAAGACCGATCAGCACCAGACGGACCATTCGGCTCATATGATCAGGCTCTTTCCGGTCATCTCGGGCGGCAGATCAAGACCCATCAGCGCAAGCAGGGTGGGCGCCAGATCGGCCAGCCGCCCGTTTTGCATTTGCGCGTCTTCCGGCCCGCCCACCAGGATCATCGGCACCGGGTTCAGCGTATGCGCCGTATGGGGGCCGCCGGTTTCCGGGTCAATCATCACCTCGCAATTGCCGTGATCGGCGGTGACAATCATCGCGCCTCCGGCAACCTCCAGCGCTGCCAGAGCCCGCCCCAGCCCGGTATCCACGGCCTCACAGGCCTTTTTCGCGGCCTCCAGATCGCCGGTATGGCCAACCATATCGGGATTGGCATAATTCACCACGATCAGATCATACCCTGCTTCAATCGCCTCCACGAAGCTGTCACTGACCTCGGGCGCTGACATCTCGGGTTGCAGATCATAGGTCGCCACATCGGGGGATTTCGGCATGAACCGATCCTCCCCCGCCTCCGGCACCTCTTTGCCGCCATTGAGGAAAAACGTCACATGGGGGTATTTCTCGGTCTCGGCCAGCCGGAACTGCCGCAACCCGTGTCTGGCCACCCAGGCGCCGAGTGTGTTGACCAGTTTCTGTTTCGGGTAGGCGGTGGTCATGAACCCGGTATGGGTGTCGGAATAATCCACCATCCCCAACAGCCCTGCCAGTTCGGGCCGTGGCCCGGTGTCGAACCCGTCAAACCCCGGGTCGCCGATTGCACTGAGTATCTCGCGCGCGCGGTCGGCCCGGAAATTCAGGCAGAAGAACCCGTCACCATCGGTCAGACCGGCGAAATCGCCAATCACCGTGGCCGGGATGAACTCATCGGTCTTGCCGGTCGCATATCCCGCCGCAACCGCCGCCGCCGCGCTGTCCGCATGGGCCCCCTTGCCGCCGATCATCGCGGCATAGGCCTGCGCCACACGATCCCATCTTGTATCGCGGTCCATCGCGAAATAGCGGCCAATCACCGTGCCGATCCGCGCCCCTTCGGGCAGGTCAGCCTCTAACGCGGCAATGAACCCGTCGGCGGATTTAGGGGCCACATCGCGCCCGTCGGTGATTGCATGGATCACAACTGGCACGCCTGCATCGGTCACCGCCTGTATGGCGGCCAGGATATGGCTCAGATGCCCATGCACGCCTCCGTCAGACACAACCCCCATCAGATGCGCCACCCCGCCTGAGGTTTTCAGCGCGTCAATGAAGGCCAGAAGGGCAGCATTCTGAAAGAAACTGCCATCTTCAATGGCCAGATCAATCATCCCCAGATCCATTGCCACAACCCGGCCTGCGCCGATATTGGTATGGCCAACCTCGGAATTGCCCATCTGCCCCGCAGGCAGGCCCACATCATGGCCATGGGTGGTCAGTTCTGCATGGGGGCAGTCTGCCATCAGCCGGTCAAAATGCGGCGTGGCGGCTTGCGCAGGGGCATTCCCTTCGATCGCCGGGTTTATCCCCCAGCCATCAAGAATACACAGAACGACAGGTTTCGGATTGCTCATGGCCTGCGTTCTACGCAAGCCCGTCGGCACAGGCAAGGATCACACCCGGTGATAGGGGCTTTGCGCCAGAATAGAGGCCGCGCGGTAGAGCTGTTCGGCCAACATCACACGCGCCAGCATATGCGGCCAGACCATCGGCCCGAATGAGACTGCGCGACCGGCCTCTGCCCGAAATGACGGGGTCAAGCCATCCGCGCCGCCAATCACAAAGGCCAGATCGCCCCGACCCTGATCGCGCAGATCGCCCATTGCGGTTGCAAATTCGGGCGAAGTCATCACCCGGCCCCGTTCATCCAGCATCCAGATGGCCGCGCCATCGGGCAGGGCCCGGCGCAACAGAGCCGCCTCGGCATCCGGTCCGCCGCCTTTCTTGTCCTCGACCTCAACCACCCGTGCGGGGCCAAGCCCCAGGGCCCGTCCGGTACGGTCAAACCGCGTCAGATAATCGTCGATAAGTTCGCGTTCAGGACCGGCCCGCAGCCGGCCCACAACACACAGATGCACCCGCATACGCGCTTACTGCGGCGCCGCAGCGGCCTGGCCCGGCATCCACATTTTTTCAAGCTGATAGAATTCCCGCACCTCGGGGCGGAAGACATGAACGATGATATCGCCCGCATCAATCAGCACCCAATCGCCCGCATCCTTGCCTTCCATCTTGCACCGGCGACCGGTGACGGTTTTCAGCCGATCCACCAGTTTCTCGGAAATCGCCGAAACCTGCCGGGTCGACCGACCGGTGGCGATCACCATGTAATCGGCCATGGATGACTTGCCGCGCAGGTCGATCTGCACGACATCTTCGGCCTTGTCATCGTTTAGAGAGGCAAGAATACGCTGAAGAAGTTCTTCGCTTGTCACATCTTGCAGTTCGGGCGCGTTTGGCGCCGCAGGTGCGGCTTTCTGCGAAGCCGCAAGGGTTGGTCCAGCCAGGACAATGTCCTCCATAATACGCGCCGTCAAAAGCCCCGGCGCCGGGCATATGCCAAAGATAACATCGGCCATCGCCGATCTCAACGGTGTGTGGCGAATTGGGCGGATTGCGGTGGCACGAAGGGCACGCGCCGTCTGGTGGACGTGTCGCAATCCGCCCGGGTCAAGAGGGAAAGGCCCATCTCAACCAGCCCGGGAACAGACCTGTAACTCGCTCAGATCATGCCCCAGAAGGCTGCGCAGACGCATATTTTCAACAATTGGCAAAAACGGTCCCTCAACCTCTGCCCGTAACTGGATAGACACCCGTGCCTGCCCGTCTGGCTCCCCGCCCGTCTGGCAGGGGGCAATTGTGAAATTGAACGCGCCATCCACGTCGATATCCTCTGCCATCCAGCCCAGGATCAGCCCCTGTTGCTGTGCCAGTCGCGTCTGGTCATCCCGGCTCAGCACATAGAGATCACGCTGTTCCGAGGGGATCAGCACATATTGTTCACTGGAAACCGCCCGGGTCAGGGTGTTCACGCCCGACACCACCATAACCGCCCCGTCTTCGGGCAGCGCCACATTGTCAGGCAGGATGACCTGCGCCGCAACGCCATTTGGGTCAGCCATCAAAGGGTCAACCGGCTCAACCGGATCGGCTTTCAGCAAGGTTATGCTCAACACAAGGGCCGTGATCGCGATAGCGGTCGAAAACATGAATCGTTCAGTCATTTCATTTTCCTCTTTTCCGAATCATTTTTTACTGTAATACAGTAATAAATATAAATCTGGAAAGAAGAAATATCAAATGTCTACATCTGACCTTAACCGCATCATCTCGCTTGCACGACTGCTGCATCTGGCCACGACACTGGGGCTGATCGCATTGCCTGTCCTGATTGTCGTGGCCTTTGCCATTGGTGAGGCGGGCATTGGCGATCTGCGCGAAACCTATGCGGAATACCGTCTGCCGGATGTGATCGGAACCGGCACCTACGGGACAATCCTTGCGATCCAACTGGTCGGGATTCTTCTGACCGTCTATGTCTTGTGGCAAATGCGCGGGCTTTTCGCCTGCTACAAAAAGGGGGAGACCCTCAGCGCGCAATGTGCTGACCGGATCTTGCGCATCGGGCAGGGCCTGGTCGCGGTCGGCATTGTCGGCATCCTGTCCAATACGGTGACTGTCCTGCTTCTGACGATGGGCAACCCTCCGGGGGAACGGACCCTTTCGATCAGTTTCACCGATGGCCATGTCGGGTTCTTCATGGCAGGTGGCCTGATCGTGGTGATCGGGTGGGTGATGCGCGAAGCCGCGCAGATTGCCGAAGAGAACCGGGGGTTTATCTGATGGAAATCATCGTCCGGCTTGATGTGATGATGGCACGCCGCAAGATGAAGGGCCGCGATCTGGCGGCCCGGATCGGCATCACCGAACAGAATCTGAGCCTGCTGAAAAGCGGCCGGGTCAAAGGGATCCGGTTCGAGACGCTGGCGAAGATCTGCGCGGTGCTGGACTGTCAGCCGGGCGACCTGCTTGAGGCCGCCCCGGGGCAGACCAGCGCGTAAGACCGAACAGCGCAAAAGGAACCTCGACCGAGATCATACCGGGTTGCGGTCTGTATGAGGCAGCGTTTTGCGTTCAGATCAAACGCAAACCGTATCAAAGCGGCTTTTCCATGAAGACCGAGCTGCCGTTTTCCGGGTAATCACCAAACGGCCCCCGGCGAATATAGCCATGGCGCGTATAAAGCCCGATGGCTGCGGGGCTCAACTGTCCGGTTTCCAGCCGCATCAGGGCAATACCCTCGGCACGGGCCGCAGTTTCCACCGCCTCGATCAGGGCCGAGGCAATGCCGGTCCCGCGCGCCGCCGGTTCGGCATACATGCGTTTCAACTCGCCATACCCGTCACATACCGCATACCCGCAGCAGCCAAGCGCCTCGCCCTCGAAATACGCCACGAAAAACCGCACATCATCGGCAACCAGTTGGTCAGGCGATGCCGCAAACCGGTCTTCGGGCGGGTATAGCGCTGCTTGTTCAGCCTCGCTGCCCGCAATAAGGCGGAGCGCATCATCTGAGACAGGATCGGTGCGGGTCACTGTAACCATGCGAACACACTGCCCTGAGTGATCAATCGCTGCAATAACGCAGAAAATTGCCTATATCTTGTGGATAATCACCCGAATAGGGGCAGATAAAGGGGTTCTTCGTTGACTTGGGGGGCATCGGGGCCAGACAATCAGCGATCAACGGAATCACCGCAGGCAGGCAGTTGCGCTTCTCGAAGATCAGACTGAATGGCTTCAAAAGCTTTGTCGACCCGACCGATCTGCTGATCGGGGACGGGTTGACCGGCGTGGTCGGCCCCAATGGCTGTGGCAAGTCGAACCTGCTGGAGGCGCTCAGATGGGTGATGGGCGAAAACCGCCCCACCGCGATGCGCGGCGGCGGGATGGAGGATGTGATCTTTGCAGGCGCCGCCACCCGCCCGGCGCGGAACTTCGCGGAAGTGTCGATCATCATCGACAATTCCGAACGTCTGGCACCGGCGAATTTCAACAGCGAGGACCAGCTTGAAATCGTGCGCCGGATCACCCGCGATGCGGGCAGTGCCTATAAGACCAATGGCAAGGATGTGCGCGCCCGCGATGTGCAGATGCTGTTTGCCGATGCCTCGACCGGTGCGCATTCCCCGGCGCTGGTCCGGCAGGGGCAGATTTCTGAACTGATCAACGCCAAGCCGAAAGCCCGCCGCCGGGTGCTGGAGGAAGCCGCCGGTATCTCGGGCCTTTATCAGCGGCGCCATGAGGCAGAGTTGAAGCTGAAAGGGGCCGAAACCAATCTGGCGCGCATCGACGATGTGCTGGAACAACTGGCCGCGCAACTGTCACAACTGGCGCGTCAGGCGAAACAGGCCGCGCGCTATCGCGAGATCGGCGCTGATCTGCGCCATGCCGAAGGGTTGTTGCTGTATCTGCGCTGGCGCGAGGCGGATCAGGCGCGGTTAAGCGCGGATATGGCCCTGCAAGAGGCCCTGCGTATCGCCGCCGGGGCGGAAACAGCGGCGCAACAGGCGGCCAGAACCCGCGAGGCCGCCGAGGCCGATCTGCCACCAAAACGCGAAGAGGAGGCCATTGCCGCCGCCCTGTTGCAGCGCGTGACAGTGGAGCGTGCCGCACTGGATGATGAGGACGCCCGCGCGGCCAGAACCATCGAAACCCTGACCGCCCGGATCGAACAGCTGACCCATGATATCGGGCGTGAACAGCATCTGAACGCGGATGCCGGTGACACGATTGCGCGGCTGGCCGGGGAGCAGAGCGATCTGGAAGCCGCCACGGAGGGGCATGAGGCGGCATTGACCAACGCCTCGACCGAAGCGACAGAGGCCGCGCGTGTTCTTGCGGATCGGGAAAATGCGCTCAGCCAGTTGACCGAAGATGCCGCACGCCTTGCCGCACGCCACCAATCGGCCGGGCGATTGGTCGAAGATGCGGCCCGGGCCGAGGCCCGCAACACCAGCGAGGCGGAAAAGGCCAGGGGTGCGGCGATCGAGGCCGAGGACCGGCTGACCTTGCTGACCCGCGACCATGAAGAGGCGGAGACCGCGCTTGCCGCCGCAACCGATCTCGCCGCCCGTGCCGATGCGACGCTTACCGAAACCGAAACCGCCCGCGCCCGGGCCCAGACCAGCGAAGGCGAGGCCCGCGCCGCCCGGACCGAGGCCGAGGGGCAGTTGGGCACGCTGGACGCAGAGGTGCGTGCGCTGACAAAGCTGCTGGATCGGGAGCGGGGCAGCGGCGATCAGATCCTTGATCAGGTGCAGGTTGCCCCGGGGTTTGAGGCCGCCGTTGGCGCCGCCCTTGCCGATGATCTGAAAGCGCCCCTCGCTTCAAAGACAGGGGCCAGCGGCTGGACCGATCTCCCCCCTTATGAGGCTGAACAACCCTTGCCCGCCGGCGCCTCGGCCCTGACCGGGTATGCGGATGCGCCCGGGGTTCTCACCCGTCGGTTGTCGCAGGTCGGTGTGGTGGCACAGGAAGATGGCTCCCGCTTGCAGGCCACTTTATTGCCCGGTCAGCGATTGGTCAGTCGCGAGGGTGATCTCTGGCGCTGGGACGGGTTTGCCCTGCCTGCCTCCGAAGGGTCCTCAACTGCGGCGCGGCGGCTGAGCCAGGTCAACCAGCTGAATGATCTGTCGGCAGAGCTGGAACGCGCCACCACCGCCGCCGACCGCGCCCGGGCGGCCCATGACAGCAATGCCGCGCGCCTGTCTGATCTGACCCAGGCCGACAAGGCCGCGCGGGAGGCCCGCCGCGCCGCAGACGCTCAGGTGGCAGAGGCCAGCCGGTCCTTCAGCCGGGCCGAGGCCGAGCGGAACATTCTGGCCGGCAAGCTGGAAACCCTGCGCGGCGCAGCGCAGCGCCATGAGGAAGACGCCGCCACTGCGCGCCGCGATCTCACCGATGCTCAGGCCGCGCAGGCGGAACTGGATGATCTGGACAGCATTCGTGATCAGGTGGCGGAAACCAAGATCACGGTCGAGGCCGCGCGCCTGACCATGCTGGCCAAACGCACCGGGTTTGATGAGTTGAAACGTGATGGCGAGGCGCGGGTGAAACGGATCACCCAGATAAAAGACGAGGTGGAGACCTGGCGCAAACGTCTGGCCACTGCCGAAACCCGGATCGCAGAGCTGGACAGCCGTAAGCTGAGTTCTGAAGCCGAGCTTGAAACAGCCCGGGCCCTGCCCGCCGAGATTACCACGCGACGCGACGCCCTGGCCGAAACGATTGCCGAGGCCGAAACCCGCCGGGCCGCCGCCGGTGATGCGTTATCGGTTGCCGAAGGCGCGTTGAGAACCGCCGTGACCACGGAGCGTGATGCAGAGCGCGCCGCATCCGATGCCCGCGAGGCCCGCGCCCGGGCCGAGGCCCGCCGGGATGCGGCATCGGAGGCCGTGGATCAGGCCGCAGAACGGATCATGGAGGAGATGGAGGTGACCCCGCAGGCGCTTCTTGAAAGCCTCGACGCGGATCCTGAGAAGATGCCGGGGGCAGAACGGATCGAGGCGGATGTGGTCCGCCTGCGCCGCCAGCGCGATGCGCTTGGTGCGGTCAACCTGCGCGCCGAGGAAGATGCAGAGGCCGTGCGGCAGGAACATGACACGCTGGAGGCGGAAAAACTGGATCTGGAAGAGGCGATCAAGACGCTTCGCTCCGGTATTGCCGCATTGAACCGCGAGGGGCGTGAACGGCTGCTGACCGCGTTTGAAGAGGTGAACCGGAATTTCGGCGTGCTTTTCACCCATCTTTTTGGCGGCGGCGAGGCCAAGCTGGTGCTGGTGGAAAGCGATGACCCGCTGGAGGCGGGGCTGGAAATTCTGTGTCAGCCGCCGGGCAAGAAGCTGAGCACCCTGTCGCTGCTGTCTGGTGGAGAACAGACCCTGACCGCGCTGGCCCTGATATTCGCGGTATTCCTGGCCAACCCCGCGCCGATCTGCGTGCTGGATGAGGTGGATGCGCCCCTGGACGACGCCAATGTCGCGCGCTTCTGCGACCTGCTGGACGAGATGTGCCGCCGCACGGATACAAGATTCCTGATCATCACCCACCACGCGGTGACAATGGCGCGGATGGACCGGCTGTTCGGGGTGACCATGGCCGAACAGGGCGTCAGCCAACTGGTCAGCGTCGACCTGAAAAAAGCCGAACAGATGGTGGCCTGAGAGCTCGCGTGTTGAACGCGGTTGCGTTTGCTTCCATTGTCTTTCGCCCAAGGTTCAACTGCTGTTTTCGATTGGGCTGTCTCTCGATCAGCAAGCTTCGGATCGCACTCACAGCGACCATCTTGGTCTTGCTATAAACGGATGAACCCAGACCCTATAGCGTTTCGAGTTAAACATGAATCACTTGTTCGCTGCCTCTCCCTTCGGTCGAACGCGAAAAGCGATGATCATGTCTCAACGAAAACTCGAAAGGCTTTAAGATCAAAACTGTAGTCGCCTGCCGGTGAGGACATCGCTTCAATCCCCAACCCCTGTTTTCCGCGGCAATGTGTTGGTAAATCGCACCCCCTCAGATCCAATAAGAGGCTGGATATGGCCGGAAATACATACGATCCCATAATACTGGCATTTCAACTTGGCGTTGCGCTCTTTTGCGCGAATCAACTTTTTCTGCATCAGCGCAATCAACGGATCTATGTGCCTTTGGCGCTATTCTTTGCCGCGCAAACGATCAACTTCCTCGTCGGCATCATCGATCTTTTGTGGGGCCAGTACGGCTATGAAGTGATGATCGCGCGGTGGGGAAGTATAACCCTTCCTGCCACGCTGGCGCAGCCTTTGTTGTTTTGGCTATATGTCCGGGCGCTGACGTCTGAGGATGGCGCGAACCGGATCGCCCACAAGGGCTGGCATGCATTGCCATTGGTGCTGTCCCTCATCGGGATTCCTTTGATGTTCATGCTGCCAAGGTCCGCTTTCGAACAGGACATCCTGGATTTCAATGGCTTCAGCCTGTTGACCCAGTCCACCTTCATCTACGTTCAGGTGGTGGCAATTGTCTTTTACGGGCAACTCGCCGTCTATCTGTTTCTGACCATGCGGATGATGTCGGCCTATCGTGCTCGGCTCAAGGATCTGTTTGCTACAACAGAAAACAGGGAACTCTCTTGGATCTGGTGGATCACCACAACCGTCAGCGCCTATTTGCTGCTGAGTGTTGGTCAGCTCGGCGTGGAACTGTCTGGGCTGGCGATCCCTCAGTCTTTTCTGAATGCATCCGATCTGATGGACCGCCTTGTCAGTGTTGCGATTACATGGGTGATTGCCATCTGGGGCGTGCGCCAACAGCCGGGGCTGATGAGAGAGCCGATGAATGGCAAGACGTTTCCAGAAAGATCAGAGGAAACCAAGTCAAAATATGAACGATCTGCCCTGACCGATGAGCATGCAAAGCGGATTGCGGGCAAGATCGAACAGGCGATGATCAAGGACCTGTTATATCGCGATCCAAACCTGTCCCTGTGGGATCTGGCAAAGCATATCAAAGTGACATCGAACTATGTTTCGCAAACGCTGAACACGACGTTGCGGTCCAACTTCTTTGACTACGTAAACAAGTGGCGCATTCAGGATGCCGTCAAACAACTGCACGATACAGAAGAGACGATCCTGGTCATCGCCTATGATGTGGGATTCAATTCACGTTCGTCTTTCTACAATGCGTTCAAGCGAGAGATGGGTACCACGCCATCGGCGCTCAGGGCGCGCGCGTCCTAGCCGTTTAATGCAACAGTCCCGATGAGAGAGGGCCGTGCTTTCAGTTTCAGATCGGCCCCGTCTGACGTTACAGCGTCGGCGGGGTTTTTCTTTCGAACCATGCTAAGAAGAAGCGACAGAACAGGTAGGGAACAAATTGCACGGATCTACCTGTGCCGTTCTCGATCCATTCTCCATCAACTTGCGACAACCTGCGCTATAGGTGCTTTTATCGCTTGCATATTTTTCTGGGATTCGGGTATCCGACCAGTGGGACACCCCTCCCCAACGAGGGGCGCATATCTGTGAGGATACCACCGATGGTTACGAACACCCCGGCCGCGCGGCCGGTCAATCCGCGTTTTTCGTCTGGCCCCTGCGCCAAACCCCCCACATGGTCGCTTGATCACCTGTCGGATGCGGCCCTTGGCCGGTCGCACCGGGCGGCGATTGGCAAGGACAAGCTGAAAGCGGCCATTGAAGGCACCCGCGAGGTTCTGGGCATCCCCGCCGATTACCGGATCGGGATCGTGCCGGCCTCCGATACCGGCGCGTTCGAGATGGCGATGTGGAATTTGCTGGGCGCCCGCCCGGTGGACATGGTCGCCTGGGAAAGCTTTGGCGCGGGCTGGGTGACCGATGTGGTCAAGCAGCTGAAGATCGAGGCGAAGGTTCATACCGCCGAATATGGCGATATCGTTGATATGGCCGCGTTGGACTATCATCACGATGTCTGTTTCACCTGGAATGGCACCACCTCGGGCGTGCGGATGCCCTCGGGCGAGGCGATCCCGGAGAAGCGTGCCGGTCTGACGCTGTGTGATGCCACCAGTGCCGCCTTTGCGCAGGCATTGCCCTGGGACAAGCTGGATGTCACCACATTCTCCTGGCAGAAGGTCATGGGCGGTGAAGCGGCCCATGGCATGCTGGTTCTGTCGCCGCGTGCCGTGGACCGGCTGGAAAGCTATACCCCGCCCTGGCCCCTGCCGAAGATTTTCCGGCTGACCAAGGGCGGCAAGCTGATCGAGGGGATCTTTACCGGCGCCACGATCAACACGCCCTCGATGCTGGCGGTCGAGGATTACCTGTTCGCCCTGACCTGGGCGCGGGAGATTGGCGGGTTGCCGGCCCTGATGGCCCGGGCCGATGCCAATGCGCAGGCGATTTTCGATTTCATTGCCGCAACACCCTGGATCGAAAACCTTGCGGTTGATCCGGCAACCCGGTCCAATACCTCCGTCTGTCTGAAATTCAACGATAGCCGGATCAGCGATGGTGCCGGTTTTGCCAAAGCCGTGGCCAAACGATTGGAATCGGAAGGCATCGCGCTGGATATCGGGGCCTATCGCGACGCTCCCCCGGGATTGCGGATCTGGTGTGGTGCGACGGTTGAGCGTTCGGACATAGAGGCGATGCTGCCCTGGCTGTCCCGGGCGTTCGAGGCCGAGATTGCAGCACAGGCCACCGCCGCCTGACTTCCCTTATCAGACCCTGTTTTAGACAAAGGAGTGCCTGACATGGCCCCCAAAGTTCTGGTTTCCGACAAGCTGAGCGAAACCGCCGTACAGATTTTCCGCGACCGCGGCATTGATGTGACCTTCGATCCCGCTATCGGGAAGGACAAAGACAAACTGCTGAGCGTGATTGGCGAATATGATGGTCTTGCCATCCGGTCCGCCACCAAGGTGACCGAAAAGATCATCGCCGCCGCCGGCAATCTCAAGGTTGTGGGCCGCGCCGGGATCGGCGTCGACAATGTGGATATTCCCGTGGCCTCCAAGAAGGGGATCATCGTGATGAACACACCTTTCGGAAACTCCATCACCACGGCGGAACATGCCATTTCGATGATGATGGCCGTGGCCCGGCAGATCCCCGAGGCGAATGCCTCCACCCATGCGGGGAAATGGGAAAAGTCGCGCTTTATGGGGGTGGAACTGACCAACAAGACGCTTGGCGTGATCGGGGCCGGGAATATCGGGTCAATCGTGTGTGACCGGGCTTTGGGGCTGAAGATGAAAGTCATCGCCTATGACCCGTTCCTCAGTGAAGAGCGGGCGATGAAAATGGGTGTCGAGAAAGTCGAGCTTGAGGAGCTTCTGCCGCGCGCCGATTTCATCACCATGCATGTGCCGCTGACCGACAAGACCCGGAACATCCTGAGTGCTGAAAACATCGCCACACTGAAACCCGGTGTGCGTATCGTGAACTGCGCCCGCGGCGGTCTGGTGGATGAAGAGGCGCTGGCCCTGGCGTTGAAAGACGGGCGTGTTGCCGGTGCGGCGTTTGATGTGTTCGCGGTGGAACCGGCCACCGACAGCCCGCTGTTCAACCTGCCGAATGTCGTGGTCACCCCGCATCTGGGCGCGGCCACGACCGAGGCGCAGGAAAATGTCGCCCTGCAGGTCGCCGAACAGATGTCGGATTATCTGCTGACCGGTGCGGTCTCGAACGCGCTGAACATGCCCTCGGTCACCGCTGAAGAGGCTGCGGTGATGGGCCCCTGGCTGAAACTGGCCGAAAATCTGGGGGAGTTTGTCGGGCAACTGACCGATGAGGCGATCATGGCGGTCTCGATCACCTATAACGGGCTGGTCAAGGATATGAATCTTGATGCGCTGAACTGTGCGGCGGTGGCCGGGATCATGAAGGTCACAAACCCCGATGTGAACATGGTCAGTGCCCCGATAATCGCCAGGGAACGCGGGGTCGAGATTTCCACCACGACCCAGGACAAGACCGGTGTGTTCGACGGCTATATCCGCTTGCAGGTGAAAACCGCCGAGAGGGAACGCTCCATCGCCGGTACGGTCTTTTCCGACGGCAAACCGCGTTTCATCCAGATCAAGGGCATCAATATCGACGCCGAAGTGGGGGCGCATATGCTCTACACCACCAATGACGATATCCCCGGCATCATCGGGACATTGGGCCAGACCATGGGCGAATACGGGGTGAATATCGCGAACTTCACCCTTGGCCGGTCAGGGGCCGGGCAGGATGCGATTGCGCTTCTCTATCTGGATGACCAGCCGCCCGCCCCGGTGCTGGAAAAACTGCGCGCCACCGGCATGTTCCAGCAGGTGCGCCCGTTGCAGTTTTCTGCGGCCTGATATGATCTCTTCGCCCCCGGCGCATCTGTGCCGGGGGCGGTCATGCGCTTGAACCGGCGCAGGTTTCGCGCCAGTCTGTGATGGCAGCTTATGCGATGGAACCCTGATGACCACGCCTTTCACCCTTGATATGTTTCTTCCCTATCGGGTGTCGGTTCTGGCCGGGCAGCTCAGCCGCGATTATGCGCGCATCTATCGCGAAAGATTTGGCCTGAACCGGGCAGAATGGCGGGTGGTGGCCCATCTGAGCCAGGAAACCGCCGTGTCCGTGCGTGAAATTCATGCCCGCGTGGATATGGATAAATCCAAGGTCAGCCGGGCGGCCACAAGGCTGGAAGAGGCGGGCTATGTCACCAAACGCACCAATGCGACCGACCGGCGCCTTGTCGAACTGGCCCTGACCGAAAAGGGCCATGGGATGATGGCGGAACTGGCGCCGCTGGCGCAGGCATTCCAGGCGGAACTGCTGGCCAGTCTGGGTGCTGAGGCAGGGGGGTTTCTGGCCGGGATAGACAAGCTGTCCGGCGACAGATCCAGTATTGATTGACGGAGGAGAGAATGAATGAGTGATATCGTGATCCTGTCGGGCGCGCGCACGGCAATCGGCACATTCGGCGGCGCACTGGCGGGAACCGCGCCGATTGATCTGGGCGCCATCGTTGCCAGGGCCGCATTGGACCGTGCGGGTGTCGAAGGCACCCAGATTGGCCATGTGGCCTTTGGCCATGTCATCAATACCGAACCGCGCGATATGTATCTGTCCCGCGTCGCCGCGATGGAGGCCGGCGTGCCCGATACGGTGCCGGCGATGAATGTGAACCGGCTTTGCGGCTCCGGCGCGCAGGCCATCGTCTCGGTCCTGCAATCCCTGATGTTGGGCGATGCGGAATTTGGCCTGGCGGGCGGCGCCGAAAGCATGAGCCGGGGGCCGCATATCCTGCCTGTGGGGCGCCGGGGCCAGAAAATGGGGGATACCCGTGCGCAGGACATGATGCTGGGCGCGCTGAACTGCCCGTTCGGCACCGGCCATATGGGGGTGACCGCCGAAAATGTGGCCGCCGAACATGATATCAGCCGCGCCGCACAGGATGCGTTTGCGCTGGACAGCCAGACCCGCGCGGCCAGGGCGATCAAGGCGGGGTATTTCAAGGATCAGATCGTGCCGGTCCCCGTCCGGGTGAGGCGCGAGATGGTCGATTTTGACACGGATGAACACCCCAAATCCACCACGGCAGAGATGCTGGGCGGGCTGCGCACGGTGTTCCAGAAAGACGGCACCGTGACCGCAGGCAATGCCAGTGGCATCAATGACGGGGCCAGCGCGATGGTTCTGGCGCGGGCCGAGGCGGCAGAAGCCGCTGGCCTGACCCCGCGCGCCCGTATTCTGGGTTATGCCCATGCAGGTGTGCGCCCCGAGGTGATGGGCATCGGCCCGGTGCCCGCGGTTGAGGCTTTGCTGACCCGCACCGGCCTGTCGATCACCGATTTCGATGTGATCGAATCGAATGAGGCCTTCGCGGCGCAGGCGCTGGCGGTGAACAAAGGGCTTGGTCTTGATCCGGCCAGGGTAAACCCCAATGGCGGGGCCATCGCCCTGGGCCATCCGGTTGGCGCCACCGGCGTGATCATTACGGTCAAGGCGCTGTATGAATTGGAGCGGACCGGCGGCCGCAAGGCGCTGATCACCATGTGCATCGGCGGCGGCCAGGGCATCGCGCTGGCCATTGAGCGGCTCTGAACCGCCGGGAGGCAACGGTTTTCAGGCCAGATCAAACGCAAACCGCTCTAAAAAAGCCCCCCTGCGTTTGCCGGGGGGCTTTTTTGTCTGGCCGTATCGGGGGAGGGAGGGCCCCGTCTGGCCGTTCTTGGTATGGTCAGGCGATGTGCCTTAGTTATGGCTCAGGTTGAAGGCGCGGATGTGGTCGTCATCTTCCTGCAGGTTGCGCAGGATGAAAGCGTCCACCACCGGGTTGCTGCCATAGCTTTGGGTCGAAACCGTCTCGGCGCCGCCGTTGCGGACAAAATTGGCGCGGATATGGTCATCGCCTTCTTCCAGAACCCGCAGCGCGAAATCGGACGCCGAGGTGCCGCCGAAGGACTGGGTGGAGATGGTTTCAGACCCGCCGCCGTTGCGGATGTAGCGGGCCACGGAATAATCACCGTTTTCCTGTGCGTCGCGCAGATGGATCAGTTCGGCGACAGTGTAGTCCCCGGCATCGACGCCCAGCGAGGCGGCCAGTTGGTCATTTGCAAAAGCAGGTGCGGCAACGGCCAGGGCGAGAGCGGTGGTGAGAGCGAAGCGTTTCATGGGTATGGTCCTTTCGGGTGTGTGTGTTTGGTCGTGTGTGTTGGTCGTATGTTGGTGGAAGTCTGTGCTTCCGATGAGATGAATTTAGGGCAGGCGGACCTGTGTTTCACCCCACGAACCCGTGATAAATACCGAATAATGGTGCGTATATGCACATAAACCCTGCACCGGTTGCCCTTGAAACACGGGCCCTCTCGGTTCCGTGAGAAATGGCAACATCCCTCACGAAAACAGCCGGTTACCCTCGCAGACCCGTGAGAAATGCAACACAAAGCACACCCCCGCCGCGCATCAGGCACAACAGGGCGTCCGGTTGATTCGGGAAAAGGGGGGTGTGGCGCGCGATTTATAGCGGTTTGCATTCGATCTTTACCGAAAACCGCGGCCTCTCCCCTTCGGGTCGAACGCGGTTTTCGATGGGGTGCCTCATATAAAACGCAAAACGCTTTAACGCGCGATCATCTCGACCCGGCGGTTCAGCGCCCGGCCCTCGGCGGTTGTGTTTACCGCCACGGGTGCCAGAAACCCGGCCCCGGCATGGGCCATCCGGTCCGCCTCGATCCCGTGATCATCGCGCAAGGCCGCGACAACCGCCTCGGCCCTCTGGGCGGACAGGGCCAGATTATACGCCATCGCGCCCTGATTGTCCGTGTGCCCCACGATCACCACCCGTACATCCGGGTTAGTGGCCAGAAACGCCCCCATCTCGGCAATGGTGGGGGCGCTTTCAGGCCGGATTGTCGCCTGATCTGTATCAAATGTGATGCCATAAAGCGCCACGCGGCCGGTGTCCCCGATGCTGCTTTGCATCTCAGCGGCGTCGATCATTCGGATCGCCATCGCCTCTTCCTCGGTCACGGTCACCACGGAATAGGTATTGCGGTTATTGACCGACAGAAACAGGCTGACATGGGCCGTGCTTTCGGGACCCGTGCGACTGGCCATCACATAGCGATAGTTGAACGCATCGGCCCAGGAAGGTGAATTGCCGAACTGCTCAACATCGTAGTTGATCCGCCCGCAATCATCCTGATCACAGCTGAGCAGGATATCGAAACCGCGATCTTCCAGCGCGATCTCAAAATTCCGGGTGATCTGCAACAGCGAGGTCTCTGCCGGGTAGGCGTAAGACAGCCGCGTCACCGCGCCTTCAACTGTGCTGACCTCCCCGGCTGTGCGGGCCACATGGACCTCATCGAATTCCTGGGTCTCATAGCTGCGGATCGTGCTGCCATCGAACCGCCCCACCAGCGGGTGATCGGCACTGCCCGCCACATCCTGGGCAAAGGCCGGGGCGGCGAAACAGAGCAAAAGAACGGTCAGACGCAGAAGATGGGTCATGATGGCGGGTCTCCTTGATGATCCGAACCTGACCTTGGGTCGCAAGGGGGCAGGTCGCGGTTCAATAATACGGCGGCAGGCCGGACCATCCGGCAAAGCCGGAGCGGTTTTGGCATGTCACACCACCTTCGTCAGGTCCTGGGCCAACATCAGCGCGTTCCCGTCGGGATCGTAGAATGTAGCGGTACTGACCATTCCCTCGACCACATCTGTCGGGCCATCAAACTTCACATCTACCGCTTCCAGATCACGACGTGCCGCATCAATGTTCGCGACCCCAAAAACCGGCACAGAGTTACCTGGTACGGGCTCCACATGTTCCCCCAGCCCCAAGGTTACACCGTCTGTTTTGGTGTAGAGCTCACTCCATCCAGCTTCATCAATGTGGTAATTGAGTTCAAATCCCAGCATATCAGTATACCAACGCGCGCTGGCATGGCGATCTCGCACGGACAGGGCGATGGTTATCGTATTATCAAGCGCGACGACTGACATTGTGCTTTCCTTTGACCTGAAAATATATAAGCTATACTTTATGGACATCGATATGCTTGTCAAGGTGACGTCGCGGGCCTGGTCACTGAACATACTTGCGCTCATGCACAGCGGCATACCAGGCCGACAGGCACCCCTGCTTTCTGCATCAGGTGCCAGCCGAACCGCGTTTGCGCCAAGCTTGGTTCATTTGGTCAATCTTGGATTGCTGGAACGAAACCCTGGTCACGGCCATCCGTTGCGGCCTGAGTACCGACTGACCTCCAAAGGCGCGGAAATTGCGGTGATCGCAGAAAAAATAAAAACCGCAGTCCCCGGCGAGACACAAAGCGCAATATTACGTCGGGCATGGACCGTTCCGGTGTTGGCCGTAAGTCGAAAACCACGGTATTTCAGCGAAATAAAGACCGCACTCGTCTCGGTGACAGACAGAGCATTGTCGCAATCACTTCGACAGCTACAGGAAAGCCGTTGGGTGTCCCGCGAAGTTGATACGACAAAAAACCCGCCACGACCATTATACCAAGCCGCCAATGCGGGTATCGACATTGGCGAAGCCGTTAATTTATCAATGTCATAAGATACAGCGCCCCGCCTTTAACCTGAGCGATGTCGTATCGCCAATGTGCCCCGGAACGCCAAAGGCGTGGCAGGGTATGGGTGATGCAGGTTCAGGGCGGGGTGCTTTACCGCGCGATCTCCAGAAAGCCGCGTTCGGCGCGGCCTTCCGCATCAATCACGGTCAGTTCCACAAATCCCGGACGGGTTGAGCCCAGATCAACCTGACGGTCAAAGACACCTGTGGCCACCGGCCGCCCGTTCCAGAGCCAGGTAAAAGGCGGCGTGCCCCGATCAACCCGCGCCAGAAGCGGCAGATCCGCAGACCCCGCAAGCACGGCCCCGTCGGGGGGAAAGGCAATTTCGGGGGCATCTGTATCTCTGGCCCCCCCGCCCTGTGGCCGGAACCGGCGGAGCGGCGGCGGCAGCTCTGCCCGGGGGACGGTCAGCGCGCCCAGAGGCGGTGGCGGCAGCGGTGCAAGATCAGTGCCAAGCCGGGCGAAGGCCTCGAACAGCAGCGGTGCGGCAATATCCGCACCAAAGGCGCCGGGGACCGAAGCGCCATCGGCACGGCCCAGCCAGACCCCGACCACATGACGCCCGTCAAACCCGAAGGCCCAGGCATCGCGATGGCCATAGCTGGTCCCGGTTTTATAGGCGAGCCTGTTGCGCGGCGCATTGGGCGGCGGTGTGACGCCGGACAGGATATCGCCCAGATACCAGGCAGCGACGGGTGACAGGACGCGTGTGCCCTCACCTGATGGATCCTCTGTGCGGATGCGCAACGGTGCTGCGTTCCCGCCCCGGGCAATCATCGCGTAAAGCTGCATCAGGTCTTCCATGCGTGTGCCAAGCCCGCCAAGGCCGATGGCCAGACCGGGATCGCCCGGGGGCAGTTCCGCCCGCATCCCGGCGCGGCGCATCCGGGTCAGCAACTCGGCCGGGCCGATTGCGTCCAGCAGGCTGACAACGGGAATGTTGAGCGAGGCCTGCAAGGCGCGGCGCACGCTCAGCTCACCGCGAAAGGCATTGTCGAAATTCTGCGGGGCATAGCTGCCGAACCGGATGGGCCGATCCTCGATCAGGCTTTCGGGGTGGATCAGCCCAGCTTCAAAGCCCAGCCCGTAGATCAGCGGTTTGAGGGTGGAGCCCGGCGAGCGCAGGGCCTGTGTCATATCCACAAAGCCTTGCCGTGTGTCATCACTATACGCCGCTGCCCCGACCGAGGCGCGCAATGCGCCTGTCCGGTGGTCCATGACCATGATCGCGGCGGTCAGCCGGGTATCGCGGCCCTGAACGGCCTGCGCGGCCAGCGTTTCCATCCGGGCTTGCAGCTCTGCGTCCAGTGTCAGGTCATGGCGCGTGGCGGTCGGGCGGTCCTGCACGACCCGGTCGGCCAGATGCGGGGCCAGTGCCGGGAAATCCCGCCGCGCTGACGGGATCGGCGCGCGGCGGGCCCAGGTGATTTCGGTCTCGGTCAGGGCGCCGAACCGGATGGCGCGGTCCAGCACCCGGTTCCGGGCAAGGCGCGCGGCCCCACGGAAGCGGTCGGGGCGGCGGCTGTTGGGCGCCTGCGGCAGGGCGACCAGAAGCGCGGATTGGGCAGCGGTCAGCCGGCGGGGTTCGGTGCCGAACCAGGTGAGGCTGGCGGCGCGGATGCCTTCCAAATTGCCGCCATAGGGGGCAAGATGCAGGTAAAGCGTCAGGATCTCATCCTTGCTCAGCACCCGTTCAAGGGCAAGCGCGACCCGGATCTGGCGCAGTTTGCCGCCCCATGCACCGGTGCCGCTGTCTTCCAGCAGGCGGGCCACCTGCATCGTCAGGGTCGACCCGCCCGAAACGATCCGCCGGTTCCACAGCGCCTGCCAACCGGCGCGGGCAAAGGCGCGCAGATCGACGCCGGAATGGGTGCGAAAGCGGCGGTCTTCATAGGTCACCAGCATGTCGATAAAGCCCGGGTCCACCTCGGCCAGGCGGACCGGCAGACGCCAGCGCCCATCCTCGACCGTATAGGCGCGCAGCAGCCTGCCCTCGCGATCCACCACTTCAATGCCCGTATCAGGCACCAGACCCGGCAGGTCGGTGGCCGCGATCCAGGCGTTCACCCGGACCAGCCCCACCGCGATGAGTGTCGCAAGCAGGGCCAGGGTGATCAAAGGGGTGCGCAACCGCCGCACCGGTCTTACTCCCCCGTCACCATCAGGCGGGCCGAGGCGGTCTGCGCCCGGTATTGCGGGCGGTACATATCCTCGACACTGGCGGCGGGATGATGGAAATCACCCGGCGTCACCGCCCGCACGATATAGCCCAGACGGAAGCTGCGGTCAGAGCGCCAGTCGACAGCGGCAAGGAACCGGTCCTGCCGAAACTCCGTATGGGTCGCCACATCGTCCAGCGCGACCCCGTCCAGCGCGCGGATATCGCCCCCGCGGATCAGGTTCGGATTGTCGATCTCGAACCCGGCGGGCAGCGGGTCATTGACCATCAGCCGGGCCTCGCGATCTTCAAACGGGGTCACGGTCAACAGGGCCACCAGCCGGGTGCCGACCGGCACATCGGCCGGATCGGCGGGCTGGCCTTCCAGCGTGACATAGCTGCGGGTGATGCGATACCCGTTGCCAAAGGCCTCGGTCGCGCCTGCGGGTACGCCAAAGCGGGTGAAGGTCAGGCTTTGACGGCTGGTCCCTGCATTGGTGATTGCACGGCTGGTGCTGTCGCCGGCGCGCAAAACCTCCACCAGCGGGCCGGTGACCGGCTGGCCATCGATCTGCAGGTCTGAAATCGGGTCTGCGTCGATCAGGGCATGGGCGGCCAGAAGACTCCATGTCGCCTCCTGGGTGGAAAGTGCATGACCCGCCGGGCTGAGCGCGGTGGCCAGATCAGAGACCGGCACCGCATCAGAACCGGCAGCCACCGCCAGCGTCAGCAGCCCCGCCGCATCGCGCCGGTTGCTGCCATAATCGACGCGCCAGCCGGTGAACTCGGGCTGCGATTGTTTGCTGCGCAGCAGGGCATATCCGGCCCGGAACATCGCATCGGCGCGCGGCTGATCGCCATACATCGCCAAAGCGGCCCCCAATTGGCCAAGCGCCATCGGGTTGCTGAACTCCACCGCTTTCACATCCGCATAATAGCGCAGATCGCCCATCGAGGCAGTGCCTTCGCGGGCCAGCACCATCAGCGCATAGGCCAGATCTTCGCCGCCAGTCTCGAAATCGGGATAGAATGAAACCTCGTTGCGCAGATTGTCGATGGCGCGGCTGAAGGCCAGATCGGGCACCTGATACCCCTGCGCCCGCGCGCGGGACAGGAAATCTGTGACATAGGCGTCAAGCCAGAGATCGCCGGAATACGCGCCCCAGAGGCCGAAACCCCCATTGCCCGCCTGATTGACCAGCACCTCATCAATGGCCTGAGCGATCCGCAGATCCAGATCGGCTGCTGTGGTCAGCTCCATCGCCTCTGCCACGGAAGACAGGTAAAGCAGCGGCATCGCCCGGCTGGTCACCTGTTCGGTGCAGCCATAGGGGTAACGGTCCAGCATCTGGAGAAGACCCGGCGCGTCGAACCGCGCCAGCGGACCGGCGGACAGCGTGGCGCGGCCCGATCCGGGCCGGAGCCCGGTGAAGACACTGGCATCAAGGGTGAAAACCTCACCCGGGTTCAGGGCAATCAGGCTGGTTTCGGCCAGTTCCGGGTCATTGACCTGCACCGGCAGGGCCAGTGGTTTGGTCAGCACTGTGCCATCGGGCGTGGTCAGGGCCACCGTGATCTCCTGCAATCCGGTTCCCGTCCCGGCGGTGACCGGTACAGACAGGCGTTGGGTTTGACCCTCACCCAGAGTGACAGAGACAGGATAGGCCCCGATATCAAGGCCCTCCCCATTGCTGATCCCGATGGTAACCGGGCCGGTCGGACCGGTGGCATGGGTGATTTCCAGCAGCATGCGTGCGGTGTCACCAGGGGCCATGAACCGCGGCAGGCTGGCGCTCAGCACAACCGGGTCGCGGATCAGCACATCCGCCTCGGCCTGGCCGATCCCGGTCTGCGACCAGGCGATGGCCATCACCCGCACCGTGCCATTGAAGGACGGAATGTCGAAACGGGCCCGGGCCAACCCATCGGCCCCAACGGTCAGCGCGCCGGACTGGAACGCCACCAGCGCCTCGGTCGGGGGCGGGGCCTGCATGCGGCCGGCGCTGCCGCCATCGCCGCCGGACCGCACGCGCCCCTCGGCCCCGCTGCGGCTGTCGATAAGGCGGCCATAAACATCGCGCAGCGCCATTCCAAGCCGCCGCTGGCCAAAGTAATGGCCCGCCGGGTCGGGGCTTTCGAAGCCGGTCAGGTTCAGAATGCCCAGATCAACAGCGGCGATCGTGGCATACACCGTATCCCCGGGGGCGGTATTCTCGACGCGCAGGGCAATGTCCAGCGGGCCGCGCGGCATGGCCTCTGCCGGGGCGTCCAGCGCCACATCCAGCGCCCTTTCGCCCGGGTCGATATGGGCATGGGCCAGACCCAAAGCGCGGGCCGGGGTCTGGGTGTCGATCCGGGATACGGGCCGCAGCAGCGTGGCAGAGACATAGGCCCCGCTGCCCCAGTCATCGGTCACCGGCAGGGCAATTTCCACCGGGTCATCGCCCAGTTCCACGATCCGCATGTCGATCAGACGGTTCGACATCACCCGGATCAGGGCAGTGCCGCCCCGGCGCGGCACGATCCGCAATTCCGCGGTATCGCCGGGCCGATAGCTTTCGGCATCCAGTGAAACATCCAGCACATCAGGTGTGCCACTGGCCCCGGCGGGCGCATACCACCCGGCGCTGAACCCGACCGAGCTTGTCGTATAGGCGCCCGAGCTGCTTTCCACCCGCAGCTCGAACTCCCCCCATTGCAGGGCCTGGGTGATCCGCACCGGGTCATTGCCCAATACGGCCTCGCCCGTGGCGATCCGGGTGCGGCTTGTCACCGGTTCCCAGTTCCAGGCACCATTCCGGGAATACCACTGATAGCGGCGTTCAACCCGGTTCAGGGTCCAGGTTACGGGCAGCGCCCCATTGGCATTGACCGCGATCAGATCGAAAGCGGCCTCGCTGTCTTCGGGCAGCGCGCCGTCGAACAGCGGGCGAATGCCGATCAGCGCGCCCTGCGGCTCCACATTGCGGGTGATCTGGCGTTCCACCGGGCGGCCCGACCCTTCCGAGACACGCAGGGTCACCGTCAGATCACGGGGATGGGGCGGGCCACTGATATCGGGCAGATCAAGGGGCAGCATGGCGCTGCCATCGGCGGATGTGACGGTGCCCCCGGGCAGTTCGGCAAAGCGGGGCTGGGGGCTGTCATCATGACGTCCGAACCGGTAACTGGGCCAGTCTTCCAGTGTGGCCCGGGCGCGCAGCGCAAGCTCTCCCTCAATCGGCAGATCGCCTGCGGGCGCGCCGAAAAGATAATCGGCCTGCAATTCAAGCTGTGGCAGCAGACCGGCGGGGCGGATCGGCCCCTCCGGCAGGTTCAGCGTCACATCTATACGTTCCGGCAGGAAATCCTCGACCAGCAGGGTCCGGCTGGCCAGAGGCGCCGCGTTGGTATCTGCATGGACGGCCAGCCGCCAGGTGCCGCGCGGCACATTTGTTCCAAGCGGCAGGGCAAAGACAAACCCGCCCGCCCCGGTCTCTTCCAGCAGCTGCCGGGTATATTCCACCCCATCGGCGCGGGTCAGAACAGCGGTCAGCGGCAGACCGGTGATCGCCCCGGCCTGCCCGTCGCGGGCCAGCGCCGTGGCATGGATCGTCTCACCCGCGCGATAGGCGCCGCGTTCGGTGGTCAGGAACAGATCAATCGCGCCTGCGGCCTCGCGCCCCTCCACCCCGCGATCCGACAGGTCAAACTCGGCCTCGCGGAGCGACAGAAAGGCATAATCCACATCGCCATCGGTGACGGTGACCATCGCCGGTGCGGCCCCCGCCCGGCCAAGCGCCAGACCGGCCTCGAACAGCGCATAGCCATCGGCATCACTCACCGCCTCGCCCAGCACCCGGTTCGATTCCGAGATCAGGCTGACGGTCAGCCCGGGCCGCGCGCCCGCATCCGACAGGCCGCGCACCACCACATGCACGCCATCGGCCCCGCTCATCGCGGACAGGCCCAGATCGCTGACCAGAAACCATTGCGTGGCCGCCGCGGTGTCGCGGGCAGGCAGGTTTGCGGCGCGTGCCTCCAGCGCATAAAGACCGGGCCCCAGATCGGCCAGCACATCGCCCATGGGCAGGCGTGTGGTGACATCGCGGTTCAGGTCCTGGGCAACCTCGCCCGTGCCGGTCCAGACCTCTTCGGCCAGTTCCGTGGTGAAGCGGTTAATCTCCCAGGCGTTCAGCGGGCGGCCGAAATATTCTTCCTGCAGGCTGCGCACCAGATTGCGGTCGGACACCCGGAACAGGCGCAGCGCCACGGCATCGGTGTTCACCGCCACAACCGGGATCGCGGCGGCCTCGCTTCTCGGCAGGATATAGGCACGCCCGGGGAAGCGGACGCCCGGCGTGCGATCCTGCACATATTGCCGGATCGACACCGGGGCCTGCAACACCTCGCCCGAGGCGGCGGGCAGGCCTGCGCGCAGGGTCATCTCGTAGCGCTGGCCATGGCTGACGCCCGAGATGCAAAGCTGCCGCTCTTCCGCCTCGACACTCAGACCGGTGACAGCGGATTGCAGAAAATCCCCGTAGCTGACGCCGCCGGGCGCCAGATCTTCGGAAAAGATCACACAGATGCGGGGCAGGGCGGCCTCATTATCCACCTGGGTTTCCACCACGCGGAACCCGTAAAGCCCGATCGCCCGGTCCAGCGCCTGAGACAGATCATCGCGATACCCCTGCGCCAGCGCCAGCCGCAGGGCGGGGATCATGTCGCGCCCGCGCCCGCGGCGTTCAAGCCCCTGGGCCAGAACATCCAGCGCATCGGCCAGAACCGGCCCGTCAGGCGCGCGCAAGGCGGCGTTGATCGCGGCATGGATGGCGCCGGTTTCCAGCTGATAACGCAGCTGGTCGCTTAGATTGCCCAACGCCAGCTGGTGACGGGCATATTCAGACCAGAGTGCAGGTGCATCGCTGCGGGTGATCGCCGCCCCGGTCAGGCGCATGGCGGCCTGCCTGTCGCCGCGCCCTGCCGCGTCGCGGGCGGCCTGCACCAGCTGATCGGCGGTCCAGGTGCCGGCATACTGGCGTGTGGCCAGCCCCTCGGCCTGGTTTCGCGCGCTGGCCAGATCGCCGGATTGCAGGAAGGACAGCGCCGCGACCCGACCGCCAAGCCGGGAAAGCACAGCGGGATCGGTGGGGTAAACCTGTGCCGAGAGGGCGCCTTCATAGGGCTCCTGTGCAAGCATGGCGGTTTTGGGGAAACAGGCATTGGACCGCTGGTTGAAGGTGAAGGCGTTGCAATCCGGGTCGGTCAGACAGGCGGTGGAACAGGCCTCGAAACTTGTATCAAACAGGGGCCGCAGATCGCCGCCGGGGAAATCCATATCGCGGGTGATGGCGATATAGCGATCCGGCACGGCCTCTTGCGCCAGGGCGGGAAGTGCAGAAAGAAAACATATCAAAAAAGCAAAAAGCGGGCGCATGGCAGCCTCCCCAAAAGATCAAAAAAGAAAATATGCCCCATGCTGCCATGACTGTCCGCTTTCTGTCCACGATTTCCGTGGTTCAGTGTTAAGCCAATGTTCAGCCTGCTGACGGATGATTGCGCGACTGACGGCAAGACAAGATACAGGATCAGTATGGGCAGCGCGGGACCGGATGACCGTCTGGCGCAGGAACGGCGCCTGCGACTGGCTGCCGAACGGTTGCTGGCCCAGAAGTCCGAGGAACTTTATGCCGTCAACAGGAAGCTCGCCGATCATGCCAATGCCCTGTCTTATCAGGTCATCGAACAGCGCGAGGCCCATGCGGAACTGGAAGGCCAGACGACCCAGGTCAAGGCCGAGCTTGAGGTTGCCACCGAAAAAGCCGTGGTGGCAGAACGTCGGTTGTGGGATTCGCTGGAAGCCATCGAAGACGGGTTCGCGATTTTCGACAATGACTGGCGGCTGATCGCGGCAAACCCGGCTTTTGTCTCTGTCTTCGACGGCCTGTCCGACATCGCCCCCGGAACCAGCTATGACGCTGTTCTGCGCATTGCGGTGGATGAAGGCATCGTCGATCTGGAAGGGGTTGCCCCGGATGACTGGGTTGATGACATGATCGCCCGCTGGGAGGCGGATGATATCCCGGAACGGACGCTGAAGCTCTGGAACGGTGTTTATATCCGCCTGCATGATGAACGCACCCCCCAGGGCGATGTGGTGTCGCTTGCGATCAACATCACCGATACGATTCGCCGGGAACATGACCTGCGGCAGGCCCGCGATCTGGCCGAGGCTGCAACCCGGGCCAAATCGGCCTTTCTGGCGAATATGAGCCATGAGATCCGCACGCCGATGAATGGTGTCGTGGCGATGGCCGATCTGCTGTGCGAGACGGAGCTGAACGAAGAACAGCGGCTTTATACCGAGACGATCAGGAACTCGGGCGAGGCTTTGCTGGTGATCATCAATGATGTGCTCGACTATTCCAAGATCGAGGCTGACAAGATTGCATTCCGGGCGGAAATCTTTGATCTGCAGGATATGATCAACGAGATTTTCCGGCTTCTGCGTCCGGGCATCCAGGGCAGTGATCTGCTGCTGAAGATGGATTACGACATGCTCATGCCCGACCGGATCGTGGCGGATCGCGGGCGCATCCGGCAGGTTCTGACCAATCTGATCGGCAATGCGGTGAAATTCACCGAGGCCGGGCATGTGCTGGTCCGGGTGATCTGCGATGACAGGTCCGAGGGGCAGGTGAGGTTTCGCCTGATTGTCGAGGATACGGGCATCGGCATACCCGCCAAGATGCAGGCCCATGTGTTCGGTCAGTTCAATCAGGTCGAGGATCAGGCGAACCGCAGGTTCGAGGGCACCGGGCTTGGTCTGGCGATCTCGCGCCAGCTGATCACAAAGATGAAAGGGGAGATGTGGCTGGAAAGTGAACCGGGGGCCGGGTCTGCCTTCGGGCTTCGTCTCTGCGTCTCGCTGCCGGAAGGGCAGGAAGAGGATCCCGGGGGTGTATCCACACCCGTTGACACGCTGCCCGCGCCCGCAGAATTGACAGATGACAGACAGGGGGAGAAGATCGCACCCCGCCTGCTGGCCGCAGAGGATAACAAGACCAACCAGTTGATTTTCCGAAAGATGATCCAGAGTCTCACGCTTGATCTTCAGATCACCGATAATGGCCGTGAGTTGCTTGAGGCATATGTCGCCAACCCGCCTGATCTGGTGTTCACCGATATTTCCATGCCGGTGATGGACGGGTTGGAGGCGGCACAGGCGATCCGCGCATATGAGGCTGAAAACGGTCTGCCCCGGGTGCCGATTGTGGCCATTACGGCCCATGCCATGGCCGGGGACGAGACGCGGATATTTGAGGCAGGCATTGATCATTACCTGACCAAGCCTTTGAAGAAAAAAGAGATTATGGATAAAATCCTGTCTCTGACCCCGAGTGCGGAGGTATCTGTGCAAAACGGGTAATATATTCCGGTTCAAACCCGAAATGCGCTGCACAGGTGGAAAACTTCAGTTTTCCACACGGAATTCTGCAGAATTCCGGCCCTTGCGGTTCACGGGAAACCCGGCCTTTCAGAGGCCGGTGCAATAAAGCTTTTCGAGTTTAACCTGAGACATATGTCATCACTTTTCGCGTTCGACCGAAGGGAGAGGCAGCGAAAAAGTGATTCATGTTTAACTCGAAACGCTATAGCAGGCTCTTACAAGGTCCAGCCTGTCACGCTGTCTGTCACCCGGTACTGGCCGGTCTCGATCCCGCGCCAGTTGCGGATCGGGCCGTGGCGATAGTGGATTGCGTCGGGATGGTCCGCATCCAGCAGGCCCGCGCCGATCAGAAGCCGGGTGATCACCGCCTCGGCCCCGCGCGTGGTGCCATCTTCGATCTTGACCGCCATGCCAAGCTTCTGCTCCGGCAAAATCGCCACAAACACCGCCTCGGCCCCGGTCTTGATCGAGGCGCGGCCCTCCATCGCGCGCATCAGACGGGTGCAGGCCCGGCCTTCCCCGGCCACCAGATGCGGATAGGCGGCCATCGCCCGGGTCAGCCGGTATTGCGCCCTGTCGCGGGCAGTACCCGTACCCTGTGCGGCGGCGAACCCGGCCATGGCACGGGCCAGCCCGGTCAGGGTGCAGGCGAAATTCGGGGCAGAGCATCCATCAATCCCGTACCCGGGGCTGTCCTCTCCTGTCACCTCTTCAAACGCGGCTTTTGCGGCGCGCTGCACCGGGTGATCCAGATCCACATATTCCGGCCCCGCGCCCAGATGCTTGCCGAGCGTCAGAAAACCGGAATGTTTGCCGGAACAATTGTTGTGCCGCTGGCCCGGCTCTTCCCCGGCGCGGATCAACCCGTATCGGGCCTCCTTGTCATTGGGCATCTGCGGGCCGCAGCGAAACGCCGCTTCGTCCAGCCCCAGAGATCCCAGCCAGGTTTCCACCATATCGGTATGGATATGGGCGCCCTGATGAGACGCGCAGGACAGGGCCAGATGTGCCTCGTTCAACCCGAACGCATCCGCCGCCCCGCTTTCGATCAGCGGCAGGGCCTGGATCATCTTGCAGGAGGAGCGCGGCAGGATCACCATATCGGGGTTCCCCCAGGCCGCCACCACATCGCCACCCGCATCCCAGATCACCGCATGCCCCCGGTGTCGGCTTTCGCAGATCGACCCGCGCCAGACCTCAACCAGTGTTTCCGCATTCGGCATTTTTCCGCTCCCATTCACCTCCCGGCGAATTTATGCCGCCGGGGCTTTCCCACGCCTTGTGATTCAGGTTAATCTGCAACAGCTAAAAGAGAAACGCCCGATCCACCGAGCAAGAGCAGATAATGCCAGGAACGGCGCGAGGCAGAGTAAGGCTGGAGGCGATAGGGAAGATGAGACACAGAGTATTTTGTGCGCTGGCCGGGATTGCGTTGTTCCTGACGGCATATGACGTCGCGGCGCAGGAAGAATCCTCAAACCGGGTGAACGCCGAAACGGATTGGAGCGTCTTTGTCGAAGATGACCCGACCCAGTGCTGGGTGGTTTCCACCCCCCGTGAAACCGTCAATACCCGCGATGGCCGTGTTGTGGCCGTGCGCCGGGGTGAGATTCTGATGTTTATCAGCTATTGGCCGGCCGAGGAAAAACGCGGCGAGGTTTCGTTCACCGGCGGCTATCCGTTTGCGCCAGGCTCCACCGTCACGATGGAGATCGGCGGCACCACGTTTGAGATGTTCACCGATGGCGAAATGGCCTGGGCCGCGTCCGAGCAGGATGATCAGCGCATCGTCACGGCGATGAAACGCGGCGCCGAGGCGGTTCTGACCGCGCGGTCCTCCCGCGGGACGCAAACGCAGGATACCTTTTCGCTTCTTGGCTTTACCGCTGCGGTCGAGGATGCCGAGGCCCGTTGCGGCGGCTGATCACGGGGTTTGCATCCCCGGGGGTTTGCCTTGGGGCGCGCCGCGCTATATGTCAGCCGCTTGGACCCAGAGGATGCACGCCATGACTGCCAGCGCCCCTGTTACACAGGACGTTCTGACCCTTCCGCGCAAACTGCCTGACGGGCCCGTCAATCTGGTGGGTCTGACCCGTGATGCCTTGCGCGACGTGCTGATCGCCCATGGCACGCCCGAGAAACAGGCCAGAATGCGGGTGGGACAGATCTGGCAATGGATCTATCAGAAAGGCATCCGCGATTTCGACGCGATGACCAATCTCAGCAAATCCTACCGGGCAGAGCTGGCAGAGGCGTTTGTCATTGCCCGGCCCGAGGTGGTGTCGCGTCAGGTGTCTGCCGATGGCACCCGCAAATATCTGGTGCGCATCGCCGGCGGTCATGAGGTGGAGGTTGTCTATATCCCCGAGGAAGATCGCGGGACGCTGTGCATCTCGTCCCAGGTCGGTTGCACGCTGACCTGTTCCTTCTGTCACACGGGCACGCAGAAACTGGTGCGCAACCTGACGGCAGGCGAAATTGTCGGTCAGGTCATGCTGGCCCGGGATGATCTGGATGAATGGCCCGAACCCGGCGAGGGCGCGGACAGGCGGCCCCGATTGCTCAGCAATGTGGTGCTGATGGGCATGGGCGAACCGCTGTATAATTTCGAAAATGTCCGCGATGCGATGAAAATCACCATGGACCCCGAAGGTATCTCGCTCAGCCGTCGGCGGATCACGCTGTCCACCTCGGGCGTGGTGCCTGAAATTGCCCGCACCGCGGATGAAATCGGCTGCATGCTGGCGGTCAGCTTCCATGGCACCACCGATGAGATTCGCGACAAGCTTGTGCCGATCAACCGGAAATGGCCGCTTGCGGAGCTTCTGGGCGCGTTGCGGGCCTATCCGAAAGCCTCGAACTCGGAACGCATCACCTTTGAATATGTGATGCTGAAAGATGTGAATGACAGCGATGAAGATGCCCGCCGTCTGGTCAATCTGATCAAGGGCATTCCCGCCAAGATCAACCTGATCCCGTTCAACGAATGGCCCGGTGCGCCTTATCAGCGGTCAGACTGGCAGCGGATCGAACGGTTCGCCGATATCGTCTATAAGGCGGGCTATGCCAGCCCGATCCGAACCCCCAGGGGCGAGGATATCATGGCCGCCTGTGGTCAGCTGAAATCCGCCACCGAACGGGCCCGGAAATCGCGGGCGCAGATTGCGGCGGAAACCAAGCTCTGATCGCAGCAGAATCGCGCTTCGCGGCAAGCGCGGATCCAAAGCTTTGGACCATGTCCTGAAATGGATGAATGGCAGGGCTGCCGGCGGAGGAAGGATGAAACCGGCTCCTCCGATTCTATGCGTCCTGTTTGAATAGGCGGTTACAGCATGCTGCCTTACACCTGAGACATCGCGGATCACAAATACCCTGCCATGCCTTCGGCTCTCCCCGGGGGATTGGTGATATGCCATGGCTCAGGTCAAAGGCGGGGGGCGGTCATTGAATGCAGTTCTTTATAGCCCTGCAGCCCCCTGTCTATATAGAAAAAGGCGGCCCTAACGGGCCGCCTTTTGAAACTGTGCTGTCAGGTAACTGACTTAGTTAAGACGCAGCAGCAGCAATCAAAATAAGTGCCAGGATCGGAACGATGATGCCACCAGCCGAAGATGATGTGTCTTCAACAATAACAACAGGTTCCAGAACCGGTTCTGCGATGCCGCCTGCAAAAGCGGAGGTGGCGGCTACCGAAAGAGTGGCGGCGAGAGCGAGTTTTTTCATTGTATCCTCCAAGATACGCCCTTATGGCGCGGAATTGCGCAACTATTAGGGCACCCAAGACTGTACCTCGTGGTCCGGTTTAATCAGCAATGACAGGTGATTGCAATGCTGCGGAATAGTCCGAATTCGCACGAAAGATGATTTGTCGTCAAATAAGCAACACTTGTGTTCCGCGGTTGGTCATCCCGAACAGTTCCGCAATATGCTCGTTATAAAGCCCGATGCAGCCATTCGATGACCGGCGCCCGATCTTACGTGTGTCATGGGTGCCGTGAATCCGGTAATAGGTCCAGCCCAGATAAAGCGCATGGGTGCCAAGCGGATTATCGGGGCCGGGCGGCACATAGGCCGGCCATTCCGGGTTGCGCTCCTGCATGGCCGGTGTCGGTCGCCAATCGGGGCCTTCCACCAGACGCACCACTTCGGTACGGCCGCGGCGGGTCAGATCATCGGTCATCGGCACGGATGTGGGGTACAGACGATATGTGTTCTGGTCTTCGCTCCAGAAATGCAGCGCCCGCGAGGTGATATCCACCAGAATCGCCCCGTTCTGCGTGTCGCTGAAATAGGGCCGCCAATCCAGCGTGCGGAAGCTGGAAATATTGTGGCGCACGGATTGCGATATATCGCGTTCGATCTCGGTTGTTTCAGGCGCGGTCTGTGCCAGGGCCGGTGCGGCCAGCCCGGCAGCGGCGCTGCCCAGAAACAAACGGCGGGACAAATGTGAAGAAAATGGTTTTGGCATGGTGTTCTCCTGCGGGCAGTGCCCGTTCTTGGCGCGCAAACTATGACCTACAGGCCGCAGTCGCAAATCAAACAATGCTGTGAACATGCGGAAATCTGCCGGTTGTGTTTGATTGACCGCAAGCCGGACTGTAAGGGTCTGGGCAATAAACGGGGCTTTGAGACAGGTATTTCGACAATGGACAGACGGTTTATGATTCTTTCGACAGCGGCGCTTGCGCTTTCGGCCTGTGCGTCGAATACCGGCCCGCGCCTTGGATCTGATGGCCAGCCATTGCCGGTGATCTACCGAATCAACACCAATGACACCGCGCGCATCCAGTTTCGTGTGCTGGACAGTGTGAACTCCCTGCGGTCTGCCGCAGGGGCGGCACAGGTAGAGCTGAATGCCGAGCTGAACGCGGCGGCGGCCACCCATTCCCGTGACATGTCGGTGCAGAACCGGCCGTGGCATTTCGGCTCTGACGGGTCTTCCCCCATCGACCGGGCGCGGCGGGTTGGCTATCCGGGCACGGTTCTGGGCGAAAACATCTCGGAAACCTATGAATCCGAGCTGGAAACCGTGGCCGCCTGGATGCAGCAGCCCGATACCCGCGATGTCATCACCGACCCGAATGCCCGCGATCTGGGATTCGCCTTCTTTCAGGAGCCGAACGGCAAGATCTGGTGGACCCTTGTCACCGGTGACGGCGGCACCGCAGGCCCGGCCAATGCGCCGACCGGTTAGAGAGAAACCGTTTAAGGCAGGGGTGTTTTAGGGAAAAATGTCGATGATGGTGCCGGTGTTTACCATCGCGTAAATCTGCCGCATCTCTGCATTGGTCACCGCGATACAGCCCCAGGTCCAGTCATCGGTGCGCCGAAACGGGCGCGGCGTGCCATGGATAAAGATATCTCCGCCCGGTGATTGCCCAAGCGCGGCGGCTTCGGCCCGGTCGGCGTCATTCGGATAGCTGATGCCGATGGACAGGTAGAAGTCGCTGTTCGGATTGCGCCGGTCGATGTAATAGCGCCCTTCGGGTGTGCGCCCGTCGCCTTCCACCTGCTTGTCACCGGCAGGCGCAAAGCCAAGCTCGAACTCATAATGCTCCAACAGCGTCTGATTGTGGAACAGATACATCTGACGGCTGCTTTTATGCACCTCGATCCGGGTCACCTCGGGGCCATCATAACTGATGAAACGGGAACAGGCCGCACTGCCAAGCAGAAGCGTAATAAGGAATACCCAGTTCAGAAACCGCATCTCATTGCCCTGTCTGCCTGCTCGATTATTGATTTCAGGGATACAGCAAGACTACCCATCAAGAAATCGTTAATCGTCTGTCTCGGCTGCCAGAAGCGCCTCCAGACCTGTGTGATAGTCGGGATAGCGCAGGGTCACGCCCAGCTCCTCGCGGATGCGCCTGTTCGCAACCCGCTTGCTTTCCGCATAAAAACTGCGCGCCATGGGCGACATTTCGGCCTGATCAATCGGCAGATCCGGCGGCACGGGCCGGCCCAGAAGCCTGGCGGCATAGGCGATCACATCTTCGGGAGGGGCGGGCAGATTATCGCAGACATTATAGATCGCGCCCGGATTGGGGCGCTGGATCGAGGCCAGCAGAACCTGCGCGATATCCTCCACATGGATGCGGGAAAACACCTGACCCTGTTTGATGATCCGCCGGGCCGTGCCGCGCCGCACCTTGGCAAATGGCCCGCGCCCGGGCCCGTAAATCCCGGCCAGCCGGAAGATATGCAAAGCCGCCCCGGTTTCCGCGGCCAGATCCTGCCAGGCGGTTTCGGCGGCAACCCGCGCCCGGCCCCGGTCGGTTGAAGGCGCCAGCGCTGTTTCCTCGCTGACCCATCCGCCCTGATGATCGCCGTAAACCCCGGTGGTCGACAGATAGCCGATCCAGGTTTTCTGCCCGGCAATGGCTGCGATATCCTCTCGCAGGGCGGCCAATACCGGGTCGCCCCCGGCCCCCGGCCCGGCAGAGACAAGAATATGCGTGGCCCGCGCCAGATCGTCGCGCAGATCATCGCCGGGAAATATCCGCGCCGTGACGCCTTTGGCCCGCAATGTCTCTGCCTTGTCGAGGCTGCGCGTTGTGGCAATCACCTCTGCGTCGCCGGGCAGAAGACGCGCCAGCGCCCGCGCCGAATAGCCATGACCAAAGCTGAGCAGGATCATCGCAATCTCTCCACCGCCCAGGCCGCGGCATCCGCCACCGCCGCATCCGGGTCACCCAACAGGCTCTGCGCCGCAGGTTCGAGCCGTTTCAGACCGCTATTGCCAATCGCATAAAGCACATTGCGCACAAACCTGTCCCGCCCGATCCGCTTGATCGGGGAGCCTGAAAACAACGCCCGGAACCCGGCATCATCCAGGCGGGCCAGATCCTCCAGCGCGGGTGCCTGCAAATCTGTCCGCGCAGCATAGCGCAACTCTGTCGCGTCCCGGGCAAATTTGTTCCAGGGACAGACCGCCAGACAATCATCGCAGCCATAAATCCGGTTGCCCATCTGCGCCCGCAACGCATGCGGCACCGGGCCCTTATGTTCAATCGTCAGATAGGAAATGCAGCGCCGCGCATCCAGTTGAAACGGGGCCGGAAAGGCCTTGGTCGGGCAGATATCCAGACAGGCGGTGCAGGATCCGCACGCCTCGGTTTCCGGCTCATCGGGAGGGAGCGTGATGGTCGTGAAAATCGCCCCCAGAAAGAACCAGCTTCCCAGATCCCGGCCAAGCAGATTGGTATGTTTCCCCTGCCAGCCCAGACCGGCGGCCTGGGCCAGCGGTTTTTCCATCACCGGCGCGGTATCGACAAATACCTTGATCGCCTCATCCGGGCGCTCTGCCAGCAGCCAGCGGCCAACACGTTTCAGGCGCTTTTTGACCAGATCATGATAGTCTCTGTTGCGGGCATAAACGCTGATCGTGGCGCGGTCGGAGTGTTCCAGATCCGCCAAAGGGTCGCTGTCGGGTGTGTACATCTCGGCCAGCATGATCACCGACCGCGCATCGGGCCAAAGCGCTGTCGGATCGCCGCGCCATGCCATCCGGTCTTCCAGCCAGCCCATCTGCCCATGCCGTCCCCTAGCCACATAATCGGCCAGCCGTCCGGCCGCCTGCGGGATCGCATCGGGCCGGCACACTCCGAGTTTGGCAAAGCCCGCAGCGGTGGCTTCAGCCTCCAACGCCTTGCGCAGATCGCTCAAAAGTCCAGATTTGCGTAATGCGGCGGCTGGATGAACCCCGGCACCTGATCGGCCAGAATTGACCGGAACGCGGGCCGCGATTTGATCTTGGCATACCAGTCCTTCACAATCTCTGACCGGTTCCAGTCCACGTCGCTGATGTAATCCAGACAGCTGAGATGTGCCGCGGCGGTGAAATCTGCCAGCGTCATCCGGTCCCCTGCCAGCCAGCGCCGGTGATCCAGCAGCCAGTTCATGTAATCCAGATGAAACTTGATCTGCTGCGCCCCGGTCTTCACCGCTTTCCCGTCGGGATAGCCGCCGCGCATGATCTTCTTGTTCACCCGCTCATAAACCAGATTTGCGGTCACTTCGCTGTGGAATTTGCCATCAAACCACCCGCAAAGCCGCCGCACCTCGGCCCGCGCCTTGGGGTCATTGGGCATCAGCTCCGGCTCGGGCACGGTGTCCTCGACATATTCGCAGATTGCCTGGCTATCGCTCAGCATCAGCCCGTCAATTTTCAGGACAGGCACTTTTCCTGCCGGATTACGGCGCAGAAACTCGGTGGAGGGTTCCCAGTATTTCTCTTCAACCAGTTCCACATCAATCTTCTTTTCCGCCAGAACCAGACGGACCTTGCGGCAAAAGGGGGAAAGGGCAAAATGATAGAGGCGCGTCATAATCTGCTCGTCACGTTTGTTATCTGTCCTGTTTGCCTTGCCGGGCGGTGTTTTTCAATTCGCAAAGCAATCATCGCGGCCATCGGCATGAATGGTCGCCGCCCCGTCAAGGATTTGCCCGGCCCTGCGGCGTGTCGCATCACCGGGGTTCGAGGCGGAACGTCTTTGCGGGCTGGGCAGAATCGCGGCCAGACGCGCGCCCTGAACCGGGGTCAGATCTGCCGCTGCGACCCCGAAATAATGCTGTGCGGCGGCCTCGGCGCCAAACACGCCGGTATCAAATTCGGCCAAGTTCAGATACACCTCCAGCACCCGGCGTTTCGACCAGATCAGCTCCACCACCGGGGTGATCGCAGCCTCCAGCGCCTTGCGGACCCAGGACCGGCCCTGCCACAGAAACGCGTTTTTCACCGTTTGCTGGCTGATGGTCGAGGCGCCGCGGGTTCCGCCATCGGCAATCGCATCGCGGATCGCGCCCATGTCAAACCCCCAATGCAGACAGAAATTCGCATCCTCGGCCGCAACAACCGCGCGTTGCAGATCGGGAGATATCTGTTCCATCGGCACCCAGTCACGGTCCACCCCGCCATGGCGCCAGCTTTGCGAGATCATATAGGGGGTCACTGGCACCGGCACGATGGCATAAAGCGCGACCCAGACAAGGATCAGCCCAAGACTCACCGCCAGCGCCTGCCAGACCCGGCGTACCACATGTCTTATACCCCGCCGCAATCGCGAAGGGTCACGCCGGGTCCCGGATGTCTTTTTTCTGGATGTCGCCCGTTTTGCCATTCTGCCCTATACTCGGGTCTTCTGCTGGCCTCAAATACTCCCGCCGGAGGCAAAACCAAATCCCCAAGATCGCGAAGCAGATCAAGTGTGGCGAAACCGTCCCCACATATTACAATTCACGCACCCCGCCCAGCACCATATCGGTGACCAGATCGCCATAAGCCTCGCGGCTGATCCCCTTGTCGGGCCGGTGCCACATGTAAAACCAGTTCAGCATGCCAAACACCGTCATCGTGACGGCCCGCAGCTCTCCGGTCACACCCACGGCCTGCATCACATCGCTCATCCGGGCGACCAGCCGTCTTTGCAGGTCAATCAGCGGGGCTTTCATCTCTGCCGGCAAGGTATCCAGCGCATCAATCTGCAATTTATGTTCTGCATCCGCATCCCGGTAATTGGCCAGAATCGCCTGCACCAGGGCGCGCAGCTGATCTTCCGGCGCGCCGGTTGCGGGCACATTTTCCACCGCCTGCACCAAAGCGCCCAGATGCCCGTCCAATATGTCGAACAGCAGCGTCTCCTTGCTGCCGTAATAGTGATAGATCAGCGCTTTCGAGACGCCGCAGGCCCCCGCGACCGAGGCCATGGAGGCCCGGTCATACCCGTGTTCCGCGAAATGCACCGCCGCGCCCTTGCGCAGGGCGGCGCGTTTTTCGGCGTGATCTCTGGCAAGCCCGCGTGGCATATGCCCTACCCCTTTGGCCGGTTGTCGATGATCCGCACCGCCTTGCCCTGGCTGCGCGCCAACCCGCCCGCGCCATGGGTGGTGATGGTGACCGTCACGCCGACGCGTTCCTTGATCCGCCGTTTCAGGGTGGTGGCGGCGGTTTCCAGCAGGTCAGAACCTTTTGGCCCCCGGGCGGCCTCTACATGTACGGTCATTTCGTCCATCCGGCCTTTGCGCGCCAGTTCAATCTGGAAATGCGGCGCCAGCCCGGTGATTTCCATCACCTGTTCTTCAATCTGGGTGGGGAAGATATTCACCCCCCGCAGGATGATCATGTCATCGGAGCGCCCGGTGATCTTTTCCATCCGCCGCATGCTGCGCGCGGTGCCGGGCAGCAACCGGGTCAGATCGCGGGTGCGGTAGCGGATGATCGGAAACGCCTCTTTGGTCAGCGAGGTAAAGACCAGTTCACCCTGTTCGCCGTCTGCCACCGGCTGCCCGGTTTCCGGGTTGATCACTTCGGGAAAAAAATGATCCTCCCAGATATGCAGCCCGTCCTTGGTTTCCACGCATTCATTGGCGACACCGGGGCCCATCACCTCGGACAAGCCGTAAATATCCACCGCATGCATGTCGAAAGACTGCTCAATCTCTTCGCGCATGGCGTTGGTCCAGGGTTCGGCGCCGAAAATACCCACAGTCAGCGGCGATTTGCGCGGGTCCAGCCCCTGCTCGCGATAGGCATCGAGGATAGACAGGGCATAGGACGGTGTGACCATGATGGTGGAGGCGCCGAAATCCTCGATCAGGCGCACCTGCCGCGTGGTCATCCCGCCTGACACAGGCACCACCGTACAGCCCAGCTTTTCCGCCCCGTAATGGGCGCCAAGCCCGCCGGTGAACAGGCCATAACCATAAGACACATGCACCACATCGCCCGGCCGCGTGCCGCTGGCGCGCATGGAACGGGCCACAACACTGGCCCAGGTGTCGATATCTTTCGCGGTATAGCCCACCACCGTCGGCTGCCCCGTGGTGCCTGATGAGGCATGAACCCGCGCGACCTGATCCCTTGGCACGGCAAACATGCCGAACGGGTAATTATCCCGCAGGTCCTGTTTCACCGTGAAGGGAAATTTCGCCAGATCCGAAAGCGATGTCAGATCGTCAGGATGCACACCCGCCTTGTCAAACTGTGCCTTGTAAAAGGGTACATTGGCATAGGCATGGGCCAGCGACCATTGCATCCGTGTCAGTTGCAGGGCCTCAATCTCATCCCGGCTGGCAATTTCGATCGGGTCCAGATCGGCCCGTCTGGGCGTCAGGTCCAGCATCAGGTCTCCTCCTCGAAATGGGTGCCTTTGATGCTGCGCGATGCGCCCCTGAACAGGGCCACCTGCCGCCCGTCAGCGCCGGTCACAACCACATCGGTGATGCCATTGCGGCCTTGTTTCGACACTTCCCTTGCTTCTGCGGTCAATGTCTCGCCCGGCTGGCCCGGGCTCAGATAGCTGATCGTGTTATGCTGGGCGACGGTCACCTGGTTGTGGCTGTTGCAGGCAAAGGCAAAGGCGCTGTCGGCAAGGCTGAAAATCACGCCGCCATGGCAGATCTGATGGCCGTTCAGATGCTCGGGCCTGATCATACATGACATCCGGGCATAACCCGGCCCGATATCTTCAAGCACCATGCCGACCCATTTCGATGCGGCATCATCCGCCCACATGGCCTCGGCGCTGCGCCGGGCGCGGTCTTGAGGTGTCATGGCCGTCCTCCCTGTCGATGCAGCTTGACGCAAAGCCGACCAATCGGTCAAGACTGTTCCGCAAGGGAGGATCCTATGATGTTAGAGCTTCAAAGCTTCGCCGCCGGTCAATGGGTCGCGCCAGATGCCGGGGCGCGCCAGATGTTCAGCGCCGTCACCGGCGAGGTGATTGCCCGGGGTGGCGCCACGCTCGACATGCAGGCGATGATCGACCATGCCACCGGGGTTGGCGGCCCGGGCCTGCGGGCAATGAATTTTCACCAGCGCGCCCGGATGCTGAAGGCGCTGGCGCAATATATCGACAGCCGGAAGGAAGAGCTTTATGCGCTCAACCCCCTGTCCGGGGCCACCCGCGCCGATGGCTGGATCGACATTGATGGCGGCATCGGCACGATGTTTGTATTCGCCTCCAAAGGGCGGCGTGAAATGCCCGATGGCGATATCCATATCGACGGCGGGGTCGAACAGCTTTCGCGCGGTGGCAGCTTTCTGGGCCAGCATGTGGCCCTGCCCCTGCGCGGTGTGGCGGTCCATATCAACGCGTTCAACTTTCCGGTCTGGGGGATGCTGGAAAAACTGGCGCCCGCTTTGCTGGCCGGGGTGCCCTGTATCGTCAAACCTGCCACCGCCACCTGCTATCTGACCGAGGCCTGTATGCGGATCATGCTGGCATCGGGTCTGTTGCCCGAGGGGGCGGTGCAACTGATCATCGGCGGCACCGGCGATCTGCTGGATCGTCTGGGGCCGCAGGATGTGGTCAGCTTCACCGGTTCTGCCGATACGGCGCTGATGTTGCGATCAAACCCGCATCTGCTGAAACGCGGCACCCGGTTCATCGCGGAACAGGACAGTCTGAATTGTTCGATCCTGGGCCCCGATGTCACGCCCGATGCCCCGGAATTCGACCTGTTCGTGAAAGAGGCCGCCCGTGAAATCACCACAAAAGCGGGTCAGAAATGCACCGCGATCCGGCGGATCATCGTGCCGCAGGCCCTGCTGGACCCGGTGGGGGAGGCGCTGGCGGCCCGGTTGCAAAAGACCCGGATCGGTGACCCGGCGCTGGAAACCACGCGGATGGGCGCGCTGGCCGGGGCCGGGCAGAAACGGGATGTGATCACAAATCTTCAGAAGATCGCGGCGGAAGCCCGATATCTGTGTGGGGAGGGGGACGTGACCGAGCTTGATGGCCTCGATCCCAGGACAGGTGCGTTCATGAAACCGGCTCTGTTATGCTGTGCAGAGCCTGATGACGCGCATCATATTCACGAAACAGAGGCGTTTGGCCCGGTTTCCACCCTGATGCCCTATCGCGATCTGGCCCATGCAACCACGCTGGCCAATCGCGGTGGTGGCTCTCTGGTCGCTTCTGTGATCACACATGACCCGAAGGTGGCGCAGACCGTATTGCACAATTCCGGTGCCTGGCATGGGCGGCTTTATATCAATGACCGTGACAGCATGGGCGAGGCGACGGGCCATGGCTCCCCCCTGCCGCATATGATCCATGGCGGGCCGGGGCGCGCGGGCGGCGGGGAAGAGATGGGCGGTATCCGTGGGGTGATGCATTACATGCAGCGCGTGGCGGTGCAGGGCAGCCCAAGGATGCTGACCGCAATCACCGGCCAATGGGTGCCGGGGGCGGAGGAGATCACGCCCGAAACCCATCCGTTCCAGCTGACCTTTGACGAGATCGAGATCGGCCATACGATCAAAACCGCCGCGCGGGAGGTGACGCTGGAGGATATCGAACATTTCGCCCATTTCACCGGTGACACATTCTATGCCCATTTGGATGACAGCGCCGCTGCCGCGAACCCGTTTTTCCCGGGCCGTGTTGCCCATGGCTATCTGCTGCTCAGCTTTGCCGCCGGGCTGTTCGTGCAGCCCGATCCCGGCCCGGTGCTGGCCAATACCGGCCTGAATGCGTTGAGCTTTCAGAAACCGGTCAGCCCCGGGGATCAGCTTTGGGTGCGTCTGACCGCCAAACGCAAGACCCGCCGTACCGAGGAGTATGGCGAGCTGCGATGGAACGTGACGCTCTACAATCAGGATGATGAACAGACCGCGGAATATGAGCTTTTGACGATGGTGTGCTATTCCCGCTAAATCAGCGTGATGACCGATTTGCTGCAACCGCTTCTTGACGATTATCTGCATGATCAGGGCCGCTTGCGGGTCTGGTCGCTGATCGTGACCATTCTGGGGGACACGGTTGAAACCCGGCAGACCACCATCCCCACCACCCGGCTGGGCCTGTTGCTGGATCGGCTGGGTGTCAGCCAGGCGGCGCAGAAAACCGCCCTGTCCCGGCTTGTGAAAGACGGCTGGGCCGAGCGCAGCAAGGAAGGCCGGAACACGTTTTACGGCTTTACTGACAAGGGGCGGGAGGCGTTTGTGCCGGCCTCGCGGCTTGTCTATGCTGCACCCAGAGAGGAGGAGCCGGTGCATTGGCTGATGGCTGTCTCTGACGATCCGCGCGGGGTGCCGATTGCCCCGGGGATAGGCCTTTGGCCGGTGGATTTCGCGCCTCGTGTGCGAGGGTTTTCCGTGGCGGGCTGGATCGACACATTGCCCGGGGATTTGCAGGTCGTCACCGCCGATCATCAAAAGGAAACAGACATTCTGACAGCGCTTTTGCGCTATCTTGAGGTAACATTTTCCCCCGATACAAAGCTTGATGCCCTGGCGGCGCGGACGGTTCTGATCCATCGCTGGCGGCGCTATGTTCTGCGGCACCCGGAAATACCGGAAAAACTTGCCCCCGAAGGATGGGCCGGGCTGACATTGCGGGCGAAACTGGGCGCTGCCTATTGGGCGCTGACCGGGTCGGCAGAGGATTGGTTGCAGGCCCCGGGCGACGGGTTTCGCGCCCTGCAAATCCCGGGCCGGGCCTATTGGCAGAGGTTCGGATATCAAAAATAGGTTACAAAAAATCATTGATTCAGGATTTTTTGTAACCTATTTTCAGGTCACACACGGGACCCGGGAGGAGATCGGATGTATTCTCAAGGATTGATTGGCGCTGACAGCAGCTCTGACGAGACGCCCGAATTTCTGGCGCGGTTTCAGGCGCGCATTGATGCGGAAGAGAAGATCGAACCCAATGATGCGATGCCCGAAGGCTATCGCCGGACCCTGGTTCGTCAGATCGGGCAACACGCCCATTCCGAGATTGTGGGCATGCTACCCGAGGGGAACTGGATCACCCGCGCGCCCTCGCTGAAACGCAAGGCGGCGCTTCTGGCGAAGGTGCAGGATGAGGGGGGCCATGGTCTTTATCTTTATGCGGCGGCTGAAACGCTGGGCGTGTCGCGCGAGGAGATGACCGAGGAACTGCTGTCGGGCAAAGCCAAATATTCCAGCATTTTCAACTATCCAACCCTGTCCTGGGCCGATATCGGCACCATTGGCTGGCTGGTGGATGGCGCGGCGATCATGAACCAGATCCCGCTGTGCCGCTGTTCCTTCGGGCCCTATGCGCGGGCGATGATCCGGGTCTGCAAGGAAGAGAGTTTTCACCAGCGGCAGGGCTATGAGATTGTGATGACCCTGGCACGCGGCACCGGGGCGCAGCGCGAGATGGCGCAGGATGCGCTGAACCGCTGGTGGTGGCCATCGCTGATGATGTTCGGGCCCCATGACGCGGAAAGTGAGCATTCGGACCAGTCGATGGCCTGGAAGATCAAGCGTTTTTCAAATGATGAACTGCGCCAGAAATTCATTGATGCAACCGTGCCGCAGGCCGAGTTTCTGGGTCTTTCCGTGCCGGATAAGGATCTGAAATGGAACGCGGAAAAGGGCGGGTACGACCATGGGGAGATTGACTGGTCCGAATTCTGGCGGGTCGTCAAGGGCGGCGGTGTGATGAATGTAGACCGGATCAGGGACCGCAAGGCGGCCTGGGAAGATGGCGCCTGGGTGCGGGAGGCGGCCCTGGCCCATGCCGCGAAGCGGGCGGCGCGCAAGCAGGCGGCAGAGTGAGATGAGAGTGCGGGAGCGAGGGGTTTTGCACCCCTCGCGCTCCCCGCAGCGTATTTGAAACAAGAAGACGGAGGGCGGCTATGGCGGATGCGACGCCGTTATGGGAAGTGTTCATCCGGCCCCGGAACGGGCTGGCGCATAAGCATTGCGGATCGCTGCATGCCGCCGATGAGGTTCTGGCGCTGAATGCGGCGCGCGATGTCTATACAAGGCGCGGCGAAGGGGTGAGCATCTGGGTGGTGCCGTCTGTGGCGATCACCGCAAGCGACCCGGATCAGGCGGCGGAGAATTTCGAGCCGACAGCGGACAAGATTTACCGCCATCCGACCTTTTACGAGATCCCCGAAGATGTGGGGCATATGTGATGGCCTTGCTGGGCGCGGTTCTGGAACTGGCCGATGATCATCTGATCCTCGGCCACCGGATTTCCGAATGGTGCGGCCATGCGCCGATGCTGGAGGAGGATCTGGCCCTGCCGAATATGGCGCTGGATCTGATCGGGACGGCGCGGGTGCTGTATGAGTATGCCGCGACGCTGGAAGGCAGGGGCCGGTCAGAGGATGATCTGGCGATGCTGCGGGTGGAGCGGGAATATCGCAACTGCCTGCTGGTGGAACGCCCGAACGGGGATTTTGCACAGACCATGCTGCGGCAGCTTTATTTCGCAGCCTTCATGGAGCCGTTCTGGACTGCGGCTTTAACCTCGACTGATGAGGTGATCCGCGGGGTGGCGGGCAAGGCGGTGAAGGAAATGGCCTATCACATCCGCCATGCGGGGGAATGGGTGATCCGCCTGGGCGACGGAACGCAGGAGAGTGCGGCGAAGATGCAGGCCGCAGTGCTGGACTTGCATCGCTTCACCGGGGAGCTGTTTGAAAGCAGTGAGGATGCGGCGGTGTGCGAGGCCGGGGCTGTCTTGCCGGTACGTGCCGGGATGCAGGCTGAATGGGATCGGGTGATTGCGATGGTGTTTGGCGAGGCGCTGCTGGAGGTGCCCGAGGTGGCGTATCCGCAGGCCGGTGGCCGTGCCGGGGTTCATGGTGAGCAGCTGGGTCATCTTCTGGCTGAGATGCAGTATCTGCAGCGCGCCTATCCGGGGGCGGAATGGTAACGGCTCTGGACCAGAAACGCGCCTGGGTAGCGGCGGCCGCAGTCCCCGACCCGGAAGTGCCTTGCGTGAATGTGGAGGAGCTTGGCATTCTGCGCAGCGTCGATCTGGTCGAGGGCGTGGCGGTGGCCCGGGTGACGCCCACCTATTCCGGGTGTCCCGCCACCCTGGCGATCGAGATGGCGATCGAGATGGCCTTGCGCGATGCGGGCTATGAGGCGCGGATCGAGCGGGTTCTGACGCCCCCCTGGACAACGGACTGGATCACCGAGGCGGGTCGCAAGAAGCTGAGTGCCTATGGGATCGCCCCGCCGGTGGAGGCCGCGGGATCGGTGCGGGCGCTGTTCGGAGAGGTGGCCGTGAGCTGCCCGCTTTGCGGATCAGAGGCGACCGAGCGGATCAGCGAATTCGGGTCAACCGCCTGCAAGGCCCAGTATCGGTGTCTGACCTGCGCCGAGCCGTTCGATTATTTCAAATGCATTTGAGAGGGTGGCGATGTTTCACGACCTGACTGTGGCAGAGCTGCGACCCGAAACCGATGGGGCGGTGGCGATCTGTTTTGACGTGCCCGAGGCGCTGAGCGATGTGTTTGCCTATGCGCCGGGGCAGTATCTGACCCTGCGGGCCAAGGTTGCGGGGCAGGATTTGCGGCGCAGCTATTCGATTGCATCCTTGCCGGGGGAGCCTTTGACCGTCGGGGTCAAACGGGTTGAGGGCGGGGCGTTTTCGGAATTTGCCCAGGGTCTGAGCGCCGGTGATGTGCTGCGGGTGATGCCGCCGGAGGGGCGGTTTACCGACCCGGGTTGTGACCGGATGGTGCTGATTGCGGCCGGGTCTGGCATCACGCCGATGGTGTCGCTGGCGGGGGCGGCCCTGGCGCGGGGGGCGGAGGTGGCGCTGATCTATGGCAACCGTCGCACCGATACGATCATGTTCCGCGAAACGCTGGAGGCGCTGAAAGACCGGTATCTGGGGCGGTTCACGCTGGTGCATGTATTGAGCCGGGAGCCTCAGGATGTGGCGTTGCTGTCGGGGCGTGTGGATGGAGAGAAAGTGACCCGTCTGGCGCAGGCCGGTGCGGTTGATCCGGCGGGTGCCGACGGGGTGTTTCTATGCGGCCCGGGAGAGATGATCGACGCGGTTGAGGCAGCGGTGCTGGCGCTTGGTGTGGATCATGCCTGCATTCATCACGAGCGGTTCTTCATGGCCGGAGAAACCCCCCGAATGCCGAAATCAGCCGCGGCAGAGGCGGCTGCGGAAGGCGGGGTGGAGGTTGAGATTGTGCTGGATGGGGCGCGGCGGCAGTTCACCTATACCGGGGAAGATGAGACGGTGATTGCAGCGGCAGAGCGGGCCGGGCTGGACCTGCCCTATTCCTGCCGGGGCGGCATGTGCTGCACCTGCCGGTGCAAGGTGGCGGCGGGCAGCGCCGAGATGGCGGTGAATTATTCTCTGGAACCCTGGGAGCTGGAGGCGGGCTTCACCCTGGCCTGCCAGACGCGACCCACAAGCGAAAAACTGGTGCTGGATTTCGATGCGGCGTGAAGGCTCGCGGCGTGGTCTGTGGTGAGATTGTGGGATGCCTCCGGCGGAAGTATTTTTGAGATAGAGAAGGGGCCCCGGGCGGTTATGGGTGCTGTGGGGTCAGTGGGCATACTCCGGCTCTTCCGTGTCAAGCACGGCGCGGATCTCGGTCAGGAACGCCGCCTCATCCCCGGCGCAGCCTTCCATTTGCGCGGCGGCTTTCGAGGCGATCTCGTCGGATAGCACCCTGAGCGGACGCCCGGTTTGCAGGGCAAGGATATAGGTCCGGGCGGCGCGTTCGAAATAATAGAGGCGGGTGAAGGTCTCGGCCACGGTTTCACCGATGATCAGCACGCCGTGATTGCCCAGGATCAGGGTCCGTACCGAAGGGTCCTGAAACAGGCGCGCGCAGCGGGCGCCTTCGTCTTCCAGCGCAAGGCCGCCATATTCCTCATCCACCACCTGCCGATTGTGGAATATCGCCGAGTTCTGATCGACCGCGGGCAGGCGGCTGTCGGCGAGGCTTGCCAGAACGGTGGCATAGGTGGAATGCACATGCATGGCGCAACGGGCATGGGGCACATGGCGGTGCAGGCTGGCATGCAGGCCCCAGGCGGTCTGGTCCGGCGCGTCGGGGCCGGTGCAGCTGTCCGGGTCATTGGCGTCGATCACCCAGAGGTCCGAGGCCCGGATGCGGGAGAAATGCCGTTTGGGATTGATCAGGAATTCCGTACCATCCGCATTCACCGCCAGTGAGAAATGATTGGCGATGGCTTCATGCATATCTTCCCGTGCGGTCCAGCGAAAGGCGGCGGCAAGATCTTGGCGGGCGGTGAGATGGGTCACTATGGGATGCTCCTGTTCTGCGGGAAGCCTATGGCTGGTCTGCGGATCGCGGCGGGTAGGTTTTCATACATACTTATGGTCAAAATCTGTCATTTCAGGCAAGTATACAGGGGAATGACGCAACCTGTGCCATCAACGATCCTCGGGAATACCCGGCTTCCTCCGCAATCACGCCGTATTTCAGGGTCATGGTCGCTCCAAAGAAAAATGTGAGCAGATGGGTGATTAATGGACCGTTTGACGGAAATGGAAGCGTTCGCCACGGTTGTGGATCAGGGCGGCTTTACCGATGCGGCACGGAAGATGGGGATTTCAAAATCCGCTGTGTCCAAGCATGTGTCGAGCCTTGAGACCCGTCTGGGGGCCCGGCTTCTGAACCGCACCACCCGGCGTGTCAGCCCGACCGAGATCGGCCTTGCCTATTATGACCGGGCCCGCCGGGTTCTGAATGATGCGGGTGAGGCCGATGCGCTGGTCACGGCAATGCAATCTGCGCCCTCGGGTCTGTTGCGGGTCTCTGTGGCGACGGATTTCGGCGTCAATCATCTGTCGCCGGTTCTGGGGTCGTTTTTACGGTCTTACCCCGAAATCACCGTCAATATGATTCTGAACAACCGCTATGTGGAGCTGATCTCGGAAGGGTTCGACCTGGCGATCCGCGTCGGTGAGCTGGAAGACAGCAGTCTGCGGGCCCGCAAACTGACCGAGAGCCATAAACGCATGATCGCCGCGCCCAGCTATTTCGAGCAGTTCGGCAGGCCGGAAAAGATTGACGATCTGAGCGACCACAAGCTTTTGCATTACTCCAATCAGGCCAGCGGGAATGTCTGGAAACTCACCGCGCCCTCCGGTGAGAAACGTCAGGTGCGCACATCCGGTTCGCTGACGGTGAATGATGGGCAATCGCTGTTGAATGCGGCGATTGGCGGGCTTGGTATCGCCTATCTGCCCAGCTTTCTTTATGCAGAGCCGTTGCGTCAGGGTCTGCTGGTTGATGCGATGCCTGACCTGCCGATGGAAGCGCAAGGCATTTATGCGGTGTATCCGCCGGGTCGCTATACGCAGCCGAAAGTCCGCGCATTCATTGATTTTCTTGTAGAGCAGTTTCGCGGCAAAGGCCCCGAAGACTGGTAAGATTTCATACTGTCGCCCCAAGCGTATATTTCGGGGCAAATCCATGGTCCGGTTGGTGTCTGCCAGCCGGGCCATTTTTTAGAGCGTTTCGGATAAAATCTGCGTCTCGCCACCGGTTCTGCATCCATGCAAATGCAAACGCATTATTCGGTGTTTGTCAGCACCACTTCGACCCTGCGATTCCGTTCCCGGCCTTCATTGGTATCATTGGGCGCGCGGGGGGAAAGATATCCAATACCTTCGGCCCGGATCTGTGTGGCGGGAACATTCAGGGCGGACACCAGATAGCTGCGCACCGCAGCCGCCCGTGCCCGGCTGAGCGCGATGTTGTTTTGCAGCGAGCCTTCGGCATCCGTATGGCCCACCAGCACCACGCGCCGGGCCGGGTGACGGATCAGGTAATCGGCCAGCACGGTCAGCGAGGTATTTTCCTGTTCCGGGAGAGCGGACGCCCCGGTCTGGAAGTGCAGGCCTTCCAATGTGGCCCTGCCGGTTGTCTCCAGCGCCGAGATCAGGGTGGCATTGTCAGCGATACCGGCAGTGGCGGAGACGGGCGGTGGCACCGTGCCCTCATCCGCAGGCGCGCGGGTTGACTGGGTGACCTCTGGCACGGGTTCCCCGGGCGGGCTGATCTGAATCATATGGATATAGCCGTTTCCCCCCCCGCGAGAGACCAGAAGCGCCACATCATAGGTGGCATCCCCGGTTTCCTTGCGGGCGGCGAGATAGATGAAATCATCCAGGTCCACATGCATGTCGGGTTCCGGGGCCACATCCATCCCGAAGCGGAAATCGAAGCCGCCGCAATTCTGGTCTGAGCAGGAATACAACACCTCATACCCATCTGTCACAAGCTGCGCCCTGAGCGGGGCCAGCAATTGTGCACAGGTTCCGCCAAAGGGCACGACCTGCCAGACATAGCGGTTTATCTGCCCCTCTTTATCCTGGCTTATCATGCCGCCGGTCGGGCTCCATGGGCCGGTGGGCATCTGGTAACGATCCATCGCTTCGGTCTGATCCAGCACCAGCCGCGCAGCGGCAGGCATGTGCAGGTCCAGCGCCGCGGCGGGTGCGGGCAGGCCAATCACGGCCAGCCCAAGGGACAGAAGGATATGAGGCAGACGGAATGTCACCGATGCTGCCCGTGATAATCCGCATTGGGCCGCATATCTATGGCCGAGGCCATGCGATTGCTCATGCTGTAGAATGAAGCCGTGGCGGCGATATCCCAGATATCGCGGTCAGAGAAACCCACATCGCGCAAGGCCTGGCGATCCTGTTCCTCGATCTTGTAACTGGCTTCGGTCATCAGCACGGCAAAATCCAGCATGGCCCTTTGTCTCGGGTCCAGATCTGCCACGCGATAGTTCATGATCAGCGCTTCGCCCAATTCGGGTTTGCCGGACAGTGCGCGCACAGCCGCGCCATGGGCGGTCAGACAGTAAAAGCAGTGGTTTATGGCCGAAACCACCACCGCGATCATCTCGCGTTCCAGTTTGCTGAGACCGCTTTCGGCCAGCATCACGTCGTTATAAAACCCGGTGAAGGCGTTCAGCTTATCCTCGTCGAACGCATAGGCCGCCAGAACATTGGGGATCATTCCCAGTTTGTCCTGACAGATATCGAAATATTTCTGTGTTGCGTCCGGCAGCGGGTCGAGAGGCGGAAGGTTCAGTGCCGTGGTGTTCGGGTTCGGTTTGGTCATGATGCCTCTGATTTGATACGATAATGATAATGTCCCACAGGCTGGAACCCGAGGGAAGTGTAGAGCGCGTTTGCCGGCAGGTTGGCCTGTGTGACCAGCAGGGTGATATATGTGGCGCCCTGATCTCTGGCCCAGAAACCCATGGCGCGCATCATATAGCGGCCCAGCCCCTTGCGGCGATGGTCAGACAGGGTTTCCAGCGCGTGTATCATGGCAATCTCCCCGTCCATGGCGATGAAACCCGTGCCGGCCGGGTGGTCATCAATCCGCCCGAAAATCGCGGTTTTCGGGCCTGTCACCCGGTGCATGATGGCCAGCCGCGCGGGCCCGATACCGCCTGCGGTCCAGATCTCCTCCTGCGCGGCAAGCGGGGGCCAGATTTCGAAACAGGTTATGGGCGGCGGGCGGTCGGTAGCGATGGCGCCGACCGGTGCAGCATAAAGCGTGACCGGATCCTTGATATGGTAATCCAGGGTGTCCAGCAGAGCATCCAGCGTCGTGTCGCCCTTGCGGATCATGAACAACGGGGGTTGTCCCATTGCCTGCATCGCGGCCTCGGCCCGGGCAACATCCTGTGTTGTCGGCTGGCCCTCGCACAGGGTTGCGGCAGAAACCCGGCTGCCGCCGCCCTGCCCGTTGCGCAAGACCCAGGGGGCCAGCATGCGGATGTCGGCGGCGGGCCATGTCCGGTCGATCACCGGATACAGGTCATGGGCGGCGGGCAGAGATGCGGGCGGGGTCATTGCGCCTCGGGGAAAAGCGCCGCCAGTTCACCGATCACCATATCCACGGCCGCCCCGTCAGAGCTGCGCACCACGATATTGGCGCCAAAGATCCCATCCTGGATAAAGGGGTAAGACCCGATCTCGACCTGCGGATTGGCCTGGGCAAGTGCGGCAAGCGGCCCGGCGATATCGCCCTCGCCACGGGGAATGCGCAGGCTTTGCGACAACAGCGGCGCGCCCCCGGTCAGGCCCGGCAGCACCGAGGCGACCATGGCCCGGAACACAGCGGGCACACCGGCCATCACATGCACATTATGTAAGGTAAAGCCCGGCGCGACAGAGACCGGATTGTCGATCAGCGTCGCCCCGTCGGGAATGCGCGCCATGCGCAGCCGGGCGTCGTTTATTTCGGTGCCCTGACGCTCATAATGGGCCTGCAAAAGCGCGCGGGCATCATCGCGGATGCCAATGGGCACGGCAAAAGCGTCGGCCACGGCCTCGGCGGTGATATCATCATGGGTCGGGCCGATCCCGCCCGAGGTGAAGACCGTGCCATGGCCCGCGCTCAGGGCCTGAACCGCGCCCACAATCGCCTCGTGATCATCGGCGACGATGCGCACCTCGGCCAGGGTGATCCCGTGTTTTGTCAGTTCTCCGGCCAGGTAATGCATGTTTGCATCCCGGGTCCGGCCCGAGAGGATTTCGTCGCCGATCACCAGCATGGCGGCGGTGGGGTTGGGCATTTCAGCGGCTCCTTGCCTGTGCATGGCGACCGGTATAGGGGCTGGACCATGCGCTTTCAAACCCCCCTGGTCCCGGCAGTCCTGATCCGCCGGTACAATCGCTTTCTGGCGGATATCCGTCTGGAGGACGGGCAGGTGACCAGAGCGCATTGCCCGAACCCCGGATCAATGATGGGTCTGAAAGACCCGGACCTGCGGATCTGGGTGGAGCCGAATGACGACCCGAAAAAGAAGCTGCGCTATGGCTGGCGTCTGGTTGAATTGCCGGGCGGGCATTGGGCCGGGATCGATACGGGCTTGCCCAACAGGATTGTGGCCGAAGCACTGGACGCTCGCGCAATCCCGGAATTATCGGCCTTTCCGGTGATCACGCCAGAGGTGTCATACGGGCAGAACAGCCGGGTGGATTTTCTGCTGAGCGGCGGTGATCTGCCCGATACCTATGTGGAGGTCAAAAACGTCACCCTGCGCCGTGCCGGGGATTGGGCCGAATTTCCCGACAGCGTGACAACACGGGGCGCGAAACATCTGGTTGAACTGTCAGAGATGGTGGCGCAGGGCCATCGCGCGGTGATGCTGTATCTCCTTCAGCGGTCTGATTGCACGCGGTTGAAAATGGCCGGTGATCTGGACCCGGCCTATGCACGCGCCTTTGACGCGGCCCGTGCCGCCGGGGTTGAGATGATATGCTATGGCACAGATATCAGCCCGGATGGTATCAGGATCGGCGATAAAATACCGGTTGATATTGCCGCGCAGATTTGATTGCGCCCGATCTGGAAAATTCCGGTTTCATCGCATAAGTTTCGGGAAACCCGAGCCGGAGTGGATTTTTTGGACAGTTTCGAAGGTTATTTGACCAAAGACGGCATCCGTATTCATCGCCCCGAGGATTTTGCGGGCATGCATGCGGCAGGCGCGCTTGCGGCGCATATTCTTGACGAGATGGTGCCGATGGTGCGGCCCGGGATGACCACCGGTGCGCTGAATGACCGGATCACAGCGCTGGTGGAGGCGGCGGGCGCGACCTCGGCCACGATCGGCTATCGCGGGTATCAGCATGCCAGCTGTATCAGTGTGAACCATGTGGTCTGTCACGGGATCCCCGGCGCCAAGGTTCTGAAAGACGGGGATATCCTGAATATCGACGTGACGGTGATTGTGGATGGCTGGTTTGGCGATACCAGCCGCATGTATGTGGCGGGCAAGCTGAACCGGCGGGCCGAACGGCTGATCCAGGTCACCCATGATGCGCTGTTCAAGGGGATCGAGATGGTGAAGCCGGGCAACACGTTCGGCGATATCGGCCATGCGATCCAAAGCTATGTGGAGGCACAGCGGATGTCTGTTGTCCGCGATTTCTGCGGTCATGGTCTGGGCCAGGTGTTTCACGCCCCCCCCAATGTGCTGCATTACGGGCGCCCCGGCACCGCCGCCGTGCTGGAGGAAGGCATGTTCTTCACCATTGAACCGATGGTCAATCTGGGCCGGCCCGAAACCAAGGTTCTGGCCGATGACTGGACGGCGGTGACCCGCGACAAAAGCCTGAGCGCCCAGTTTGAACATTCCATCGGGGTGACGGCGGATGGCTGCGAGATTTTCACCCTGTCGCCGGGCGGCAAATACCACCCGACCTGGGCGTAACGCACTGTTAACCGGTTTTGCGGCAGGCTCGGCGGTATGAGAAGACACCCCGATCAGGTCGCCGAAGCGCCGCTGCCCGGATTTGACGTGACCCGGCCGGTGCGTCTGCCCCGCAAGCCTTCCAAAAACGTCGGAGTGGAGGCGCATCGCAAAGCCCATCGGGACCGGTTGCGCGCCCGTTTCACCGAGGGCGGGTCTGATGCGGTGCCGGATTATGAATTGCTGGAAATGATCCTCTACCGGGCCCTGCCGCGCGGCGATACCAAGCCGCTGGCCAAGGCGCTGCTGAAACAGTTCGGCGATCTGAACCATGTTCTGGCCGCCCCGCCCGCCCGGCTGAAAGATGTGACCGGCGTGGGCGACCGTGTGGTATTCGAGCTGAAGCTGATGGAAGCGGTGGGCCACCGGATGGCGCGCGCAAGGGTGATGAAAAAGCCGATCCTGTCTTCCTGGGATGCGCTGCTGGATTATTGCCAGACAGCGATGGCGCATCGGGAACTGGAACAGTTCCGGGTTCTGTTTCTGGACCGCAAGAATGTTCTGATTGCCGATGAGGCACAGCAGACCGGTACGGTCGATCATGTGCCGGTCTATCCCCGCGAGGTGGTGAAACGGGCGCTTGAACTGAATGCCTCGGCGCTGATTCTGGTGCATAATCACCCGTCAGGCGACCCCACACCATCGCAGGCGGATATGGATATGACCAATGCGATTCGCGATGCGGCAGAGGTGTTGGGCCTTGTGATCCATGACCATCTGATCATCGGCAAGGCGCGGGAGTTGAGTTTTCGGGCAGAAGGATATCTTTGACCTGACGCCTTTCTGCGGCTGGGTTTACCCGGTGTTCAGGCCCGCCATGGCACGGGCGACGAAATACCGGTCTCCTGATACTGCCAGAGTATTCGCGGCCTCCTCCCAGGGCAGAAAGACCGGCCAGTGTCCGGGCTCTGTCGGGGCGGCGATCTGCCGGCCCAGGCTGGCCAGATAGATATGGCATTGCTTCTGCGCCCAAAGGTCGTAATCGGGCATATAGGTGAAGCGGTGAAACATCCCCATCCGGCGTGGGGAACGAAGATGATACCCGGTTTCCTCCATGACCTCACGATGCAGGGCCGCCAGCACGCTTTCGCCCGGGTCGATGCCGCCGCCGGGCAGTTGAAACTCAGGGGTCGGCTGTTCCTGAAACGTGGCCAGAATGCCCTCCCCGCTGGTGATGATCGCATAGACCCCGGCGCGGGGTGTATACTGGCGGTTCGGATCGGGCCGTGGGCCGAAACGGCGGTTCATGTGGGCCTCCATCAGGGCAATCGGCGGGTCTGACCGCTATGCCAGCCCTGCGGGGTTTTGGAAACCCGGCCCCTGTCCTTTGGCAAGCCCTGTCCTTTGGTAAAACCTTGGGCTATGCAAACCGCCATGGACAAGACAGCCGATCAGATGATCCGTGACACCGCCGCCCGCGTACTGCGCACCGAAGGGCAGGCGGTGACCGATATGGCCGAGGCCCTGCCGCCTGATTTCCCGGCGGCGGTTGAGGCGATCCTGAATGTCAAAGGCCGGGTGATCCTGTCAGGGATCGGCAAATCGGGCCATATCGCGCGCAAGATCAGCTCCACCCTTGCCTCGACCGGCACACCTTCGGCCTTTGTGCATGCGGCCGAGGCAAGCCATGGGGATCTGGGCATGGTGATGCCCGGGGATCTGGTGCTTCTGATCTCGAATTCCGGCGAGACTTCGGAACTGGGGGATATCGTTGCCCATGTGGCACGCTTCTCGATCCCGATGATCGGCATCTCGGGCAAGGCCGACAGCACCCTGATGCGCGCCGCAGACTGGTGCCTGACCCTGCCGCAGGCGCCCGAGGCCTGCATTATCGGCATGGCGCCCACCACCTCCACCACGCTGACACTGGCGCTGGGGATGCGCTGGCCGTGGCGGTGATGGAACGGCGCGGGTTTCTGCCCGAACATTTCCGCGCGTTTCATCCCGGCGGCAAGCTGGGCGCACAGCTCAGCAAGGTGGCGCAGCTGATGCATGGGGTGGCGGAACTGCCCCTGGTCCGCAGCTCCAGCACCATGGGCGACACGCTGATCGAGATGAGCGAAAAGAGCTTTGGCATTGCCGGCGTGGTCGAGGATCACAAACTGGTCGGCGTGATCTCAGATGGGGATCTGCGGCGCAATATGGAGGGGCTGATGGCACAGACAGCGGGGGATGTCGCCACGCGAAACCCGCGCTGCATCGGGCCCGATATGCTGGCCGCCGAGGCAATGGCGGTGATGTCAGAGAACAAGATCACCGCGCTTTTCGTGGTCGATGATGCGGGCCGCCCCGTTGGTCTTCTGCATCTGCACGATTGCCTGCGCGCCGGGATCGCCTGACCCCGTCTTGCGGGGGAAAGGTTGCGGTTTTCGAGTCTGATCAAATGCAAACCGCCATGGAAAGCAAAACCGGCTGCCGGGCGGGTGTCTTGAAACCGATTGATCAAAGCCTTATCATATGATATGAATATGCATATCATAAGGATAGATCAATGGTGGCAATCCTTCAGCAGATATCAAGACCCGCGGCGATCACGCCGTTGAACGACCCCCGGAATATTGCGGTGGTCGTCAAGGCGGTCGTGCGGATTGCGGAGGCATGGTCTTTGAGCAATGCGGAAGCCTCGGCATTGTTCGATGTCCCGACTGCCACATGGAGCCGGATGAAAGTCGGTTCATTCAAGGGCAATCTGGATCAGGACAAGATGATGCGCGCGAGTTTTCTGATCGGCATCTTCAAGGGTCTGAGACTTCTGTTTAACGGCCCGTTGGAGACGGGATGGCCAAAGCAACCGAATACAGGCAGCCTGTTTTCGGGCAAAACACCGGTGGAGAAGATGATTTCGGGCGGGATACCGGCAATGATGCTGGTAAGGCGCCATATTGATGCGCTGCGGGGTGGATTGTGACCGATGCATCAATGCTTCCCATCCGCGCATTCGTCGAAGCAAATACCACGCGGTTTATCTCGACAGCCTATATTGACGATCCGGCGCTCAACCCGCTGTCGGATACGGCGGATGAGCTTTCCTTTCTGGAGGCGTTCGAAGCGCTGACATCCTCACGGCGGGGCTGCCGGAATTTATCCCTCCCGGCGTCTCCCCTGATGAGCTTCTGAACAAGCATCACGGCTATGGCTGGAGCTATGTGAATGCCGCATTCTGCTACACCCGTGATACGGGCAATCGGTTCAACGGCCCGGAAAGAGGGGCGTGGTATGCGGCATGGGGGAAAGACCGGGTCAAGACCGCGCAGGCGGAAGTCTCGTGGCATCTTTCGCGCGAGCTTGAAGCAACCGGAATTTTCGAGAATGTGACATCCTATCGAGAGCTTAACGCGTCTTTTGCAACCAGCTTTCACGATTTGAGTGGCACGCCGGAGGATTCTGCTTTGAACCCTGATATTTCAAAAGGGTATGTGGATGGCCAGAAACTTGCCGCCCAGCTTATGGGGTTGAACGCAAATGGCATTCTTTACCCGTCGGTTCGCAGATGCGGTGGCAGATGCCTGGCAGCGTTTCGCCCGCATCTGGTTCAGAACATACAGCAAGGCGATACCTGGATCTTTGAATGGTCGGGAGATCCCAACCCTTCGGTTACCAGAGCATTTTGCATCAAACCTGACGCGGACGCCTCGGCCTCTCAACCTGCAAAGCACTGATTTCGAAGGGGGATGCGATGGCATCTGATCCAATGAAACGGCAAAATGCTTTAACCACAACGGACAGATGACAGGCGGCTCCATCCCCGTTGCGCCGCTGCGCCGCTGCGGCCCCCGTATCAGACCTCATAGAAATCGCGATACCAGGCGACGAATTCGGCAACGCCATCGGCCACCTGCGTCTTCGGGGTATACCCTGTCAGCCGTTGCAACAGATCCGCATCGGCCCAGGTGGCGGGCACATCGCCGGGCTGCATCTCCATCATGTTGCGGATCGCGGGCCTGCCGATGGCGGTTTCGATGGCGGCAATGAAATCCATCAACTGAACCGGTTGCGAATTGCCGATATTCACCACCCGCCAGGGCGCGACCGGCGACAGGCTGTCACCTTCAACGATATCCTCGGGGGTCTCGGGGCGTTCCGGCGCCACGTCGATCAGCCGCACGATCCCGTCGACCAGATCTTCCACATAGGTGAAATCGCGGGCCATATCGCCGTGATTGTAGATGTCGATCGGCAGACCTTCCAGAATCGCCTTGGTAAATTTGAACAGCGCCATATCGGGCCGTCCCCAGGGCCCGTATACGGTGAAGAAACGGAACATGGTGGTCGGCAGGTCAAACAGATGGGCATAGGAATGCGCCATCGCCTCATTGGCCTTTTTGGTCGCGGCGTAAAAGGACATCTGGGTGTCCGATTTCGCGGTCTCGGCATAGGGCATCCGGGTGTTGGCACCATAGACCGATGAGGTCGAGGCCAGAAGCATATGCTGAGGCGGCACCGCGCGGGCGGCCTCCAGCAGGCGGAAAGTGCCGATCAGGTTCGCGTTGACATAGCTTTCGGGGTTGTCGATCGAATAGCGCACGCCGGCCTGGGCGGCCAGATGCACCACCGCATCGGGCCTGTGATCGGCAAACAGACCATCCAGCACAACGGGGGTTTCGACCCGTTCGGTCACCGCAGTAAAGCCCTGATTCTGAAGCAATATGCTTTGACGGCGGGTTTTGAGTGCGACGTCGTAATAATCGGTCAGCGCGTCGAGGCCGATCACCTGCCAGCCCTCGGCCAACAGGCGGCGGCACAGGTGATATCCGATGAACCCCGCAGAACCGGTGATCAGGGCAGTGCGGGTGTTGGGCGATGGCATGGGGCGACCTCGTCAGTTTTGGTGCGCAAGCCTTAACAACCTGAAGCCCCCCGCCAAGCGCGTGGCGGGCAGTATTTTGCATATGCAGCATTCCTGCCCTGAAAGGCATCTCTGCTATGTGAAAATGCTACCTTGTCTGCAACACTGGACTGAAATTCAGCAGCAACGCATATGCATAGCGCTGAGGGCATCGCCCGAACCGAGGGGTGGGCGAGAAGCGCCCGCCCCATGGGTTCGGTCGGGCGCTGCCCGGCGGTGCCGCCGCCGGGCGATGCTCTACCCTTGAGAAGGTGATTGATATGGCGCTTTCCCTGTCTTTTATGGAAAGACGTTCTGCCAGTGGAAAATCAGATAGGTCCTGCAAGCCTTTGAAATCAAGGCCTGTTCAACGCGTTGCGGCGTTTTGTACCCAGGTCCAGCTGCTTTGGCACATATCGGCCAGGGATTTCCGGGTCGAAAACCCAAGAAGCTCTTTCGCTTTCTCCGTCTCGGCACAATAGACCGGCACATCGCCGGGCCGTCGGGGGGCGATTTCAAAGGGCAGATCCTGACCGCAGGCATCGGAATAGGCCGCGATAATCTCCAGAACCGAATGGCCCTGCCCGGTGCCCAGATTGACCAGATGGCTTTTGCCGTCCGCGATCAGGGCGGACAGCGACAGAACATGGCCATGGGCCAGATCTTCCACATGGATGTAATCGCGCACGCCGGTGCCGTCGGGTGTGGGGTAATCATTGCCAAAAACCTGCACCAGGGGCAGTTCACCCAAGGCGACCTTGGCCACGAAGGGCATCAGATTGCTTGGCGTATCCTTTGGATTCTCACCCAGAAGGCCAGAGCCATGGGCGCCAGCCGGGTTGAAATAGCGCAGGATGCCGAAGGCCCAGGACGGATCAGTGGCAACCAGATGTTCCAGCACTTCCTCGCCCAGGATTTTGCTTTTCCCATAAGGGTTCATGGCCTGTCGTGGCGCGGTTTCCGGGGTCGGTGTCTGATCGGGAAGCCCGTAAACCGTCGCCGAGGAGGAAAAGACCAGCCGTCGGCATCCCGCGCGTTCCATCGCGGCCAGCAATGTCAGCAGACCGCCCAGATTGCTTTCCAGATAGGTCAGGGGCATTTTCATGCTGTCGCCAACGGATTTCAGCGCTGCGAAATGCACAACCGCAACAATGTCGTGGTCGGCAAAGACCTGATCCAGCAGCGCGCCATTGCGCACATCGCCGGTGATGCAGGTGACCGGCGCATTGGTCAGCTGGGCCAGACGATCGGGCACATCGGCCTGGGCATTGCCGAAATTATCGAGGATCACCACCTCATACCCGGCCTGTTTCAGGGCCAGATAGGTATGAGATCCGATATATCCTGCCCCCCTGTGAGAAGGATTTTGCCAGCCATTCCCGTCCCTTTCGCGCGTTTGAGCGAGTGCTGACATGATTTCCGCGCAAGGTCAAACAGCCCCCCGTTGCAAACCGGGTCAGCGCCAGAACACCTGACGGATCGTTGCGATAATCAGCAGGACATCAAAGCAGAGATTGCTGTGGCGCTGATAGATCAGATCGAGCCGGGCTTTGCGCGGAATACAGGCATTTGTATAGACCCTGTCGGTTTCCCCGGCGGTCCGGCACCGCGCCAGCAGCCTGTGTTCATGCTTGCAATAGACCAGGGAGGCAAGCCCCGTGACCCCGGGCCGGTTTTTCAGAACCTGCGTATAAAGCGCGGGGCATTTTTCCACATATTCACGCAAGGGCGGGCGCGGCCCGACAAAGCTCAGATCGCCTTTCAGAATGTTCCAGAGCTGTGGCAATTCATCCAGCCGCCGGGCGCGCAGCCAGCGACCGGCAGGGGTGATCCGGGCGCGTTTATGCCCGCCTGACACACCGGCATCATGTTTCGCGACGGTCATGGTGCGCAGTTTCAGCAGGCCAAAGGGGTGACCCGGCGCGCGCATCCGTTCCGAGATATAGAAGAGCGGGCCGCCCTGAACCCGCCAGAGCCAGATCAGAAGGCCGATCAGAACCGGGCCCAGAATGACGGTGAGACAGATGGCGAACCCCAGATCAAAGATGCGTTTCTGCCAGGTCACGCAGATGCGCTGCCCGTGGTCACATAGCTGCGCCATTCTGCAAGCAGGCGTTCAGCTGTGCCCGTCTCAGGGGCCAGGGGGATCAGCCCCATCAGGCGCGAGGTATCCAGTTCCAGTTGCGGCACGGCGGTATCGGGGGCCGGGCGCCAGGCCCATGGTATCCGGGCGCGGACCAGAAAATCGGCCATCTCAACCGCGTCGGGCGGTGCGAAATTGACGATCCGGGGCAGGGTTCTGGTGCCAAGGCAAAGGATCAGATCGGCCAGAGCATGGGCAAAGCTGGCCGGGCCGAAATAGCTGCGCCGGGGGCTGCGGCCATCGGCGAACCGGTCCAGCGTGACCGGAACAGGCCCGGCATTCATCGGGCCAAGCAATGCATCCGCGCCGGCCACATTGCCGATACGCAGGCAGGTGAAGGCGCCGCCCTTGGCATAGGCGGCCTGCTCCATCTTCAGTTTTGACTGACCATAAAGCGTTTCAGGGTGCGGGGTCTTCTCCTCATGGCAGGGGGTTGAGGCGCGGCCATACACAGCGGCGGAAGAGCACAGGAACAGATGCGCCCCGCTATCTGTTGCCGCGTCCAGCGCGGCAAGGGCCAGCCGGGTGTTATCAGACATCGGCCCTGACCTGCGGGGGACCACACCGGCCAGAACCACCACCGCGTCCTTTCCGGCAATCGCCTGCTGCAGGGCCCATGGCTCAGCCAGCGGATCGCAGGTGATCCAGCCCGGTGCGGCAGGGGGGCTGCGCCGGGTTTGCCAGGTCACATCCAGATCCGCCCTGTTTTGCCAGCCCCATTGAAGCATCCGCCCCAAACGACCTGTTGCACCAATAACCAGAACCCGCAATTGCGTGCCTTTCTTATCCTAAGGCGTTGACCCCCCGGCGATGAGCGTATCGTATGGTGAAAGGTTTAATATATGGTCGCCGACAGAGTGAGGCAGGGTAACATGAAGTGCAGTGCAGGTATCTGCTTGGTTCTGGCGGTTTTTATGGCGCTGACGGCCTGTTCCCTGCCGCGCAGCGCGCCGCTGGAGCGCGAAATCCTGCGTGAGGCCGATGATGTGGCTGCCGGTTTCGCCATATATCCGGTGACCCGTGATTTTCTGCCCGTCCTGGCCGAATGGCCCCTGACCGGAGAATCGGGGCTGCGATGGATCACCGCCAGTTCAGGGTCACGCGGGCAGGTGATTTCACCCGGCGATATGTTGAACCTTGTCATCTGGGACAGTGCCGAGAATTCGCTGCTGACCTCTGCCGAACAGCGTGTTGTGCCGTTCGAAAACATGCGCGTGGCCCCCAATGGCACAATCTTTGTGCCTTATGTGGGCGCGGCAGATGTGGCGGGTCTGTCACCCGAAGCGGCGCGCGCATACCTGCAGGAGGAATTGGAGGTGATTGTCCCTTCGGCGCAGGTGCAACTGACCCTGACCGAGGGCCGGGGCAATTCCGTCTATCTGGTGGGGGGTGTCACGGCGCCGGGCAGCTTTCCGATGCCGGACCGGTCATTCACGGTTCTGAACCTGATCGCGGAGGGGGGCGGTGTGCGGGCCGATCTGGAAAATCCGCAGATCCGCCTGATGCGTGGCGGCCATCTCTATGGCACCTCGATCAACCGGCTGTATAGCGAGCCGCGGCTTGATACGCGCCTGCAAGGCGGCGATCAGGTGATTGTCGAGGAGGACCGGCGCTATTTCCTGTCGCTTGGGGCGACGGGCCGACAGGCGCAGCACCCGTTTCCGCAGGATATCGTCACCGCGCTGGATGCGATGGCGATCATTGGCGGGGTGTCCCCGCAGCGTGCCGACCCGCAGGGCGTGTTGATCCTGCGGGAATACCCCACCACTGCGCTTAGCGACGGGGATCACGGCCCAGGGGAACAACGGGTGGTGTTTGCGCTGGATCTGACAAGCGCGGACGGGGTGTTCAGCGCCGGTAATTTTCGTATTGCCTCTGGCGATCTGGTTCTGGCGACCGAAAGCCCGGTCACATCGGCACAGACGGTTTTTGCCCTGCTCGGGTCACTTGTGGGGCTGGGCAGTCAGATCAATAATATTTCGGATTAGGGCCTTTGGGGTTCTGAACGCGGTTGTCTCAGCCCGGCGGTGTGATCTGTTGTGCCTTGGGCACCAGGCTGTTCATCTTGTCCAGATGCACCGGCAATGTCTGGCTGAGGAAATCATAACGCTCCAGCATAAGCGCCCGCGCGGCGGGGCCCAGATGGGCATAGTCATCGGGGGCTTTCAGAACCTCGACCACCTGATCGGCCAGCGCCCTGGGCTTGAAGAAATCCACCAGCAGGCCGGTTTTTCCATGGGTCATGACCTCACGCACCGGCGCGGTGTCTGAGGCGACAATCGTTGCCTCCATCGCCATGCATTCCAGCAGGGACCAGGACAGAACGAAGGGCACGGTCAGATAGATATGGCAGCGGCTGATCTGGATGATTTTCTGAAAATCCGCATAAGGCACTTTCCCCAGAAAATGCACCCGGTTCCAGTCAACCCGGTTGCCGATCTCACGTTCCATCTCGGCGCGATAGCCGCCATCGGCGCGGCTTTTCTTGCCATAGGAGGTCTCGCTGCCGCCGATGATCAGAACCCGCGCTTTGGGCCGGGCGGCCAGAATGTCAGGCAAGGCGCGCATGAAGACGTGGAAACCGCGGGTCGGTTCCATATTGCGGGCCATATAGGTGAAAACCTCATCATCGCGGGTGATATCGCGCCCCAATCGGCCCAGAGATATCTGTGCCGCCGGGTTTGGTTTCAGCAGGTCGGCGCGGATCCCGTCATGACAGCAATAGATTTTTGAATGGAAGCTTTCGGGAAAGGTGTTCATTTGCCACGCTGTGGGGGAATGACCCAGATCGACGGTTTCGATATTGGCGAAATTCACCGCATTGCGGGCATGCATGATGAAAGGCGCATGCTCGGAGGCGGGGAATTCAGGGTCGAACCCGACCGAGCCGCCCCGGGCGAGATAGAAATATTCGAAAAAGCCGATCACCGGGACATGTGGCCAGACCTGTTTCAGAAATGTCAGCTCGCCCCAGCCGACATGGCCCAGCACCAGATCAGGCACAAAGCCGTCTGCCTCAAGCTTCTGACAGGCGCGGACCACGCCAAAGCCCGAACCACAGCATTCTTCCCAGTATTTCGACAGGGCATAGGCATCTTCCGCCGGGCGATGATGGGGGGCATAGCCAAAGACCGACATGCCTGGAATTTTGGGCGGTGTTGTGCTTTGGGTCAGGGCCACCATCTGGTGCCCCCCCTGTTTGATCAGCCAATCAATCAATTGCCGGTACTGGCCCGGGAAATTCTGGTGGATAAACAGTATTTTCATCGTAACCGGAGCTTTCTGGACGGGCTTGGGATTACTTTCGGCTGAAATCGGCCCTGTCGCAACCCGCTGACATCATTTGGCGGCGGCGGCAACCAGATCGGCAAGATAGCGGCCATAGTCGTTTTTTCCCAGAAGGGCCGCGCGATCCGCAAGCTGGTCAATGCTGATCCAGCCCATGTCAAACGCAACCTCTTCGGGGCATCCGACCTGCAGGCCCTGCCGGGTTTCCAGCGTGCGCACGAAATTGCCCGCATCCATCAGGCTGCCATGGGTGCCGGTATCCAGCCAGGCATAACCGCGCCCCATCAGTTGCACATTCAGGGCATCCTCCTGCAGATAGGCTTGCAGAAGATCGGTGATTTCCAGCTCTCCCCGGGCAGAGGGGCGTTGACCGCGCACCCGGTCGGGCGCGGTGCCATCCAGAAAATAGAGCCCGGTCACGGCATAGTTCGAGGCGGGTTCGGCCGGTTTCTCCACAATCTCCCGCGCCTGCCCCCCGGCTGTGAAACGGACCACACCATACCGTTCAGGGTCGGACACGTGATAGCCGAAGACGGTGCCGCCCTGGGGTGTTGCATTTGCCATCAGGTCAGGCAGGCCATGGCCGAAAAACAGGTTGTCCCCAAGGATCATGGCGGAAGCTGTGCCAGCCAGGAAATCCTCGGCCAGAAGATAGGCCTGCGCCAGACCGTCAGGCGTGGGCTGCACGATATAGCTGAGATCAAGGCCCCAGTGATGGCCATCACCCAGAAGCGCCTGAAACTGCGCCTGATCCTGCGGCGTGGTGATGATGGCAATCTCGCGTATCCCAGCCAGCATCAGAACGCTGAGAGGGTAGTAGATCATCGGCTTGTCATAGACCGGCAGAAGCTGTTTCGAGACACCCATGGTGATCGGGTAAAGCCGGGTGCCGGAACCGCCGGCCAGAATGATGCCTTTGCGTGCTGTCATGGTCACGGACCTTTCACAGAAGAGAGATATGCCGCCAGATGCGCCCGCCAATCAGGCCGGGACAGGCCGAAAACCGCATTCATGCGGCGGCAATCCAGGCGGGAGTTCAGCGGCCGTTTTGCCGGGGTCGGGTAGGCGGATGTGGCAATGTCCTCCACCACGCAGGCAAGGCCGGCGGTCTGGAATATGGTGCGGGCGAAACCGGCCCAGCTGACATCGGGCTGGCCCGCGAAATGATAGGTGCCGCTGTCACCGGGCGTCTCGCACAGATGCTGGCCGATCTGCATGCAGGCCTTTGCCAGGGCATCGGCAGGGGTGGGGCCGCCGATCTGATCGGCAACAATACTCAGCCGGTCGCGAGCGGCGCCAAGGCGGAGCATCGTGGTCACGAAATTCTTGCCCGAACCGTCAAACACCCAGGATGTGCGCAGGATTGCATGGGGCCCGCCTGCGGCGCGCAGGGCCTCCTCCCCCGCCAGTTTGCTGCGCCCGTAGGCGCCGAGAGGACCGGTGGGCGCGTCAGGTTTCCGGGGCGCCTGCCCGCTGCCATCGAAGACATAATCGGTGGAGATATGGACCAGCGGAATGTTCAGCGCGGCACAGGATTGCGCCATGGCGGCGGGTGCCTCCGCATTGATGATCTGCGCCAGCTCCTCCTCTGCCTCGGCCCCGTCGACATCGGTGAAGGCAGCGGCATTGATGACCAGATCGGGCATTGCCGTTTTGATGGCGGCGCGGCAGGTTTCCGGCATAGACAGATCAGCCTCGGCCCGGCCAAGCGCGATGACATCGGGCAGATCGGCCAAGGCATTGCCCACCTGCCCTGTGGCCCCGAACACCAGAACCGTCATGTCGCTTTGCCAAGGCGGTCGCCCACCCCGGCCCGGGTTTGCAGCCTGCGCCACCAGTCTTCATTTTCCAGATACCAGTTCACGGTGCGGTCCAGCCCTTCCTCCAGCGTCACGCTGGGCCGCCAGCCAAGCTCCTCCCGGATGCGGGACGGATCAATCGCATAGCGTTGATCATGGCCGGGCCGATCCGCGACAAACCGGATCTGATCGGCGTAGGGGATGGCTTTCGGGCGTGTGCGATCAAGGATGGCGCAGAGGTTTTGCACCAGGTCGATATTGCGCGCCTCGGCCTCGCCGCCAATGGCATAGCTGCGCCCGGTCCGTCCCTTTTGCAGGACGGTCAAAAGTGCCTCTGCATGATCTTCAACATAGAGCCAATCCCGCACGTTAGACCCTGTTCCATAGACCGGAATGGTCTTTCCGGCGAGGGCGTTCAGGATCACCACAGGGATCAGTTTCTCAGGAAAATGGAACGGCCCGTAATTGTTGGAACAATTGCTCAGAACCACCGGCAGGCCATAGGTTTCATGCCAGGCGCGGGCCAGATGATCGGCCCCCGCCTTGGAGGCGGCATAGGGGCTGTTGGGGGCATAGGGGCTGCTTTCGGAAAACTGCCCCTCCGGCCCCAGACTGCCGAACACCTCATCGGTGGAAATCTGGTGGAAACGAAAACCTTCGGGTTTGCCCAGACCCACCCAATAGGCCCGGGCAGCCTCCAGCAGGGTGGCAGTGCCGCGCAGATTTGTGTCGATGAAATCAAGCGGGCCGTCAATTGACCGGTCCACATGGCTTTCGGCGGCCAGATGCATGATTGCATCGGGCTGATATCTGTCCAGCACCTGATCCATGGCCGCGCGGTCGCGGATATCGGCCTGTTCAAAGGCGTAACCCGGGCTGGCGGCGACCGAGGCCACATTGTCAAGACAGGCCGCATAGGTCAGCGCATCCACATTCACCACCTGATGCCCGCGCGCAATCGCCAGCCGCACCACGGCGGACCCAATGAACCCCGCGCCGCCGGTGACCATCAGTTTCATGGCGCGGCCCCTTCCCAGGCGATGCCGGAATCGAAAGCCGTGAAGGCCCCTGCCGCGTCATCCTTGGCCGATAAAACCGGTGTGCGGCCCGCCAATCCCCAGTCAATCGCCAGCCTGGGGTCGTCAAACCGCACGCTTGCCTCGCATTCCGGGGCATAGACATCGCTGCATTTATAGATCAGCTCACTTTCCGGGGCGCGGGTGACAAACCCATGCAGGAACCCCGCCGGGATCAGCAACTGCCTGCCGTTCGCGGCGCTCAGTTCCACACCGAACCACTGCCCGAATGTGGGGGAGCCGCGCCGCGCATCCACCGCCACGTCATAGATGCAGCCATGCCCGCAGCGCACCAGTTTGGCCTGGGCATGGGGCGGGGTTTGCGCATGCAACCCGCGGATCGTGCCCACAGCCTCGGACATTGAATGATTGTCCTGCACGAATTCCATGTGGATGCCATGGCTTGCAAGGGTGTTGCGGTTCCAGCTTTCGCTGAAATACCCCCGGTCATCGGCAAAGCGCCGGGGCGTCAGAATCAGCAGGCCGACAATCGGTGTCTGGTCGATTTTCACGGCAGGGCACGCCCTTCAACTCGAGTATATACAGCGCGTTCGATAGCAAGGGTTACGGAACAAGTCACCCGGAAACCCCTTGGGATTGCAGTTGCCGCGCCTATATGGGCGCGATATGCCAACCCGGCGGGCCGTGAGGGTTTTATGACACTGACCACCAAAATTGCCTGGGACGATACCGTCCTGCCGTTTCAGCTTGACCGGAGCGATATTCGCGGCCGGGTCGCCCGGCTGGACGGCACGCTTGACCGGATCCTGTCGCAACATGCCTATCCGCCGGGGGTGGAGGCGATGGTGGCCGAAATGGCGCTGCTGACCGCGCTGGTCGGGCAGACCATCAAGCTGCGCTGGAAATTGTCGCTGCAGGTGCGCGGGGATGGCCCCCTGCGCCTGATCGCGACAGATTTCTTTGCCCCGGCCGAGGATGGCGCACCGGCGCAGATCCGCGCCTATGCCAGCTATGATGCCGAGGCGTTTGACGGCAATGCCGACCCGTTCGCGCAGATCGGCAAAGGGTATTTCGCCATTCTGATCGACCAGGGGGCGGGGAATGCGCCCTATCAGGGGATCACGCCGATTGCGGGCGGCGCGCTGACCGCCTGCGCCGAGGCGTATTTCGCCCAGTCCGAGCAATTGCCGACCCGTTTCGCGCTCAGCTATGGCCGCGCGCAGGAACCGGGCGGGCAGGTGCAATGGCGTGCCGGGGGCGTGATGTTGCAGCATATGCCCAAAGCCTCCCCCCATGTGGCGGGTGAAGGGGGCACGGGTGAGGGCGGTCTGCTTTCGGCTGGTGATATTCTGGACGCGGATGAAGAAGAGAACTGGAGCCGGGCCAATCTGCTGCTCGACACGGTGGAAGAGATCGAGATGATCGGCCCGCATGTCGCCCCCACCGATCTGCTGGTGCGGCTGTTTCATGAGGAAAGCCCCCGGGTTTTTGATGCGCAACCGGTGCAGTTCGGCTGCACCTGTTCGCCTGCGAAAGTGCGGCAAAGCCTGTCGATCTATTCGGCCCGGGATATCGCCCATATGACCACCGAGGCCGGGATTGTCACCGCAGATTGTCAGTTCTGCGGGGCGCATTACCAATTCGATCCGCTGACACTGGGGTTCGAGGCGGAAAAACCAGCGGATGGTGGCGATGGGCCGGTTGGTTGATCTTGACGATCTGCGCGCGGCGCTGACCCGGCCCGCGCGCCCGTCATCTGATTATGATCTCAACCCTGAATTTGCCTTGCCCGAAACCCGCAAACTGCGCCCGGCCGCTGTGCTGGTGGTGATTGCAGAGGGTGCGCAGGGGGCCGAGGTGATCCTGACCAAGCGCGCCTCCCATCTCAAACACCATCCGGGGCAGATCGCCTTTCCCGGCGGCAAGGTGGATGAGGGCGATGCAGATGCGGTGGATGCAGCCCTGCGCGAGGCCGAGGAAGAAATCGGACTGCCGCGCAGCCATGCATCGGTGATCGGGCAGATGCCGCCCCATGAAACGGTGACGGGCTATGAGGTGACACCGGTTCTGGCGGTTTTGAAGGGCGTGTTTGACCCTGTTTCCGAACCCGGTGAGGTGGCGGAAGTCTTTCGCGCGCCGCTGGGCGTTCTGATGGACCCCAACGCCTATCGGGTGGAAGGGCGGCGCTGGCGCGGGGTCTGGCGACGGTTCTATGTGGTGCCCTATGGTCCCTATTACATCTGGGGGGCCACGGCGCGGATGCTGAAATCGCTGGCCGACCGGGTCGCCCGATGAGGTTGCAGGCAGGCTGGATGGCCCATCCCGGAACGCGGGCCTTGTGTCAGGCATTGACGGATGCGGGCCATCAGGCGCTGTTTGTGGGCGGCTGTGTGCGCAACGAGTTGATCGGCGCCGAGGTTGCAGATATCGACATTGCCACTGATGCGACACCTGACAGGGTGACCGCATTGGTGGAAACCGCCGGGCTGCGCGCCGTGCCCACGGGCATTGATCATGGCACGGTGACGGTGATTGCCAAAGGCAGGCCCCATGAGGTGACCACATTCCGCAAGGATATGGAAACCGATGGCCGACATGCGACCGTGTCGTTTTCCACCGATATTGCCGAGGATGCCGCCCGGCGCGATTTCACCATGAACGCGCTGTATGCCACCCCGGAGGGGGAGGTGCTGGACCCGGTGGGCACCGGTCTGTCCGATCTGACAGACCGGTGTTTGCGCTTTATCGGTGTGCCAGAGGATCGTATTCGCGAAGACTATCTGCGCATCCTGCGTTTCTTCCGGTTCCATGCCTGGTATGCGGACCCGGATGGCGGGATGGATGCGGATGGTTTGGCGGCCTGTGCGGCTCTGTCAGGCGGATTAGAGACACTATCAAAGGAAAGGATCAGCGCTGAGATCACCAGACTTCTGTCTGCGCCTGACCCGGCCCCGGCGGTTGCCGCGATGGTGCAGGCCGGTGTTCTGGCCCGCATCCTGCCCGGCGCGGATGCGCGGCGTTTGCCGATACTGGTGGATATGGAAACCACACTGCCCCTGCCCCTGCCGCCTGACCCGATCCGCCGCCTGGCGGCACTGGGCGGCGATGCGCCGGGCACGGCCCTGCGGCTTGGCAAGGCCGAGGCAAAACGGCTGAGCCTGCTGAGAGACGGTGTTGCGGCCTCTGCCGGACCGGGGGAGCTTGGCTATCGTCATGGTGCGGCTGCCGCCCGTGATATCCTGCTGCTCAGGGCGGCCAGTTTTGAACACCCGCTTCTCCCCGCCGATCTTGCGAGTGCCGCGCGCGGGGCGGCGGCGGAATTTCCGGTCAGCGCCGCCGATCTGATGCCGGGGCTGACCGGTGCCGCCCTTGGCGCCCGTCTGGCGGTGCTTGAACAGCGCTGGATCGCGTCGGGCTTCGCGCTTGACCGCGCCGCCTTGCTGTCCTGACCGGAGGCCGATCACTGGACCCGCTTTACACCTTTGTCTTTTTCGGGCTGTTCACGCCGGGGCCGAATGTGATTTTGCTGACTGCATCCGGCGCCCGTTTCGGGTTTCGCCCGACAATGCCGCATATTCTGGGTGTGGTGGTCGGGGTTGGTATCACGGCGGGCCTGACCGGGCTGGGTATCGGCACGCTTCTGATATCCCGCCCGGGTCTGGAACTTGGCCTCAAACTGGCGGCCTCGGCCTGGATTTTACGGATGGCATGGCAGCTTTGGCGCTCAGGCGCGGCACCGGATGCGCAGTCTCATCGGGGGCGGCCCTTCACCTTTCTGGAGGCGGTGCTGTTTCAATGGATCAACCCCAAGATCTGGGCCATCGCACTGGCGGCCGCAGCAATCCATGGCGCCGATCTGGGGCCCGTGGAGGAGGCGCGGCGGCTGGCTCTGGCGTTTTCCGGTCTCAATCTGTTTGTCTGCCTGTTCTGGACCGCTGCCGGGGCGGCGCTGGCCTATCTGTTGTCGCGCCCCGGCGCATGGCGAATTTTTGCGCGTTTCATGGCCATTGGGCTTGCTGTCTCTGCGCTCATGGTTTTTCTTTAGCCACGGCATTATATCCCGCGTCTTACCCCGCTGTTCCGCCCATTGACCGGCATCACGCCATATGCCGGTGCCCTGAAAACCTGATCGGTTCCCATGCATCCTCCTTCGAAGGCCCGTTCCTTATATCTTCGCCTCTCTGCCTGTGGCGGGGAGATGGCCCTTGGGCGCAGGCCCGGGGTGGCGCAATGATCGGGCGCCTTCAGCCGGTTCTTGCCTGGCTTGGGGCGCGGATCGACGGGTTCGCTCCGGCCGACAGCGCGCCGCCGCAGACCCTCTGGGCCTTCACCCGCTGGTGTCTGAAAGGCGCCTGGCCGGTGATCGGGCTTGCGACGCTGGCCTCGGCCCTGGCCGGCACGATGGAGGTGTTCAGCGCGCTGTTGCTGGGCATGATCATTGACAGAACCGTGGAAAGCGGCGCGCTGCTGACCTATTTCAGCGATAACTGGGCGCTGATTCTGGGCTATGTCGGGTTTTTCCTGCTGTTCAGGCCGGTCATTTTCGGGGCCAGCGCGGCGTTCAATGGCATCATCATTCCGCCGAATATCTACCCGCTGGTGCAAAGCCGGTTGCATCGCTGGTCGCTTGGCCATGCGATCAGCTTTTTCGACAATGATTTCGCCGGGCGCATCGCCCAGAAACAGATGCAGACGGCGAGGGCCATGACCACGGTGGTGGCCGAGGTGATCAATGCGATTGCCTTTGCGCTGGCCTCCCTTGTGGGTTCGGTTCTGATGCTCAGCTTCATCGACTGGCGCATCGCGCTGGTCCTGCTGATCTGGCTGGGGCTTTATTTCTGGATGATCGCCTGGTTTCTGCCGCGAATACGCAAACGGGCCGCGGCACGGGCCGGGGCGCGGGCCATGGTGACGGGCCAGGTTGTGGACACGATCACCAATATCAAGACCGTCAAGCTGTTCGGGCACACCCGCCATGAAGATACGGCCGCGATCCGGGCGATGGAGGTATTGCGCGACCGGTCGCTGGAGTTCGGCTATCTCTCCACCGGGTTCCGGCTGGCACTGATGACTGTTGCGGGGCTGCTGCCGGTGTTGTTGATCCTGGGCGCCGTATTGCTGTGGCGTCAGGGCATTGCCAGCCCGGGTGATATTGCGGCAACCGGCGCGGTTGCCATGCGCATCTCGCAGATGACCGGATGGGTCAGTTTTACGCTGATGGGCATTTACAGCAATATCGGCGAGATCGAGAACGGGATGCATACGCTGACCCCGCCGCATAGCCTGACCGACCATGACAATGCGCTGGAGCTTGAACGGGCAAAGGGCCAGATCAGTTTCGACACTGTCAGCTTTGCCTATGGGCGTCAGGCGGGCGGGATTTCGGGGCTGAGCCTGGCGGTGGAACCCGGTGAGAAACTGGGGATTGTGGGGGCGTCGGGTGCCGGGAAATCAACCTTGGTGGCGCTGCTTTTAAGGCTCTATGATGCGGAACAGGGTCGCATTTTGCTGGATGGTTCCGACGTGCGGGATCTGACGCAGGACAGTCTGCGCCGTCAGATCGGGATGGTCACCCAGGAAACAGCGATGTTCAACCGCTCGGCCCGCGACAATATCCTCTATGGTCGCCCCGGCGCCAGTGAGGCGGATATGCTGTCGGCTGCGCGCCGGGCCGAAGCCGACAGTTTCATCACCGGTCTGGAGGATCACACGGGCCGCACAGGTTATGATGCCCATCTGGGCGAACGTGGCGTGACCCTGTCAGGCGGGCAACGCCAGCGGATCGCCCTGGCCCGTGCCTTTCTGAAAGACGCGCCGGTGCTGGTGCTGGATGAGGCGACCAGCGCTTTGGACAGCGAGGTCGAGGCGGCGATTCAGACCACGCTGGCCGATGTGATGGAGGGGAAAACCGTGATCGCCATTGCCCATCGCCTGTCAACCATCGCCCGGATGGACCGGATCGTGGTGATGGATGAGGGCCGGATCGTCGAGGAGGGCACACATCAGGCGCTTCTGGCGCAGGACGGGCTTTATGCGCGCTACTGGAACCGGCAATCAGGCGGGTTCATCGGCACCCGTGAGGCGGCAGAGTGAGCCTGAAGATCGCGCGGCTGGGTCATCAGGGGGACGGGATTGCCCCCGGCCCGATCTTCGTGCCCCTGACACTGCCGGGCGAAGAGGTTGAGGGGGAGATTATCGGCGGACGGGTCGAGGATGCCCGCATTCTGACCCCATCGACCGACCGTATCAGCGCGCCCTGCCGACATTTCCGCAATTGCGGTGGCTGTTCTCTCCAACATGCGACTGATGCATTCCTTGAGGACTGGAAGCAGGATGTTCTGCGCATGGCCCTTGCCGGTCAGGGGCTGGAGGCCCCGTTTCGTCCCATCCATGTGTCGCCGTCCCGGTCCCGCCGTCGGGCAAGCCTGGCAGGGACGCGCACCAAAAAGGGCGCTCTGATTGGTTTTCATGCAAGAAAATCAGAGATGATTGTGCCGATAAGTGACTGTCTGGTGCTGCATCCGGAGCTGTTGGCCGCGCTGCCTGCGTTGCAGCAGATGACGCGATTGGGCGGGTCGCGCAGTGCGGTGCTCAGCTTTGCGCTGACCCGGTCCGAGGCCGGGCTTGATTGCATGGTCACGGGCGGCAAACCGCTTGATGCGGGTCTGCGCATGGCCCTGCCGCATTATGCGGATCACTTCGCGCGGCTGACCTGGGGCGATGAAACGGTCTTTACCGTCTCACCCCCGGTCCAGCGTTTTGGCCCGGCTCAGGTCACACCCCCGCCCGGTGCGTTTTTACAGGCCACCGCCGAGGGGGAGGCGGCGCTGCTTGCCGCGGTGCAGGAGGTGGTTGGCGGGGCCGATGCCATCCTTGATCTGTTCGCGGGCTGCGGCACTTTCACATTGCCCCTGGCCCGCAACGGGGCTGTTCATGCGGTGGAAGGCGATGCGGGGATGATTGCCGCGCTTGATCACGGGCGGCGCCATGCCAGCGGGATCAAACCGGTGACCAGCGAAACCCGTGACCTGTTCCGCCGCCCGCTTTTGCCCGATGAGCTGCGCCGCTTTGATGCCGTCGTCATCGACCCGCCCCGCGCCGGGGCCGAGGCGCAGATGGCAGAGCTTGCCAAAGCGCAGGTGCCGCGCATCGCCATGGTGTCCTGCAATCCGGTGAGTTTTGCCCGCGATGCGAAAACCCTTGTCGATGCCGGGTATCATCTGAACTGGGTGCAGGTCGTGGACCAGTTTCGCTGGAGCCCCCATGTGGAGCTTGCCGCCAGCCTGACCCTGCCCCATATCGGGACGAAACCGGCGAAAGGGCAGGGATGACACGGCAAAAACTGGCACAATGGCTTGATACACCCCGGATACGGTTCGGGATCATCGGGGTGATCATCTTCAATGCGATCCTTCTGGGGATGGAGACATCGACCCCGCTGATGGCGCAGGCGGGCCCGGTGATCATGCTGCTCGACCGGGTTTGTCTGGGCATTTTTGTTGTCGAGCTTGTGCTGAAACTCTTTGCCCACCGGCTGAGCTTTTTCCGATCCGGCTGGAACATATTCGATTTTATCATTGTCGGCGTGGCGCTGGTGCCGGGCGCGCAAACCCTGTCGGTTCTGCGGGCGCTGCGCATTCTGCGGGTGCTGCGGGTGATCTCTGTCGCGCCGCGCCTGCGCCGCGTGGTTGAGGGGTTCGTGACCGCCCTGCCGGGCATGGGCAGTGTGTTTCTGCTGATGGCGATCATTTTCTATATCGGTGCCGTGATGGCGACAAAGCTGTTCGGAGACAGCTTTCCGCAATGGTTCGGGACGCTTGGCCAGTCGCTGTATTCGCTGTTCCAGATCATGACGCTGGAAAGCTGGTCGATGGGGATCGTGCGGCCGGTGCTGGAGGTTTACCCCTATGCCTGGGTGTTCTTTGTGCCCTTCATCATGGTGACCACCTTTGCGGTGGTGAACCTGCTGGTCGGTCTGATCGTGAATTCGATGCAGGATGCCCATGCGGAAGAAAGCAACGCCGCGACAGATGCCTATCGTGACGAGGTTCTGATCCGCCTGAAGGCGATTGAGGATCGGCTGCAAGGGCGTGATGAGACCGATCAGCCGGAGTAAGGCCCCATTCGGATCAGTGTATTATCAATCCAGCACCGACTGAATTTCGATCTGATAGCCTTCGGGGTCGTTGAAGGCAAAGGCGCGAATGCCCAGATCGGTATTGCTCCATGTCGGGATCAACCCGTCCACGCCATGGCTTTCGATCCAGTCGAACCAGGCGTCAACATCGGGCACGCGGATGCAGATCTGTACCGGTTTCTGATCTGATGCGCGTTGCATGCCCCGGCTTTCATCGACCAGCCCCACATGAGCCTGCCCTGCAATCCGGTAGATTTTGCACCAGCCCTGATCAATCGCCAGTTCCAGCCCCAGAACGGTTTCATAAAACGCCATGGCGCGGGGCAGATCGCGGAAATAGATGAAGGTGATCGCCAGCTCGGCAGCCCCGTCCGGGCGCGAAACAGTGGCAGGGTCAGTCATGTCAGAACTCTCCAATACAGTGATTGGGGGGACGGTACAGATGCGGCCCGGGCTGTCAATGACCGGGCCTCTGTCGCGTGGCTGCGGGATGTGTGGTCTCGCTGCCTCAGGCGCGTTTGCCGATCACATCGACACCCAGGGTTTGCAGCACCTTCGCCTCGATATCGCCTGCATTCATCGCGGCCACGGCATACATGTCATGCGGGCTGGCCTGATCAATGAAGATATCCGGCAGCACCATCGAGCGGTATTTGAAACCGGTATCAAACACGCCCTGTTCGGCCAGAAGCTGCGCCACATGGGAGCCGAAACCGCCAATCGCGCCTTCCTCGATGGTGATCAGCGCCTCGTGATGGCGGGCCAGTTGCAGGATCAGCGTCTCATCCAGCGGTTTGGCAAACCGCGCATCGGCGATGGTGGGTGTGATGCCCCGGGCTGCCAGCGCTTCGGCCGCGTCCTGAACCTCTTTCAGCCGCGTTCCGAAAGACAGAATGGCCACCCGGTTGCCCTCGGCAATCATCCGGCCCTTGCCGATTTCAAGCATGTCGCCCCGGGCGGGCATCTCGACCCCCACGCCTTCCCCACGGGGGAAGCGGAAGGCCGAGGGCGCATCTTCAATCGCGCGGGCGGTGGCCACCATATGTATCAGCTCCGCCTCATCGGCGGCGGCCATCACGATAAACCCGGGCAGGTTGGACAGATAGGCGACATCATAGCTGCCCGCATGGGTCGCGCCATCGGCCCCCACCAGACCGGCGCGGTCAATGGCAAAGCGCACCGGCAGGCGTTGCAGCGCCACGTCATGCACAACCTGGTCATAGCCCCGTTGCAGGAAGGTGGAATAGAGCGCGCAGAACGGTTTCAACCCGCCCGCCGCCATCCCGGCAGAGAAGGTGACCGCATGCTGTTCGGCAATGCCCACATCGAAACAGCGGTTCGGGAACCGTTCGGCAAAAAGGTTCAGCCCGGTGCCATCGGGCATTGCGGCGGTCACCGCGGTGATCAGCGGGTCGTCCTCCGCCTCGGCAATCAGGGTCTGGGCAAAGACCTTTGTATAGGACGGCGCGTTTGACGGGGCTTTGGTCTGTTCCCCGGTCACCACATCGAATTTCGCCGTGGCATGGCCCTTGTCGGCGCGGCCTTCGGCATGGTGGTAGCCTTTGCCCTTCTCGGTGATCGTATGGATCAGGATCGGCCCGTCGGCCCGCGCCTTGACCGTGCGCAGAACCGCCAGAACCTGCTCCATATCATGGCCATCAATCGGCCCGACATAAGAGAACCCAAGCTCTTCAAACAGGGTGCCGCCCACGGTGGCGGATTTCAGCAATTCCTTGGCCCGGCGCGCACCTTCCTGCAACGGTTCCGGCAAAAGCGAGACCGCACCCTTGGCCGCCGCTTTCAGCTCCTGAAACGGGGCGCCGGCATACAGACGGGACAGGTAGGAAGACATCGCGCCGGTGGGGGGGGCGATGCTCATCTCATTGTCGTTCAGAATGACGATCAGGCGTTTGCCCAGATGGCCCGCATTGTTCATCGCCTCATAGGCCATGCCCGCAGACAGGGCGCCGTCGCCGATCACCGCGATTGCATCGCCCAGCCCATGTTCCGGCGTGCCGCCCAGATCACGGGCCACCGCAAAGCCGAGCGCGGCAGAGATCGAGGTGGAGCTATGGGCCGCGCCAAACGGGTCATAAGCGCTTTCCGAGCGTTTGGTGAACCCGCTGATCCCGTCTTTCTGGCGCAGGCTCAACATCCGGTCGCGGCGACCGGTGAGTATCTTGTGGGGGTAGCATTGATGGCTGACATCCCAGATCAGCCGGTCGCGGGGCGTGTCAAACACCGCGTGGATTGCGACGGTCAGTTCAACCACGCCCAGCCCGGCCCCCAGATGCCCGCCGGTCTTGCTGACCGTGGCGATCGTGTCGGCGCGCAGTTCCTCTGCCAGTTGCCGCAATTCCGCATCCGACATCGGTTTCAGATCGGCGGGGCTGTTCACCCGGTCCAGTAGCGGGGTCTGGGGCTGGCTGGTCATAGTCTGGCCTTCTCCCTTCAGGGGCACACTCACATATCCCGGGCGATAATATAGCGGGCCAGCGCCTTCAAGCTCTGCGCTTTCCCGCCATAGGGCTGCAACGCGGTTTCGGCCTCTGCCACCAGATCGGCGGCGCGGGTTCTGGCGCCGTCCAGACCCAGCAGGGATACAAAGGTCGCCTTTCCGGCCCGGGCATCCTTTTGCAGCCGTTTGCCCGCTTTCACCGCATCGCCTTCGATATCCAAAATGTCGTCGGCGATCTGGAAAGCAAGGCCGATGGCCTGCGCGTAACGCCGCAGGGGGGCAGGGTCGGCACGGCCCAGAATGGCCCCGGCCCCGGCTGACCAGGTGATCAGCGCGCCGGTCTTGTTGCCCTGCAAGGTGGTGATGCCCTCAAGCGTCAGCGGCTGGTCTGCGGTTTCCGCCGCGATATCCTGGGTCTGGCCCAGCACCATGCCATTGGCACCGGCGGCCCGCGCCAGGGTTGCCATCAGGGCAAGCCTTTGCCCCTCATCCCCCGCGGCCGGATCGGCCAGCAGATCAAAGGCAAAGCTGTGCAGGGCATCGCCCGCCAGAACCGCCATCGCCTCATCCCATTTCACATGCACCGTCGGCTGGCCGCGCCTGAGATCATCGTCATCCATGCAGGGCAGATCATCATGGACCAGACTATAGGCATGCAGGCATTCCACCGCGCCCGCCGCATAAAGCGCCTGCGGGGCGGGCACATCAAACAGCGCTGCGGCCTCAAGCGTCAGAAACCCGCGCAGGCGTTTGCCGCCATGGGTGGCATAGCGCATGGCCTGAGCCAGCGGCCCCTCGCCAAGCGATGCCATCTGATCTGTCAGAAAGTGCCCGATCCCGGTCCGGGCCTCGCCAAGCGCCTGTTGAAACACTTACAGCCCGTCGGCAGGCGTGGTTCCCGTGGCCTGCCCATCCGCATCCAGCGTGATCTGGGCCACTTTCTCTTCGGCCTCTTTCAGCTTGGCCTCGCAGCGGGCTTTCAGGGCGGCGCCGCGTTCATAAAGTGCAATGGAGGCCTCCAGCGCCACATCGCCCCGGTCCAGCGCGGTCACCACGGTTTCAAGCTCGCGAATGGCGTCTTCAAAGCTCATCTCGTCAATCGGTTTTGGCTCGCTCATCCGTTTTGCTCCATCAACACCGCCACATGGGTCGCGACCGAGGCCGCGAGCGCAGGAAGATCATAGCCGCCTTCCAGAGTCGAGACCACGCGCCCGTCGCAATGCGCCGCCGCAAAGACGCAGATTTCGCGGGTGATCCAGGCGAAATCCTCTGTCTCCCAGTTCAGATTGGCCAGCGGGTCGGCGCGGTGGGCATCAAACCCGGCGGATATCAGCACAAGTTCAGGGGCGAAGCGCGCCAGCGCCGGCAGCATCCGGTCCTGCACAATCTGCCGCATCTGGGGGCCGCCTGTCCCCGGGCCAAGGGGCAGGTTCACAACATTGTCAGACCCGCCCCGTTCCGAAGGCGCGCCGCTGCCGGGGTAAAGCGGCATCTGGTGAGAGGAGATGAACAGCGCCCGCGGTTCCTCCCACAGCAGGTCTTGCGTGCCATTGCCATGATGCACGTCGAAATCGACCACGGCCACGCGTTTGAGGCCATGACGGTCCAGCGCGTGTTTCGCGGCAATCGCGATATTGCCGAACAGGCAGAACCCCATCGGGCGGCTGCCTTCCGCGTGATGCCCCGGCGGGCGGGTGGCGACAAAGGCGTTTCGGACTGCGCCTGACAGAACCTGATCAACCGCATGAAGACAGCCGCCAACGCCTTTCAGCGCAGCCTCCCACGAGCCGGGAGAGAGGGATGTATCCGCATCCAGCGCAGCAAGCCCGGCCTTGGGGATCGCGCCCCGGATCGCGGCAATATGGTCAGGCGGATGGGCCAGACGCAGGTCGGCCTCTGCCGCCATCGGGGCCTCACCTCGGATCAGCGCGGCAAATTCCGGCGCGGCAAGCGCCTCTGAAATCGCGGCCAGGCGGGCAATCTGTTCCGGGTGGCCCGGTGGCATTTCATGGGTCAGCCCGGCAGGGTTTTCGACCAGAAGGGTCGCCATCAATCGGGCACCAGCATATAGCCCGCGCCGCGCACGGTTTGCAGGTAACGTGGCTGTTTCGGGTCCGCCTCGATCTTGCGGCGCAGGCGCGTGATCTGCACATCGACCGCGCGCTCCTGGGCCTGAACGGCACCGCCTGATTTGTCGCGGCCCAGATCCTCGACCAGTTGCGCGCGGCTGACAGGTTCATGGGGGCAGGCCGAAAAAATCCGCATCAGCGCCGCCTCGGTCGCGGTCAGGCGCACATTGTCCTGCCCCTGCCACATCTCGCCCCGGTCCAGATCATAGCGGATACAGCCCAGATTAAGGACTTTCGGGGCCTCCCGCAGTTCCGCGACAACAGGCACCCGGCGCAGAATCGCATTGATCCGCAGCAGCAGTTCTTTCGGCTCGAACGGTTTTGAAAGATAGTCGTCGGCCCCGGCCTCAAACCCTTCGATCCGGTCGCTGGCCTCGCCCTTGGCGGTGAGCAGCAGGATCGGTGTGGTGAGGGTTTCACGAATGACCCTGGTCAGGCTGAGCCCGTCCTCGCCGGGCATCATCACATCCAGCACGATCAGATCAAATTCCAGCCCGGATAACAGCCGCCTTGCATGGGCCGCGTCGCGGGCGATACTGGTCAGAAATCCGTGGCGGATCAGAAATTTCTGGAGCAATCCGCGAATCCGCTCATCATCATCCACGATCAGCAGATGGGCATCGGCTTCGATCATGGCGTATGCTCCGTTGTGGTTTGGTAATGGCGGCGCAAATCCGGGTCCATCATCTGTTCCAGCACCATGCGGAACCCGGTCACCGCCTCGGGCCCCGCCGCGCGATAGGCGGCGCGCATCCGGTTGCGCTGCGCATCCGACAGGTCCCGTTCCAGTGCTGTGCCCGTCTCGGTCAGGAACAGATTCCGTTCGCGTTTGTCCCGCGTGCCGATCCGGCTTTCCACCAACCCATCCTCCACAAGGGCGCGCAGCACCCGGTTCAAAGACTGCTTGGTGACGCCGAGAATGTCGAGAAGGTTGTTCACCGTTGTGCCGGGGCTGCGATGGATGAAGTGGATCGCCCGGTGATGGGCACGGCCATAGGCATAGTTCTGCAAAATCCGATCCGGGTCTGCAGTAAAGCCGCGATAGGCGAAAAACATCGCCTCGATCCCCCGGCGCAACTGTTCATCGGTCAGAAACAGCAGGCTTTCGCCGCTGATCAGGGCGTTGGCTGTTCCGCGATCGGCCATGGTGACATCCCTTCTGCCGCACCTATACAGGGCTTTGGCTCAGTTTATGTCAGCCTTATTGACTTTCCAAGAATCAATTGATAGCGATTGCACGGTTTTGCGCAATATTATGTCCGGTGCGGCCCTATATTGCGCAACAAATATAAAAGTTGGCAATCTGAAAGCCACAAGACGATGAAGGATGGGAAAGATGGGTGAACGTTACGATACCCGTGATGGTGCAATCTGGATGGACGGCAAGCTGGTGCCTTGGCGTGACGCCAATGTGCATATTCTGACCCATGCCCTGCATTACGCCTCATCCGTGTTCGAGGGGGAGCGCGCCTATAACGGCAGGATCTTCGAAAGCCGGAAACATACGGAGCGGTTGCTGGCCTCGGGCCGGATGCTGGATGTTGATATCCCCTGGACCGTTGATGAGATCGAAGCGGCAAAATATGAAGTGATGAAAGCCAACGGGCTGACCGATGCCTATGTGCGGGCGGTGGCCTGGCGGGCGTCGGGCGAGGATATGGGCGTCGCCTCACAACGCAACCCGGTGCGCCTGGCGGTCGCGGCCTGGGAATGGGGGGCTTATTACGGCGATGCCAAAATGAAAGGCGCCAGGCTGGACATCTCGAAATGGAAGCGCCCAAGCCCTGAAACGATCCCCTGTCACGCCAAGGCTTCCGGGCTTTACATGATCTGCACCATGTCGAAACACGCGGCCGAGGCGAAGGGGTGTTCCGACGCGATGATGTTCGATTACCGCGGCTATGTGGCCGAGGCGACCGGGGCGAATATCTTCTTCGTCAAGGATGGGGAGGTGCATACCCCCGACCCCGATTGCTTTCTGAACGGGATCACCCGGCAGACCGTGATCGGCATGCTGAAAGAGCGCCAGGTGAAGGTGCATGAACGCCATATCATGCCCGAGGAACTGGAAAGCTTCGAACAATGCTGGCTGACCGGCACCGCCGCCGAGGTCACACCGGTGGGGCAGATCGGCAACTATAATTTCGAGGTCGGAGCCCTGACCCGGGATATCGCCGAAGGGTATGAGGTGAAGGTGCGGGCCTAATCGGTTCGATTCTTCATGGTGGTCCAGGCCGCAAATGCGCGCCGGTCCTTTATGCGCGTGGATTGGAAGCTTCTGATCGCGAGCTCTGCCGTGTCGATGGCGGTGTCGACATCGGTCTTTGTGAAGCGCGCGTGCGGGTCATAATCAGCCGAATGGCGCTTTTCCTGTAGCGTCTTGAACTGGCTTGAAAAATCCTCAATTTCTTTGGGGAATTTCGCAATGACCTGCTGATTGGCGCATTGGCGTTTTGCATATGTGTGCTCCACGGCCCGGTAGGCCTGCCGCCAAGCCGGAGCACTGCGGGCAGAATTTGTTCCGCCAATCAGGCAATCCGCGCAGTTTCTGCACAAGGCATGGAACATGGCATAATATGCTGTGCTGACTGCACGCTTGAGGTCTGATTGCCTCGGCCGCCGCGAAGATCTGGACCGCGCCATGCGACGGGCTGTCTTGATCAGATCAAGCGGCAGCACCGGAAAACTCGTCCAGGGTCAGGAAACTGATCATCGGAAAACGTTTCTCATGCAATGCCTGCAAGGGTTCACGCAGATGACGGACCAGCCCCATAACCTTTTTAGGGTCAAGCCGATCACCCTCAACCTCGAAAATAACCTCAACCCTGAGAATTGGCTCATCATCGTGATCCACGTCATCTGAGACTGTCACATCAACAATGCGTGCAGGGTCAAGCTGTTCAGCAACAACTCTACGGATTACCTCAGAGATTTCGTGTCCGTCATGCATCGTTCTTAATCCCTTACCAACAATATATAGGAAATTGTGAACACTGTGTGAATCCCCTATCTGTCTCAAGTATTGGGGCCGCTCTGTTCGACTTTCATACACGGTCTTTTGCACAACGCTTGCTTTGCCCCGCAAGCCGCGCCAAGCTTGGCCAATGGTCGTGCAGCTACAGCCCCAAAGCCCTGAGCGTATTCCCGAAAAGGTTGCGTTTGACCGCAAGGAGCTTGCGGTGATCCTCACCCTCTATGGTCAAATGGTGGCCGCAGGCGAGTGGCGGGATTACGGGATTTCCCTGCTGAGTGATGTGGCGATTTTCTCGATCTTCCGGCGCAGTGCGGAACATCCGATCTACCGGGTGGAGAAACGGCCCAGGCTGGCGCTGCGGCAGGGGCAGTATTCGGTCATCGGTATGGATGGCCGTATTCTGAAACGCGGGCATGACCTGAAATCTGTGCTGCGGGTGTTGGAACGCAAACTGATCCGTGCGGTTGAGTAGGGCAGAAATCGTTTATTCTGCACTATCGCTTATCGAAATTCGCGTTCGAGACCAGAAGCTTGCTGGTCGAGAGGCAGTGAATTTTAATTCAGACTGAACGATTTCTGCTTTAGAGACAGGTGCAAAACCGCGCGGGATGGAAAACTCCAGTTTTCCATACGGAATTCTGGAGAATTCCACGATCAGGCTTTGCTGCAACGCCTGCGGTGCTGTCGGGAGATTGGCGACAGGCGGGGTGCCGTAATTCAGGTCACCTCAACCCGTCGCCGTCCTGTGATCGGCCCATCACCTGCCAGTTCAATCCGCGCGGCGGCATCTTTCAGCGGTTCATAGGCCACGGCCATGTGATGCGCATTTGCATGCAGCAGCATCCGTTCATTCGCCATGATCCCCACATGGCCTTTCCAGAACACCAGATCGCCCCGTTGCAGGGGTTCCCCATGTTGCAATTCGCGGCCCAGGGCCATCTGCTGCTGATCGCTGTCGCGGGGGCAGGGCAGGCCGCAGGCCAGAAACGCGGTCTGCACCAGGCCGGAACAGTCGATGCCCCATCGGCTGGTGCCGCCCCAAAGATAGGGCGTGCCAAGGAACAGATCGGCCACCCCAACCGGGTCGCCGAAACGTGCCTTGATCGGTTGCAGGTGAGAGCTTGGGATGAAATGGCCCGTATGGATGCGCAGGAATGTCTCGCGCTCGGCCCGTACCCGCACGCGGGAGCCGAAAAAGACCGACACTTCCGGCGGCGCCTTGAAATCCGCCTGCGGGTATAAATGCGTGGCCGGGGCCACAACCCAGTGGGTGGCCTCTTCCGGTTCGGTCAGCGCGCCGGTGGTGATATAGCCCACGTAATTGTCACGTTCCGACTGACCAAAGGCATGTCCGTCTTTCGCCTCAAGCACCAGAAACCGCTCTCCGAAAACCAGTTGGCTGATCCGGTTGCCTTTCGGCGTATCGGTCATGTTTGCCATCGGTTGCTGCACCATGGTCCAGCGGCCCTGCACGAAGCGTTCCGCTTCGATCTTGCCTTGCAGGGACACATGGGCGACACGCCCGTTGCCTGGGGTCATCCTTGGGTCGTCACTCATAGGCCCAATACCTCGGTTAAGGCTTCAAACAGGCTGCGGGCACCCTGACCCGCGCCGCCTTTCGGGCGGGCGGGGGCCGCCGCCGGTTGCCACCCATAAATGTCGAAATGGGCATAGCGCGGCGTGTCGGCGACGAAGCGGCGCAGGAACAGCGCGGCGGTGATCGACCCGGCAAACCCGCCTTTGGGCGCATTGTCCAGATCGGCGATACCCGGTTCGATCATCGTCTCGTAAGGTGTGTGGAAGGGCATCCGCCAGACCGGGTCGGCGATCTGCGCCGCAGCTTTTGACAGGGTTGCGGCCAGGGCATCATCATCGGTGTAAAAGGGCGCAAGATCCGGCCCCACCGCCACCCGCGCCGCGCCGGTCAGCGTCGCCATCGAGATCATCAGATCGGGCGGCGTTTCACTGGCCAGGGCCAGCGCATCGGCCAGCACCAGCCGCCCCTCTGCATCGGTGTTGTTGATCTCAACCGTCAGCCCGTTCCGCGCAGTCAGGATATCGCCGGGGCGAAAGGCATTGCCCGCCACATTGTTTTCCACCGCCGGGACCAGAACCCGAAGCCGCAGGGGCATATCACTGGCCATGATCATCTGTGCCAGGCCCAATACGGTTGCGGCCCCGCCCATATCCTTCTTCATCAGGCCCATGGAGGCGCCGGGTTTCAGGTTCAGCCCGCCAGTATCGAAACACACGCCCTTGCCCACAAGCGTCAGCATCGGGCCATGGCTTCCCCAACTCATATCCAGCAGGCGGGGCGCGCGGGTCGCGGCGCGGCCAACCGCGTGGATCATCGGCAGGTTGGCCGCGATCAGGGCGTCGCCTTCGGTGGTCTCCATACTGGCGCCATAGCGTTCGGCCAGCCCCGCCATGGCAGTGGCCAGCGCGTCCGGCCCCATATCTGCCGCCGGGGTGTTGATCAGATCACGGGTCAGATATTCTGCCGCCGCGATTCGTTCCAGCCGGGGGCATCACATCCTTCTGGAGCGACCAGTTGCGCCTTGCTGTCTGCTTGCGTGCGATAGCGATCAAACCGGTAGCGGGAGAGCAGATATCCAAGGGCAATCTCGTGACCCAGAGCGCCTTGGGGCATATTTTCAATGTGATATGTGCCAGCGGGCAGCCCGGCAATGGCGGCGCCCGTGGCAAATCTTTTCCGGGCGCGTTCCTGCGCTGACCCAAGACCGATCAGGACGATGGCGGGCGCACCATGGGCATCTGCAAGACTGACCGCGCGCCCGGCTTTCGGGGTGAATCCCAGATGTTCGGCCCAGGCCCGTTGCGCCACTGTCAGGTCTGACAGGGCTTCTGCAAAATCCTCCGGGTCAATCAGGCGGATCGGGATCGTATCGGGGGCGTCTTCAGCAAATCGGGCGGACATAGAGCACTTTCCTAGGGTTGCGTCACCCTATAGCGTTTCGACGTGATGTTGAAACGCCTTTCGCGGCCTTTCGTCTTCGGCTTAAACGCGTTTTCGATACCGTCTGTTTCAGGTTAAACCCGAAAAGCTATAGCGTGCCCGATTTGTGCTGCAAGCCCCCTCAGCCCGACAAATCCTCCAGATCCCAGATCGCAAGAATGGATCGTTCCCCCACACGCTGCAACCGGGCGAGAGTTGCGGCCAGCGCGACCGGGTCCTGTTTTGCCCGGCTCAGCTCTGCATCGCGGGCCACACGTGCCAGGCTGGCCATCCCGATTTTATCTGAGGCCGCAATCAATTGTGACAGGGGTCGCGCCAGGGCACGGTCAGACGAGGTGCCGTCCAGCGGTTCGATTTCTTCAAGCAGTATGCCGATGGTGGCCAGGGCCTCGGCCACCTCGGATTCGGCCTGCACTTCCCCCAGTTCGGCGCATAATTGTTCCAACCTGTCGGGGTTGAATCGCGCAGATTCCTCCACCCGCAAAACGGTTACGGATTGCTCCATTACTCACTCCACTTCCGCCCCCACGGTGCTGGAAACCTCGCCCGGGCTGCTGAAGAAACCATTGAGGCGCGGTTGAAAAACATCTCGAAATTGCACCGAATCCGCATTAGTTGGGAAGCCCCAAAACAGAAAGATCAGATATGCATCGTGTCAAAGCCCTGCCCGACTATTTGATGACCCGCTATAAAGGCTGGAAAGGCACGACATTTGTCGAAAATCGTGACTGGTTTCGGCGGCTGGCCGAAGAGGGGCAACATCCGCGCGCGATGGCGATTGCCTGCTGTGACAGCCGGGTGGCGGTTACCTCGGTCTTCGGTCAGCAGATCGGAGAGATTTTCGTGCATCGCAACATCGCCAATCTGGTGCCGCCCTTTACCCCGGATGGTGAACATCATGGGACGGCGGCGGCAGTGGAATTTGCGGTGAAGGTGCTGAAGGTTCAACATATTCTGGTGCTTGGCCATTCCAATTGCGGCGGGGTCAGGGGCTGTATTGATATGTGTTCCGGCACCGCGCCGGAGCTTGAGAAACAGGAAAGTTTCATCGGTCGCTGGCTGGATGTGTTGCGCGTCGGCTATGACCGCACCCGCGATATCACCGACCCTGCCGCGCGCCAGACCGCGCTGGAAAAGGAAGGGGTTCAGGTCTCGCTGGAGAACCTGTTGAGCTATCCGTTTGTGGCCAAAGCCGTCGAAGAGGACAGATTGAGCCTGCATGGCCTGTGGGTCGAACTGGCCGAGGGCGATCTGGAAGTGTTTGACGGCACCGTCCGCCGGTTCGTGAAAAGCTAGGGCAAAAATTGTTTCAACATTAAGCCGAAACGCTATAGGCCTGCGTAAACCTTGATAAAATTGGCGGTAAAGGCGGGTTTATGGGCGGAATACTGACACTGGCCGCAGACAATCTGATCTCCCCGATCATCCTGTTCTTCGCATTGGGCATGGCCGCAGCCTTTGCCCGGTCTGATCTGTCGGTGCCCGAGGCTGTGGCCAAGGGCATGTCGCTCTATCTGTTGTTTGCCATCGGGTTCAAGGGCGGGGCCAGTGTGGCCACCCACGGGCTGGATGCAACGCTGGTCCTGTCGCTGTTTGCGGGTGCGATATTGTCTTTTGTCATTCCATTTTTGGCCTTTGGGATGCTGCGCATGATGACCGGGCTTGGCGTGACCGATGCGGCCGCGGTTGCGGGGCATTACGGGTCCATCTCGATCGTGACCTTTGTCGCTGCAAGTTCGGTGATCACCAGTATCGGGCTGACCAGCGAGGGATATATGGTTGCCGTCGCCGCGATGATGGAGGCGCCCGCAATCCTTTCAGCCCTGTGGCTGATTGCGCGGTTTGGCAAGGCGGGCCAGGGGGGGATGACGCCGGGGCTGATCCGCGAGATTCTGCTGAACGGGTCGATTGTGCTGCTGATCGGGTCTTTCCTGATCGGGCTGATCACCGGGCAGGAGGGGCTGGACCTGATCGCCAGTTTCATCGTTGCGCCGTTTCAGGGGGTATTGTGCCTGTTCCTGCTGGATATGGGTCTGGTCGCGGGCCGGGGCTTGCGGCAGGCCAAGGGGGTTCTGCGCCTGCCGCTGTTTCTGTTCGGCATGCTGATGCCGCTGATCGGCAGCATGTTCGGGCTGGCCGCCGGGTTGCTGATCGGCCTTTCGACGGGCGGTGTGCTGCTGTTCATGACATTGTCGGCATCGGCCTCTTACATCGCAGTGCCGGCCGCCATGCGCGTGGCCCTGCCCGAGGCGAACCCATCGATTTATCTGACCCTGTCGCTTGGGGTGACGTTTCCGTTTAACCTGACCATCGGCATCCCGATCTATCTGGCGATTGCCCGTGCTGTGACCGGAGGTTGACCATCATGCAGACCCACAAGGCCAAACGTGTGGAAATCGCCATTGAATCGGTGATGGAAAGCCGATTATCCGACGTGCTGATTGAGGCCGGTGTGACCGGGTTCACGATTTTGCCGGTCAATGGCGGTTCGGGCCGGTCGGGCCGGTGGAGCCGTGAGGGTCAGGTCAGCCGCGCGGGCGGGATGGTCAGCTTTGTCTGCATCATCCGGCCTGAAAAGCTTGATGACCTGCTGGAAGCCGCCTTCAGCGTGGTTGAACGCCATATCGGTGTTGTCAGCGTGGTCGATTGCGAGGTGCTGCGCGCCGAGCGGTTCTGAGACTATAGCAACATCGTTTTATGATGCACCATCGCGCATCGAAGGTGGGGTTATAGATCAGTAGCTTGCTGCCTCGGAGGCAGTGAATTTCGATTCAGATTAAATGCCAAAACATGACCAAAAGAGCCGTTTAATGCAACAGTCCCGATGAGAGAGCTTGTGTCTCTGAGATTGATGGAATCCTTGGTCGGATCGAAGCGGTTGATCACAGAGTGAATATACGGAATTCCCGTATGCGTCAATCAGAGTCCACACCTGTGAGCGATGCGCCAATGACGCTCAATAAACCATGAATCAAGGATACCCGTTCAATTTTGGGCCCGAAACCGCCTGTTTGCGATAGGCCGAGGGTGTCATGCCTTCCGCCGCCTTGAAGCTGCGCGACAGATGCGCCTGATCGGCAAACCCCGTGGCCAGGGCAATCGCCCCAAGGGACAGGCCCGGGCGGCGCAGCTGCGTTTTCGCCACCTCCAGACGGCGCTGCATGACCAAGGCCTGGGGCGTGACACCGGCGCTTTGCTTGACGGCCCGGCCCAGGGCGGAATCTGACATGCCAAGATGCTGGGCCATATCGGGCGTGCGCAGCGTCTGGTGAATGCGTCCGTCGATATATTCAAGAAGACGCGCATATTGTTGCGATGTCAGGCCACCGGTCTCGGCAACCGGGGCGCCATCGGTGATCAGATAGCGCCGCGCAAGGGTGACCAGAAACACCCGGGCCAGCGCCTCAAACAGCACCGGCTGACCCAGACCCGGCTCTGCCAGCGCGGTCTTCATTTGCAGGGCCCAGTTGTGCAGTTCCGTATCCGTCAGCACCCCGCCATCATCGATATGCGACCCGATGGCCAGAATGCGCAAATCCCCCCGCACGAAAGACTGTATCCGGTCCGGATCAACCCGGATCATCAGCAGGCTGACCGGCCCATGCCAGTCACAACTGAAATCGGCACCGGCCGGGGCGGCGATCAGCCCGCCCGGGGGCAGATGCACCCGGTTGCGTTGCCCGGCACGGTGAAACACGCCCCGCGCCGGTTCAGATTGCAGCGGGATCAGCAGGCAATGATCCGGCAGGCGCACCGGTTCAAGCGGCCCTGCCTCAAGTTCAAAATAATCGGCCCGCAGCAGTGGCGCGGCCCCGGCCACAGGCAAACGGGCAGAGCTGAGCGCGGCCTGCATATACCAGGCCTGTGTATTCTGAACGCCCATCCTCACCTCAATTCAGACCGAACGGCTCAGCTTACATAAGGTCAATCGGCGGGGGCACAACCATCCGGGGAGCCAGACAAAAATGCTGCTGTCAGCCCCTGACGTCCCGGGTTGCGGAACCGTGCTGTCCGAGGGTTCTCACCCATCCGGTATGCTTGAAAGAAAGCCCGCTGCACGCCGGAGATCGCGCCTTGTCACAGCCTCGCCCACACCCGGAACCGAAAGCCGCGGCTTTCGATTCAATCCATCTGCAAAATGCTCTAGCTTAGTCAGGATACCCTGTTCCGAGAGGCCACCAGTGCTGACTGTCATCGACCTCCACAAAACCTTTGCGACCGAAGATGGGCCGCTGCCGGTGCTGAACGGTGTCTCTGTATCCATGGCCCCCGGCGACACCCTGGCGCTGACCGGGGAAAGCGGATCGGGCAAAAGCACGCTTTTGCATCTGATTGGCGGGCTGGATGCCGCCGATCAGGGGCAGATCCTCATCGACGGGACAGAACTGGCCGGTCTGGACGATGCGGGGCTGGCCCGGGTGCGGCGCGATGTGGTGGGTCTGATTTTCCAGCAATTCAACCTGATCCCGTCGCTGACCGTGGCGCAGAACCTTGCGTTTCAGGCGCGGCTTGCGGGCCGTCATGACGCCAGATGGACGGCAGAACTGGTTGAAAGGCTGGGCCTGTCGGCCTGTCTGGCGCGCTACCCTGAACAATTGTCCGGCGGGCAGCAGCAGCGGGTTGCGATCGGGCGCACGCTGGCCGCGCGGCCGCGCCTGGTTCTGGCCGATGAGCCTACGGGAAATCTGGATGAGACAACCGGCGACGCTGTGCTGGACCTTCTGCTGGACCTTGCCCGTGAAACCGGCACCGCCATTCTGATGGTGACCCATTCCACCCGTCTGGCCGCCCGTCTGGCGCGGCGTATTCATCTGACCAAGGGCCACCTGACAGAGGCAAAACCCGACCGGTCCGCCGAATGACCGGGCCTGCGCTGGGCACACTCCTGTCCCATTGGCGGCGGCATCCGGGGCAATGCCTGACCCTGATACTGGGGCTGGCCCTGGCCACCGCACTTTGGTCGGGGGTGCAGGCGATCAATGCCGAGGCCCGCGTCTCCTATGACCGGGCCGCCGCGGTTCTGGGCCAGAACCAGCTGGCCCGTCTGACCCGGCCCGATGGCACCGCGATCCCACTGGCCGATTATGTGGCCCTGCGCCGGGCCGGGTATCAGGTCTCGCCGGTGATCACGGCCGAGCTGCACAGCCCCGGCGCCCGTCTGCGCCTGCTGGGGCTGGACCCGCTGACCGCACCTGCACAAGCGCAGCCCCCGGCGCTGACCAGCGGCGCGGTCTCATTCGACGCTTTCCTTACACCCCCCGGTCGCCTGCTGATCGCGCCCGAAACCGCAGAGCGCCCGCTGCCCCCCGATCTGCCACCGCTGATCACCGTGAACGGCCTTGCCCCGGGCATGGCGCTGACCGATATCGCCACCGCCGCCCGGCTCAGCGATCAGTCTGATCCGTCTTATCTGCTGGTCGCCCCGGCACAGCCCGCTGGCCTGCCACCACTGGCCGGGGCCGCGCCGGGCCTGACCCTGTCAGCGCCGCAATCAGGCCCCGATCCGACCCGGCTGACCGACAGTTTCCACCTGAACCTCACCGCTTTCGGGCTGCTGGCCTTTGCGGTCGGGTTGTTCATCGTGCATGCCGCCATCGGTCTGGCGTTTGAACAGCGCCGCAGCAGTTTTCGCACCCTGCGTGCGCTTGGTCTGCCGCTTGGCCGGCTTGTGGCCCTGCTGATGCTGGAACTGACCGGGTTTGCCCTGATCTCGGGGCTGATTGGCATCGCCCTGGGCTATGCCATCGCCGCAGCCCTTCTGCCCGGCGTGGCAGGCACATTGCGAGGCCTCTACGGGGCCGAGATTTCGGGGCAATTGGCCTTTCAGCCCGCCTGGGCCGCCGCCGCCATGGGCATCGCCCTGATCGGCACGGTAGCGGCCTCGGCACAGGCATTGCTGCGTGTCGCACGCCTGCCGCTTCTGGCCCCGGCCCAGCCCCGCGCCTGGGCCATGGCATCGGGCCAGACCATGCGCGCACAATCCGGGATTGCCCTCGCGCTTTTCGCGGCGGCGGGGCTTCTTGCGCTTTTCGGCAGCGGGCTGGTCGCCGGGTTTGCCTGTCTGGCGGGCCTGATGATCGGGGCGGCGCTGGCACTGCCTTCGCTTCTGACCCTGCTGCTGCATCTCAGCACCCGGCTGGCGACCACAGCTTTCCGCGCATGGCTTCTGGCCGATACCAGGCAGCAGCTTCCCGGCCTGTCCATGGCCCTGATGGCGCTGCTGCTGGCGCTGGCCGCGAATATCGGTGTCTCGACCATGGTCGGCTCTTTCCGCGGCACCTTCATCGGCTGGCTGGATCAACGTCTGGCGTCCGAGCTTTACGTCACCGCCCGCACGCCGGAGGAGGCCGCAGCCCTTCGGACCGCCCTGGCCCCCGAGACCGATGCCATCCTGCCCATCATCTCAACCCCTGCCCGGCTTTATGATCGCCCCGGAGAGATTTATGGCATCGCCGATCATGCGACATATCGTGACAACTGGCCGCTTCTGTCCGCCATGCCTGATGTCTGGGCCGATATTGCCAGCGGGCGGGCCGCATTGATCAACGAACAACTGTCCCGGCGCGAGGGGCTGGGCATCGGCGACACCGTCACCCTGCGCCCGGGCTGGACCCTGCCTATCGCGGGCATCTATTCCGATTACGGCAACCCGGAAGGTCAGGCGATCATCGGGTTGGCACTTTTCACCGAAACCTTCCCCGATCTGCCACAGCTGCGCATGGCGATCCGCATCGCCCCTGACCGCGCCCCCGATCTGGCCGAGGCGATCCGGAGCCGGTTTGATCTGCCCGGCGGGAATGTGATCAATCAGGACCAGATCAAACAGGTCTCGCTGCGCATCTTTGAACAGACATTCCTGGTCACCGGCGCGCTGAATATCCTGACCCTCGGGGTGGCCGGGTTTGCGCTTCTGACCAGCCTTCTGACGCTGGCGGGCATGCGGCTGCCGCAGCTTGCGCCGGTCTGGGTGCTGGGCCAGACCCGCGCCACACTGGCCCGGGCCGAGTTTACCCGCACCGTGCTGTTGACGCTTCTGACCTTCGCATTGTCCATCCCCGTCGGTCTGGCCCTTGCCTGGGTTCTTCTGACGATCGTCAATGTGGAGGCCTTTGGCTGGCGCCTGCCGATGCGGCTTTTCCCCGGCGACTGGCTGCGCCTTGGGTTTTCTGCCTTGCTGGCCGGAATGCTGGCCGCCGCCTGGCCTGCCTGGCGTCTGGCCCGCATCGCACCGGGCACCCTTCTCAAGGTCTTTGCCGATGAACGGTAAAGCAGGCCTCCTTGTGCTGTGTCTGATGGCAGGCCCGGCTTTGTCGCAGGGTTTTGCGGGTCTGGGGAGCAATGCCGACGGCTTTGCCGCACCCGCCCCGAACCCGGTCTTCTCTTTTCCGGCGGATCACGGGTCCCACCCGGAATACCGCATCGAATGGTGGTATCTGACCGCCACTCTCTCTGACGCTGCCGGGCAGGAATATGGCATTCAATGGACGCTGTTCCGCTCTGGCCTCAGCCCGGAAGAGGCCAGCGGCTGGACCCCTGCCCAGCTTTGGATGGGCCATGCCGGCCTGACCACCGAAACCGCCCATTTCCATGCCGAGCGTCTGGCCCGTGGCGGCATCGGGCAGGCCGGTGTCACCGCCGCCCCGTTCGAGGCCTGGATCGACGATTGGGCGATGATGTCAACCGCATCGGAAGGCGCTGATGCCCTTTCAACCCTTGATCTGACCGCACGCGGGGCGGAGTTTTCCTATGATCTGGCGCTGGAGGCCACAGGCCCGCTGATCTTTCAGGGTGCGGGCGGCTATTCGGTGAAATCCGCCGATGGGCGATCCAGCTATTATTATTCGCAACCCTTTTACCAGGTGACCGGCACATTGACCCTGCCGGATGGCCCGGTGGAGGTGACCGGCAATGCCTGGCTGGACCGCGAATGGTCGTCCCAGCCCCTGTCTGCCGATCAGACCGGGTGGGACTGGTTTTCGATCCGGTTTGAAAGCGGCGCGCGGCTGATGGGGTTCGCCCTGCGTTCGGCCATCCGGCCCACCTATACATCCGCCACATGGATCGCCCCAGACGGCACAACCACCGCCTATCCCGATGGCGCGCTGGTGCTGACGCCCTTGCGGAACAGGGCGGTCGCGGGCCGGGACATGCCGACAGAATGGCGTGTGGAACTGGCTGACCGCGATGTCGATATCCGGACCACAGCACTGAACCCGCAAAGCTGGATGGGCACCAGCTTTCCCTATTGGGAAGGGCCGATCCGCGTCACCGGCAGCCATGAGGGGCGCGGATATCTGGAAATGACCGGGTATGAATAGAAGGTTCGGGTCAATTACAGCATGCTGCCTTACACCTGAGACATCACTCATCACAAATGTCCCGGGACCGCAAAGCGTGGCAGGGTATTTGTGATGCAAGTCTAAGGCAGGGTGGTTCAGGTCCCGCCTGAAACCATGGGCAGCGTCACCGCCAGAACCCAGGCCAGAAGAACACCAAGGCCCAGACCCATCCCCATGACCGACCCGGTCCGCCGCCCTACGCAGCCCCCCATCACCCCGAAGCTGAGATAGAAAACCCCGATCACCGGCAGAAGAATGATCAGAACGCCCATCCGCTCCGCATCCAGCGCAATCGTCCCCCATAGGGAGACCAGAAACACCAGCCGCGCCACCCAGAAGCGCCAAAGCCGCGCAGTTCCCCCCTGCAGCAAGGCCGCATCGGCCACCATCAACAGGCCCGCGCCCGGCAGAAGCGCACACAGGATTGGCAGACGCTCGGCATTGGGCCAGAAACTCAGCACATACCGGTCAAGCACACCGCCGAAAACAAGCAGCCCATAGGCGGCCAGGAACAGACCGATCCACCAACCTTGTTGTTTTGGCAAATCCCCCTCAACCGCAAGCCCGGCCAGCATCAAGGCCCCGTAAATCGCAAGATGCAGGGCCAGATAATCGACCCCCAGAACCGGGAAAACCCGTATCTCCACGAGGGAAAGGATCAAGGGTGTCAGGATCAATGGCACAAGGATCAGCGTCCAGAACGCCCCTGTCGGCACCTCGGGCACAGGCCGCCCCTCGGGCAGCACCCTTGCCAGCGGGATCCCCAACAGCACGATCCCCAGCAGCGTGAACAGAACAGGCCTGCCAAACGCCGCCACCTGGCTGCGATACTCCCGGTCGAAACTGGTATTCAGCCAGTCCCGCGCGGCCCCCATGCCCGTGCCGGAATACAAAACGCCTACATGTTCCGCCATCGGCGCAACAAACGCCCGGCGCGCCTGGCCATTGCCCGGCGCGCCCGAAGGCGCCCCCTCTTCTGCACCCTGTGCGGCCATAATCTGCTGTGTTCCGGCCTCCGATACGGCATCCCAGACACCGCTGATGATCAGCACATTCTCTGACAATTCTGCGGGGGTCATCTGTGAAACCGGGGATAGCAGGATGACGGCCGCCACACGATCATCGACCCGCGCCTGCCGCAGAACACCGGCAGACGCCATCGAGTGCCCCAGAAGCGCCACGCGCCCATCCGCGCCCGGCAGGGCCAAAGCCACATCCGTGATACGCCCGATGTCATCCATCAGCATCCGGGTCCCCGCATCCCCCCGATCATACCATCCGGCGATGGCAGAGGATTGCGCCCATGTCCGGCGAAATCGAAGCTGATGGTGATGTAACCCGCCCGCGCCAATGTCATCTGATAGGGCTGCATCATCTGCCGCGACCCGGCAAACCCATGGACAAGAACCACCACCGGCGCACGGGTCTGCGGCACCTGCATCACGGTGGCGGGCATCTGCCCGACCATGGTCTGACGGATCTCCAGCCCGGTGCGTGGCCGTTCCAGGTGAACCAGCCCCAGCCCGATACAGATCAGCATCAGCAATATCGAAAGGACATCACGAAAACTCAAAAGCTTGCTCCAACGAACCAACAAAACCTTTCGATGCGAAGCATAAAGCACCCTGCCTGAAACTTGAATCACAAATACCCTGCCACGCTTCGCGTTCCCGGGACATTTGTGATGCGCGATGTCTCAGGTTTAAGGCAGCATGCTGTAGGAGACCTTTCGGCAAAACCAATTGCGAATTTTGCGGGTCCGTGCTTTATGCGGTTTCCCTGCTTGTGTCGGCCCGGAGCGCCCATGTTCACCGCCACCCTGTTCACCAATCCCGCAATGTATATGGAGCGCGCGCTGGTCGACAGCCTGCGAAACGCGCTTGGCGGTGGTGACATCCTGTGGCTTGCCCCGGACAGGGCCGCCGAATTTCCCATTCCCAGCTGCCCGAAGAATGAAGATCAGATCTGGCACGGCCTGCAGGCCGAAGGGGTTGATCTGGTGATCCAGCCCATGGAGGGACGGCGCAAGAAACTGCTTCTGGCGGATATGGACAGCACCATGATCTGTCAGGAATGCATTGACGAACTGGCGGCAGAGGCCGGGATCGGGGAGCGTGTCGCGGCGATCACGGCGCGTGCGATGAACGGAGAGCTGGAATTTGAAGAGGCGCTGCGCAGCCGCGTGGGTCTTCTGAAAGGGCTTGATATCTCTGTCATCGACACGGTGCTGGCCCGGCGGATCACATATATGCCCGGCGGCAAAACCCTTGTGGCGACGATGAAGGCCCATGGGGCGCATGCGTCTCTCGTCTCGGGCGGCTTCACTGCGTTCACCACCAAAGTCGCGGCGGAACTTGGCTTTGACGACCATCGCGCCAACACGCTTTTGACCGAAAACAGAACCCTAAGCGGAGAGGTCGCGCGCCCCATTCTGGGCCGTGACGCCAAGGTGCAGGCCCTGCATGAGATCACCGCCATGCTGAACATCACCCCGGCAGAGACCCTTGCGGTCGGCGATGGCGCCAATGATCTTGGCATGCTGCAATTGGCCGGAACCGGCGTTGCGCTCCACGCGAAACCCGCCGTGCAGGAACAGGCCCGCATTCGCATCAATCACGGCGACCTGACCGCCCTTCTGTATATTCAGGGCTATGGCGCTGATGAGATCGTAACGCCGTAAATCGCCCCGACCCGTTTATGCCCTGCCGCCGCCCATGCATACTAACCCGAGGGCGGCGGAAAGCCCCGATCACTCCGCCGGAACCGCCGTTTCTTCAATGCCCAGAGGATGGCTCAGCTTATCCAGCATCTCCTTGGGGCAGACCTGAAGGAAATTCCCCCTCTCCAGCGCCCAGTGCTGCAGGATATCCAGCGCCTTCCGGCTGCCGGTCTCTTCTGCATGCTGCGCGATCAGGGTTTTAAGCTCTGCCTCCCAATGGTCCATATTCACCGGACAGGTCACCAGGGTTTCCAGATTCATATTCGTCAGGGCCTGCCCATCCGGGTCATATAAATATGCCATCCCCCCGGTCATGCCGGCACCGAAATTCGCACCGATGGACCCAAGGATCACAGCAACCCCGCCGGTCATATACTCACAGCCATTCGATCCGCAGCCCTCGATCACCGCCCTTGCGCCTGAATTGCGGACCGCAAACCGTTCGCCTGCGCGCCCGGCGGCAAACAGATAGCCATCGGTCGCGCCATACAGCACCGTGTTGCCGATAATCGTATTCTCATCCGCCTTCAGCGGGCTGACCTGCGGCGGTTTCACCACCACGATCCCGCCGCTCAACCCCTTGCCGACATAGTCATTGGCATCGCCCGACACCGACAGTTTCAGCCCCGGTGCCGCGAACGCGCCCAGGGATTGCCCGGCAGAGCCTTCCAGCATCACGGTCAGATGATCGGGCTGCAACGTGTTGCGCATCCCGAAAGCCTGCACGATATGGCTGCTTGTCCGTGTGCCGATGGTGCGCAGCGTGTTCTGCACAGCATAGCTCAGCTGCATTTTCTCACCATCTTTCAGGAACCGCGCCGCATCGGCCACGATCTGCGAATCCAGCGTATCAGGCACCGAATTGCGCGGTTTGTTGCGATCATAGACAATCTGATCCGCGCCATCGACGGTGATCAGAAGCGGGTTCAGGTCAAGATCATCCAGATGCGCCGAGCCACGGCTGACCTGGGTCAGCAGATCCGCCCGGCCGATCACATCATCCAGAGACCGCGCCCCGATCGAGGCCAGCAGCTCCCGCACTTCCTGCGCATAGAAGGTGATCAGGTTCACCACCTTGTCGGCGCTGCCGGTGAATTTCCCGCGCAGGCTCTCATCCTGCGTGCAGACCCCCACCGGGCAGGTGTTCGACTGGCATTGCCGCACCATGATACAGCCCATGGAAATCAGCGCGGCGGTGCCGATGCCATATTCCTCGGCCCCCATCATCGCGGCCATGACAATGTCACGCCCGGTGCGCAGCCCGCCATCGGTCCTGAGCGTGATCCGGTCCCTGAGCTTGTTCATCGCCAGAACCTGATGCGCCTCGGTCAGGCCCATTTCCCAGGGCAGACCCGCATATTTGATCGAGGTCGCAGGCGAGGCTCCGGTGCCGCCATTATGGCCCGAGATCAGGATCACATCGGCCTTGGCCTTGGCCACACCGGCGGCAATCGTGCCGACACCGGATGACGCCACCAGTTTCACCGTCACCCTGGCGCGCGGGTTGATCTGTTTGAGATCATAGATCAGCTGCGCCAGATCCTCGATTGAATAGATATCGTGATGCGGCGGTGGAGAGATCAGCATGACCCCCGGCGTCGAATGGCGCAGCCGGGCGATCAGCTCGGTCACTTTCATACCGGGCAACTGCCCGCCTTCGCCGGGCTTGGCCCCCTGCGCGACCTTGATCTCAAGCTCTTCACAATGGTTCAGGTATTCGGCGGTCACCCCGAACCGGCCCGAGGCCACCTGCTTGATCTTGGCCGACGGGTTGTCGCCATTGGGTTCCGGCACGAAATGGGCCGGGTCTTCGCCACCCTCGCCACTGTCGGATTTCGCCCCGATCCGGTTCATCGCCACATTCAGTGTCTTATGCGCCTCGGGGCTGAGCGCGCCCAGCGACATGCCCGGCGTCACAAAGCGTTTGCGGATCGAGGTGATGCTTTCCACCTCTTCAATCGGCACCGGTTCCCCCAGAGGTTTGATATCCAAAAGATCGCGCAGATGGATCGGCGGGTTGTTCTGCATCGCCTGGCTGTACTGCTTCCAAAGCTCATAACTTGCCCGGTCGCATGCCGCCTGCAACATATGCATGGTCTGCGCTTCCCAGGCATGTTTTTCGCCCGAACGGCGCGCCTTGTAGAACCCACCGATAGGCAACACATCCTGCCCGCCACGCCAGCCCCGGATATGAACCTCTTCCACCTTCTTTTGCAGACCGCTGACCCCGATCCCGGAAATCCGGGAAATCATGCCGGGGAAATATTCCGCCACCATCGCACGGGAAAGGCCCACAGCCTCGAAATTCAGACCGCCGCGATAGCTGGAAATCACGCTGATCCCCATCTTCGCCATGATCTTCAACAGGCCCTGGTCAATCGCATTGCGATACCGCGCCACAGCCTCGGTCAGGGTGCAGTCGAGCAGGCCCCGGTCAATCCGGTCTGCCAGCGAATCCTGCGCCAGATAGGCATTCACCGTGGTCGCGCCACAGCCCACAAGAACCGCGAAATAATGCGGGTCGATACATTCCGCCGAGCGTATGTTGAGCGAACAGAAGGTCCGCAACCCATGTCGCGTCAGCCAGCTATGCACCGCACTGGTGGCCAGGATCATCGGCATCGCCACCTGGGTGTCGCCCTGAAACCGGTCGGTCAGCACGATATGCCCCGCGCCCGAGCGCACCGCATCCTCTGCCTCTGCCCGGATCCGATGCAACCCTTCGCGCAACGCCCCCTGACCGCCATCGGCGGGAAAGCTGCAATCAATGGTCACCACGCTGTCGCCAAACTGCGCCAGCATCGTCTTGAACTGGGCGTTGCCGACAAACGGGCTGTCCAATACCAGAATTTCGGTCTGGCTGCTGTCTTCATCCAGCACGTTTTTCAGATTGCCGAACCGGGTTTTCAGGCTCATCACCCGATATTCGCGCAGGCTGTCAATTGGCGGGTTCGTGACCTGGCTGAAATTCTGCCGGAAGAAATGGGACAGGGGGCGATACTGCGCCGACAAAACGGCCGAGGGCGTATCATCGCCCATGCTGGCCAGCGATTCCTTGGCATCCTCGGCCATGGGCGCCAGAATCTGCTCCAGTTCCTCAATCGAATAGCCCGCCGCGATCTGCCTTTTGCGCAGCTCCGCACCGCTGAACAGCGCGGTCTCGCTCACCCCGTCGGTTTCAGCCGCCAGATCGGTGATCTTGCTGACCCAGTTGCCAAAAGGCCGGGCAGCGGACAGGGCATCCTTGATCTCGCGGTCGTGAAACAGGGTCTGTTCGGCCATGTCGACCGCAATCATCTGCCCCGGCCCCAGCGCACCTTTTTCCACCACGCTGGCCTCATCCACCGGCACCATTCCGGCCTCGGAACCCGCAATCATCAGCCCGTCACCGGTCACCACATAGCGCATCGGCCGCAAACCGCTCCGGTCCAGACCGGCACAGACCCAGCGCCCGTCGGTCATCGCCAGGGCGGCGGGCCCATCCCAGGGTTCCATCACCGAATTGCAGTAGGAATACATGTCATGCCAGGCCTGCGGCAGTTCCGTCGCGGTCTGTGACCAGGCCTCGGGCACCAGCATGGTCTTGGCCATGGGCGCATTCCGCCCGGCGCGCACCAGCACCTCGAACACCGAATCCAGTGCCGCCGAATCGCTCGACCCCTGCGGCACGATCGGTTTGATATCTTCGGCCATCTCGCCGAAATAGCTGGAAGACAGCCGTATCTCATGGCTTTTCATCCAGTTGATATTGCCCTTCAGCGTGTTGATCTCACCGTTATGGGCCAGCATCCGAAACGGCTGTGCCAGCCACCATTGCGGAAAGGTGTTGGTGGAATAACGCTGATGATAGATCGCAAAGGCGCTCTCAAACCGCTCATCTTTCAGATCCGGGTAGAACTCGGCCACATCCTGGGCCAGCATCATGCCTTTGTAGATGATCGACCGGCAGCTGAGCGAACAGACATAAAGCTGCCCGACACCCGCCGTGATCGCCGCCTTTTCGATCCGGCGGCGGATGACGTAAAGCTCCCGCTCAAACGTTTCTTCATCCACATCCTTGGTGTTCGAGATGATGATCTGTTCAATCTCGGGCCTTGTGGCATTTGCCTTGTCGCCCAGAACCGAGACATCCACCGGCACATGGCGCCAGCCATAGATGTAATAGCCCATGCGCAGAACCTCGGATTCCACGATCGTCCGGCAGGTTTCCTGCGCGCCAAAATCATTGCGGGGCAGAAACACCTGCCCCACGGCCATGAACCGGCTCAGATCGGGCTCATGCCCGGTGCGGCGCACCTGATCACAGAAGAACTGCACGGGGATCTGCACATGGATACCCGCGCCATCCCCGGTCTTGCCATCCGCATCCACAGCGCCGCGATGCCAGACCGCTTTCAGCGCGTTGATCCCGTTTTCCACAACCTGCCGCGAGGGCGTTCCGTCGATGGACACAACCAGCCCCACACCGCAGGAGGCATGTTCATCCGCCTCGGAATAGAGGCTGTTTTCGGCCATCCACTCACGCTTTGCCTGCTCTGCCGCGGCCCAGTCTGTTCCATATTCACTCATGGAATGCTCCTTTATTCTGCCCGCAACCCGGCTCATCCACGCCCCCCTGACAGAGGCGCCTGATCAAGCCGCGACATCGTGTTTCCGCAATCATAGATCGGGGTCATGGTCAGAAACCCGTCTTCCCCGGGTTCCGCAAACTCCATGGGGGAATGATTGCCCTCGAACGTGCCGCCATCGGGCGTTGTAACCGTCTCTGTTCCGCCAAAAAACAGCCGCCAGTCTTCGCTGACAAACTGGTTTCCGCTTACCTGGCGGGTGCCGAACCCGGTTTCGTATTCATAGGAAAAGGAGGTGATCAGCAGATTGTGCCCATCCACGGTCACGCTTTCCCCGGTCAGGGCATCAAAGCCAACGTAATCTTTCTGAAATGTCCCGTTCGGGCCTTCTTCGATCACACTATAGATCATTGAATCCGTACCGGTTTCAAACAGCTCGGTCAGGCTGGCCGGGTCTTCTTCGGGTTCGATCAGGGTGGATTGCCGGCCATCACGCAGGCTGTAATTTCTCAGCCAGCGAAATTCATGATCCGTATAAGACAGATGGAACGGCCCATCCTCGCCAATCGAGATATCCCAGAGATGGCCGTCAGGGTCCGCCTGACAGGTCCAGTAATGGGACACGACGCAACTGCGCGATTGCACGGTCAGAAATGCGGTACAGCCGGAAGGCGGCGTGAACAGATTGCCACTGCTTTGCGCCGCCACCGGGGTTGGCACCCCGCCAAAAGACAGCACCACCAATGCCATCACAGCGGCGCCCATATGTCTTGCCTTACTCTGGTCCGCAATCATGACCTTCAACCTCTTTTGCCATCTCTGTCCCATACCGGGATCAGGTGTATATGCGTCGGCCCATCATCTTCTTCTTCAGACGAAAACCTGTGAGCCGTTCATTCTGCGGCAACGCTTACAGGCGCCGACAGCTTCGTCAAAATCGCCTCGGCCGCCTCGCGCCCGTCGCGGATCGCCCAGACAACAAGGCTGGCACCGCGCACGATATCCCCCACCGCATAGACCCCATCAAGGGCCGTTTCATGGGTGCGGAAATCGGCCTTCACCGTGCCCCAGCGGGTCACCTCCAGCTCGGGCGTATCCCACAGTGCGGGCAGATCTTCAGGTTCAAACCCCAGCGCCATGATCACCAGATCGGCATCTTCCACATAATCCGCGCCCTCGATGATCTCGGGGCTTTGCCGTCCGGTCGCATCGGGCTGGCCCAGGCGCATCTTCTGCACCATGACGCCTTCGATACTGTCGCCCCTGAAGCCCTTGGGCGCGCTCAGCCAGACAAATTCAACACCTTCTTCCTCGGCATTGGCCACTTCGCGCTGGCTGCCGGGCATATTCGCCCGGTCGCGCCGGTAAAGGCATTTGACGCTTGTGGCGCCCTGCCGCACGGCGGTGCGCACGCAATCCATCGCGGTATCGCCGCCGCCGATCACAACCACCCGTTTGCCTTCGGCGTTCAACTCGCCACTGTCGAATTGCGGCACATCATCGCCAAAGCTTTTGCGGTTCGAGACGGTCAGATAATCAATCGCCCGCACCAGACCTTTCGCGCCCACACCCGGCGCCTGCAAGGCCCGCGATTTATAGACCCCTGTGGCAATGACGACAAAATCATGTTCGGCGCGGATATCGGCGAATGACATATCCTCGCCCACGGCACAGTTCAGAACGAATGTCACACCGCCCTGCTGCAACTGTTCAACCCGTTGCATCACCACGGGTTTCTCAAGTTTGAAACCGGGAATGCCATAGGTCATCAAGCCGCCCGCGCGGTCATACCGGTCATAGACCGTGACCTGCACACCCTGACGGCGCAGGAAATCCGCAGCGGCCAGCCCGCCCGGCCCGGCACCGATGATGCCCACACTTTCAGACCGTTCCATCAATGGCCGGATCGGCTTGACCCAGCCCATTTCAAACGCGGTGTCGGTGATATGTTTCTCGACCGAGCCAATGGTGACCGTGCCATGCCCCGATTGTTCGATCACGCAATTGCCTTCGCAAAGCCGGTCCTGCGGGCAGATCCGACCACAGATTTCAGGAAAGCTGTTGGTGGCCTGAGACAGGTCATACGCCTCTTCCAGACGCCCTTCGGCAGTCAGGCGCAGCCAGTCGGGGATGTTGTTGTGCAACGGGCAATGGGACTGGCAATAGGGCACGCCACACTGGCTGCAACGCCCGGCCTGCTGCGCCGCCTTTTCACGCGCGTAATCCCTGTAAATCTCCTGAAAATCCTCTTTGCGCAGATCCGGCGGGCGCTTTTCGGGCATCGCCTTGTCTACAGTCACGAATTTCAGCATAGATTGCTTGGCCACGGATCATCTCCTACCTGACGGGGCTGCTATATCGCCCTGACAGGCGCAATAAAAGACAGTTATGCTGACCTATTAAGGGTTTCAAAGGTGAAAATCGTGTGCGCTCTCTCTGTTTCAGTCAAAAATAAGACAGTATGACTTACTTATTACCTCGTTTTCTATTTGTCTCCAGCACTTTAGTCTGTCGGCATTGATTCGCCGGAAGGGAACACATGAGTCTTTTTCATCTTTTCCTTGTCGCCCTGATCCAGGGTTTGACCGAATTTCTGCCTGTCTCTTCCTCCGGGCATCTGATCTTGCTGCCGAATCTGACGGGTATGGAGGATCAGGGTCAGGTGATCGACGTGGCCAGTCATCTGGGCACGCTTGGCGCGGTCGTTCTGTATTTCTGGTCCGATATGCGTGAGGCCGCCATTGGCTCGCTCCGCCTGATCCGCGGCAAGCTTGATACCCGCGGCGCGTTTCTGGCCCTGTGTCTGGCGATCGGCACCGTTCCGGTCATCATTTTCGGCCTGATCCTGAACCTCACCGGCTGGGATGGCCTGCTGCGCTCGCCGGCTGTGATCGGCTGGACCATGCTGATCTTTGGTGTTGCCCTCTATTGGGCCGACCAGAAAGGCCCCGAGACCCGGAAGACCGAAGACTGGACCCTGAAACATGCCCTGATCATGGGACTTTGGCAGGCGGTTGCCCTGATCCCGGGCACCTCACGTTCGGGCATCACCATCACGGCCGGGCGGTATCTGGGTTATGGCCGGGAAAGTGCGGCGCGGCTGGCCATGCTGATGTCGGCCCCGACCATTATGGCCTCTGGCGCACTGCTGGGTATCGAGGTTATGGCAACCGCCGATGCACAGGCCGCCCGTGACGGGGCCATTGTTGCCGTCTTCGCCTTTCTGGCAGCGCTGGCCGCCCTGACACTTATGATGCGCCTGCTGCGCAGTGTCAGTTTCACGCCTTACGTGATCTACCGGGTGATCCTTGGCGTGATCCTGCTGGTCATCGCCTACAGCTAACGCCGGATCGGCATAGCGGCTCATATGCAGACGCGGCCTAAACCCGCAGATTGCCCGCGCTTTCCTTGATCTCGGCATATTGCCCGCCCGGGCGATAGGGCCACAGATACTCATCCAGCACCGCGCCCATATGCATCGGGGTGATCGCCAGATCGGCAAAGCCGCGCATCCCGGGGGCCACCACATTATCCTGCCGCAACTGGCGCGCCTGATCCCGGGTCAGCATCCCGTTATGGAGCAATCCGCCCGACAGGGTCTGCACCAGGTCAAGACCCCAGCCCATCATGCCGGCAATCCAGAATGGCACATTGATGATCAAACGGCGGCGGCGGATCACCTGAAGCATACGCTGCATCAGGGCGCGGAATGTCTCTACATCCGGGCCGCCAAGCTCATAGACACCCGGTGCGGCATCGCCCAGCGCCCCGGCACTGGCCGCAGCGGCAACATCATCCACATAGACCGGCTGAAACATCGTATCGGCGCCCACGACCGGCAGGATCGGGCCAAAGCGGGTCATCCCGGCGAAACGGTTGAAGAACTGATCCTCGGTTCCGAAAATGATCGACGGGCGCAGGATGACGGCATTCGGAAACGCCTCAAGCACCGCCGCCTCACCCTCGGCCTTGGTCCGGGCATAATCGCTGAGACTGTCGGCGGATGCCCCGATGGCCGAAAGATGCACCAGTTGCGCCACCCCTTCTGCGGCGGCCAGCCGGGCAACCCGGCCCGCCCCGTCCACCTGCACGGCATCAAATCTGTTCCGGCCCCGTTCGGACAGGATGCCAACGCAGTTGACCACCGCATCCGCACCCTTGATCGCGGCGGCAACCGAAGCATCATCGCGCAGATTTGCCAGCACCGGTTCGACCTGACCGACCACACCGTAAGGGCGCACGAACAGCGCCTCATTCGGGCGCCGCACGGCGACCCGCACGCGCCAGCCCTGTTTTGCCATCCGGCGCGCCACATAGCGGCCCACAAAGCCAGAACCGCCGAAGATGGTGACGAGTTTCGACATGGCGATGATCCTTCTATCCCGGTTGTTCCGGTGATACGCCCGGCCCCGTGACGGGACAAGGCGCAAATCGTCCCAAGCCGGGTCACATTTCCGCCGAAGCCCGTCGGGATATGTGGTCTTGTCCATTTTATACCGCTAAAACCGGTTTCAGCTGATTTGGGGGATTATGGGCTTGGCCCGCTGCCGCGCATTTTTCTTGTCGATCGCCCTGATTGTCGCCGGTGTCGCCGGTGCCGAGGTTCGTTTTGACATGGGCGACGGGTCTGATGATCTGCGCGATGCGTTGCGCGCCGCATCTTTGCTGGTCACGACCGATGCGGATGACACCGCCACGGTTCAGGACCGGGTCGCCGCCGCCCGGGCGGATTATGGCCGCCTGTTGGCCGTGCTTTATGAATACGGGTATTTCGGCCCGACGCTCAGCATCCGGATCAATGGCGCCGAGGCGGCCAACCTGTCGCCATTCTCTCCGCCTGCGCGCGTCACGGAGATGGACATCCGGGTCACGCCCGGGCGCGGGTTTCGCCTTGGAAGGGCAGAGATCGGCCCGCTGGCCCCGGGCACGGAATTGCCCGAGGGCTTTCGCCCGGGCGCACCCGCAAATACACCCATATTGCGCCACAGTGCCGAGGCCGCGATCACCGGCTGGCGGTCCGTAGGCCATGCCACCGCCGATATCGCCGGTCAGACCATCACCGCGCGGCAGGATGAGGCTGTTCTGGATGCGGATATCACCGTCGCGCCCGGCCGTCTGATCCGGTTCGGGGATCTGATCCCCCAGGGCCAGCAACGCACCCGGCCCGAGCGTATTGTCGAGATCGCGGGCCTGCCCCGGGGCGCGGTTTTCGACCCCGACACGCTGGAAAACGCGGCGCAAAGGCTGCGCCGCACCGGCACATTCCGTTCAGTCGCGCTGGAAGAACGCACACCTGATGCCGATGCGATCATGGATATCGGCGCGACACTGGTCGAAGCCCCGCTCAGACGGATTGGCTTTGGCGCTGAAATCTCATCTTCCGACGGCATAACGCTCAGCTCTTACTGGCTGCATCGCAATCTGTTGGGCGGGGCCGAACGGCTGCGGTTTGATGCCGAGATTTCCGGGATCGGCGGCGATACAGGCGGCACGGACTGGGAACTTGCCGGTGTGTTCAGCCGCCCGGCAACCTTCCGGCCTGACACCACAATGATCTTCGATGTCAGACTTGCGGGTCTTGATGAAACGACGTTTCGGGAAACCCTGTTTGAGACCAGCCTGGGCTTTGAGCGCATCGTGTCAGACGAGCTGACCGTTGAACTGGGCATCGGGTTGCGTGCCTCTGATATCAGCGATGCCTTTGGCGATCGCGATGTTCTGCTGGCCACCTTTCCGGCCCGGGCCACCTATGACCGGCGCGACAACCCGCTGGATGCCCGCGCGGGCTATTTCGCCGAACTGGACCTGACACCATTTGTGGTGCTGGACGGGGCCGGGAACGGGCTGGGCCTGCGCGCGACACTGGATGCCCGTGGCTATCTGGGGATCGGGGCGGAAAACCGGACCCGCCTTGCAGGGCGGCTGCAACTGGGCACAATTGACGGTGGCGCGTTCACCGATCTGCCGCCGGAATTTCTGTTTTTCTCGGGCGGGGGGGACACCGTGCGCGGCCAACCCTACCAGTCTCTGGGTGCGCTACAGGGCGGGATCAGCAGCGGCGGGCGCGGGTTTGCGGGCCTCTCTGCCGAGATCCGCACCGATATCACCGACACCTATGGGCTCGTCGCCTTTGCCGATGGCGGCTATATCTCTGCCGGGTCGCTTGGCGATACGGATGGAGACTGGCACGCAGGGGCAGGTCTGGGCCTGCGCTATAACACCGCCCTCGGGCCGATCCGGCTGGACGTCGCCACACCGGTAACCGGCGATGATGCCGGAAACCGGGTGTTGTTTTACATCGGCATCGGACACGCGTTTTGAAACGGGCATTGCTGATCACCATGCTGGCGCTGAGCCCGACCGGCCTTGGCGCCCAGGATGATGACCGGGGTCGCCTGCAGGCGCTTCTGGAAGATGCCCTGTCTGATGATGCGGCAAGGCAGGTGCGGATCGAGGGGTTTCGCGGCGCGCTCAACTCACAGGCCTCTCTTGACCGGCTGACCATCGCGGATGAAGACGGTATCTGGCTGACCCTGGAAGAGGTCACCCTGGACTGGACGCGCAGCGCGTTGTTTTCCCGGGCGCTGGAGGTGAATGAACTGACCGCCGGGCGGCTGGAACTGGCGCGGTTGCCGCAATCAGACAGCAGTTTGCCCGATGCGGAAACAACACCGTTCAGCCTGCCGGAACTGCCGCTGAGCATCCGTATAGACCATACCGCGATTGACAGGGTCGAGATCGGCGCGCCGGTTCTGGGTCAGGATCTGGCTTTTACCGTCGAGGGCACCGCCACGCTGGCCGATGGCGCCGCCGATGCGGCGCTGCAACTGGAGCGGCTGGACGGGCCTTTGGGCCGGTTCCGCCTGACTGCCGGGTTCGAGAATGAGACCCGCAGCGCCGTGATTGACATGCTGTTTGAGGAAGAGGCCGGTGGGCTGGCCGCCTCCCTTCTGGGTATCCCCGGCGCACCTTCGCTGTCCTTAAGTGTGGACGGGCAGGGGCCGCTGACCGATTTCGCGGCCGGTTTTGCGCTGGAAACCGATGGGGAACCCCGCCTGACCGGCGATCTGGATATCGCGCAGTCAGACAGCGGGGTGCAAACGATTGCCCTGGATATGTCCGGTGATGTCACCGCGATTGTTCTGCCGCAATATCGCGATTTCTTCGGGCCGGATGTGTCGCTGATCGCCCGTGTGACCCAGGATGCCACCGGCGTGCTGACCGCTGATCCCCTCCATCTGGAAACCGCCGCAATCGCGCTTGATGGTCAGGTGGTGCTGAATGCCGCGCGGCAGCCGGAAAGCTTCATGCTGATCGGGCAGATCAACCCGGCCGATGGCGACCGGGTGCGCCTGCCCATTGCAGATGGCGCCATCTCGATCGGCGATGCCCGGCTGGATGTGGGATATACCCGCAGCCTCGGCAACAGCTGGACCGGCAGGTTCGCCCTGACAGATCTGATTGCCAGTGAACTGACCGCCGAGACTGTCACGCTGGATATCAGCGGAGAGATTACCGAGGCCGATCAGGGCCTGTCTGCGGTCACGGCGCTGATGTCAGCCGATGCCGCGGGGCTTGGCCATACGGATGATGCCACCGCCAGTGTCATGGGTGAGACCGCAACCATAGAGACGTTTCTCGCCTGGCAACGCGATGCGCCGGTCAGTCTGATGGATCTGCGCGTGGCTGCGGGCGATCTGACCCTTACCGGGCAGGCCAGCGCCGATCTGGCGGAGGCGCGGCTTGATCTAAGCTATGATCTGGCTGCCGAAAGCGCGGATTTAAGCCGCTTTGCCCCATTTGCCGGTGACGGGCTGGCGGGCGCTGCCAGGCTTTCGGTTGCGGGGACGGCAGAGGCCCTGTCGGGCGCCTTCGACGCAACAGTAACGGGGGAAACAACCGGGCTGAGACTGGCGCCGGGTCTGCCATCGGGTCTGTTTGCCGGAACAACCGCGCTTGATATCGCTGTGCGACGGAATGAAACCGGGCTTGTTCTGGATCAGTTGCAGCTGCAAAATCAGGAATTGACCGTTGCGGGCAGCGGGCGGCTCAGCAGCGCGGACAGTGAAATACTGGCCTCGGTCCGATTTCGGAATGTGGGGCTTTTCACCTCTGCCCTGTCTGGTCCGGCCCGGGCCGATGGCCGGCTCAGCCGCGAGACCGGCACCGCACCCTGGGTGGCGGAGGCCGATCTGGCAGGGCCGGGCGGCACCACTCTGGCATTGAACGGGGATGTCGGCCTGCCGGGTGGCGCGGTCGATCTGGGCCTGACCGGGCGCGTGCCCCTGGGTCTGGCGGACCGGTTCATTGCGCCGCAAACGGTGCGTGGCAATCTGGCTCTGAATATGCGGATGACCGGCACGCCCGACCTGGAAAACATGTCGGGGACGCTGACCACAAGCGGCACAACCATTGCCGCCCCGGCCCTTGGCCTCAGCCTTGCGCATCTGTCCGCCAATGCAGAGATTGCAAACGGGTCCGCACGTCTGACAACCGATGGCACGCTTGGCTCGGGCGGGCGCGTCTCGGCCAGCGGCTCTGTCGGGTTTTCGGCGCCGGGCCTGCCTGCCCGGATTGATATTGCTCTGGATGAGGCCGTGCTGATCGACCCTGAGCTTTATGAACTGGCGATCCCCCGGGCACGTCTGACCTATGCAGGCGATCTGAGCGGATCGGCCATGCTGTCTGGCGAAATCGGGATCGGCCAATCCGAGATCCGCGTGCCCGAATCCTCTCTTGGATCGACCGAACCGATCCCTGACATCACCCATCTGCATGAGACCCCCGCCCAGCGCCGCACCCGGGGCTTTGCCGGGTTGCTTGACCGCAATGATGACAGCGCCGGGAATTCCCAAACCGCCCTTGACCTGACGATCAGCGCCCCCGGGCGCATCTTCCTGCGCGGTCGCGGGCTGGATGCCGAACTTGGCGGTACTTTGCGCGTGCGGGGCACAACCGCCAATGCTTTGCCCGATGGCCGGTTTGACCTGATCCGCGGGCGGCTTGGCATTTTGGGTCAACGTCTGGATCTGGTCGAGGGCAGCGCCACACTCAGCGGCAGTTTCGACCCGTTCATCCGCCTTGTCGCACAAAGCCGGGTGGGCGAATATCTGATCCGCATCATCCTTGAAGGCCCGGCTTCCGCACCCGAGGTGCGGTTTGCCTCGGAACCGGAACTGCCACAGGATGAAGTGCTGGCGCAGCTTTTCTTCGGCCGCAGTATTTCCAGCCTGTCGCCGCTTCAGGCGCTGCAACTGGCCGATGCGGTGGCCGGGCTGGCCGGTGGCGGCTCCGGCGGCGGTATCTTCTCGAACCTGCGTGAAAATCTTGGCCTTGATGATCTGGATATCCAGACCTCGGAAGATGGCAGCGCCGCGTTGCGCGCCGGGCGCTACCTGTCGGACAATGTCTATACGGATGTCACCGTCGGCGGCCAGGAGGGTGCCATTGTGAACCTCAATATCGACCTGACCCCCAGCATCACCGCCCGGGGCAGCTTCGGGGCCGAAGGCGACAGCAGCCTGGGCCTGTTTTTCGAGCGCGATTACTGAACCCCGCCCGGGGCGCGGGATTTCACCAATGGCCCGTTGACAGCGCTTTCGCCCCGCGATATCAGCCGCTTTCACGACACTTGGCCCAGGTGGCGGAATTGGTAGACGCGCTAGCTTCAGGTGCTAGTATTGGCAACGATGTGGAGGTTCGAGTCCTCTCCTGGGCACCACCCCTTTTCTGACCGGGGGTCAAGAATGGGGCAGTCCGTGACCATCCATACATACCAGAATGATCTGCCCGACGGGCTGAAACTTGGCCCGGTTGTCGCCATTGATTGCGAAACCATGGGGCTGAACCCGCATCGTGACCGGCTGTGCCTGATCCAGTTGTCAGATGGTGACGGAAACGCCCATCTGGTGCAGGTCGCCAAAGGCCAGACCGACGCCCCGAACCTGACCGCAATGCTGGCCGACCCGGATGTGCTGAAACTGTTTCATTTCGGCCGCTTCGATATCGCCGCAATGTATCATGCCTTCGGCACGCTGGCAGCCCCGGTCTATTGCACCAAGATCGCCTCGAAACTGGTGCGGACCTATACCGACCGGCACGGGTTGAAATACCTTTGTCAGGAACTTCTGGGCATCGACATCTCGAAACAGCAACAAAGCTCGGACTGGGGTGCCGAAACGCTGAGCGAGGCGCAGAAATCCTATGCGGCGTCTGATGTTCTGTACCTGCACAGGCTGCGCGAGGAACTGGATATCCGCCTGACCCGCGAAGGACGAACCGACCTGGCAGAGGCCGCTTTCGGGTTTCTGCCAACCCGGGCCCGGCTTGATCTGGCGGGCTGGCCCGAAATCGACATATTCGCCCATTAAAGCGGTTTGCGTTTTATGTGAGACACCCCTGTCGAAAACCGCGTTCGACCCGAAGGGAAGAGGCAACGGTTTTCGATACAGATCAAATGCAAACCCCTATAGGTTTGGCCCATGGCTGCGGAAAACCGATACTCACAAACCATTGCCTGGGTGAGGGTGATCCTGCCGCTTCTGGCGCTTGTGCTGCTTTCAACCCTGTTCCTGTTTTCAAACAGCCCCGACCCTGATCTTGCGATTCCCTTTGCCGATTTTGATGTGGAACAGCTTGCCCGCGAGCAGCGCCTTGGCCAGCCACGTTTTGCCGGAACGCTTGAAGACGGGCGCGAAATTCTGTTCATCGCAGAGACCGCCGCACCGGTGGCAGGCGCCCCCGATCAGATCGACGCCCAGGTTGTACAGGCCAGGGTGGCGACATCGGAAACCGGATACATCCTGCTGACCAGTGGCCGTTCCCGGGTGGATATGGCAAGCCGCACCGCCGAAATGGAAACCAATGTGCATATCACCAGTTCCACCGGATACCGGCTTCAAAGCGATCTTCTGCACATGTCGCTGGACGTTCTGAACATGGTTTCCCCCGGTCCGGTCCGGGTCACCGGCCCGTCTTTGACGCTGACCGCCGATGATATGAACCTGTCTGAGGAAAATGGCGCGCAGGTTCTCAGTTTCAACGGACAGGTCAGGGTGCTATATGACCCGGAAGATTGAGGTTTTTATGCGCATTTTTTTAATAGCCGCCCTGGCGGTCTCTTTGTCGGCCTGTGCCGCATTTGCCCAGGTCAATATAGGCTTTGGCGGCGTGGCCCATGATGCCACACAGGCCATTGAGGTGACAGCCGACAGTCTGGCGGTGAACCAGAACACCGGCAATGCCGTCTTTACCGGCAATGTGATCATCCTGCAGGGCGATCTGCGGATGGCCGCCGGTGAAGTGACCGTTATCTACAGCCTTGAAGACGGGTCGCAGGATGTTGAGCAGGTGGTTGCCACAGGCGGCGTGCTGATCACACGCGGGGAAGACGCGGCCGAGGGACAGGCAGCAAATTATGAGGTTGCGGCCTCCCGGATGACCCTGACCGGCGGGGTTCTGGTGACCCAGGGCCCCACGGCCATTTCCGGGGACCGGATGGTGGTGGATATGACCACAGGCGACGGCACGGTCGAAGGCCGTGTGCGCACGGTGCTGCAACAGGGGGATGACAATCAATGACACCTCCTCCGGAACTGACAGTCACCGAGGGCCATCAGGGCCTGCATATCAGCCGGCTGCGCAAAAGCTATCGCCGCCGCCCGGTGATCCGCGACGTGACCATGGCACTGAACCAGGGGGAGGTGGTGGCCCTGCTTGGCCCCAATGGCTCGGGCAAGACAACCTGCTTTTATTCGATCGCCGGCCTGATCACGCCGGATGGCGGCACCGTCACGCTGGATGGGCAGGACGTGACACAACTGCCCATGTATCGCCGCGCCAAGGCGGGCATCGGCTATCTGCCGCAGGAAATGTCAATCTTCCGCGGCCTGTCTGTCGAAGACAACATCATGGCGATTCTCGAAGTGTCCGAACCGGGCCGGACCCGGCGGCTGGACCGGCTGGAAGAACTGCTGTCGGAGTTTTCCATCGGCCATCTGCGGCGCGCGCCTGCCCTGTCGCTGTCGGGGGGCGAACGCCGACGCGTCGAGATTGCCCGCTGTCTGGCCTCAAACCCGCGTTATGTGCTTCTGGATGAACCCTTTGCAGGGGTTGACCCGATTGCCGTGGGCGAGATCAGGGCGCTGGTTTCCGACCTCAAAACCCGGGGTCTGGGGGTTCTGATCACCGATCACAATGTGCGCGAAACCCTGCAAATCGTGGATCGCGCCTATATCCTGCATGACGGCACAATTCTGATGAGCGGATCTGCCGACGAGGTTGTGCAGGATGAAAATGTGCGCCGCGTCTATCTGGGTCAAAGCTTCCGAATCAGCTGAACCGCTTTTCGGTTGATTTTGAATTTTTCACAGCCTTTTGCCTGCGACATGCGCCCGGACCTGAAAATCTGATCTGTCGGTAAAGCCAAAAGACACTCGGCGCCGGACCGCTTACACATTGGCCGTTTTGGGCGGTTGCCACGATATGCCACCCCTTCCCACATCTGCTTGGCGTTGACAGACCCCGCCAAAATATCGCCAGATATAAGGGATGTTCGCAAATGCCGATTCCTCATTGGTGTCACGCCAGGGCCGCGTAAGCCCTGGCCGCGCACAGAGCAAAGGCATGGCCCATCCAAACATCGTAAACATGCGATTAAAGCCTTCCACGATACTGTCGTGATCGGCCTTATTGACCTATTTTCGGAGGATATATGCGGTACCAAATCAGCGGAAAACAGATCGATATCGGTGACGCGCTTCAGACTCATGTGAAAGACAGCCTTGGCGTGGCGGTGTCGAAATATGCCGAACGGCCCACCGATGCCACGGTCATTTTTTCGCGCAGCGGGCATGAACATGTCTGCGAGGCCAGTGTGCATTTGTCCACCGGGCTGACAGCTTCGGCCAAAGCCTCGTCCCACGAAATCTATGCCGCATTTGATTCGTGCTGCGACAAGATGGAAAAGCAGCTGCGTCGGTATAAGCGCCGTCTGAAAGACCATCACAAAGAGCGTTCACAACCCGTTGAACTTTTTGGCGCATCGTCTTATATCCTCGCCGCATCGGAAGACAGCGACGTTGCAGAACCCGAAACCCTGCAACCCGTCATCGTGGCCGAGATGGAAACCAAAATCCCGTCTCTCTCCGTTGGGGAGGCCGTGATGCAGATGGAGATTGCAGGCGCGCCGCTGTTGGTTTTCAGGAATGAAAGACATGACGGAGTGAATGTGGTCTATCGCCGTGAAGACGGAAATGTCGGGTGGATCGACCCCGTTCTGAAAAGTAACCGGATGCGCCCGCCGGAACGGGTGCAAGGATAGGATCAGAGATGAATTTGCCGACGCTCCTGAAACCGGAGGGTGTTAAGGTTGTTTCAGATGTTACCAGCAAGAAACGCCTTATGCAGACGCTTGCAGATGTCGCAGAAAGCCTGGTGGGTCTGCCCACGGCCGGCATTTTTGATGCGTTGCAGGAACGTGAAAGCCTGGGGCCCACCGGTGTAGGCCAGGGCGTGGCCCTGCCCCATGCCCGGCTGGCCGATCTGACCCAGGTCAGCGGCGCATTCCTGAAACTCGACAAACCGGTCGATTTCGATTCCGTCGACCGGCAGCCGGTTGATCTGATCTTTGCCCTGTTTGCGCCCGCCGATACCGGGGTGGACCATCTGAAAGCGCTGGCGCTGGTGTCGCGCACCCTGCGCAATCAGGCGCTGTGTACAAAGCTGCGCACCAATTCCGACCCCGCAACCCTGCATACGCTGATCACCGGCGGAGAAACCTCGCAAGCGGCTTAAGGCAGAAATCGTTTAGAGCAGAAATCGTTTAATCTGAATCAAAATTCTCTGCCTCCGGGTCAGCAAACTGCTGATCTCGAACGTGAATTTTGATGAGTGATGGTGCAGAATAAACAATTTCGCTCTATGGCATAGCCCAGCGCCCGTATCCGAAATTGAGGTAATCGCGGCGGTACACCTGCATCGCGGCGTCTTCCACCGCATCATCATGGATCGCCGTCAGCGGGAACGGAGCCTCGGCATCGACCGCATCAAATCCTGCGCCCTCATGGCCAAGACCCGCCGCAAGCACAGGAAGCGCATCGGCCATATCCTCTTCCCGGATCAGCTGATCGGGCAGGGTGACACCGGCCATGCCCTGTAAAATCGCGGTTTGTGTAGCCCAGGCCGGGTCCACTTTCAGACTGGTCTGCCCCTGAAGATTGCCTTTCAGAAAGGCCAGAAAGGCCAGAAACGCGGCTTTGTGATCCTCAACCCCATACCCATCAACCAACCCCTTGGCCGGTATCGGCAGGCCATACATCTTGCGCAACACGCGCCGCGCGTCCGTGTAACCGGGCGGATCACTGGGCAGGATATGCCGATTGAACACATCATAGGCGCGCACCACCGGATGGCGCAGAATCGTGAAACTGCGATGCCCCACATGTTTGCGCAGCCATTGGCGCAGCTCTTTCTGGTTCATTCGGGTTTTCAGATCGTCCGGCGCGATCCCCTCAAGACCCGCCATCCATCTGATCACCGGCTCCACAACCGACCCTTTGACCGGCATGAACAGCAGACCTGTTTCCGGCAACGCATAAAACCCCGGCACACCGGGATGGCGCCGCGGTTCGAAATTCGGGGTGCGGGTCAGATCAAACCGGTCCAGGGCCGACACCGTTGCGGCCATCTCGTCGTAATTTTCGACCTTCTGTCTCAGATCGCTTGGGTTTTGCCTTTTCAGCTTGCTGTTGGCGGCCGCAATGTCCTCTTTGGCCCCCAGAAACCGGGCCATGCCATTGATCACATCCAGATCATTGATGTCATCATAGGCAATATAGAACGCGGTCTGCCCGCTGCGCTGCAAGCCGTTCTGCAAACGCAGCTGAAACTGCTGCAACTGGTCCAGCATCTCTTCAAATTCTGCCGGGACAAACCTGATTTTTCCGGCCTTGCGCTGATGCTTCATATCCGTCAGCCGCCATTGCCCCGTCGCCGCCGCGATCTTGCGTGAGACATAGCTTTCCAGCGGGTTGCGGGTCAGAATGATTTTGGCAACCCTTGGGTCCGGCAGCACCCGGTCCAGCACCCGCGCATCATGGTCGTGAAAGAACCGGAAACCGGGCAGGCCATCGGTATTTTGCAGCAGCGCGTCATACAGCCGAAGCGGGTTTTTTTCACGCGCCGCCATGTCGATGCCATACATCTCGAAGGTCTTTTGATGACCCATGAAGGTCGGGTTGAAAACCTCACCCAGACAATCGAGATCGGTAAATTCGTTCACCGTCGCTTCCAGATAGTTCGATCCGGTGCGCATCTCGGCAAAGATCACGAAAGCATCAAATCGGCGGGGCATTATTTCTGTACCAGATAAGGGCGGCTTCCGCCGGGGTTTTCATGGGTTTCGGTGCTTGTCGCCGGAAAATCACCCATCACAAAGGGTTTCATCCCCTGATTCTTGAGGTTCTGCAAAAACCGCCCGAACCCATCCAGATTGGCCATGCGCGGGGCCTCGGTCAGCCGTGGGGCAGACGGGCCATCCATCGCATCAAGGATGCTTTGCAGGTTTTCCATCGGCTCTTCAATGAACTCGGCCAGCGACCAGATCCGCACATCGGCCCGGGTTTTGACACTGCGCAGGGTGTTCACAAATTCCACCTCACGTTTCTGCATCATCGCCGCTTCTTTGCGGATTTCCGAAAAATTCCGGTTCGACAGGAACAGCGGCACCGCCCAGGCCCCGGTGATTGCCGAAATCTGCACATTGCTGTCAGATGACAGGAACCAGCCGATTTTCTGGTTGTCCCGCGGGCTGAGCTGAAAAATCTGCCGTTCGCCGCGCGTGTTCCAGATCAGACTGGTCAGGAACATCTGCGGGTTATAATCGCGCAATTTGGCCGATGCCGGGAGACAGCCGGCATACACATCCGCACCGCCCGCAAACCGGGCGCGCACCGGATCGAACAGATTGCCATGCACCCGCACGCCAAGCCGGCGCGACAACCAGGGTTCAAAATCCTCGAACAGGTCCTTGAACCCCTGAAAAACCGAATAGCGGGCGCAGGTTTTTCCGTTCTCCCAATCCTGATTGGGGAAGCGGCTGTGCATATAGAGCCCCGCACGGCCCCGGGTCCGGCGTTCCTGGGCTTTGGCAAAGACCCGGTCAATCTTGCCCGGCGCCGGTTCCGCCATTTGCGAGCCGGTGTGGTCGGGCCCGAGAAATGTATCATAAAGCCGGTTCGCCTGCGGCCAGGCCTTGCGCGCCACAAAACAATCGGACCGGCGCAGAAGATGCAGATGGTCGTCATAGAACATATGGGGTTTGCCCTGAAAATCAAATTTCGAGAGCGTCAGGGACCGGCTTTCGACCCGTGTCGAATAAAGCCGGGCCAGCGTCTGGTAATAGCTTTCATCGGGGATCCAGACCCGTTTGAAATAGCGGTCATGGATCTGGCGCGCCGGGTCCTGCAAAATCGCCGACAGCGTCTGCCGTGTCAGACACCACCACTGAGACCCCAGATGCGGCACCAGCCCTTCGGGTATCTTGCGCCTGAAACCAACCGCTCTTTGCATCTCCACATAGCGGTCGAACAGCAGCCGGTGGCGTTTCCATGAAAACGGAAACCGCAGTTGAAACCGCTCCGCGTTCAGACCACCCACGGTCCATTCCACGTCCTGGGTTGTCACGCTTTCGATGAAATCCGTCCGGGGGCGGGCGATCAGATAATCCCGCAATTCCTCCACCGGGCGCAGCGGCAGACAAGAGCCGCTGGCCAGATAGACATGCCGCACATCGGGAAAATCCTCCAGCATCACCTCGGCCGCGGTTTGTGAGGCCGCGACCAGCGACCAGGTGCCCCATTCGCATTTATGGCGTTTGGAAAACCGGATATTTCCCAGATCGGACAAGGCGGTCTGCAACCCGGTATAGGCCCCGGTGCTGACCCGTTTGTCTACATGGATCACCACCGGGCAATCCCGTTCTGCCCAATGCCGCGCCACCTCGGCCGCACGGTTCAGCGCGGTGTGGCAGAGCATGACAAAACCCACACTGCTCATGCCCAGTTCCCCTTTGACATGAGGCCCAGAATCTCAAGCTGACGCCAGTTGATGTAGCGTTCAGACCATTTGCACCACAGGTTCGGGTCTTCGTTCAACCCCTGATAATAGGCTTCGTATTCATGGCTGTTGGCATAGTGCTGGCGGCGATCAAGCTCTTCACTGGCCTTGTCGGAAAATGTGTCGAGGAATTTGGCATGCATCAGCACGCCCGATGTCTTCTCACCCCCCCATTCGTCATAAACAAGGTTCAGCCCACGCGGCAAAAGCATATGGGTGGAACTGGCGAAAGTGTAATATTTGTTCCATTTCACCAGGGGGATCTTGTTAAGCGCAGGCGCCCGTTCAGGTTTGTCAGGGAAGAAAAGCCGTGCCCGCGGGCCACCCTGAATCCACAGATTTCCGAACTGTTTATTGCGGTTAATCATGTAATTGCCCGCATCGAACCAGCAGGCAATCTCGAACGGGTTCTGCCCTTCATGGTAAGGTTGAAGTGTGATCGGACCTTTGGGGTACATATCCAGCAGCATCGTCCCGAAAGACTTGACCGAGGATGCATCCAGCCAATCGGTCAGCGCCGGGATCGGGCGGCTGTCGCAGAACGGATAGACCAGAAATTCATCAGGGTCGACGATCAGGCTCCAATGGCCATGGGCGTATTTCATCAACAGCCAGTTCAGCCAGTCCATGCCGAAACGCGCGCGTTTATAGCTGGCATCGCTTGTCCAGACCGAACAATCCGGCTGCGCCGTCAGATATTCCCGCGTGCCATCGGTGCTGTCATTATCGACAAAGAAGAAATGCGCGATGCCCCGGTCCCGGTAATATTCCAGAAAATAGGGCAGCCGCACCATTTCGTTGCGCAGGGTCACAAAACACAGCAGATCATCGGGCCTGACCATGGCGGTGCGATCGACAACAGATAAAAGCTCCCGGCTTTTGCGCATCGAGCGCAAGCGGAACCTTCTACGCCTCAGGCGCAATCCATAGCGTTGAATCGCCCTCATTCGCTGCCTTTTTGCCTGTCCTGCCAAAGCGCGTCGATAGACGCCCCGACCGTCGTGAAATGGGCCTGCCAATCCGGCAGCCGGGCTTTTGAAGTATCCGGCACCACCAAATCGCCTGCAATGCGCTGTTTTATCGTTTCAATCCAAGAATACGCATCCTGGGGATCAAGGTAAACGGCGCTGTCACCCAGAACCTCGCGCATAACCGGCAAATCTGAACAAAACGGGATGCATCCTTCCCGCAATGCCTCTAACGGCGGCAATCCGAACCCTTCGATCAGACTTGGAAATAGCAACCCATGGGCACCTTTCAACAGGCCACGCACCTGTGTGTCGGGTAGCGCGCCATGGTCAAACAGGCTCTGCCCGCGCTGCGGATGGGTCACAAGCCGCTTGATCAATGCAGCGTTGCACCAACCCGGCTGACCGATGATGTGCAGATGTGGCATCCGGTCTTCCGGCAGCTCCTGCAACAGCGCCTCCCATATATCCAGCAACAAGGCGTGGTTCTTGCGTGGTTCAATCGTGCCGAGGGCAACAAAATAAGGATGCGACAGATCAACCCCCGGCGGTGGCGGGTGGACCGCCACCGGATCGGGCAGGCCCAGATGGGCGACAATTGTATCAGGCATGCGGCCCCAACCTGTCGCATGCCGCGTCAAGGCGGCAACCGTATCCTGCGAATTGGCAATGATCAGATCCGCCTGATCGCAAACCCGCGCCATCATCGCCCCAAACGCCTCTGGCTGGCCGCAAACGACGACATCGGGGCGTTCCAGCGGAATGACATCATGCACCAGAACCGCAAGTTTCATCTGCGGTTGCCTGGCGATGGCGGCAAGGGTCCGCACCGACAGATTGCTGTGCCCGACATTCAGATATACCGACCGTCCCGGCAATTCAGAGACCAGCATCCGCGCCAGCCGCCCACGCAGTGACCGGGCCAGCGCGTGGGGCCGCAGCATCGCCTCGGCGCGATGCCGGGGCTTGCCGGATTTCCCGTACAGGCGAGAGATCATATCCGCACGCCCAAGCGGCAGCCGCCCGTCAAGAAGATCAACCAGAACCGTGGCGCCACTGATGCCCAGCATCAGATACCCGCGCGTTGTCCGGCACAGGTAGATCGCTGTCGGATGATGATGCAGGCACCATGTCAGATATGCGTATTCGACCCGGTCAATCCCCGTCAGGGCACCACGGCCCACCCGGCTGACCAGCCGCGTGACATCAAGACAGATTCTATATTCCGCGCCCGGCACGGGGTCGGCCCCCTCGTGTTCCCTGACGCCAGAGACTACTGTGCCGCGTTTCGTGTGGCTACCATTTCGCCAAGATATTGCGAAAATTCATCGCGCAATTCCGCACGTGCCAGCCCGAAGGCCACTGTCGCCTGAAGAAACCCTGCTTTTGAGCCGCAATCGAACCGCTGGCCCCGGAACCGGAAGCCGAACACATTGCCTGATGTCTCAATCTCTTGCGCAATGGCATCGGTCAGCTGCACCTCGCCACCGGCGCCGGTTTTGATCTGATGCAGGTTCTGCATGATATTCGGGGTCAGAATATAGCGTCCGATCACGGCCAGGTTCGATGGCGCTTCATCCATCGGCGGTTTTTCAACCATGCCCTTGACCGAGACAACCGTGCCCATGTCTTCCCTGATATCCAGAACCCCATAGGCCGAGGCTTTCTCTGCCGGGACTTCCATCGCCGCGACCATATTGCCGCCGGTCTCTGCATGGGCCTCGACCATCTGTTGCAGACAGGGTGTTTCAGCCGCGATCACGTCATCGGGCAGGATCACCGCAAAAGGCTCATCTGCCAGCAGACGCCGCGCACACCAGACCGCATGACCAAGGCCAAGCGCCTTGTGCTGGCGCAGATAGGCGATGGCGCCGCTATCCATATTGGTGGAGTCCAGAACCTTCAGCAGATCATCCTTGCCCTTGGCGCGCAGGGCGCTTTCCAGTTCGGGCGAGTGGTCGAAATAATCCTCAAGCGCGCTTTTCCCGCGCGAGGTGACGAAGATGAACTCTTTGATACCGGCGGCCCGCGCCTCGTCGATCGCATATTGGATCAGCGGGCGGTCCACCAATGTCATAATCTCTTTCGGGATTGATTTGGTCGCGGGCAGAAACCGCGTGCCCAGCCCCGCCACCGGAAAGATCGCTTTTGTGACCCGTTTTGTCATAACTTCACCATTCGCCTTTCTCATGGGCAGAGAATCCCTTGACCGACATAACGATACCCGACCGGGACCACCAGCTTTGCCCCGGTTCATAACCCAGACAGGCGACAAATGGTCAAATTTATGGCAGGGCGTATAAAATCAGCTGCGCACCGCCTCTATCCGGTCGGTTTCCGCACGAACGCGCCGCCGGAAACTCCATATCTGGACCCGTGATCGCGTGCGATCCGCCCGGCCGAACAGCCCGCCGCTTTGTACCCAGACACCGGTTTCGGTAAATTGCACCCGATGCGCCCTTGGCGTCGGCGCAAACAGAAACACCGTCACGGTCCGGCCGGACTGTGCCGGTTCTGCCGCATCAGCAAGACATCTGTCTGCCTGAAACCACCGGCCCGCCAGATAAAGGGGCGGCAAGGGCAGATCATCGCGCATGGTCTGAAACACGCCCCCCTCTGCGGCGGGTATATCCGTCTGCCCCGGCACCCGGGTGCGCCCGATGGCAAACCCGTCCTCCAGCTCCTGACGCAGGCGCTGCACATCCCGGGGTGTCAGATCACCCTGCCGCTGAAACCGGTCAAGCCGGGCCAGTTGGTCTGCCTGAAACCGGGCCAGATGCGGGGCAACCTGATCGGGTGCCAGATGCTTGCGCAGATAGACCGCCATGCTTGCCCCGATCTCTGTCAGTGATCTGGGTGCGCGGTTGGCCGCACGGCGGGCAGAGGGGGCAAAGCCATGATGAACCAGCGCCGAAGGAACCGAGACCGAGATCAGCCCCGCCTGATGCAGGCGCAGGGCCATATCCGTATCGTCGAGATAAAAGGCAAAACTGGTGTCAAACCCGCCAATCCGGTCAAGCGCCCGACGGCGCAGGGCCATATTCGTACCCTGCAGTTTCAAGGCATAACCCGATGACAAAGCCGGGCGCACCGGGCCGGTCCCTTCCAGATCAAGCGCAATCTCATCCGTCTCGGCATTCACCGCGCGGCTGCCCCATTGCAGCGACAAACCGTTGCGCCCGATCACATGGCCCCCCGCCGCCATCACCTGCGGATCGTCGAAACCCGCCATCAGACGGGTCAGCCAATTGGGTTCCGGCACCGCATCATCATCCATAAAGGCCAGCACATCGCCCGAGGCCAGCGCGAGACCCATATTCCGCGATGCCGAGATATTGCTGCAGGTCTGAAGCCCGGTCCTGATCCGGTCGGCAAAAGGCAGATCGGCGATCGCATCCAGCCCCGCCTGATCGGCCACAACCACCATCTCGACCGGGCGGTAGGTCAGCTGATACACCCCCAAAAGGCACCGCCTGAGCAGGGCCGGCCGGCCCTGGCTGACGATGATCACACTGACAGATGGGGCGGTGGCGATCATCAGGGCATGTTCATCTCGGCCATCATCGCCTCGATCCGGGGCACATCCTCGGGGTTGTTCAACTCCCAGAACTGGCGCCCCCGGGCCGTGACCTCGACACAAAGGATCGGATGGCCATGTTCGAGAAACCGCAATTGCTCCAACCCCTCCATCTGCTCCAGAACACCCGGGGCAAGACCGGGATAGCTGGCCAGAGCTGCGGGCCGGTAGGCATAGACGCCCACATGATGAAACACCGGCGTCGCCGCATCATCGGCATAGGACGCGGCGGTAAACGGGATCACCTCTTTCGAGAAGAACAGCGCGTGGTGCGCCGTGTCGAACACCGCCGTCGTGCCACCCACGCGCCCGGCCTGACGGTCAGCCTTGAACGCATTCAGTGTGTCCCCGTCACAGCGCAGCACCGGCGTGGCCACCGCGGCCCCGGGCGCGGCACGCAGACCCGCAACCAGATCCTCCAGAAACCAGGCCGGGGTCAGCGGCGCATCGCCCTGCAGGTTCACCAGAATTTCAACATCATCGCCCAGCAGGCCCAGCGCTTCGGCACAACGTTCCGTGCCATTGGCGCAGGTCTCTGACGTCATCAGAACCTCGGCCCCGAACCCATGGCAGGCCCCGGCGATCCGTTCATCATCCGTGGCCACATAGATGGCGTCAAAGCCTTCAACCTCCATGGCGGCGCGCCAGCTCCGCTCGATCAGGCTTTGCGCCATACCGGTTGCGCCGCGCAGCAAGGCCAGCGGTTTGCCCGGATACCGGCTTGAGGCATAGCGGGCCGGTATGACGCAGATGACACTCACGCCGGTTTCAGCGCAACGCCCGGGGCATAGGCAATGAAGAACGGGTTTTCATAACCGGGCTTGCCATAGGTGAACAGCGTGTGATCGTCGAACCGCACCATCTGCCCGCCCGCGCCGCGCAAGACCGCATCGCCTGCGGCCGTATCCCATTCCATGGTCCGGCCAAGACGCGGGTAGATATCCGCCTCCCCCGTCGCCACCAGACAGAATTTCAGGGAGGACCCCGCGCTTTTCATGTCAGCCACATCGTATTTCGCAATATAGGCATCGGTCGCCGCATCCCGGTGGGATTTGGAGGCCACCACCATCAACGCCGCCGGATCGGGCACTGAAACACCGATCTTTGTCACCGGGCCGGGGGCGTCAGGGGCAAAATCGCCGGTCTCTTCCACGCTGACCCCATCTGCGCGGGTGTAGAACAAGCGGCCCTTCGCGGGCGCATAAACCACGCCACGTACCGGCACGCCGTCATGGACCAGGGCGATATTCACGGTGAAATCCCCGCGTCTTTTGATGAATTCCTTGGTTCCGTCCAACGGGTCGACAATAATGAAATCGCGCGCCGACTGGCTGTGGCTGGCGGCCTGTTCCTCGGTCACCAGTGTCATATCAGGGAAAGCGGCCCGCAACCCTGCAGAGATCAGCGCATCGGCGGCCTCATCAGCCTCGGTCACCGGGCTGTCATCGGATTTGACCTTCACATCGAAATCGTCAGCCTGATAAATCTCCATGATCCGGCCCCCGGCCTCGATGGCCAGTTTGCGGAACACCTGTTCAATCTGTTCAAAATCCACGCATGAAACTCCTTGCGGTCTAGATTGATCGTTAATGCCTTTGCCGTTATCGTTCTGCCAAGGGCAAACGGCAAGACATGCCTGCATCAAAGACAGGCAAGCGCGCCCCGGGGCGCAGGATCGGCAGATTGGAACATCCCACATGTTCGAGGCCAAAAGACAAAGATCAACCCTTGGTCTGATTTTCAATCTGGCCGAGATGACCTTTCACGCATCCGTCCGAAAGGTGCGACAGGCCCATCGCAATGCGCTGATGGCCATCATCTTGAATATTTTTCAATCGGTCCTGTTCATCGCCGCCTTCTATCTGATGTTCAATGTTCTGGGCACCCGCGGCGTGGCCATTCGCGGCGATTTCATGCTTTACCTGCTGACCGGCATTTTCCTCTATCTGACCCATATCAAGGCGCTTGGGGCTGTTCTTGGGTCTGAAGGGCCCGCCAGCCCGATGATGATGCACGCACAGATGAACACCATCGTTGCGATTGTCTCTTCGGCGCTGTCGGCACTTTACCTGCAAACCATCTCGCTGTTTGTGCTGCTTTTTCTGATCCATGTGCTGATCAACCCGGTCGAGATACAGCATTGGGACATGGCCTTTATGATGTATCTTCTGGCCTGGTTTTCCGGCTGTGCCGCCGGCATTGTCCTGCTGGCGCTGAAGCCCTGGCTTCCCGATCTGATCTCGATCATCCAGATGGTCTATGTCCGGGCCAATATGATCGCGTCGGGCAAGATGTTTGTGGCAAACATGCTGCCAAGCGCGCTGATCGGGATATTCGACTGGAATCCGCTGTTTCACATCATCGACCAGATGCGCGGTTTCGTCTTCATCAATTACAACCCCCATCACAGCAACTGGGAATACCCGATCTACGTCTCCATCGCATTGGTGACCCTGGGCCTGATGGGGGAATTCTATAGCCGTAAACACGCCTCGGCCAGTTGGAGCGCCGGGCGATGAAAACCCTGCTCGCCCTTGCGATATGCTGTCTTGCCAGTATCGCCCAGGCGCAGGAATTTCCCGCATTATATGATGTCAGGGGTGTCTCAACCGATGATATGCTGAATATCCGGGCCGGGCCCGGTGTGGGCTATCCGGTGATCGGCACGCTTGCCCCCAATGCCCGTGATGTGGAAATCGTGGAGGCCAGTGAAAACGGCCGCTGGCTGCGCCTGAACACCGGGGAAAGCAGCGGGTGGGCCTCGGCATTCTATTTGCAGCGCATGGGGCCGATCTGGTCTTTCGGCCTGCCGACATCGCTGGCCTGTTTCGGGACTGAACCGTTCTGGTCACTGGAGCGCGGCGGCGGGCAGATCCTGTTCAGCGATGCGGGCTTTGCCCAATCCAGCTTTTCCGAAATCTGGAGCGGTCCGGCCACCGGGCGCAGCGCTGCGCAGTTTGGGGCCCTGTGGCACCAAGATGACAGCCGGATCGGCGCAACATTCCGCAGGGAGCTTTGCAATGACGGGATGTCTGACAGGGTGTTCGGCATGTCCACACTTGTTATTCTGCAAAATGCCGCCGGGGTGCAGATGCTTGCGGGCTGCTGCGCATTGGCTCCTTGAAGCATTTCGACTTACTGTTGAAACGCCTTTCGCTGCCTTTGGCTCAAACGCGAAAGCCGTTCTACTGCTTCAATGTAAAGTCGAAACGCTATAGAACGAAATTCTGAACCACCCCGCATCATCCTTTCGCCTGGCGGCACCGCCGGGCAGCGCCCGTACCGCCCCCACGGGGCGGGCCGCGTCCGGTCAACCCCGTGATAAACCAGCCGCGCCTCACCCCCCAGCACCGCCACATCGCCCGAAGACAGCCAGACAGATTCGGTTTTTCCGCCCCGGGTCAGGTTCCCGACCCGGAACAGGGCATCATCGCCAAGGGAAACCGACACAACCGGCATGGAAAAATCCTGTTCATCCTTGTCCTGATGCAGACCCATCCGCGCACCCGCGCCATAGAAATTTATAAGACAGCAATCCGGCGCGCGGGCCACGCCGCTGACCCGATCCCAGATCGCCAGAACCGGGGCCGGGATCGCGGGCCAACCCACGCCGGACGGATGCCGGTCAATATAGCGATAGCCCTTGCGATCCGAGAACCAGCCAAAACGGCCTGCTGCGCTCATCCGCACCGACATCGGCTTGCCATAAGGCGTTTCCGGCTGAAACAAAGGCGCGATCCGCAGGATAGCCCGCAGATCTTCCACCAGCGCTGCCTGCGCCGTCTCGTCCAGAAGGCCGGGGTAAATCTTCACCCCGCGCAGGGTCAGTTCAGGTGCCATCGGACATGTCTTATCAAACCCCCGCTGACAGGGCGAGACAGGGGGTACAAGCCGGATGGCCGAAACGCCACAGTTCCGAAAAATACCAACACTTCGCAAACCAAGGTGCAAATCCGTCTTTGAGTCTGCTTGCAGCCCCAAAAACCCTCCTTATATACCCATGGAAACCGGCCAGGGCTGACCCTGGCTATCAATACGGCGGATTGGGGGCCGATCCCGGACCTGACCCCGCCTGAATCGCCTGTGGAAGGGACTCGAAAATATGGCCAAAGTGATTGGTATTGACCTCGGTACGACAAACTCCTGCGTTGCGATCATGGATGGCTCGCAGCCGCGCGTGGTCGAAAACTCCGAAGGCGCGCGCACGACGCCCTCGATCGTCGGCTTCACCGATGATGAACGTCTGGTCGGACAGGCCGCCAAGCGGCAGGCCGTCACCAACCCGGACAACACGGTTTTCGCGGTCAAACGCCTGATCGGCCGCCGCGTCGATGACGCCGAGGTCGAGAAAGACAAGAAACTTGTGCCCTATGCGATTGTCGATGGCGGCAATGGCGACGCCTGGGTTGAGGTGAATGAAGAGAAATATTCGCCCTCGCAAATCTCGGCCCTGATTCTGGGCAAGATGAAAGAGACCGCAGAAAGCTATCTGGGTGAAGATGTGACCCAGGCGGTCATCACCGTGCCCGCCTATTTCAACGACGCCCAGCGCCAGGCCACCAAAGACGCCGGTAAAATCGCCGGTCTTGAAGTGCTGCGCATCATCAACGAGCCGACCGCCGCCGCGCTGGCCTATGGGCTTGACCGGAAAGAAACGCAAACCATCGCGGTCTATGACCTTGGCGGTGGTACGTTCGACATCACCATTCTGGAAATCGACGATGGTCTTTTCGAGGTGAAATCGACCAATGGCGACACGTTCCTGGGCGGTGAAGACTTTGACATGCGCATCGTCAACTATCTGGCGAATGAGTTCAAAAAGGAAAACGGCGTCGATCTGACGAAAGACAAAATGGCCCTTCAGCGCCTGAAAGAGGCCGCCGAGAAAGCCAAGATCGAACTGTCCTCCTCGGCCCAGACCGAGATTAACCAGCCGTTCATCTCGATGGACCCCAAAGGCGGTCAGCCGCTGCATATGGTCATGAAACTGACCCGGGCCAAGCTGGAAAGCCTGGTCAATGATCTGATCAAACAGTCGATCAAACCCTGTCAGGCCGCGCTGAAAGACGCAGGCCTTTCCAAGGGCGATATTGACGAGGTTGTTCTGGTCGGCGGCATGACCCGGATGCCGAAGGTCATCGAAGAGGTCACCAGTTTCTTCGGTAAAGAACCGAATAAAGGTGTGAACCCCGATGAAGTGGTTGCCATGGGCGCCGCCATTCAGGCCGGTGTTCTGCAGGGCGACGTGAAAGATGTGGTGCTGCTGGATGTCACGCCCCTGTCTCTGGGGATCGAGACTTTGGGCGGTGTTTTCACCCGCCTGATCGACCGCAACACCACGATCCCCACCAAGAAAAGCCAGATCTTCTCTACCGCCGAGGACAATCAGAACGCGGTCACCATCCGCGTGTTCCAGGGCGAACGGGAAATGGCGACCGACAACAAGATTCTGGGCCAGTTCAATCTGGAGGATATTCCACCCGCACCCCGTGGTCTGCCGCAGATCGAGGTGACATTCGATATCGACGCCAACGGCATCGTTTCGGTCAGCGCCAAGGACAAGGGCACCGGCAAGGAACAGAATATCACGATCCAGGCCTCTGGTGGTCTTAGCGATGAAGATATCGAACAGATGGTGCGCGATGCCGAGGAAAATGCCGAGGCCGACAAGGACCGCCGGGAACTGGTTGAAGCGAAAAACCAGGCCGAAAGCCTGATTCACTCCACCCAGAAATCAATGGAAGAACATTCCGACAAGGTCGACCCGACCACGGTGGAAGCCATCGAACTGGCCATCAAGGCGCTTGAAGAGCAGATGGACAGTGAAGATGCCGGCAAGATCAAGGGCGGCATCCAGAACGTCACCGAAGCGGCGATGAAACTGGGGGAAGCGATCTATAAGGCACAGCAGGAGGAAGCTGGCGAGGAAGCCCCGGAAGGTGTGGATGAGCCCGGCGGTGTGGACGAAGATATCGTGGATGCCGATTTCGAAGATCTGGACGACCGCAAAAGCTCGTAACAGCGTCCCCTAACCCCGCACGACCGGCCTTGGAATACCCTAAGGCCGGTCGGCGCGTTTCAAGAGGGTGGAAAACACCATGGCAAAACGCGATTACTATGATGTTCTGGGTGTCGAACGCGGCGCGTCCGAGCCCGAGATCAAGAAAGCTTTTCGTCAGAAAGCCAAAGAGCTGCACCCAGACCGGAACGCGGACAACCCGAATGCGGAATCTCAGTTCAAGGAAGCGAACGAGGCTTATGACGTCCTGAAAGATGCCGATAAGAAAGCCGCCTATGACCGGTTTGGTCATGCGGCATTCGATGGCGGCATGGCGGGCGGCCAACGGGCCGGCGGGTTTGGCGGCGGTGGCCGGGGACAGGGTGATTTTGCCAGCGCCTTTTCGGATGTGTTCGAGGATCTTTTTGGCGATTTCGCCGGCGGTCAGCGCAGCAGTTCCCGCCCCCGGGCATCGCGCGGGTCTGACCTGCGATATAATCTGCGGATCAATCTTGAAGATGCCTATACGGGATTGCAGGAATCAATCACTGTTCCCACCTCGGTCTCCTGTTCCAACTGCAATGGCACCGGGGCCGAAGGCGGCGCCGAACCTGTCACCTGCCCCACATGTTCCGGCATGGGCAAGGTCCGCGCGCAGCAGGGGTTTTTCACCGTTGAACGCACCTGCCCCACATGTTCCGGCATGGGCCAGATCATCAAGAACCCCTGTAATACCTGCGGCGGCAGCGGCCGGGAAGAAAAGGAAAAGGCGCTGTCGGTCAATATTCCGGCAGGTGTTGAAACCGGCACGCGCATTCGCCTGTCGGGCGAGGGCGAGGCCGGGTTGCGCGGGGGGCCTGCGGGCGATCTTTATATCTTTATCGAGGTTGAGGACCATACGCTGTTTCAGCGCGACGGGCTTGACCTGTTCTGCCGGGTGCCGGTGTCCATGGTCACCGCCGCCATGGGTGGAGAGATTGAAGTGCCTACGATTGATGGCGGGCGCAGCCGGGTGAAAGTGCCCGAAGGGTCCCAGTCAGGGCGGCAGATGCGCCTGCGCGGCAAGGGCATGCCCGCCCTGCGCGGCACCGCCACCGGTGAGATGTATATCGAGCTGGCCGTTGAGACGCCGGTCAGGCTGACCGCGCGGCAGAAAGAGCTGCTGCGCGAGTTCGAGGATTCCTGCGCCCATTCGAACAATCCCAATGCCAGCGGGTTTTTCGACAAGGTCAAAAGCTTCTGGGACGGTATGAAAACCTGACCGGTCAGGTTTGCCGGCTTTTCAGAAACTGCAAAACCTCGGCATTTTCAGGCATTGCATCTGCCGCTCCGCTTTGCGTGACCTGAAGCGCGGCGGCGGCACTGGCCCGTTCAATCGCCGCATCCCGGGTCAGCCCTGCATCCAGACCGGCCACCAGATATCCCGCAAAACAATCCCCCGCGCCGGTGGTATCCACCACCTCATCCACGGGGAAGGCGGCCTGCGTGATCTGACCTTCCGCATGGGTCCAGACCGCCCCATCCGCACCCTTGGTCACCACGATTTCCAGCCCTGACAGGGCAGAGATATCCGTGTTCAACGCCTGTTCCAGCGCGGCGGCCTCCCCCTCATTCAGCAGCAGCAGGTCAATAAAAGGCAATATCTCCCGCACCGCATCCGCCTCAAACGGGGCTGCGGAATAGACAACGCGCAGACCCCGTGATCGCGCCTGACTGGCAGCATGTATCGTGGCATTCACCTCATTCTGCAACATCAGGCTGTCGCCCGCGCCAAACCCGTCAAGGGCGGCCTCTATCTGCGCCTCTGTCAGCGTCTGATTGGCACCGGGATACAGCACAATCGCATTCTCCCCGCCTGGATCCACGGTGATGATCGCATGCCCCGTAGCTGTTTCCACCTGCATGATGCTGGACACATCCATGCCGCTATCGCGCATCTGCGAGATTGCAAAATCCGCCTCGGGCCCGACACGGCCCGCATGGCGTATATCGGCCCCCGCCAGGGCCGCGGCGATAGACTGGTTCGCACCCTTGCCGCCCAAGCCTTTGGCATAGGCATCGGCTGCCAAAGTCTCTCCCGGCTGCACCAGATGCGGCACATGATAAACATGGTCGATATTGATCGAACCGATACACAGAACCGCCATCGTCTAATACCCGATCCTGATCACATCAGGGTTCTTGTTCGACATGGTAAACCTCCCCCGGTTACAACCAAACCTGTCTAGCGGGGTTGGGAAAGCACCACAACATGGCGCATTTGCGGGTTCCACCCACGGCCAAGCGTTTGTAGGCTGCGCTTCGCGAGATATGGGGGCCCTGCATGACCGCGCAAGTCACACCGATGATGGCGCAATATATGGAAATCAAGGCGCAGCATCGCGAGGCGCTGTTGTTCTATCGCATGGGCGATTTCTATGAGATGTTCTTTGACGATGCGGTGGCCGCCGCCGAGGCGCTGGATATCGCCCTGACCAAACGCGGCAAACATGACGGGGACGACATCCCGATGTGCGGCGTGCCCGCCCATTCCGCCGAGGGCTATCTGCTGACGCTGATCCGCAAAGGCTTTCGCGTTGCGGTCTGTGAACAGATGGAAGACCCGGCGGAGGCGAAGAAACGCGGTTCAAAATCCGTGGTCCGGCGCGAGGTTGTGCGGCTGGTCACGCCGGGCACCCTGACCGAGGACAGCCTGCTTGAGGCGCGGCGGCATAATTTTCTGGCCGCCTATGCAGAGGTCAGGGGGCAAGGCGCGCTGGCCTGGGCCGATATCTCGACCGGGGCGTTTCAGGTGATGGCCTGCCCGCCGGTGCAACTGTCCCCGGAACTGGCCCGGTTGAGCCCGCGTGAGGTTCTGGTGTCCGACAGTCTGGAAGCCGACAGGCAGCAACTGATCGAGGAAAGCGGCGCGGCGCTGACCCATCTGTCACCCGCAAGTTTTGACAGCCATGCCGCAGCCGGGCGCATTCAATCTCTGTTTCAGGTGAAAACACTGGAATCCTTCGGGTCTTTCACCCGCCCCGATCTCAGCGCCATGGGCGCGTTGATCGACTATCTTGAGATCACCCAGAAGGGCAATCTGCCCCTGCTGCACCCCCCCTCGAAACAAAATGCCGGGCGGATGATGCAGATTGATGCCGCAACCCGGCGCAATCTGGAACTCACCGCAAGCCTGTCGGGTGGCCGGGCGGGAAGCCTGACAGCAAGCGTCGACAGAAGTGTGACCGCAGGCGGCGGGCGGCTTTTTGAACGGCGGCTGGCCAGCCCCTCCACCGATATCGCCATGATCACAGACCGCCATGATGCAGTGTCTTTCGCGCTGGAAAACAAGGCGGTTTCAGAGGATATCCGCGCTGCGTTGCGGCAGGTGCCCGATCTGGATCGGGCCCTGTCGCGTCTGGCGCTGGATCGCGGCGGCCCGCGGGATCTGGCCGCAGTGCGCAATGGCCTGAGTGCCGCGATGCAACTGGCGGGTTTTCTGAAGGGGCTGGAACTTCCCGGGATACTGAGGAATGCCGCCTCTGATTTGCAGGGCCATGACGATCTGGTTGCGCGGCTTGATGCAGCACTGGTGGTGGAACCGCCGCTTCTGGCCCGCGACGGGGGGTTCATCGCAAACGGCTATGATGCCGATCTTGATGAGGCCCGCACACTGCGCGACGAAGGACGCGGCGTGATTGCCGGCATGCAGGCGGATTATGCCGCGCTCAGCGGTATCAGCTCGCTTAAGATCAAGCATAACAATGTTCTGGGCTATTTCATCGAAACCACGGCGACCCATGCGGAAAAGATGCTGTCTCCGCCCCTGTCGGAACAGTTTATCCACCGTCAGACCACGGCCAATGCAGTGCGGTTCACAACCGTGGACCTGTCAGAGCTTGAGACAAAAATCCTGAATGCCGGGCAACGGGCGCTGGCGATTGAAAAGACCCTGTTTCAGGCCCTTCATGCCGATATTCTCGACAATCACGCCCGGATCGGCCAGACCGCCCGCGCCCTGGCAGAGATGGATATCGCCACCGCCCTTGCCGATCTTGCCCGGGAAAAAGACTGGTGCCGCCCGCATGTGGATGCCAGCCGCAGCTTTGTGATCACAGGTGGCCGGCACCCGGTGGTTGAGGCCGCGCTGGAAGCGACGGGCGCGCCTTTCATCGCCAATGACTGCCAGTTGAGCGCCGCAGAAGACGCCGCCGCCATCAGCCTTCTGACCGGCCCGAACATGGCGGGCAAATCCACCTATCTGCGCCAGAACGCCCTGATCGCGATATTGGCGCAGATGGGCAGTTTCGTGCCCGCATCAAAGGCTGATATCGGCATTGTCAGCCAGGTGTTCAGCCGGGTCGGCGCATCGGATGATCTGGCGCGCGGCCGGTCGACCTTCATGGTTGAAATGGTGGAAACCGCCACCATCCTCAATCAGGCGGATGACCGGGCACTGGTGATTCTGGATGAAATCGGGCGCGGCACGGCCACTTATGACGGGCTGTCGATTGCATGGGCCACGCTGGAACATCTGCATGCGCGTAATAAATGCCGCGCGCTTTTCGCCACCCATTACCATGAGATGACCGGCCTGGCCGCACGGCTTGATGGCGTGACAAACGCCACGGTCGCGGTCAAGGAATGGGAGGGCGATGTCATCTTCCTGCATGAGGTCCGGCAGGGCGCGGCGGATCGGTCATATGGGGTGCAGGTTGCAAAACTCGCCGGGCTTCCCGCCTCTGTGGTTGCCCGGGCGCAAATGGTGCTTGAGACGCTGGAGCGCGGCGAGCGTGAAGGCAGCCAGCGCAAGGATACGCTGATCGACGATCTGCCGCTTTTTGCCGCCACGCCACCGCCAGCTGCAAAAACAGCGGTGAAACACTCCCCGATCGAGGATCGTCTGAAAGACATTCACCCCGACGAGATGACCGCGCGGGAGGCTCTGGCGCTGATCTATGAGTTGAAAGCCGCTTTACAGGACTAAAGCTATAGAGCAGTAATCGTTTTAACCTGCCGGCGTTGACGACACCCCGACCTGCGCGGGCCGCAACAACCGGTCATGCAGCATGAAACCTTCGGCCATCACCTGAATGATCTCACCGGCCTTGGTGTCGGGCATGGGGGCTTCAAACATCGCCTGATGCAATTGCGGGTCAAACTTGTCCCCGGCTTCAGGTATAACCGGCGTCATCCCGTGTTTGGTGAACACGTTCAGCAATTCCCGCAGGGTCAATTCAACCCCGTCGATCACACCACCGGCCACCGCCCGCTGATCCTCATTTACCGTGTCCAGCGCACGGCGCAGATTATCATAGACCGGCAGCAAATCCCGCGCCAGGCGCGAGCCGCCATATTGCTCGGCCTCGCGGCGGTCACGTTCTCCGCGTTTGCGCATATTCTCTGAATCCGCAAGCATGCGCAGCACGCGGTCTTTCAGCTCATCCCGCTCTGCCTTCAGCGCGTCGATTTCGGAAACCTCCGGGTCCAGATCGACCTCGGCCTCCATCATCGCATCGAGATCAGCCTCGATATCTTCCACATCATCCAGGAACGGATCTTCCTTCGGATCTGCCATATCTTACCCTTTTAACCCCGGTCAGAGATCAACCTGCTGACCAGCTGTGCCGTATAATCCACGATCGGAACAATCCGACCATAATTCAGACGAGTCGGCCCGATGACTCCCACCGCACCAACTATCTTTCGGTCAGCGTTCATATATGGAGAGACCACCAGAGAGGAACCCGAAAGTGAAAATAACTTGTTCTCTGAGCCAATAAAAATGCGCACACCGTCGCCACCTTCGGTCAGTTCCAGAAATTCGGCGATATCCCGCTTGCGCTCAAGGTCATCAAAGAGGTTGCGGATGCGGTCAAAATCGGCGGTTTCAGGGGTGTCTTCCAGCAGATTCGACCGCCCGCGCACGATCAGCCGTTCAGACCGGTCACCTTCATTTTCCCAGATCGCAAGCCCGCTTTCGATCAGGTCCCGGGCCAGGCTGTCAATCTCCTGGCGGCGGGCGGAAATCTCCACCTCCATCGCCCTGCGCAAAGACTGAACCGTCTTTCCCTCGGCCAGCGCATTCAGGAAATTCGCCGCTTCGCGCATCGAGCTTGGGGTCTGGCCCGGCGGTGGCTGAAACAACCGGTTTTCCACATGTCCGTCGCCAAAGACCAACACAACAAGGGCCTGATCCGGTGACAGCGACACAAATTCGATATGCTTGATCGGCGCCTCATGTTTCGGTGCCAGAACCAGACTGGCCCCAAGCGTCACACCGGACAGGGCCGACCCGACCCGGTCAAGCATGGTGGTCACGTCATCGGCATTGCCGCCCAGGGTCGCATCCATCCTGTCGCGATCCTCATCCGTCAGATCACCGACTTCCAGCAAACCATCGACAAACAGACGCAAGCCCAGTTGCGTCGGCACCCGCCCGGCAGAGATATGGGGGCTGTCCAGAAGGCCCAGATATTCAAGGTCCTGCATGACATTGCGCACTGTCGCGGCTGAAACCTGTTCCGACAGGCTGCGCGTCAGGGTGCGTGAGCCCACAGGCGCCCCGGAATCCAGATATCCCTCCACCACGCGACGAAACACCTCGCGGGAGCGGTCATTCATCTCGGTCAGGATATTTGACTGATCGGTCATTCTTACCGTCTTGTTCGCGTCAGCCTATTAAGAAGCGCGCCATGCGCAAGGTCAATCGGGGTTGCGCTGGCCCGGCGCGGCAGACTATCCCACAGGCAGCTATCCCCATGGAGTCAGATATGCGCCCTTCCGGTCGAAACCTAGATGAACTACGCCCGATTTCCATTGAAACCGGTGTGACCAGACATGCCGAAGGCTCCTGCCTGATCAAATGCGGCAACACCCATGTGTTATGCACCGCCTCGCTTGAGGAACGGGTGCCGCCATTTCTGAAAAATACCGGCCTGGGCTGGGTCACGGCGGAATATGGCATGCTGCCGCGCGCAACCCATACCCGCATGCGACGCGAGGCTGCAGCCGGCAAACAATCGGGGCGTACCCAGGAAATTCAGCGCCTGATCGGCAGATCCCTGCGCGCCGGCATTGACCGGGTTGCGCTGGGCGAACGGCAGATTACCGTTGATTGCGATGTCATTCAGGCCGATGGCGGCACCCGCTGCGCCTCGATCACCGGCGGCTGGGTGGCCCTGCGTCTGGCGGTGAACAAATTGCTGAAGACCGGTGAGGTCCTGTCGGACCCGATCACTGATCACGTCGCGGCGGTGTCCTGCGGTATCTATGCAGGTCAGCCGGTGCTGGATCTGGACTATCCCGAAGACAGTGAGGCCGGAACGGATGCGAATTTCGTGATGACCGGGGGTGGCAAGATGATTGAAGTGCAGGCCAGCGCCGAAGGTTCGACCTTTTCGCGCGATCAGTTTGCCGAGCTTCTGGCCCTTGCCGATAAAGGCGTGACCGAACTGGTGGCCGCACAAACAGAGGCCATCACCTGATCATGCGCCGTTTCACGGGCGATACCCTGCTGCTGGCCACCCATAACCCGGGCAAGCTGGAAGAGATGACACATCTTCTGGCGCCTTATGGCATCACGGTGACCTCGGCCAAAGATCACAACCTGCCCGAGCCTGCGGAAACCGGCACTCTTTTTGTCGAAAATGCGCGGATCAAAGCCCATGCAGCAGCAAAAGCCACCGGCCTGCCCGCCCTTTCCGATGACAGCGGGATCGAGATTGACGCGCTCGGCAAAGCCCCCGGTGTCTATACCGCCGATTGGGCCGAAACCCCGACCGGGCGCGATTTCACCATGGCGATGACCCGCGCCCATGACGCGCTTGAGGCGAAATCCGCCCCCTTCCCCAGAACAGCGCGCTTCTGCTGCACGCTGGTACTGGCCTGGCCCGATGGCCATGATGAGGTATTTCCCGGCGTGATGGAGGGACAGGTTGTCTGGCCCATGCGGGGCAATCAGGGCCATGGCTATGACCCGATTTTCCAGCCCGAAGGCTATGACATCACCTTTGGAGAAATGGACCGCTGGGAAAAGAACCGGATCAGCCATCGCGCCGATGCGTTCCGCAAACTGGTGACGATTTTTGAACGCGGCTGACAGGCAAGGCGCTGGCTTTGGCCTGTACCTGCACTGGCCCTATTGTCAGGCGAAATGCCCCTATTGTGATTTCAACTCCCATGTTGCCGCAGAGATTGATCAGAACCGCTGGAAACGGGCCTATCTGGATGAAATCAGACGCGCGGGGTGTGAAACCCCGGGGCAGACCCTGAACAGTGTCTTTTTTGGCGGCGGCACGCCTTCGCTGATGTCCCCCGATCTGGTTGCAGCCGTGATTGATAAGATCCGGCGCACCTGGCCCGTGGCAAATGATCTGGAAATCACGTTGGAGGCCAACCCGACCTCGGTAGAATCCCATAAATTCAATGGGTTCCGCGATGCAGGTGTCAGCCGTATCTCCATGGGTATTCAGGCGTTGAATGATACAGACCTCAAACGTCTTGGCCGGTTGCACACGGTCGCAGAGGCGATGACAGCCTTTGACATCGCGCGAAACGCCTTTGACAGGGTCAGTTTCGACCTGATCTATGCCCGCCAGCACCAGACGCTTGCGGAATGGCGGGCAGAACTGACCAGGGCCCTGTCCCTCGCCGTGGATCACCTGTCGCTTTATCAACTGACCATCGAAGACGGCACCGCCTTTGGTGATCGCCACCATCTGGGCCGCCTGCCCGGCCTGCCCAGCGATGATCTTGGCGCCGATATGTATGATCTGACGCAGGATTTATGTGAAGCGGCGGGTCTTCCCGCCTATGAAGTGTCAAATCACGCGGCGGATATGGCACAATCGCGCCATAACCTGATCTACTGGCGCTGTGGGGATTATATCGGCATCGGCCCCGGCGCCCATGGGCGGCTTACGCTTCAGCAGCAGCGTTATGCCACGGAAACGGAAAAACGGCCCGATTACTGGCTGGACCAAGTGGAACAGGGACAAGGCGGCAGCACCCTGCGCAGCGCCCTGTCACCTGAAGAACAGGCCCAGGAATACCTGATGATGAGCCTGCGTTTGGCGGAAGGTACGGATTTGAACAGATTGGGTGAGATCGGCGGGCCAATGCCTGACCCAAATACGCTGAACAGGCTCGAATCAGACGGGTTTCTTGAGCGTATTGGCAGCCGTCTAAGGACGACAAAAACAGGGCGGCCGCTTCTGAATGCCCTGCTCCGCGAGCTTCTGACAGAGTGAGATCACAGGATATCCTAACCCCGGTTCAGCATCCGAACAATATCGTCAAGCTGTGATAAGTCTTTGTATTTAATTGATATTTTACCAGAACCGTCCGCTTCATCATGCTCGATGCTTACTTTCATCCCAACGGCCGCAGATAAATCCCCCTCCAGCGCCCTGGTGTCCGCATCCTTGGCAGGGGCCGCGTGCACACGGCTTGAGCCTTGCGAGACAGGCGCTTTTGCCAGTTTTTCCACATCGCGCACTGACAATGCCTTGGCGATCACCTTTCGCGCCAAAGCCAACGGGTCGTCCGCCGTGACCAGCGCCCGCGCATGCCCGGCCGACAATTGGCCGTCGCGCACAAAGCCCTGAATTTCTTCGGGTAAATTCAACAGGCGCAACAGGTTCGCCACATGGCTGCGGCTTTTCCCCATCGCTTCGGCCAGTTTTTCCTGCGTATGACCAAACCGGTCCATCAACTGCCGATAGCCCGCGGCCTCCTCAATCGGGTTGAGATCGGCACGCTGGATATTCTCGATAATCGCGACTTCCAGAACTTCCGTATCATCGAAATCCCGCACAATCGCCGGCACCTCATGGAGCTGCGCCAGCTGCGCGGCCCGCCAGCGGCGTTCCCCCGCAACAATCTGATACATCTCTGCCTTTTCCGGATCGGGCCGCAGAATCAGGGGCTGGATAACGCCTTTTTCCCGGATCGAGGCGGCAAGCTCTGCCAGCGCCCCTTCGGTGAAGCTGCGCCGGGGCTGATCGGGGTTCGGGTGTATCTTTTCCACCGGAATCTGCAGATCGGCGCGCCGGGATACCGGGGCTGTTTCACCTGCGGGCTCTGCTGACGGTTCGATATCGGCCATCAGGGCCGACAATCCACGCCCAAGCCCGCGTTTTTCCCGTTTCGCCGCCATATCGCCCCCTTATGCCGTTTCCAGATGCCGGTTCAGCATCTCATCCGCCAGATCCAGATAGGCCTGGCTCCCGCGGGAGGCCGGATCATACTGCAACACCGGCACCGAGAATGACGGCGCCTCGCTCAACCGCACATTTCGTGGAATCTTTGTGTTGTAAACCAGCGCGCCCAGCGTCTCGCGCGCATCCTCTTCCACCTGCCGCGACAGGTTGTTGCGTTGATCATACATGGTCAGAACCACGCCCTCAATCCGCAACCCCGGATTGGCGGATTGCCGCACCTCGCGGATGGTCAGCATCAGTTGAGACAGGCCTTCCAAGGCAAAGAATTCCGATTGCAGGGGCACCAGAACCGCATCCGCCGCGACCATTGCATTGATCGTCAAAAGGTTCAGTGACGGGGGGCAATCGATCAGGATAATGTCGAAATCCTTCGTCGCCCGGTTGGCCAGGCTGTCTTTCAACATGAACACCCGGTTTTCATTCGACACCAGCTCGATATCCGCAGAGCTGAGATCCGTTGTCGCCGGCGCGATCCAGAGGCTGGGCACGCTGGTTTTGGTGACCACATCGGCCAGCGGTGTGTCGTCGAGGATCAGATCATAGGTCGTCAAATCCCGGTTGCCCGCATCAATCCCCAATCCGGTTGAGGCATTGCCCTGCGGATCAAGATCAAGGATCAGCGTGCGCTGACCCGACAGGGCAAGGGCCGCCCCCAGATTGATGGCAGTGGTGGTTTTGCCCACACCGCCTTTCTGGTTGGCAACAGCGATAACCCGGGCACGCGTTACATCAGACACGGGGCAAGATCTCCTATCCTGTAGATCACAGCCCCATCTGCCGTCTGGCTGTCGAACTGCACCATACCCATTTGCCATTCTGCGCGCGCCGCGTCCAGTTCCGCCTGATGGGATTCGCCTTTTTGGAACAGGCAAACACCATCTGGCGCCAAATGAGGCTGCGCCAGGGTGCATAGCTTCGTCAGGGGCGCCAGCGCACGCGCGGAAATCACATTGGCCCCCTGTGGTGGCGCATCCTCGATCCGCCGGCTTAAGACCGAGATTTTCAGGCCTGTCTGCCGGGCAACTTCCCTAAGAAAACTGCATTTTCGCAGATCGCTTTCAATGAAGGTAAACCGCAGATCGGGGGATTTTTCAGTGGCAAGAATCGCACAGATCAAGCCCGGGAAACCGCCGCCGCTGCCAATATCCAGCCAAAGCCCCTGATCCTTGATGCGCAGGGGAAACACCTGCGCACTGTCCAGAAAATGCCTGTACCACAGATGGTTGAGCGAAGCGGGCGCCACCAGATTGATGGCCTTCTGCCATTTGATCAGCGCGGCTGCGTAAGCATCGAACCGACCCGCTGTTTCACGTGAAACATCTGCCAACAGACGGTCACGAGCCTCTTCTTCCGTCATGCCCGCTGACGCTCAGCCTGGCGCAACCGGGTCAGCAGTAAGGTCAGCGCCGCCGGTGTCATCCCGTCAATACGCCCCGCCTGCCCCAATGTACGCGGGCGGATGGTGACAAGCTTGCCTTTCAGCTCATTCGACAGGCCTTCGATCATGTCAAAGGCAAAGCCGCTGGGAATGGTCAGCGCCTCATCCCGCCGCAGGGCCGCCACATCGCGCGACTGTCGCTCGATATATTTCGCATAAAGCGCTTCGCGGGCAATCTGCTCCCGCGTGTCCCGGTCAAGCTGCTGCAATTCCGGCCAGATGTCATCCAGCATGGCCATGTCAATATCGGGGAATGCCAGCAAATCCACCGCGCTGCGCCGCACCCCATCCTGATTGATGCGCAGCCTATGCTTGCGGCCTTCTGTCGGTGACAGGGTTTTCTGCGCCATGATCTCATGACCTGCGGCCAGACGCTCCATCTTATCCGCAAACCGGGCAGAGCGGTCTTCGCTGACAATTCCCAGATTTTCAGCCAATGGCGTAAGCCGCTGATCCGCGTTATCCGCCCGGAGCGTCAGGCGGAATTCGGCGCGTGAGGTGAACATGCGATAGGGTTCGGCCACGCCGCGCGTGACCAGATCATCAATCATCACGCCGATATAGGCCTGATCCCGGCCCAGAATAACCTCTCCCTTATCCTGCACCTGCCGGGCGGCGTTCAGCCCCGCAATCATGCCCTGGGCGGCGGCCTCTTCATAACCCGTGGTGCCGTTGATCTGCCCTGCAAGAAACAGGCCCGGCACATCCTTCACCTCCAGCGTCGCGGAAAGCGCGCGGGGATCCACATAATCATATTCGATGGCATAGCCCGGCTGCATGATCTCTGCCGCCTCCAGCCCGCGAATCGAGCGCACATAATCCTGCTGAACCTCTACCGGGAGAGAGGTTGAAATGCCGTTCGGATAGACCAGATCGCTGTCGATCCCTTCAGGTTCCAGAAAGATCTGGTGAGAGTCCTTATCGGCAAAGCGAACGATTTTATCCTCGATCGACGGGCAATAGCGCGGGCCGACCCCTTCGATATGGCCGCCATACATCGCAGACCGCGCCAGATTATCGCGGATGATATCATGGGTCCGGCTGTTGGTATGGGTGATGCCGCAGCTGATCTGCGTCACAAAAGGGGTGGAGGAGAGGAAGGAAAACATCACCGGTTCTGCATCTGCGGGCTGCATCTCAAGCATATCCCAATTGATGCTGGCACGCCGCAAACGGGGTGGCGTGCCGGTTTTCAGGCGGCCCAAGGGCAGGCCAAATCCTTCGATCCGTTCGGCCATTCTGACCGAAGGCTTATCCCCCATCCGTCCACCGGGCCGCTGCTGATCGCCGATATGGATCACCCCGCGCAGGAATGTGCCCGTGGTCAACACAACGGCGCCTGCCTTGATTTGGGAGCCATCCGCCAGCACCAGCCCTTCAACCCGGTCGCCCTGCATCAGAAAATCAGCGGCTTCGCCCTCGATAATCTCAAGACCCGGCATATCGGCCAGCTCCGTTTGCATCGCCTGACAATAGAGCTTGCGGTCCGATTGGGTGCGCGGCCCCTGAACAGCCGGGCCCTTGCTGCGGTTCAACAGGCGGAACTGAATGCCGGACCGGTCCGCCACCTGGCCCATCACCCCGCCCATAGCGTCAATTTCCCGAACCAGATGGCCCTTTCCAAGCCCGCCAATCGCCGGATTGCAGGACATCACGCCAATGCTGTCACGGTTCAGGGTTACCAGCGCTGTGTTCGCACCGGCGCGTGCAGCGGCACAGGCCGCCTCGCAGCCTGCATGGCCGCCGCCGATAACAACAAGATCGTAATCCCGGTGTTTCACGTGAAACACTCCTATTTCCCGATGCAGAAGCTGGAGAAAACTTCTCCCAACACCGCTTCCACATCAATACGGCCGACCAGCGCGTCAAGCCTGCGTATGGCCTCGCGGATATGCTCCGCCGCCAGCTCTGCCCTGTCCATACCAGCTTCTACCTCGAATCGCGCGGTTTCTAAAGCGCTCTCCGCTGTCTGCATCGCCTCCCGATGGCGGGCATGGGTGGCGGTTTCGGCCCGCGCGGCGCGGTCTGACAGGCGGGCAGAGATCTCAGCAACCAGATCCGTCACACCCTCCCCCGTCTTTCCGGAAATCGCCGCAGGTTCATCCGGGAACAGGTCACCTTTCCCAAGCCGCAGAATATCATCTTTTTCCAGATCAATCGGCGGAACTTCCTCCGGGGAGGACATCAGATAAACCCGCAGATCAGCGCCTGCTGCCCGGTCCCGTGCGCGGGCGATGCCGAGCTTTTCAACTGCATCCTCCGCCTCCCGCAGCCCGGCGGTATCCAGCAGGGTCACCGCCAACCCGTCCAGATCCATGCGCACCTCAATCACATCGCGCGTGGTGCCGGCAATCTCGGATGTGATTGCCGCATCACGACCCGCAAGCGCGTTCAGCAATGTGGATTTCCCCGCATTGGGCGCCCCCAGAATCGCCACTTCAAACCCGTCGCGAATGCGTTCCGCCACATGACTGCCCGCAATTTCCCGGGTGAGTGAGGCCGAGATATCGTCAATAAGCGAAAGCACCTCTTCCGATACATCCTCGGGCACCTCTTCATCGGCAAAATCTATTGTGGCCTCCAGCAGGGCCGCTGCGCGCAGCAAACCCGCGCGCCAGGTTTCAACCACCTCGCCCAGACTCCCTGCGAAAACCTTCATCGCCAGCTTCCGCTGCGCCTCGGTTTCCGCCTCGATCAGCGCGCCAAGCCCTTCGACCTGGGCCAGATCAAGCCGGTCATTCATCAAGGCCCGTCTTGTGAACTCTCCCGGTTCCGCCCCGCGGGCAAGCCCGGTCTGCGCCAGTGCGGCGAGCAGGGATTTCACAACCGAAACACTGCCATGCACTTGAAATTCAACAATATTTTCGCCGGTAAAGCTGTGTGGTGCTGCGAATGCCACAACCAGTGCCTGATCCAGAACCTCTCCATCCGCACGCCGCAGCACCCGCAGACCAGCCCGCCCGATCTTCGGCAAATCCCCCGCCAGCGCCCGGCCGATATCATGCGCCTTGGGCCCGGACACACGGATCACCGAAACGCCCGCGCGACCCGGCGCGGAGGCCAGAGCAAAGATCGTATCCATCACATCCGCCTGTTTTTAACGGTGGCGTCAGGTGTTCATTGAATCGAAGAATTCCGAATTGGTCTTGGTCTGCTTGAGTTTCGAGATCAGAAACTCGATCGCATCGGTAGTGCCCATCGGGTTCAGGATACGGCGCAGCACATAGGTTTTCTGCAAATCGCCCTTATCGACCAGCAACTCCTCTTTCCGCGTCCCGGATTTGAGGATGTCCATCGCCGGAAAGACGCGTTTATCCGCAACCTTCCGGTCCAGCACGATCTCGGAATTGCCGGTGCCCTTGAATTCTTCAAAGATCACCTCGTCCATCCGGCTGCCCGTGTCGATCAGCGCCGTGGCGATGATGGTCAGGGAGCCGCCTTCCTCGATATTCCGTGCGGCCCCGAAGAACCGCTTGGGGCGTTGCAGGGCGTTGGCATCCACACCACCGGTCAGAACCTTGCCCGAGGAGGGCACAACCGTGTTGAAGGCGCGCCCCAGACGGGTGATGGAATCAAGCAGGATGACAACATCGCGTTTATGTTCAACCAGGCGTTTCGCCTTTTCAATCACCATCTCAGACACCGCCACGTGGCGGGTGGCCGGTTCGTCAAAGGTGGAAGACACAACCTCCCCTTTCACGCTCCGCTGCATATCGGTCACCTCTTCCGGGCGTTCATCAATCAAAAGCACGATCAGATAGCATTCGGGATGGTTCTGTTCGATCGAATGGGCGATGTTTTGCAGGATCACCGTCTTGCCCGTGCGCGGCGGTGCCACGATCAGCGAGCGCTGGCCTTTCCCGATCGGCGACACCAGATCAATAATCCGCGCCGAGCGGTCCTTGATCGTCGGATCCTCGATCTCCATCTTCAGCCGTTCATCGGGGTAAAGCGGTGTGAGGTTGTCGAAAGCGATCTTGTGTTTCGCCTTGATCGGATCCTCAAAATTGATCTTGGTGACCTTCACCAGACCGAAATACCGCTCATTCTCGCGCGGTGCGTTGATCACCCCTTCCAGCGTATCGCCGGTGCGCAGGCTGTGCTGGCGGATCATGTCGGGGGAAACATAGATATCATCGGGGCCCGGAAGATAATTCGCCTCGGGCGAGCGGAGAAACCCGAACCCGTCCTGCACAACCTCAAGCACGCCATCGCCTGAGATTTCCCACCCATCCTCGGCCCGCTCCTTGAGGATCGAGAACATCATATCGCCTTTGCGCATGGTCGAGGCATTCTCGATCTCAAGCTCTTCGGCCATGGCCAGCAGGTCTTTGGGGGATTTGGCTTTCAGATCAGCCAGGTTCAGGGAATTCTCGGTCATGTGGGAAAGCACCATAAAGCCCGGCGATATCTCAAACCGGGTGTGTCATGTCAAAAATGGAAAGCGACAGGGCCGGACGGCCCATTGCGCTGCCTAGGTAAGAAGAGTTGCGCAGGAAGTCAACAAATCCCTTAAAATGGCCGGGCAATGACCGAGATCACAATGATGATCAAAAGTACGGTCGGAACCTCATTCATCAGCCGATAGGTGCGCCCGCTGCGCGTATCCGTACCCGCCAGAAGCTCTTTGCGCCGCAGCCCCAACCAATGGTGAAACCATGTCATTCCCAGAACAGCCGCCGCCTTTGTCCACGGCCAGACCTCTGCCCAGCTGACCACGCCCGGCGTAAAGACCAGTGCCAGCCCGAACACCCAGGTCGCGATCATCGCCGGGTTCATGATTGCCCGCAAAAGCCGGACTTCCATCGTCTGGAACAGATCGGCCATGTCACCGCTCATGCCCACCCGTTCCACATGATAGACAAAAAGCCGGGGCAGATAGAACAGCCCCGCCATCCATGCGATCACTGAAATCACATGCAGGCTTTTTGTCCAGGGATACGCATTGGCGAGAAAGTCGAGGATCATGCGAGCTTCCTATCTCTCCCCAATAAAAATAAAAAGAATAGAAGAAAAGATGATGTTGTATTTGTACCGGGGATATCGGGGATAACAGCAGTGATCACAGATTGTGCCTGCGGTGATACACATATCCTTAACGTTCAGACCGGCGATATGATCTTGTCCAGAAGATAAAATAAATACATATAAAAACAACATGTTAGGCAAGGACATCTTTGGGATAAAGAAGGATATCTGCAACTGTAAGAACACCCGCCACATGCATCCACAGCAGGGTGTGGGCAAATCATGCCCGGGGATCAGATGCGGAGAAATCGTGTGAAACCGGGTGAAAACGATGGCTGCCCCGCAAACCGGCTTCTATACACATCCTGACCCCGTGCTTGCGCCCCTGTATATCCACAGACCTGTCAAATGAGCCCATGACCGAAATTGTGCTTGCTTCTGCATCCGCAGCCCGTCAGGCGATGTTGCGCCAGGCGCGGATTCCCTTCACGGTAATCCCGGCCCGCGTGGATGAAGAGGCGATCCGCCAGTCACTGGACCATGAAGGCGCCAGCCCCCGTGATGTGGCGGACACATTGGCCGAATACAAGGCCCGGCAGGTTGCCGGGAAACACCCGAATGCCCTGGTCATCGGATGTGATCAGGTGCTTGATTTCAAGGGCAGGGTTTTCAGCAAACCCGAAACGAAAGAAGACGCGCGCGGGCAGCTGCAAGCATTGCAGGGCGCGGCGCATCAGCTTCTTTCGGCGGTTGTGATTTATGAAGATCAAAAACCTGTCTGGCGCATGATCGGAAAGGTCAAATTGACGATGCGCGCTTTAAGCGAAGACTATATTGACGCCTATCTTGACAGGAACTGGCCCGGTCTGTCCGACAGTGTTGGTGCCTATAAACTGGAGGAAGAGGGCGCGCGGCTGTTCTTGCGGATTGACGGGGATTACTTCACTGTTCTGGGGCTGCCATTGCTGGATTTATGCGGGTATCTCACCAATCGGGGGATCATCGAGGGATGAGTACAGAGATACGTCTTGCCGGTGTCATCGGTGACCCGATCGCACATAGCAAATCACCCGCTTTGCATGGCCATTGGCTGGCCCGCTATGGTATTCCCGGTCATTATGTTCCCCTGAAAATTGCCCGCAAGGATCTGAAAAAAACCCTGCGCGCCCTGCCCCGCATGGGGTTTTCGGGCGTGAATGTGACGATCCCCCATAAAGAGCATGTATTGAGCTTCGCGGATTCCGTGACCGACCGTGCCGCCCTGATCGGGGCGGCCAATACACTCACCTTTTCCGCAAACGGGCAGTTGCAGGCCGACAACACCGATGGTGTCGGGTTTCTGGCAAATCTTTACCAGAACGCCCCGGATTGGCGCGCAGATGCTGGCCCGGCCCTTGTATTGGGGGCCGGCGGTGCGTCGCGCGCAGTGGTTTCTGCCCTTCTGGGGGATGGCGCGCCACAGGTTTTTCTTGTGAACCGCACCCGTGTCCGTGGCGAAACCCTGCGGGAAAAACTCGGCGCCCGGGTGAAAGTGATGGACTGGGCGCATATCCCCGATCTGTTGCCCGATATCTCCTGTCTGGTGAATACCACATCTTTGGGGATGGAAGGGGGCCAGCCGCTTCAGATTGACCTGTCGGATCTGAGGCCGACAACATTGGTCACCGATATCGTCTACACACCTTTGCAGACAGGCCTGTTGCAGCAGGCAGCAGAACTTGGCTGCCCCACGGTAGACGGGTTGGGCATGTTGCTGCATCAGGCCGCGCCGGGATTTGAACGCTGGTTTGGCCGCAAGCCGGATGTTGACGGTGATCTGCGGCAGGCGGTCTTGTCTGCATGACCTATTTATTGGGTCTGACCGGCTCCATCGGGATGGGCAAATCCACCACTGCCGGGTTTTTCCGCGATGCGGATGTGCCGGTCTGGGATGCGGATGAAACGGTACACAGGCTTTATGCTATGGGTGGCGCTGCGGTGGCTCCGATAGAGGCGCTCTGTCCCAAAGCTGTGTCCGATGGCGCTGTTGATCGTGCGGCGCTGAAAACATGGATCAGCAAAGATCCGAAGGCGCTTGGCCGGATCGAGGCGGTTATTCATCCGCTTGTGGCGGCGGATCGTCAGGAATTTTTGAAACGGCACAGGGATAAACCCCTGATCCTGATGGATATTCCGCTTCTGTATGAAACCGGGGCAGATAAATGGTTGGACGGTGTTCTGGTGGTCACCACCACAGCCGAAGATCAACGCGCCCGGGTTTTCGCACGCCCCGGTATGGATGAGGAAACCTTTCAATTGATCCTGTCACGCCAGATGCCCGATGCGGAAAAACGGGCCCGCGCGGATTGTGTTATCGAGACCAGAAGCCTTGAACAAACCCGGCAGGAGGTTGAAACTCTGATCAGGCAAATCACAGGAGCCCAAGATGCGTGAAATCGTCCTCGACACGGAAACGACCGGGTTTGAGCCGTCAGAAGGTCACCGGATTGTGGAAATCGGGGCGGTTGAACTGTGGCAACACATGCCCACGGGCCGCACCTATCACCAATATATCAACCCTGAACGCGCCATGCCGCAAGAGGCGTTTGAAGTGCATGGGCTGGGGGATGATTTCCTGCGCGACAAGCCGCTTTTCGCGGCGATTGCCCAGGATTTTCTTGATTTCGTGGCCGATGGCACGCTGGTCATCCATAATGCATCTTTCGACATGAAATTCCTGAATGCAGAGCTTTCTTGGGCGAAAAAACCCACCCTTCCCGATGCGCAGGCGCTTGATACGCTGGCCATTGCCCGGCGCAAATTTCCCGGCTCACCCGCCTCGCTGGATGCGCTTTGCCGCAGGTTCGGTGTGGATAACAGCGCCCGTGAAAAACACGGAGCATTGCTTGATTCCGAAATTCTGGCCGAGGTTTATCTGGAACTGATCGGCGGCCGTCAGCCGGATTTCGCGCTTGGTACGCAACCGGCACAATCCAGCAGCGCATCCGATAAATCCTGGCGTAGCTATGCCCGGCCAACACCGCTTGCCAGCCGCCTTTCAGAAGAAGAGGCGGCGGCACATGCGGAGTTTGTTGAAGAACTGGGCGAAACCGCAATCTGGTCGCGGTTCCGCTGATCAGGCGTCGGCGGTTTTCTTGGCCTCTGCCCGGCGGGACAGCTCATTGCGATAGATCGACAGGAAATCCATGTTTTCCAGATTGAGCGGCGGAAAGCCGCCATCGCGGGTGATGTCAGACACGATCCGCCGCAGGAACGGGAACAGCATCCGGGGGCATTCAATCATCAAAAACGGATGCAACTGTTCCTGCGGGACGTTTTCAACCTGAAAGATTCCGACATAATCGAGCTCGATCAGAAAAATCGGCTGCGGATCGTCATCCTTGGTTTTGGAATCGATCTTCAGTTTCACAATCACATCAAATTGATTGTCCTGCTCGCGCTTGCGGGCATCCAGCGCAACCTGAACCTGAATATCCGGCTGTGTCTGGGTCTGAACTGATTTCTGTGCGGCAATGTTTTCAAAAGACAGGTCACGAATGAACTGGCCCAGAATCTGCATACGTGGGGGCACGGCCTGCCCGTTCGGGGTTGGGGCGGCTGCGCCGTTTTCTTCGGCCATTGGACTCTCCGATTAAACTACCTTGCGGTGCTGTATCAGCCCGAAACAGAAGCCTCAATCCCGCCGCCAGGCCGATGGCCCGTCGCGCGGGGTTTCATCAACTTCAAACTCACCTTCAATCACGGTTTCCTGCGGCCCGTCATGCCCTGACCACTGCGCCTGCCCTGATACAACCGACGCAAGTGTCACGCGTTTCTGCAACTGGTGAAAAACCAGACTGCGGATGCCCGGCACCATCAGCGCAAATCCGATGGCATCGGTAAAGAACCCCGGGGTCAGCAGCAGCGCACCGGAAAACAGGATCATCGCCCCATGGGCCAGCGGTTCAGTCGGGTCTTTCAGCGCGCCAAAACTCTGGCGCAGGTTTTCCAGCGCAAGCCGGCCTTGTGACCGCACCAGCCAGGTGCCCAGAAACGCGGTGGCTATCACCACCCCAAGCGTTGGCCACAGCCCGATCAGCCCGCCGATCTGAATGAACAGCGCGATTTCGATCAGCGGAACCATCAGAAACAGCACAAAGAGCCACATGTTCTTTCCTATTCATGCTCACAATGGGGAGTGTCGCCTTTGCCGCAATGGACTTGGGCGCCCCCCTCACCTACATATGACCCACAGAGCCGCCAAAAAAGGCCCGACAGTTCCAATTGAGGATACCTTGATGAATTCGCCCTTTATCTCATTGCTTGTTCTTGCCGGGATAGCGATTTTTCTGATCCTGCGTTTGCGCAATGTGCTGGGCACCCGTGACGGGTTTGAAAAACCACCGGTGATCCAGCCGGAACGCCGGGCCGATACGCGCCGTGATTTCGAGGTGATCGAGGGCGGCCCGGATCGCGATATCACCGATCACGTGGAAGATGGCAGCGATGCGGCCAAGGCGCTGGCGGCGATGAAACTTGCAGAACACGGCTTTTCCGTAAGCGAGTTTCTGGGTGGCGCGCGCGGCGCATATGAGATGATTCTGATGGCGTTTGAAAAAGGCGATGTGGAACAGCTGCGCCCGTTTCTGGCCGAAGACGTGCTTGAAACCTTCGAAACCGTGATCGCTCAGCGTGAGGAGCAGGGATTGTCGATTGATGCCAGTTTCGTCGGTATCCGTGAATTGACATTGCAGGGCGCGAGTTTTGACCGCGGCACCAGCACCGCAGAGATCAGCGTGCGCTTTGTGGCTGAACTGACATCTGTTGTGCGCAACTCCGACGGAGAGGTTGTTGAAGGCGACCCGACCGAGATCAAACGCCAGCGGGATATCTGGACCTTTGGCCGCGATATGGGCAGTTCCAACCCGAACTGGGTTCTGGTGGCCACCGGCGGATGAACCATGGGCGGTGGTCTGACAGCCCGGTTTCTGGCAGCGACCCTGGCCTTTGCCTCTCCTGCCATGGCTGATCAACCTGTGCGGATTCTGGATTTCTCGGACCTGCGCGGCTGGGGTGAAGATAATCATGATGCCGCGCTTGAGGTGTTCGTGAACACCTGCCCCGATATGGGCGACAGCGAATGGCAATCCCTTTGTGCCCTGGCACAATCGCAAACCGATGGCCGGGCTTTTTTTGAGCTGTTTTTTCGCCCCGTGCTGATCGGCGGGGATCGCCCGGCCCTGTTCACCGGATATTTCGAACCCGAGCTTGATGGCTCCCGCTATCGCAGCGCGCGGTTCCGCTATCCGCTTTACCGTTTGCCGCCCGAGGTTGATGGGCTCTGGCACAGCCGTGCCGAGATCGAAACACAAGGTCTGCTGGAAGGGCGCGGCCTTGAAATCGCCTGGGTTGATGACCCGGTTGATGTTTTCTTTCTGCAAATTCAGGGATCTGGCCGGATTCACCTGGCCGAAGGCGGATATCTGAGGGTCGGCTATGGTGGCCGGAACGGGCATGAGTATCGTTCTGTCGGGCAGGAAATGGTCCGCCGTGGCATTTATCAGCCCCATCAGGTGTCGGCACAGGTGATCCGCGCCTGGGTTGCCCGAAACCCGATTGCGGGTGAAGAACTGCTGCGCCACAACCCGTCATATGTCTTTTTCCGGGAGGTTCAGATCAGGGACCCGAATGACGGGCCGCTGGGGGCGATGAACCGATCCATCACATCACACCGGACCATCGCGGTTGACCCTGAATTTACCCCCCTTGGTGCGCCGGTCTGGATTGAAAAGGGCGGGGAACAGCCGATCCAGCGGCTGATGATTGCCCAGGACACCGGCAGCGCCATCCGGGGGGCGCAGCGTGCCGATATTTTCTATGGCTCAGGCGATGCGGCCGGGCAACAGGCCGGGCGCATCCGCGATCCGGGCCGGATGATTGTGTTGCTGCCGATCGAAATTGCCCATCGTCTGGTGCCGGACGCCTGAGATGACCGGTCGCAAGGGCAAAGGGCTCAGCGCTGATGACCGCTCAGTCTGGTCGCGTGTGGCGCAAACGGTCAAACCCCTGCGCCCGCCCAAAACCAAACCTGTGCCAGACGGCGATGCCGAGGCGGAGCCGCCGAAAAAGCAGGCTCCCCGCGCGGCTGTGAAAGATTTCCAGATCGGGGAGCGGGTGAATGGGCACAGCCCTTCACCACAGCTTAGCCCGGCCCTGACCGAACGGCTGACACAGGCGCCGATCCGGATGGATCATGGCACCCACCGCCAGATGATACGGGGCAAGCTGAAACCCGAGGCACGGATCGACCTGCACGGTCTGACCCTGGCCGAGGCGCATCCGCGCCTTGTTCAGTTTATCCAGACCGCATTCGCCAATCGCAAACGGCTGGTGCTGATCATCACCGGGAAAGGCAAGGACCGGGAAGAACCGGGGCCGATCCCGATCCGGCGGGGGGTTTTGCGCCATCAGGTGCCCGCATGGCTGGCCGCCCCGCCGCTTGGTGCGCTGGTTCTGGATATCCGCCCGGCCCATCTGCGCCATGGCGGCGAAGGCGCCTATTACGTCTATCTCAAACGCGCCCGCTGAAGCTTTCAGATATCAGGCGTCAGAATAATCTGTGTGGCATTGCGCACCGTCAGAACAACCCCCGGCAGCAGCCCGGCGCGCACCGCATCGCTTTCGCTGAGCGAGGCGCTGATCCGTTGTGCCGATGTCAGGATCTGTATCATCGCCGGTGAGCTGACCGGTGTTGCATGGTTCAAACCATCCCCGCGCCCGCCGGAAAATTCACTGACATCAATGATCGTGACATCCAGATCTGCAACATCTTCAATGGATTCGATATTGCCCAAGCGGTTCTGCTGCCCCCGGACCCGCGCCGACAATCGCAACGCGGCATCGCGTTGCGAGGTGAAAATAAAGAACGGTTGCGGCAATTCACCGATCCGGGCGGCCTGACTGCGGAAAATCTGTACGTCGATATCCGGGGACAGAAGCAACACGCCGCTCAACCGGTCAAAGACCCGTTGCTGGCCGCCGATGCGCAATTGCCGCAGGCTTTCCATCACGACCTCGGCACCCAGGGAATGGGCCATCAGACCCACATCTTCCGCCCCTGCGGCGATGATTTCGTTTAACAGCTCTTCCAGACCGTCCCGGGCCAGCAGCGCACTGTCGCGATCATAGATATAACCCAGAGGATGCCCGGCACTGGGCCAGGAATAATGCACCGGGATCACCGGAATATCGAGGTCATGGCGAATTTGCGCCGTGCGGTAGAGCCCATCGGCGAAGGTGCTGTTGAACCCGTGAATGAACACCATGACTTCCCGTTCTCCGCGCGGGCGCGCCGCGATTTCCCGGCGCAGGGCTGCGCGGAAATCCCCGGGAGATGTCAGCGTATCGGCCTGGCTGACCACAAAATCGGCTTGCAGATCGGTGCCGTGACGGGGCCAGGAAACCTCTCCACTTTCCCGCTCTGGCGGGATGGCGACGTCAAACCGGGCATAATGCAGACCTTCCGACCTCTCGCTGGTGAACTGCCCCTCTGCAAAGGCGCGGGTGGTGGCCACCAGAACGGTTTCGATCACGGCATCCCGCGATGGGTCGGGCACCAGCACAAGCTGCGCGCGCGGGGCGCAGGCCCCAAGGCTCAGAACCGCCAGGAAGATAAAAAGACGTGCCATAAAATCGCACCGGGCAAATGAATTCTGCCGCTGTTTCTACAACACGTAGCGGCTGAGATCAGCGGATTTCATCAATTCGCCAAGGTTTTTCTCGACAAAGCCCGCATCGACCACAATCGCCTCGCCGGATCGGTCGGGCGCGGTAAAGCTCAATTCCTCAAATACCCGCTCGATAACGGTGTAAAGCCGCCGTGCGCCGATGTTTTCCACATCCTGATTGACCTCGGCGGCGATCCGCGCAAGGGCGGCGATCCCGTCTTCGGTGAAGCTGACAGTGACCTCTTCGGTGGCCATCAGCGCGGTATATTGCAGGGTCAGCGCATTGTCGGTTTCCGTCAGAATGCGCACGAAATCTTCCTCGGTCAGGGCGCGCAGCTCGACCCGGATCGGCAAGCGGCCCTGAAGTTCCGGCAACAGATCCGACGGTTTGGCGATATGAAATGCGCCCGAAGCAATAAACAGGATATGGTCGGTTTTTACCGGCCCATGTTTCGTGGATACGGTGGTGCCCTCGATCAGGGGCAGCAGGTCACGCTGCACACCTTCCCGGGACACATCCGCGCCGCGCGCATCGGACCGGGCCGAGACCTTGTCGATCTCGTCGATGAAGACAATGCCGTTCTGTTCAACCGCTGTCAGGGCCTCGCGGGTGATCACCTCCTGATCCAGCAGTTTATCGGCCTCTTCCTCAATCAGCAGATCATAGCTTGCCGCCACGCTCAGCTTTTTGCGGGTCTTGCGCCCGCCAAGGGCCTTGCCGAACAGATCCCCCAGATTCATGCCCCCCGGCATGCTGCCCATGCTGCCCATGCTGCCCGGCTGCCCGGGAATTTCAAACATCTGCATCGGGTTCGAGGTGTCAGAGACTTCCAGCTCGATCACCGTATTGTCCAGCTCGCCACTGCGCAGCTTCTTGCGGAACATCTCCCGGGTCTGTTCGCGCGCATCGGTTCCGGCCAAAGCCTCGATCACCCGGTCCTCTGCCGCATCATGGGCCTTGGCCTTCACCTCGTCGCGCATCGTCTCACGGATCATCACCTGTGCCGCATCCACCAGATCGCGGATGATCTGTTCCACATCGCGGCCGACATATCCGACCTCGGTGAATTTCGTCGCTTCCACCTTGATGAACGGGGCGCGGGCCAGTTTTGCCAGCCGACGGCTGATCTCGGTCTTGCCGACGCCGGTGGGGCCGATCATCAGGATATTCTTCGGATACACCTCATCGCGCAGGTCATCCCGCAGTTGTTTGCGCCGCCAGCGATTGCGGAGTGCCACGGCCACGGCGCGCTTGGCGTCTTTCTGGCCGATGATGAAACGGTCAAGCTCCGAGACGATCTCGCGCGGGGTCAGGTCGGTCAAGATTGGGGCTCCTCAGCGGTCAGCAGGGTCCAGGGGGGCAAGCGGGTCTTGCCGGGGAAATCGGGGAAAGCATCCATCAGGTTTCGGCGCAAGACCTCCCATTTCGCACCAAGCAGGACAAGGCCAAGACCCAGAAGCAGGATCACCAGAAAGGCATTGCCCTCCATCACCGTGATCGACAATGCGACGATATAGCCAACGCCCGAGACCAGAAAGGACCGGCGGTCGATCACCACGGCGAAAATCGCCATGCACGCCACAAACAGCACCAGCAAAAGCTGTGCCGTGACCGTGCCCACATCGAAAAGCGACAGGGCGACGGTGTTCACAATCGTAGGTGCTACAATGACATGGAGCCAGAACCCGCTGGCCGCGCGCCGGCTGATCCGGTGCGGGTCGCTCATATCAAAGCGCAAGGCGACAATCAGGCCAAGCAGCCCCAGAAGGATGGTCAGAATCGCGAAGGGTCCCTGGGCGGTCAGCAGAAATATATCACTGGGATTGGTCGGCACATTGCCCCCCAGACTGACCAGCCCGAACGCGGTGCCAAACACGCCAAGCGCGATCAGCGCCATCGTGAACGGAACCCGGAACATGATGTAATAGCCAACCAGCAACAGGGTGGACAGGCCCGCCGACAGGGCCAGGCTTTGCGGGAAATCAGTCTTGAGCATCCAGCCAAGCGAGATGCCCAGTTGCCCCGCACTCATGGCAAAGAAGATCGCCAGCGCGATCGAGGGCGCCACCATACGCCGGGTCAGGGTGAAATAGCGGGCCAGCAGGGCCACCGCCCCCATGCCGATCAACGCATAGATGATCGACAGAACATAACCGTTCTGCGCGCTGAAATAGCTGACACCCGTCAGACCCGCCCAGCCGGAAAAGAGAATGCCAAGCCCGACCACGATGAAGATTTCATTGAAACCGCGGAACAGCTCGAACGGTTCATCCAGACCTGACATATGCTCCCGGGTGCCGCGCCGGGCATCGCCCAGGGCGATCAGTGAAGCGGCCTGCGCTTCGGTAATCATCCCCGCGCCGACAGCGGCGCGGATGTCATCACGGTTGATATCACTCATGCTTTGATGCTTTCTACAGTCAGGTTGCCGTTGGTATAGACACAGATATCCGCCGCAATCGCCATGGCCTGGCGCGCGATATCCTCGGCGCCCAGATCGGTTGCCGACAATCCGCGCGCGGCGGCCAGGGCATAGTTCCCGCCTGACCCGATGGCCGCGATCCCGTGTTCGGGTTCCAGCACGTCCCCGGCGCCGGTGATGATGTAAAGCTCGGCCCCGTCGGTGACGATCAGCATCGCCTCAAGTTTTTGCAGATATTTATCGGTGCGCCAGTCCTTGGCCAGTTCCACGCTGGCGCGCTGCAACTGCCCCGGTGTCGCCTCCAGCTTGCTTTCCAGCCGTTCCAGCAGGGTGAAGGCATCTGCTGTCGATCCGGCAAAGCCACAGACCACATCATAGCCGCCGGGGCTGAGCCGCCGCACCTTGCGGGCCGAGCCTTTGATGACGGTCTGGCCCAGGCTGACCTGCCCGTCGCCTGCCACCACAACCTCATCGCCTTTGCGCACACCGATGATTGTTGTCCCGTGCCAGCCGGGGAAATCCGAATTGCTCATGCTGTCTCCTTCGTTCCGCCCTATATGGATGGGCAGAGAGGCCAGAACAAGCGCCAGGGTGCTGAACTGAAACTCCTTATGATCCCTACCGCCCGGGGGCACCGCCGGGCGGCGCCCGAACCGCCCCCACGGGGCGGGCGCTTCTCGCCCTCCCCTCGGTTCGGGCTCTGCCCTCGGCTTTCATCCAGATATATTGCAGAGCGGTTTTGCGCGATGTTTCACGATATCAGCACCAGCGCCGTAAATTCAGACCGAGCGCAGATCGCCAAAAATACTGGCCCCGTGATCGCGCAGATAGATTTGCAGCCAGGGTGTGAAACTGGCGGGTGCAGTTGCCACCTCCTGCGTCAGATCCTCCAGACTCTGCCAGATCGTATCCATCACTTCCGCCGGATTCGGGTTGGGCGACACATCTTCCGGGAGAGCACCCACAAAGATATCCACAACCTCATGCTCGATCAGCCCACCCCCCACATCGGCGCGATATTCCACCTGATCGCGATATGTCAGCGGAACGGGCGGAAGCCCAAGCTCATCCCCCAGGCGGCGCTGCGCGCAGTTCAAAGCACTTTCCCCCCAGAAAGGATGGGTGCAGCAGGTGTTCGCCCAAAGCCCCGGGGTGTGGTATTTTCCAAGCGCCCGGCGCTGCAACAGGGTTTTATTCCCGCGCATCAGAAACACCGAAACCGCGCGATGGCGCAGACCGCGTTGATGCGCCTCCAGTTTTTCCACAGGGGTCAGAACATTTTCAACCCAGGTGGGAATCATGTCTGTCATGCCGATACTGCCGCAATTACCTCTGCTGGATGGGCCAGAAGTCTAGGGCTGCGTCCGATATGTGCAAGCGCCTGCGGCCTGGCCGGACTGTTTAGGGGAAATCATGAATATGGAGCAGTCTGAAACCGCCGGGCGCTACCCCTTACGGTTGTAAAAAAACAGCGCTGATTTGTCCGAGTGATTCTTGCGATAAGCACCCGATATCGTGGCGACAATTGCCAAATCTACCGATTCGTATGAGGCATGAAAAAACACATGTCTCTGTTTCGGTTCGGGTTCGGCACAGGCAGGAATGATTTCTTGAAAGGAGTATACCTATGAGCCGTATGACAAGTCTTGCAGCAGCAACAGCATTTCTGGCCGCGCCCATGGCTTGCGCAGATATGGCCACCCCCACAGGCGATGCCGCTGCGGGCGAGGCCGCGTTTCGTCAATGCATCGCATGCCATGTGGTCGTGAATGACGCGGGCGAAACCCTTGCCGGACGCAATGCCCGCACCGGCCCCAATCTTTTCGGAATTGCCGGTCGCACCGCAGGCACATATGAGGAATTCCGCTATTCCGCGTCGATGACTGCGGCGGGCGAGGCCGGGCTTGTCTGGGATGAGGAAGGCTTTGTCACCTATGTGCAGGACCCGACCGGGTTTCTGCGGGAATATCTTGACGATAGCGGCGCCCGCGGTTCGATGAGTTTCCGCGTCCGATCACCCGAGGATGCGGCCAATCTTTATGCCTATATTATGTCGCTCGGGCCCGAGGCGGCGGAATAAACCTGCAATTGCTCGGGTTATAGCCTCGGACTGAAATTAGGAATTTCTCCATATCATTCTCCCGCCCGGCGGCATCGCCGGGCAGCGCCCGAACCGCCCCCACGGGGCGGGCGCTCCGCTTCCCGCCCCTCGGTTCGGGCGCTGCCCTACGCTCTATGTGGATGGGTTTCAGGATTTTGATCTGAATCAAAATTCCCTGCCTCCGGGTCAGCAAGCTACTGATCTCGAACGTGAATTTTGATGAGCGGTGGTGCAGAATAAAACGCCTTTCGCCTTTGGCTCAAACGCGAAAGCCATTGTACTGCTTCAATGTAAAGTCGAAACGCTAAAGCACCCTGCCTTAAACTTGAATCACAAATACCCTGCCACGCTTCGCGTTCCCGGGACATTTGTGATGCGCGATGTCTCAGGTTTAAGGCAGCATGCTGTATAACATGAAAAAGGGCGCCGCAACGGGCGCCCTTTTCGCATCTGTTTCCAAACTTCCGGTGGTCAGGCCAGCGACCGCTCCACCTCTTCCCGCTCGAAAATCTCGATCACATCATCGGCGCGGATGTCGTCGTAATTCTCGAACGCCATGCCGCATTCCTGGCCCGAGGTGACTTCCTTCACCTCGTCCTTGAAGCGTTTCAGGGTTTTCAACGTGCCTTCATGGATCACCACATTATCCCGCAGCAGGCGCACACCGGCAGACCGGCGGGCGACGCCTTCGGTCACCAGACACCCGGCCACATTGCCCACGCCGGTGACGCGGAACACCTCTTTGATCTGCGCATAACCGATGAAATTCTCCCGAACCTCGGCAGAAAGCAGGCCGGAGGCGGCAGATTTCACATCATCCACAAGATCGTAGATCACCGAGTAATAGCGGATTTCCACGCCCTTCTGGTTGGCGCTGTTGCGGGCGGGCGCATTGGCACGCACATTGAAGCCGATGACCGGCGCGCCCGAGGCTTCGGCCAGGCCCACATCGGATTCGGTGATTGCGCCGACGCCTGAATGCAGCACGCGCACACGCACCTCGTCATTGCCGATCTTCTCCATCGCCTGGATGATCGCCTCGGCAGAGCCCTGCACATCGGCCTTCACCAGAATCGGCAGTTCCGCCACGTTTTCATCTTCCTTGGCCTTCGCCAGAAGCTGATCAAGCGTGGTGGCGGCCCCGGCGGCAGCGCGTTTTTCCTTGGCGGCGTTTTCACGGTATTCCGCAATCTCGCGGGCCTGTGCCTCGGTATCGACCACGTTCAGAACATCGCCCGCCTCGGGCGTGCCGTTCAGGCCCAGAACCTCAACCGGCACGGACGGCCCGGCCTCTGAAACCCGGTCGCCATTGTCGTTGATCAGGGCGCGAACCTTGCCCCATTGTTCACCCACGACAAAGATATCGCCCTGTTTCAGGGTGCCGTTCTGCACCAGAACGGTTGCAACGGGGCCACGGCCCACATCCAGCTGTGCCTCGATCACGGCGCCCGAGGCCGCACGGGCAGGGTTGGCCTTCAGTTCCAGCAATTCCGATTGCAGGGCGATGGCCTCCAGCAGCTCATCCAGGCCCTGACCGGAAATGGCGGACACTTCCACATCCTGCACCTCACCCGACATCTGCTCCACGATCACCTCATGTTGCAGCAGATCGGTGCGCACCTTGTTGGCATCCGCTTCGGGTTTGTCGATCTTGTTGATCGCCACGATCATCGGCACTTCGGCCGCCTTGGCGTGGTTGATCGCCTCAATCGTCTGCGGCATCACCGCATCATCGGCGGCAACAACAAGCACGACGATATCGGTCACCTGCGCGCCGCGGGCCCGCATCGAGGTAAAGGCCGCGTGGCCCGGCGTATCAAGGAAGCTGAGCAGTTGCCCGCTTTCGGTTTTCACCTGATAGGCGCCGATATGCTGGGTGATGCCACCGGCTTCGCCGGACACAACCTTGGCATTGCGGATCGCATCCAGAAGCGAGGTTTTGCCGTGATCCACATGACCCATGATGGTGATCACGGGTGCGCGGGGTTCAAGGTCTTCCGCCTTGTCCTCGACCTGGTCAATGACGTCTTCCACATCCGCATCGGAAACGCGCACAACCTTATGGCCGAATTCCTCAACGATCAGTTCCGCGGTATCCGCATCAATCGGCTGATTCTGGGTGACCATCAAACCGTTCTGCATCAACGCCTTGACCACATCGGCAACCCGTTCAGACATGCGGTTGGCCAGTTCGGAGACGATAATGGTTTCCGGAACCTGCACATCGCGCATGACCTTTTCACGCTCGACATTTGCGCCCATAGCCTTCTGGCGCTGGCGTTCCTGTTTCCGCTTCATCGCCGCCATCGAACGATGACGCCCGCCTTCGCCACCTGTCAACGCCTGGTTGACGGTCAGCTTGCCGGCCCTGCGGCCATCATTGCCACGGTCACCTTTGGCATTGCGGTCACGTTTGTCGTCGCGGTCATTGTCGCGTCGCGCCGGCGCCGAAGACGGTTTGCCTGCCCCACGCGGGGCTGCAGCCGTGGGTTCAGACGGCGCAACAGCCGCTGCCGCTTCGCTGGCCGCAGGCGCGTTGCGGCGCGCGGCCTCTTCCTCTTTGCGACGGTTGTCTTCTTCGGCCTTGGCTTTCAGCGCTTCCTCGCGCTCTTTCTCTTCGCGCTCCCTGGCGTCGATCTCGGCCCGTTTGCGCGCCCGTTCTTCCTCGCGGGACTTTTCTTCCAGCTCCCGGCGTTCGGCATCTTCAACTTCGCGGACCTTTGCGGCCTGCAACGCTTTCAGACGGCGCTCCATCTCGCTGTCAGACACGCCTGTGGGGCGCGTGTTGCCTTCGGCCTGGGCCGCAGCAGCCGTGCCCGCCTTGGGAACCATCACCCGCTTGCGCTTGGTTTCCACAACAACACTTTTGGTCCGTCCGCGTGAAAAGCTTTGATTCACACGTCCGCTTCGGGCGCCGCCCGACAAGCCAAGGGGTTTCTTTCCGTCCTGATCGCTCATGCGTCTCGTCTATCCTTTTTGGCGGGTGTCCCACCGTCTGCCTTACGCAGGCCTTGCAGCTTTGCGGCCTCCTCTACAACACGTTCAGTGAGTCCACCAGCGGCAAGCGCGCCATGTATCACACTTTGGCGTCCGAATGCCAAACCCAATTCCCGGGCGGTCAGACAGCCGAAAAACCGGCCCCCTTCGGGCGTCCAAAGTTTCGATTTCCCCCGCTCCGAGCCGTCAGAGGCCTGAAGCAGAACCTTGGCGCGCCCTTCGGCCAGCCAGCTTTTCACTTTTTCGAACCCGGCAATCGCATATCCGCCCTTGCGGCTCAGCGCGACCAGATCGGTCAGGCGACGACATAAAACCGTGTCTATCTGCGCCAGCAGATCCTCCGGCACCGTCACCTGCATTTTCGCCCCGCGCGAAAAAAAGCGTCTTCTTGATCGCCAGGTTCAGCGCGTCCCGATCAGCACTGACCCAGATACCCCGCCCCGGCAGGCGTTCCAGAATATCCGGCACAACCTGCCCCTCGGGGCCGACAACAAAGCGGATCAACCCGGTTTTCGGCTGGGTCTCTCCGGTGGCGATGCAGCGCCTTTCGGCTTCATCGCGGGTTTTGGTCCGGCCGCCGCGGGTCATTCCGCGTCTCTCCGAGGCCTGCGATCAGGCCCCGGCCTCCTCGGTTTCGCCTTCGGCTTCGGCGCGCGCGGCCTCGGCTTCGGCGGCGGCACGTTCTTCCAGTTCCTCAATCGTTACCCAGCCCAGTTGCAGGCGCGCGGTCATAACCATGTTCTGTGCTTCCTCAAGGCTGACATCGAAGCTTTCCAGAACGCCATCATCCTTGACACGTTCCCCGTCAACGGTGGTCCAGCCGCCCGCAAGCTCCCAATCGGCGCAGGTGGCGAAATCGTCAAGCGTTTTCACACCATCTTCGCCAAGGGCCACCAGCATCTGGGGTGTCAGCCCCTCAAAATCAATGAGGCTTTGTTCAACACCCATCTCTTTCGCCGCTTCCAGCGCCTTCTTGTTCTGTTCGTCCAGATAATCGCGGGCGCGGGCCTGAAGCTCACCTGCGGTGGCTTCATCCACGCCGTCGATGACCAGCAGTTCATCCTGTTCCACATAGGCGACCTCTTCCAGCGAGGTGAAACCTTCGGAAACCAGAAGCTGGGCAAAGAACTCGTCCAGATCAAGCGTGTCCATGAACACTTTGGTGCGCTCGGTAAACTCGGCCTGACGGCGGGCGCTTTCCTCTTCCTCGGTCAGAATGTCGATATCCAGACCGGTCAGCTGACTGGCCAGGCGCACATTCTGACCCCGGCGGCCAATCGCCAGCGACAGTTGTTCGTCGGGCACCACCACCTCGATCCGTTCGGCATCTTCGTCCAGAACCACCTTGGTGACCTCGGCGGGCTGAAGCGCGTTCACCAGGAAGGTCGGCGCATCCTCGTTCCACGGGATGATGTCGATTTTCTCGCCCTGAAGCTCATTGACCACCGCCTGCACACGAGAGCCCCGCATCCCCACGCAGGCGCCCACGGGATCAATCGAATTGTCATAGGAAATCACCGCAATTTTTGCACGGCTGCCCGGGTCGCGGGCGACGGCCTTGATCTCGATGATATTGTCGTAAATCTCGGGCACTTCCATCTTGAACAGCTCGGCCATGAATTCCGGCGCGGTGCGGCTGAGGAATATCTGCGGCCCCCGGGTCTCGCGGCGCACATCCTTGATATAGCAGCGAATCCGGTCATTCGGGCGATAGCTTTCGCGGCCGATTTTCTCGTTCCGGCGCAACACGCCTTCGCCCCGGCCGATATCGACGATGACATTGCCGTATTCCTCGCGTTTGACCACACCGTTGATGATGGTGCCCGCGCGGTCCTGAAACTCCTCGAACTGGCGGTCGCGTTCGGCCTCACGCACTTTCTGCAGGATCACCTGCTTGGCCGATTGCGCGGCAATCCGGCCCATTTCCACCGGCGGCACCTCATCAATCAGCATATCGCCGATCTCGGCATCTTCCTTATAGGGTTTCGCCTGTTCGACGGTCAGCTCGGCCTTTTCATTCTCGATCTCGTCATCGGCCACAACCGTGCGGACCCGGGTGAAGGTCGCCTTGCCGGTTTTCCGGTCGATCGACACGCGAATATCAAGCTCGGACCCGTAGCGGCTTTTGGCGGCCCGGGCGAGGCTTTCTTCCATCGCTTCGACCACCAGTTCCGGGTCGATCATCTTTTCGCGCGCCACGGCCTCGGCGGTTTGCAGAAGCTCCAGCTGGTTTGCTGATGTAATTGCCATCGGTCTAGTCCTCCGCCTTTTGGGCTTCTTCGGTTTCTATCTCGTCAAATTTGGTTTCGTCGATGATGCCCGCCGCCTTGCGCTGGCGCAGCATCTCGGTGATCAGCTCATCGGTCAGAACCAGCTTTGCATCGCTCAGCCAGTCGAAATTGAGACCAATGGTGCCCTCATCCAGATTGATCAGCACCTCATCGCCTTCAATGCCTGCCAGCACACCCTTGAAGCGGCGGCGGCCGTCAATCATCTCGGTTGTCTCGATCTTGGCGTCATAGCCTTCCCAGGTGTCGAAATCCTTCAACCGGGTCAGGGGCCGGTCGATGCCGGGGCTGGACACTTCCAGCGTATAGGCATCCTCCAGCGGGTCTTCCACATCCAGCGTGGCGCTGATCGCGGTGGAGATCCGGGCGCAGTCATCCACCTCGATCCCGCCTTCGGGACGTTCGGCCATAATCTGCAACGTGTTGGTTTTGCCGCCCATCAGCCGGATGCGCACCAGTTCAAACCCCATGTCTTCGATGACAGGGGTCAGAATTTCCGCCATCCGGCGGTCGATGGATGTTTTGGCGACAAGGTCAGACATGGTGCGTCCAGGCACAAAAAAACGGGCGCGCGGCCCGTGTGATTTCTCTCCGGTGGAGCATCGGGGGTGGAGGCCGACACGCCGCTGTTGAAGCGGATATAGGGGGAATCGGAGGGGGGTGCAATCCCCTTGGAACATGAGGGCGCAGCGATCACAGTTGATCGGATCATTTCTTACGAAGTAAAGTGTTGGCAACGAACAATAAGAGCAGACCATGAATCCTGAAATCGTGCGAATGCTTCTGGACGAAGTACCCAGTCCACTTCGTGTCGGAAGAGTGAGCAGTGTTGTCAGAAATACTCTTGAGGCTCGGTCAGATTGGGTTTGGCTCAGCAAGGAAACACTGGTTAAGCAGCTTGTCAAACACCCCGAGATCAAACTCACTGATTACGAAAATCTCGAATGGGCCCTGGCCACAACGAACATCATTAGAGATACACGCCCGAACAGGTTGCATCTGATTGCCGACCTTCATCGAGACAAACCATCGTCTTTAAAGCTGACGATCAAAAATGCCCGAAACTCCGAACGGCTGTTCCTAATTAGAGCGTTTTGCGCCTGATCGGATTCGGGATTCCCATTTTGCCTGAAGCGTGATTCTTTGTTTGGAAACAAACAAAGGCGGTGGCTATGGGCAAACCTCATCCAATGGAACTTCGACAGCGCGTTGTTGCGCATGTTGAAGCAGGCAACACATATCATTCGGCGGCGGCGCGGTTCGACGTTTCGGTTAAGTTCGTCAATGACATGGTAAAACTGAAGCGCGAGGCTGGATCGCTTGCGCCGAAACGTCAGGGCAATCCGGGCATCGGCAAACTGACACCGCACGAAGATTGGGTGCGCGCGCAAGTGGCAACCAAGGGCGAGATCACGCTTGATGAGATGGCGGCGCGTTTGCTGGCAGAGCGTGGCGTGTCCGTCGATCCCAGCTCGGTCTGGCGGCTTTTCCATCGGCTTGGCCTGACACAGAAAAAAAGACATCCAAGCGTTTGAACAGAAACGGGCCAAAGTTGCCCGCCAGAGGCATATCTGGATCACGCATCGCCAGCCCTTCATGGCGCATATGGTTGAGCGCATTGGCTTTTTGGATGAGACATGGTTGAAAACCAACATGGCCAAGACGACGGGCTGGGCTCCGCGCGGTCAGAGGCTGGTCGATCATGCTCCATTCGGTCACTGGCGCACCCAAACATTTGTCGCGGCATTGCGCCATAACCGGCTGGACGCGCCTTGGGTCATTGATGGCACCATGAACCGCGTCACTTTCGAGACCTATGTCGAAACCCAACTCGCTCCGACCCTGAGCAAAGGGGACGTGATCATCCTGGACAACCTGTCCAGTCATAAAAGCGCACGGGCCGCTGAGATGATGCGTGATGTCGGCGCGTGGTTCTTGTTCTTGCCGCCATACTCGCCGGACCTGAACCCGATTGAGATGGCATTGTCAAAGCTCAAGACGCTGATCCGAAAGGCTGTCGCCCGTACCTACGAAGACCTTTGGAGCGCTGTCGGACACGTCTGCAATCTCTTCACCGAAGAGGAATGCTTCAACTTCTTCAAAGCCGCAGGATATGAAACCGATTAAACGCAAAACGCTCTAGCGCTCATTGGCTGCGTCCTCGGACGGTGAGGAGGCTAAAGCAAAGGGCACCAGATTTGCCCCTTAAATGGTAAGGCCCCCCAACAGGTGGGAGGCCAGCCCAAGGAGGGGCCTGCTAAGCACCCCCAATCAACGCCCGAATTGCTTCGGTGTCACGGTCAGCAGATATTTCACCGTATCCCTTGGGTAAAGTATATATAGCATGTATATGTTATTAAGTAAAGGAATCCAAAGGCTTATGTAACTTATTGAAAGGACTCGCAAAAGTCAGCAGCGCTAACTGCTCACCCGCACTCAACCCGGGTGATGATGTCGTCATCCCCATAAATCACGTTCAGCCGCTGCGGGTTGTAATCCATCGTCACCGCATCATTCGGCCCGATCACCCGCATTGGGGCCCGGAAGATCGTGACGGCCAGGATATCAAGGTGTTCTCCGATCAGGCTGTGCCAGCCGGATGCGCCACAGGCGTCATTCGTGGCCAGATCGGGGCTGTCCCCATCGCCACCATCGTCCTGACAGGCGGCAAGCGCGATCAGGGGGATCATGAAAAGAGTAGCTCGCATCTGCATAACTCCATTGAATTGTATCACAGATTGGCAGAGGCTCCGCGCAATGCAAGACCCAAGGGGAGGAATACGCATGCGCACCCGTGCCGCTGTCGCGATCGAGGCTGGAAAACCGCTGGAGATTATGGAGGTGAACCTTGATGGCCCGAAAGCGGGTGAGGTTCTGGTCGAGATCAAGGCCACGGGTATTTGCCATACGGATGAATTTACCCTCTCGGGTGCGGATCCTGAAGGTCTGTTCCCTGCGATTCTGGGCCATGAAGGCGCAGGCGTGGTGTTGGAGGTCGGCGCCGGTGTCACATCGCTTGAACCCGGCGATCATGTCATCCCGCTTTACACCGCCGAATGCCGGGAATGCGAATATTGCCTGCATCCGAAAACCAATCTCTGCCAGTCGGTGCGTGCGACACAAGGCCAGGGCGTGATGCCCGATGGCACATCGCGGTTCAGCATGCTGGATGGCACGCCGATCCTGCATTACATGGGCTGTTCCACCTTCTCGAACCACACGGTTCTGCCCGAGGTCTCGCTGGCCAGGGTCCGCAAGGACGCGCCGTTCGACAAGATCTGCTATATCGGTTGTGGCGTGACCACGGGGATCGGCGCGGTGATCTACACCGCCAAGGTCGAGATCGGCAGCCGCGCGATTGTGTTCGGGCTGGGCGGGATCGGCCTGAACGTGATCCAGGGGCTGCGTCTTGCAGGTGCGGATCAGATTGTGGGCGTTGATATCAATGCGTCGAAAGTGCCGATGGCCACCAAATTCGGCATGACCGATTTTGTGAACCCGGCCGAGGTGAGCGGGGATCTGGTTGGCCATCTGGTGGAACTGACCGGCGGTGGCGCCGATTACACATTCGATGCAACCGGCAATGTGCAGGTCATGCGGACAGCGCTGGAAGCCTGCCATAAGGGATGGGGCGAATCGATCATCATCGGCGTGGCGCCCGCCGGGGCCGAGATCAGCACCCGGCCCTTCCAGCTGGTCACCGGGCGCAGCTGGCGCGGCACGGCTTTCGGTGGCGCGCGCGGGCGGACGGATGTGCCCGGCATTGTCGATTGGTATATGGATGGCAAGATCGAGATTGACCCGATGATCACCCACAGATTGACACTGGATGAGATCAACAAGGGCTTCGACCTGATGCATGCAGGTGAATCGATCCGATCCGTGGTGGTCTATTGACGCTGATCATCCGGCCCTGCAAGGACACAGATAAACAGGCTCTATGGCGCATATTAGAGCCTGTTTTCAGGGCGGGCGATACCTATACGATCGACCCTGATGTGTCAGAAACCGATGCGATTGCCTATTGGTGCGGCCCGACCCATCAGACCTTCATTGCCGAGGATGAAACCGGCCCGCTGGGCACTTATTTCATCTGCCCCAATCAGGGTGGCGGCGGGGCGCATGTGTGCAATTGCGGCTATGTCACGGCGACGCAGTCCCGTGGCAAGGGCATTGCCCGCGCCATGCTGGCCCATTCCCTTGATCTGGCGCCGCGGCTTGGCTATCGCGCGATGCAGTATAATTTCGTGGTGTCGACCAATACCCGCGCCATCGCGATCTGGGAGCAGGCCGGGTTTGACATAATCGGGCGCCTGCCCGGGGCCTTCCACCACCCGGCCCGGGGTTATGTGGATGCGCTTGTCATGTTCAAAACGCTTGGTGCAGGGTCGTCGATATGAGGTCTTGCAGCCGCGCTATACGCCTTTGCCTTGTGCCTGCGCGCGCATCGGCGCACAAGAAGGCCTGAGATAACCCCGAGATATACGCCCATGGCCACTGATACCCCCCTGCTTGCCGTTCTGATTGACGCCGACAACACGTCTTACAAACATACAAAGGCGATTTTCGACGAGATCGCCGGGTTTGGAGAGGCCAGCGTGCGGCGCATCTACGGAGATTTCTCCTCCAGTCATATGAAGGGCTGGTCAGCCGTGCAGGCGGAATTCGGGATTGTACCGCATCACCAGCCCGCCAACACCGTTGGCAAAAACGCAAGCGACATTGCGCTGGTGATCGACGCGATGGACCTGATGCATTCAGCCCGGTTTGATGGTTTTGTGCTGGTCAGTTCTGACAGCGATTTTACCCGGCTCGCCAGCCGCATTCGCGAACAGGGTCTGGATGTTTACGGGATCGGTGCACAGAAAACGCCCGATGCGTTCCGCAAGGCCTGCAAGCGGTTCATCTTTGTCGAGAACCTGCTGGGTGAACCGGAGAAAACGGCAACGCCCGATACCGGGCAGCCCAAAAGCAAAGCGATGAGCGAAGCCCGCGATCTGATTTTGCAAGCGATGGAGAGCATCGACCAGGAAGATGACTGGTATTCACTTGGTGTGATCGGTCAATACATCACCGCCGCAAACCCCGATTTCGACACCCGCACCTATGGCAAACGCAAGTTGAGCAATCTTGTTGAAAGCCTGAAAATCCTGGAGGTCAAACGCGGCAATGGCAATCAATTGCTGGTCCGCCGACTGGATTGATCAGGGCCGCGCATAGCGGGCCATGAATGTCTTCACGGCCTCGATTGCAACCTCGTTGATCTGCGCGGCGGTCGGCTCTGGGCAGACACCCATCAGGCGCTGCAACAACAGATCGGTCCTGCAAAGCTGCATGAACGTATCTGCGGCCTGGGCCGGATCGTCGATATCCAGCATCTCACGCGCCTTGTCGCTTTGCATAAAGTCGGACATTTGCGCCATCGCGGCGCAGGGGCCGGTTTCGTAAAAGGCGCGGCCCAGTTCCGGGAACCGCTTGGCCTCGCCCACGCAGACCCGAAAGATTGCCAGACCATCCTCTGACAGGATGAAAGACAGCATGCTGGTCGCGATATGATGCAGGGCTTCGGCCACGGGAAGCTGCCGGGTCTCGATATCCATCGAAGACTGTTTCTGGGTGTCGCACTGAACCTGCAACACGGCGAGGAACAGCTGCTGCTTGTCGGGGAAATAGCTGTAAAGCGTGGCTTTGGAGACACCGGCATCGCGGGCGATCACATCCACGCTGGCCCCTTCAAAGCCTTCCCGCATGAAGACCGCGCGTGCGCCTTCAATCACCTGATCGTATTTGCGACCCTTCTTTATCTGGGTTTCTGCGTTCATGTTAGCTCCGTCCACCAGAAGGAAGTGTAGACTGTTCTGTTTAACTCAATCAAGGGGGCCTGTTGTCGCCAGGCCAATGGAAAAAGGGCGAAGGCACCCGTTCAGACACCTTCGCCCCTGACCGGCAACACGCACGATCACTTGCGCCTCCGCCCCGGCGAGTGAAGCCTGAGCGGGTGTTTCATTCGCCGGGAACACCGAAAGAAACTGGCACTGAACAGCAGGTTTGAGCCGTTTCGTCTGGGAGAACATCGGCATATTGTTGCTGCTCAATACAGGAACTAAACCGTTCAGTCCGGTTTTCAAGGCGCCACACGTAAAGCTCACATATTCTTGTGAAAGACGGATGCTGGACAGATGTAAGCCAATCGACTAGCCCGCTGATATGGTCGAAATCTTTCTGAAAACCTTGCCATTCTTTGCGCTGATCGGGCTGGGTTTCCAGGCCGGTCGCACCGGGTTTTTCACGCCCGAGGCCACGGCTTACCTGACCAAATTCGTGTTTTACTTTGCCTTGTCCGCGATGTTGTTCCGGTTTGCGGCCAACCTGTCCCTGGCCGAGATTTTCGATTGGTGGTTTGTGGCGGCCTATCTGTGGGGCTGTTTTACCGTCTATCTGATTGCCACTGCCGTCGCCTTGTTCCGAAGGCGCGGGATTGAGGAAGCGGCGGTCGAGGCACAATGCGCCGTGATCGGAAATACCGGGTTTCTGGGCGTGCCGATGCTGGTGGTGCTGCTGGGGCCGGGCGCGGCGGGGCCGATCCTGCTGGTTCTGGCCCTTGATCTTGTGGTGTTTTCCAGCCTGATCGTAATTCTGATCACCGGCAGCAGGGATGGCCGGATGTCGCTTGGCATCTTGAAAACCGTGGGTCTGGGCCTTTTGAAAAACCCGATGATCGTCTCGATGACGCTTGGCCTGCTGTGGTCCGCCACAGGATGGGCGGTGCCGGGCCCGGTGAATGAATTTCTGGCGATACTTGGCGCGGCAGCAACGCCCGGTGCGCTGTTCGCGATCGGTGCCTCACTGGCCGGAAAATCCGCCGAACGGATGACCATCGCCAGCTGGCTGACCTTCTGCAAGCTGGTTCTGCACCCTGCGGCTGTGGCATTTGCCGCGCTGGTGCTGTTCCCCGTGGCGCTTTTCGATGCGGCGGTGATGATTGCGGCGGCATCGCTGCCGGTGGCGGGCAATGTCTATATCCTGGCGCAGCATTACGGGGTCGCACCGCACCGGGTTTCGGCCTCGATCCTGATTTCCACCGCGATCAGCATTGTCACCGTGTCTGTGGTGATTGCATGGCTGACCGGATTGGCGGGGATTTCAGCGGGCTAACCGCTGGACGCTATCGCGTGGTCACGCTACCCCTAGGGTCAGACTTCAGAGCCGTGAAAACGGAGAAAGGCGCCTATGGACACTGTTTCGGAAAACCGCTGTTTCGGGGGGACGCAGGGCGTCTATACCCATACGTCGCGCGCCACGGGGACGGAAATGACATTTGGCCTGTTTCTGCCGGCCGAGGCTGCGGATGGGCCGGTTCCGTTGTTGTGGTTCCTGTCTGGCCTGACCTGCACCCACGAAAATGCAATGACAAAGGCGGGTGCACAGGCCTGGGCGGCTGATCAGGGTATTGCGCTGGTCTTTCCCGATACCTCGCCCCGGGGCGCTGCTGTGGCCGATGAGGATGCTTTCGATCTGGGGCAGGGGGCGGGGTTCTATGTCAACGCCACGCAAGACCCCTGGGCCGAACATTTTCAGATGTGGGATTATATCAGCGATGAACTGCCCCGCGCCCTGTTCAAACGTTTCGCGCTTGATGAGGCGCGGCAGGGCATCACCGGCCATTCCATGGGGGGTCATGGCGCGTTGACCATCGCGATGCGCTTTCCGGGCCGCTTTGCCTCGGTCTCGGCTTTTGCGCCGATCTGCAACCCGATGGAAAGCGATTGGGGCCAAAAGCAATTCAAAGCCTATCTTGGAGATAACACCGCCCTGTGGGAACCACATGATGCAAGCTTTCTGATGCGGGAACAAGGGTTTGCCGGCCCCGTTCTGATTGACACGGGCACGGCAGACCCGTTTGGCGATTTGCTGAAAACCGAGGCGCTGGCCGCCGCTATCGCCACCCGGCGTCAGCCCGCCACGGTGAGATTGCAGCCCGGATATGACCACAGCTATTTCTTCATCTCCAGCTTCATGGAAGATCACGTCGCCTTCCATGCAGAGGCCATGTACGGGGTTGTGGAATGACGATCGAAGCGGTGATTTTCGACATCGGCAATGTGCTGCTCGAATGGCAGCCAGAGCGGTTTTATGATGCCGAGATTGGCGAGACCCGCCGCCGCGCCCTGTTCGATGCGGTGGATCTGTATGGCATGAATGAACGGCTTGACCTGGGGGAGGGCTTTCGCGACGTGATTTATGAAACCGCCGATGCCTACCCGCAGTTCCGCGCCGAAATCCGCATGTGGCATGACCGCTGGATCGATCTGGCACAGCCGGTGATCCCGCATTCGGTGAAGCTGCTGCGCGCGTTGCGGGCCCGGGGTATTCCGGTTTTCACCCTGACGAATTTCGGGGCTGAAAGCTATGCCTATGCGCAGACCCAGTTCGATTTCCTCAATGAATTCGATCAGGAATATGTCTCGGGCCGGATGCGGATGATCAAACCCAATGCGCAAGTCTATCAGATGGTCGAGGATCAGTCAGGGATCGCGCCCGGGCACCTGCTGTTTGCCGATGACCGCGCCGATAACATCGCTGCCGCCGGGGCAAGGGGGTGGCAAATCCATCTGTTCACAGTACCGCAGGGTTTGGCCGATACGCTGATAGGTCATGATCTGCTAACCCCGGAGGAGGCTGCCGCATGACCCCGCAATTCATCGGTGCTGATGCGGATCGTGCCCTTGACTGGCGCGGGCTGGGCCGGGCGATTGCCGACGGCCATCACCTGCCCCGGGCGGAGATTACCGACAGTTTCCTCTATCGCGGGGAAGATACGGTTCTGTCCCGCGCGGCCTGGATTGACGGGCTGGGCCTGCTGGTGAAAACCGCCACGATCTTTCCCGGCAATACGGCAGAGGGGCGGCCCGTGATCGGCGGCAGTGTGTCTTTGTTTGACGATGACCATGGCACTCTGGCCGCGATTCTTGATTTTCATCTGGTCACCAAATGGAAAACCGCAGGCGACAGTGCCTTTGCCGCCAGCCTGCTGGCCCGGCCTGACAGCCGGCGGATTCTGATTGTGGGCGCGGGTACGGTTGGCCGGTCGCTGCATGCGGCCTACAGCGCCTATTTCCCGGATGCCGCCTTTACCATATGGAACCGCAGCCCCGAGGGCGCGGCCCGCTTCGCCACGGATTGCCCCGGCACCGAAATCGCTCCCGATCTGGCCGATGCGGTGGCCGGAACCGATATCATCACCACGGCGACGATGACGCCTGAGCCGATTATCAGGGGTGACTGGCTGCGCCCCGGCCAGCATCTGGACCTGATTGGCGCCTATCGCCCGGATATGCGCGAAGCGGATGATACGGCCCTGACCCGCGCGCGCCTGTTTGTCGACAGCCGCGAGACCACCATCGCCCATATCGGGGAGTTGAAAGACCCGATTGCGCGCGGTGTAATCTCCCCCAGTGACGTGATCGCGGATTTCTACGATCTTGGCAGTGGTGCATTTGCCCGCCAAAGCGAGGATGAAATCACGCTGTTCAAAAATGGCGGCGGTGCGCATCTGGACCTGATGACCAGTGCCTATATTCTGCAACAGGCTGGCGGCGCGTGATCTGGCAGGCGCCAAACCGCAACCTGTATTATAGCTTCGGTATGAAATCCTGAACCAACCCGCAGCATCTTCCCGCCCGGCGGCACCGCCGGGCAGCGTCTGAGCCGACCCCATGGGGCGGGCGCTGTCCTCCGCGCTATGCATATAAGTTGCAGAAATTTAAAGCACCCTGCCTGAAACTTGAATCACAAATACCCTGCCACGCTTCGCGTTCCCGGGACATTTGTGATGCGCGATGTCTCAGGTTTAAGGCAGCATGCTGTAGTACGATACTCTAAACGGTGATTTCACATGTCATGCGATCTTTCAGCGGGCTTTCTTTCACCGGCAGATGTACCGCCGCAGACAACGCGCCCACGGCCACGCCGACCCACCAGACAGCGGTGTAATCGCCATAGATATCGTATAGCCAGCCGCCCAGCCATACGCCCAGAAAACTGCCAAGCTGATGGCTGAAAAACACGATCCCGTACACGGTGCCCATATAGCGCAACCCGTAGATATAGCCGACCAGCCCTGAGGTCAGCGGGACGGTCGCCAGCCAGAGAGAGCCCATGACAACCGAAAAGACAATGACGCTGAGCGGCGTTATCGGGACCAGGATAAACACCGCAGCGGCCAGTGTTCTGCCCACATAGATCCCGGCCAGCAGATATTTCTTCGGAAAGCGTTTGCCCAGATATCCGGCATAGATCGTACCGGCGATATTCGCCACACCGATCAGCGAGATCGAGACAGCGCCAAGCGCCGATGTGCTTGTGATGCCGATAGTATGCAGCATCGACCCGGGCGTGATTGGCCCGCACAACTCGGTCACGAAGGCGGGGAAATGGGCGGTGATAAAGCCAAGCTGATACCCGCAGGAAAAGAAGCCCACAAAGATCAGTGTGAAAGACGGGTCGCGAAACGTGTTGCCCAGAATCTCGCCCATGCTTTCCTCAAGCTCCGTCTTTCTGGCGGGTTTCGGGGCGCGCAGCATCGGCAAGGCGAAAAGCGCGGCAAGGATCATGCCCGCGAAAACCAGAAACACGGTTTGCCAGGGCATAAACGCCATCAGCCCTTCGGCCAGGGGCGGGCCGACGATCTGTCCGGCGGAACCGGCGGCGGTGACAATGCCCAAAGCCATGGAGCGGTGTTCATCTGACGCCGCGCGCCCCACAAGCGCCAGGATCACCCCGAACCCGGTGCCCGCAATGCCGAACCCCACAAGGATTTCAAGAAGCTGATGCTGCCCCGGCGTGGTCGCATAAGCCGAAAACACCAGCCCGGCGGCGTAAAGAACCGCGCCCAGAATGATGGCTTTGCGGTCTCCGAATTTCTCGGCAATCGCGCCGAAAACCGGCTGTCCGACACCCCAGGCCAGATTCTGGATGGCGATGGCAAGGGAAAACTCGGCCCTGAGCCAGCCGAACTCCCCCGCGATCGGAATCTGGAACACGCCAAATGTGGACCGGATGGCAAAGCAGATCAGAATGATCGCGCAGCCACCGATCAGGACCGGTGTGAACAAAGGGGCACGGCTGTGCATCTGAAATGCTCCCTATCAGGTTTGCCGAGGATTGCGGATAGGCGTGAACAGGTCAAATCAGGTGTCCTGATGCAGGCGTTCAGTATCTGTGACGAATCTGCGCATCCTCTTGTTTTCACTGGTCGCGCCGGGCCGGTTCGGGCTAAGCCCTGCCCTATGGGGCAGCACCTGACGGCCATATATGACACGCGGATTGCCGAAGGGCTGTTGCGCCCTGATCCGAAGCAGCGCGAAGTGCTGCACAGGATGGAGCCATTGCGCGAGCGGCTGGAAGCGCCGAAAAAGGCCTCTTTGTTCAGCCGGTTCCGCAAACCGGCGGATCAGGGGCCCATGGGTCTGTATCTCTGGGGCGGGGTCGGGCGCGGCAAATCCATGTTGATGGACATGTTTTTCGCCCATGTGGCGATTGCCGAAAAGCGCCGGGTGCATTTCCATGCCTTCATGCAGGAGATTCAAAGCGCATTGCATGAGGTGCGGAAAACCGGGGTGGATGATGCGATCAAACCGGTGGCCGAGGCAATCTCAAACGATCTGCGCCTGCTGTGCTTTGACGAGATGCAGATCACCGATATTGCCGATGCGATGATTGTCGGGCGGTTGTTTGAAAAGCTGTTCGAGGCCGGTGTTGTCGTGATCACAACCTCGAACCGGCCGCCATCGGATCTTTACAAGGATGGGCTGAACCGTCCGTTATTCCTGCCATTCATCGACCTGCTGGAGAAAAATCTTGAGGTGGATGAACTGGATGCGATGACCGATTACCGGCAGGATCGTCTGGCGGGGGAGAAGACCTATTTCACCCCTGCAAACGCCAGGGCGCGGAAGGCCATTGATCTGCTTTGGCAGGATCTGACCCAGGGCAAACAGGAAGAACTGGTGCTAGAGGTGAAGGGCCGCAAGGTGCATCTGCCCGGCTATTGGTCGGGCATGGCCCGGGTCGGGTTTTGGGACCTGTGCGGAAAACCCCTGGGCCCGGCGGATTATCTGGCGCTGGTGGGTGCGGTCAAACTGCTGATACTTGAGGATGTCCCCAAGCTGGACAGCTCGAAATTCAACGAGGCGAAGCGTTTCGTCACCCTGATCGACGCGCTTTATGAGGGGCATGTGCGGCTGATCATCTCTGCGGATGCAGAGCCGGAACAGCTTTATCTCGACGGGTCAGGCAGTTTCGAGTTTGAGCGGACGGCCAGCCGGTTGCGCGAAATGCAGGGCGTGGACTGGGGGGATTGAGGCGATTGACCTCACATTCTGGAAACCCCGCCCGGCGGGACTGCCGAAACAGTATCTGAGCCGCCTCTGCCCCAACTCAAAGACATGGTGGCCTCACAAGGTATATCCAATCCTTCAGGATGGGCCTGAAGGGGCGTGTTGGGGTCGATGGATGACATGTTGATATAGGTGTTGTCGATGCAGACATCCTGCGCATAATCACCGCCATTGAAGCCAAATCCGCCCGCCCCGCAATCATTCGCACGCCCATTGGCATTCCACGCCTGATAGCTGTTTTCTGACCGGATACCACCCATGGGGAAGGCAAGCGTATCGGTGTCGAATGACAGGGTCCATGTGGTGGCCGGCAGACGGTCGGCAAGGCTCCATGACCCGATGGGTATCCCGTCATGGAAGCCATAGATCGCAAAATAGGTGACATCGCGTTCGGTGATCAGGCCGGTATTCAGCAGCGCATCGGGAAACCTGATCGTGCCGCGCATGGTATAGCCCGCGCCACCGATCCAGCAGAATTGAAACTTGGCGGCCTGTACGGGTGTGGCGAGTGCCAGAACAACAAGGGTTGAGATCAGCATATGGGACATGGGTTAGCCGTTTTCCTGAAGGACCAGGCCGGCCAGATAAAGCGAGCCGCAGATCAGAACCCGCGCATGGGGGTCTTTGGCAAGGATCGTGGTCAATGCCCCGGCGACATCGTGGGCCTCTTCCGCCGGAAGGCCGACGGATTGTGCGGCCGCAACCGTATCTGCGGCGGGCAATGTGGCGGTCTGGCCCGCGATGGTGACACCATGCAGGCTTTGCGCATGGTCCGCCAGAAGCGCCAAGAAACCCGCCACATCCTTGGTGTTCATCATCCCGCAGATCAGATGGGTGGGCCGGGCGGGCAGATGTGACAGGGTTTCCGCAATGGCATGCGCCGCATGGGGGTTGTGCCCGCCATCCAGCCAAAGCTCGGCCCCCGGCGCCATGTCGATCAGCGGGCCGTGACGCAGGCGCTGCATCCGTGCGGGCCATTGGACGTTTTCAACTGCGGCCTCACAGGCGGCTTCGCCATGCCCAAGATGGCGCAAAGCGGCCAGCGCCGCCCCGGCATTGCGAACCTGATGCGCCCCGATCAGGCGCGGCAGGGGCAGATCAAGAAGGCCGGTTTCATCCTGATACACCATGCGCCCGTGTTCTTCCCACACATGCCAGTGCTGGCCACAGGCAAACAGAGGTGCCCCAAGCCTGGCGGCCCGTGCCTCAATCACCTCAAGGGCTGCGTCTTCCTGCGGGCCGACAATGCAGGGCACGCCGCGTTTCAGAATCCCCGCTTTTTCCATGGCAATCTCGGGCAGCGTATCGCCAAGGAAATGCTGATGATCCAGCGCAACCGGGGTGATCACCGTCAGCGCGGGCGTATCGACCACATTGGTTGCGTCAAACCGGCCGCCAAGGCCGACCTCAAGCAATGTATAATCCGCGGGCGTTTCGGCAAAGGCGTAGAGGGCGGCGGCGGTGGTGATCTCGAAATAGGTGATCGTGTCCGCGCCATTGGCCTTCAGACATATGTCTAATATGCGTGACAGGCTCTGTTCACCGATCAGATCACCCGCCACGCGAACGCGTTCATGGAACCGGGTCAGATGGGGCGAGGTATAGGCATGAACGCTTAGCCCGGCCCCTTCCAGCCCGGCGCGGATCATCGCCTGGGTGGAGCCTTTGCCATTCGTGCCGGCAATATGGATCACCGGCGGCAGGCGACGTTCGGGATGGTCAAGCGCGGCCAGGATGTGCTGCATCCGGTCAAGGGTCAGGTCGATGATCTTGGGATGAAGCGACATCATCCGCTTAAGCAGGATGTCGGAATTTCCGCCGCTCACGATGTTTTCGGGGCCTCTTCCGCCACCGGGTTTTCCGGCGCGGGCGCGGGCGCGGGTTTGGGCGGCGGCGGTGGTGCGGCTTTGGTGGCCACCGTATCAGGGGCGGGCAGGTCACCGCGCACGGCCGGGCCTTGACCGGTCAGCATCCGGATGATGGTGATCAGTTCATCGCGCATCTGTTTGCGATGGGTCACCCGGTCAAGCATGCCGTGATCCAGCAGATATTCCGATCTCTGGAACCCTTCGGGCAGGGTTTCACGAATCGTCTGTTCGATGACACGCGGGCCCGCAAAACAGATCAACGCATTTGGCTCGGCGATATGAACATCCCCAAGCATCGCGTAAGAGGCCGTGACCCCGCCGGTGGTCGGATGCGTCAGGACCACGATATAGGGCAACCCGGCCTCGCGCAGCATCTCAACCGCAACGGTGGTGCGGGGCATCTGCATCAGGCTGAGAATACCCTCCTGCATCCGCGCGCCGCCTGCGGCGGAAAACAGGACAAGCGGCAATTTGCGTTTCACGGCACGATCAGCGGCGGCAATGATCGCATTGCCCACATACATGCCCATCGACCCGCCCATGAACGAGAAATCCTGCGCCGCTGCGACAAGTCTGGTGCGCCCGACCTCGCCTTCGGCCACCAGCATCGCCTCGGCCTCTCCGGTCGATTTCTGAGAGGCCTTCATCCGGTCGGTATAGCGTTTCTGATCCCGGAACTGGAGCGGGTCAGACAGCGGTTCCTTCACCGAAATCTCGGTGAAAACACCATTGTCGAACAGGGCCAGAAACCGGTCACGCGGCGTGATCGCCATATGGTGATTGCAAGTGGTGCAGACATTCAGGTTTTCGGCCAGTTCCCGATGGAACAGCATCGTCCCGCATGCATCGCATTTGGTCCACAGATTCTCGGGCATCTCGCGACGGGAGAAGATCGAGTTGATCCGGGGGCGGACGTAATTGGTGATCCAGTTCATGGGCGGTCCGGTTCTTGCCGATTGCTCTGGCCCAGATATGCCGGGCGGACGGGAATTGCAAACATTGGTGGCGTCGCTCAGCGGGTCAGCACAAAGCGGATCATCAGCCATGTGATGGCGGTGAGACCCATGTCGCGCAGGATCAGCGGGCGCAGGATTTCCGCCGCCTCCGGGCCGATGGTGGTGGTGTAAAGCGCCAGCCCCGAAAGCGGGCCATCAAGCGCCACCAGCAGCATGGCAAAAAGATTATTGGCGAAATGAAACCCCCAGGCGGCGCCGATACTGCCGGTTCTGGCGGTCAGATCCGCCGCGAACAGCCCGAAAAGGCCCGTGGCCGCCACAACCAGCCAGGCATTATCGCCCAGTGTAACAGGGTCGAAATGGGCGATGGCAAAAAGGGCGGAGGGCAGCAGCATCCAGATCAGCGGGGAGGTGAAACGCGCGGCCAGTTGCTGTTGCAGATAGCCACGGAACAAAACCTCCTCGGCCCCGGTCTGGATCAGGACACCGACAAGGGCCAGAGGCAGAAATGACAGCCACAGCGTTGGCATCAGGTTGGCCTCGATCTCGATATCGGTCGGGATCAGAGTGGACAGGCCAAAAACCACGATGGCGATCATCGCTGCGATCAGGAATTGCCTGAGAAGCTTGGAATACGGGCCAAGAAGGCTGCCAAACGGGCGATGGTGAAGAAACCAGGCCGCCACGATTGGGCCAAGCGCCATGCCGGGGAAAGTGGCCAGAACCAGAAGCGCACCGGTGGGGCTTGTCGCCTGCCCCATGCGCACCAACCAGGCCTGCGCCCCGTCCAGCCCGCTGGTCAGCGCCAGGGTCGCCAGAACCAGAAGAAACCAGATGATATAGACCGCAGCCGCCACAACCAGCCCGACCAGCAGTCGCCATAGCTGGGGAAATGCGCGGGCGGGCGCAACAAAGCCATCCATTTCCGGATACTGCATCGTGTTACTCTGCCTCGGTTTGTTTTATGCAATCATAACCCGGTCGGGCCCTATGGGGCAATCACGCTTGTGCGGCCCTGTCTGCGCGTCTATTCCGAGGGCAAGCCACGCATTGATCGAAGGGAGGCCTCACCCATGCTGAAAGGCAAGACGGATAAATCGAAGCTGCCAAGCCGCCATGTGACCGAAGGGCCCGCGCGGGCACCGCACCGGTCGTATTTCTATGCGATGGGGTTGAGTGATGAGGAAATTCATCAACCGTTTGTGGGGGTTGCCACCTGCTGGAACGAGGCCGCACCCTGCAATATCGCGCTGAACCGGCAGGCGCAGGCGGTGAAGCTGGGTGTGAAACACGGCAATGGCACCCCGCGGGAGTTCACCACGATCACGGTGACCGACGGGATTGCCATGGGCCATGAGGGCATGCGCTCTTCGCTGGCGTCGCGGGATGCGATTGCCGACACGGTCGAGCTGACTATGCGCGGGCATTGTTATGATGCGCTTGTGGGTCTGGCGGGCTGCGACAAATCCCTGCCCGGCATGATGATGGCCATGGTGCGGCTGAACACGCCATCGGTTTTCATCTATGGCGGGTCCATTCTGCCCGGTCGGCTGGATGGCAAGGATGTGACCGTGCAGGATGTGTTCGAGGCTGTGGGTCAGCATCAGGCAGGCAATCTCAGCGATGATGCCCTGCGCACGTTGGAGCGGGTCGCCTGCCCCTCGGCAGGGGCCTGTGGCGGGCAGTTCACCGCGAACACCATGGCCTGCGTCAGCGAGGCTATCGGTCTGGCCCTGCCGAACAGTTCCGGCGCGCCCGCCCCGTATGAAAGCCGGGATCAATATGGCGTCGCCTCGGGCCAGGCGGTGATGAAACTGGTCGAACAGAACATCCGCGCCCGGGATATCGTGACCCTGAAAAGCCTTGAGAACGCAGCGCGGGTTGTGGCCTGCACCGGGGGGTCGACCAATGCGGGGCTGCATCTGCCCGCGATCGCCCATGAGGCGGGGCTTGAGTTCGATCTGTTCGATGTCTGCGACATCTTCAAGGACACGCCCTATTTCGTCGATCTGAAACCCGGCGGGCAATATGTGGCCAAAGACCTTTATGAGGTGGGCGGCGTGCCGGTGGTGATGAAGGAATTGCGCAAGGCCGGTCTGATCCACGAGAATTGCATGACCGCGACCGGCAAAACCATGGGCGAGGAGCTTGACCTGATCACCCGGGAGGCGGATGGCAAGGTGATCTACCCGGTTGATGCGCCGCTGACCGCCACCGGCGGTGTTGTGGGCCTCAAGGGCAATCTGGCGCCCGATGGGGCGATTGTGAAAGTGGCGGGCATCCCGTCGCAATTGCAGATTTTCGAAGGCCCGGCGCGGGTGTTCGAATGCGAGGAAGACGCGTTTGAAGCGGTGCAGAAGCGCGATTACAAAGAAGGCGAGGTTCTGGTGATCCGCAATGAAGGTCCGGCAGGCGGGCCCGGCATGCGCGAGATGCTGGCCACGACCAGCGCAATCTCGGGCCAGGGCATGGGCAAGAAAGTGGCCCTGATCACCGATGGCCGGTTTTCCGGTGCGACGCGCGGGTTCTGCGTGGGGCATGTGGGCCCCGAAGCGGCCCATGGCGGCCCGATCGGCATGCTGAAAGACGGGGACATCATCACCATTGACGCGATCAAGGGGGAGATCAGCGTGGCGCTGAGCGAGGAGGAGCTTGCCGCGCGGAAGGCTGAATGGACCGGCCCGCGCGAGACGATTTATGCCACCGGTGCGCTGTGGAAATACGCGCAACTGGTCGGCTCTGCCCGGTTCGGCGCGGTCACCCATCCCGGCGGCAATGAGGAGAAACATGTCTATATGGACATCTAAACCCTATCTGCTGGCCGGAGCTTTGGCGCTATCGGGCTGTGGCGGTCTGGGGCCCTATATCGGGGAAACGACCAGCCCGGCCCCCGGCCAGGTGGCGGTGACCAGTGATAGGGTGGTGGTCACCGGGCCGGACGGGTTTTGTGTCGATCCGACCGCCACCCGTGACAGCGGGGTCACGGCATTTGTTCTGATGGGCAATTGCGCGGCGATTTCCAATTCGCGCCGTGCACCGCAGCCGATTATGCCCGCGGTGCTGACCGCCTCGATTTCAGAGCCATCCGACGGTGGCAGCCTGCGCGACTCGATCCCGGAACTGGATGCGTTCTTCCGCTCGGACGAAGGGCTGGGGTTGCTGAGCCGAAGCCAGGATCCGGCCACGGTGACGATTCTGGACAGTTTTCATCAGGGTGACATCTATTTTCTGCATGCGCGTGACAGCAGTGAAGGCTCTGTTGAAGGTGTCGGCGCGGATTACTGGCGGGCCTATATGGATGTGGATGCGCGGATCGCAACCTTAAGCGTTCTGGCCCCCGATGGTCAGGAGATGAGCGAAGAGGCAAGCCTGACAACCCTGCGCAATTTTGCCAGTGCGATTACGGCAGCCAATAGCGGTGACGGTACATTTGTTGCGGACCCCATAGCCCCGCTGCCGCCGCCGATGCCGGTCACAACACCCCGACCGCAACCTTCCGGCGCGCTCTGGAATGTGGGGCTGTTTCGGCGGATACTTGGCTGATGTATTTTCTATTTGTATGAATTCGGAATGCATCGAAAACCGAAGTCTTTCGATGCAAAACAAACGTAAACTGCGATAGGTAGGATCGGCGATCCGGTGATAAAAAATCGGATCGGGCCGGGTGAGGGGGCAACAGCATGCTGGGACAAGGGTTCGGTTTTCTGGAACGGCGCAGCCTGGCAAGGGCTCTGCGGCGCTGGACCGAGGTTTCGGATCACGCGAAAACCATGCCGGCGGCAGAGCTGAAGGCGGCCCAAAGCCAGTTGGCCGTGATGCGCCATCAGCTTGATCGCGCGCGGCAGGCCACAACTGCGGCCCTGCTGGCGTCTGGCACGGGCGCGGACGGAATTGACCGGCCGCATCAATGTGACTGGGCCTACCGGCCCGGGCCCTGGGTGACACCGATTGTGCCTTCGGGCGCGGTTTCGGTGCCGTCGCCCGCGGATCTGGGTGGCGGTGTGAAGCTGTTTCATGACGCGGAAAAATCAGAACTGTCCTATCGCCAGATCCGCAATGCCCGGCCCGGGGTTTCAGCGCCGTTCGGGATTGTTCTGGATGTGTACCGTTTTGACGGTTCTTTCCTGTCGGTGGTTCAGGACCTGCCCGCAGAGGCGGTCAACGGTCTTACCCGAGGGCATTTCCTGAAAGTCAGTTTGCAGATGGCGGTGGAAAGCCCGCTGGAGATTTATGCCCGGCTGAACATTCAGCACGGGCCCAATTGTGAACAGGTGGTGCGGCAATTCGATGTCAAAGGTGATAGTGCCGTGGCAGAGTTTGATCTGGCCTATACCAAGATCAATGAAAACCGGCTGGAAAAGATGTGGCTGGATCTGATTTTCGAGGGACCACAGATGAATCAGGTGACGATACGGGACATGACGGTCAGCCGTGCGCCCAGGGCAGAGTTGTGAAAGGTCGGGGCAGATGGTGACATTGACACGAACCCGGCTGCATGGCGGGCGTTATGAGGGGATACTGACCGCGACCGATATGCCGCCGGTGATCGAGGTGGTCCATCTGGATCATGTGATCGGCACCGTTGAACTGGGCGCCGGGGACGGGAAAAATCGGTTTCAGGTCGGGTTTGACCTGCCCGGATGGGTGTTGAGCGATGGGGTACAGGTGATCAGCCTGCGCAGCGCGGCGGATGGGGAGGTTCTGGACCGGATCACGGTTCTGGCCGGATCTGTGCTGGACGAGGATATACGGGCCGAGATTGCGCTGCTGCGGGATGAGCTTGACCTGCTGAAGCGCGCCTTTCGTCGCCATTGCACCGAAACCGGCGAGGATTGACCCCCTCACCCATATCGAGCGCCTGCGGCGCCTGTGTTTTTGATTGCGCCGCCTTCGGCGTCGCGATGCCTCCGGCGGGCGTATTTTTGACAAGAAGAAGGATATGGCGTTTTCCGGTGACATTGTGTCAGAATGCGCGGCCTCGGGGTCAGCAAAGAGCTGATTTCAAACGTGAATTCCGATACATGCTGTGTCAATGAAACCGCAAAACGCTTTATGTGACGCCGCGTTGGGCGTGACAGGGGCCGGGCCTGTCCGTTAGCTGGTGTCCGGGAGGATTTTCTGATGGCACAGGCGCGATATCCGCATTTGCTGGCCCCGCTGGATCTGGGGTTTTGTACCCTGAAGAACCGGGTGCTTATGGGCTCGATGCATACCGGTCTGGAAGAGACGAAGGACTGGCCGCGGGTGGCGGAGTTTTATGCCGAGCGGGCGCGCGGTGGCGTGGCGCTGATTGTCACCGGCGGGATGGCCCCGAACCCTGAGGGCGGTGTGTTTCCCGGCGCGGCGGGGCTGTATTCGGATCAGGATATTGCCAATCACCGGGTGGTGACCGATGCGGTGCATCAGGCCGGTGGCCGGATCGCGATGCAGATCCTGCATGCGGGGCGTTATGCCTACAGCCCGGATTGTGTGGCGCCGTCAGCGGTGAAATCCCCGATCTCGCCCTTTCCGCCGAAAGCGCTGGATGAGGCGGGCATCGAAAAGCAGATCGCCGATATCGTGACCGCCGCCGCCCGGGCGCAGGCGGCCGGGTATGATGGTGTCGAGATCATGGGGTCGGAAGGATATTTCCTGAACCAGTTTCTGGTGACCCATACCAATAAGCGCGATGACCGCTGGGGCGGTTCTTATGAGAACCGGATGCGCCTGCCGGTGGAGGTGGTGCGCCGGGTGCGGGCGGCCGTGGGGCCGGAGTTTATCCTGATCTACCGGTTGAGCATGATCGACCTGATCCCCGAAGGCTCAAGTTTCGACGAGGTGGTGCAACTGGCGCAGGCGGTGGAGGCGGCGGGTGCGACGATACTCAATACCGGGATCGGCTGGCATGAAGCGCGGATACCGACAATTGCAACCTCGGTGCCGCGTCGGGGGTTTGCCTGGGTGACCCGGAAGCTGATGGGCAGGGTCGGCATTCCGCTTATCACCTCGAACCGGATCAACATGCCCGATGTGGCCGAGGATGTGCTGGCCGGGGGTTGCGCCGATATGATCTCGATGGCGCGGCCTTTTCTGGCGGATGCGGATTTCGTGGCCAAGGCCGCAGCGGGCCGGGCGGATGAGATTGCCCCCTGCATCGCCTGCAATCAGGCCTGTCTTGATCACACGTTCAGCGGCAAGCTGACCACTTGTCTGGTGAACCCGCGTGCCTGCCATGAAACGGTGCTGCGCTATGAACCGGTGAAGGCGACCAAGCGGATCGCGGTGGTCGGCGCCGGGGCCGCCGGGCTGTCAACTGCGATGGTCGCTGCGGAGCGGGGCCATCAGGTGATTTTGTTCGATAAGGCGGATCGGGTCGGCGGGCAGCTGAACATGGCCAAAGAAATTCCCGGGAAAGAAGAATTCAAGGGTCTGACCCGCTGGTTCGAGACTGCTATTGCAAAGCGTGATGTCGATCTGCGGCTGGGGCAGACAGTTTCGGTTGAGGATCTGTCGGGTTTTGATGAGGTGGTGGTGGCCACCGGTGTCCTGCCGCGCGACCCGGGTATTCCGGGGCAGGACGGGCCCAATGTGTTGAGCTATGTGGATGTGCTGGCGGGCAAGGCAGATGTCGGTCCCCGCGTTGCGATTATCGGCGCGGGCGGCATCGGGTTCGATGTGGCGGAATTTCTGGTGCATGACGGGGAAAGCCCGACGGAGATGCCTGCGCTTTGGCGGAAGGAATGGGGGGTCAGCGACCCGGAAACAGACCGGGGCGGTCTGGCGCCCGGGGGTCCGCAACCGGAACCTGCTGCGCGCGCGGTCACCTTGTTACAGCGCAAGGCGGAGAAGCCGGGCAAGCGATTGGGCAAGACCACCGGCTGGATTCATCGCGCTGCGTTGAAGATGAAGAATGTCGAGATGGTGACCGGCGTGAATTATGAGCGCATTGATGCGGCTGGGCTGCATGTAAGCTTTGGCGAGGCGCGCGAAGCTCCGGCCCTGATTGAAGCGGATACGGTGGTGTTGTGCGCGGGGCAGGTGCCTGAAAGGTCGCTGGCCGATCTGCTGGAGGCCCGGGGCGTGGCGGTGCATGTGATCGGTGGCGCGGATGTGGCCGCAGAGCTGGATGCCAAACGCGCGATTGATCAGGGTGCGCGTCTGGCGGCAGTGCTTTAACGGGCAGGTGCCTGGCCCTTGCCTGCCGGGTTTCGCAAAATGCTTACCCCAGAAGCTGGCCCATCTTCATCGCCACGCCCATATCGCCTGAGATTTTCAGCTTGCCCATCATCGCGCCGGTTGCCGGGTTAAGCGAGCCATCCAGCAGTTTTGTCAGGTTTTCCGTTGAGATCGCGATGGTGCAGTCGGTGTCCTGATCCTCGGTCGTGACCTGACCGTCGCTCAGAACAATCACCCCGTCGGTGCCGCAATCGAACTTCAACGACCCGTCAAAGCTTTTGCCCTCAAGGCTTGTCTGAATCTCTGCAGCCATCTGTTCCAGCGCCATGTGCGTTCCCTTAAATGAAAATTGGTCTGTGGGTCAGGTTATCGATTAAACTATGGCAACTTTTTCAAAGTGAAACTAGCCCTTTAGGCGCTGATCCCGCGCTGCGATCAGTTTCAGGCGCAGGGCGTTCAGCTGGATGAAACCAGCGGCGTCTTTCTGGTCATAGGCGCCGGCATCATCCTCGAAGGTCACATGGGCCTCGGAATAGAGGCTGTGATCAGACCAGCGGCCAATGGTGCGGGCCAGACCCTTGTAAAGTTTCAGCCGCACGGTGCCGGTGACATGGGCCTGGGAATGATCGATTGCCGCCTGCAGCATCTCGCGTTCGGGCGAGAACCAGAACCCGTTATAGATCAGCTCTGCATAGCGCGGCATCAACTCATCCTTCAGATGCGCAGCCCCCCGGTCCAGCGTGATGGATTCGATGCCGCGATGGGCCTCAAGCAGGATGGTGCCGCCGGGGGTTTCATAGATGCCGCGGGATTTCATGCCGACAAAGCGGCCCTCCACCAGATCAAGACGGCCAATACCATGTTTGCCACCCGTCTCGTTCAGCCGGGTGAGGATGGTGGCGGGCGACATCGCCTCGCCATTGATCGAGACCGCATCGCCCTTTTCAAAGCCGATTTCGATGTATTCGGGTGTGTCGGGGGCGTCTTCGGGATGGGTTGTGCGCTGATAGACATAATCGGGGGCCTCACTGGCCGGGTCTTCCAGAACCTTGCCTTCGGAGGAGGTGTGCAGAAGGTTCGCATCCACGCTGAACGGCGCCTCGCCGCGTTTGTCCCTGGCGATGGGAATCTGGTTTTTCTCGGCAAAGTCGATGAGCTTCGTGCGGCTGGACAGATCCCATTCGCGCCAGGGGGCGATCACCTTGACATCGGGGTTCAGCGCATAGGCGGCCAGTTCGAACCGCACCTGATCATTGCCCTTGCCGGTTGCGCCATGGGCGACAGCATCGGCGCCTTCGACGGCTGCAATCTCGACCAGACGTTTTGAGATCAGGGGCCGCGCGATGGAGGTGCCAAGCAGGTACAACCCCTCATAAAGCGCATTGGCGCGGAACATGGGAAAGACGAAATCGCGGGTGAATTCCTCGCGCAGATCCTCGATATAGATTGCCGATGCGCCCATCATCTCGGCCTTTTTGCGGGCTGGTTCCAATTCTTCCCCTGACCCAGATCGGCGGTGAAGGTCACTACCTCGCAGCCATATTCGGTTTGCAGCCATTTCAGAATGATCGAGGTATCGAGGCCGCCGGAATAGGCAAGGACGACTTTCTTGGGGGCGGACATGGTGGCTCCGTCAGGTTTGTGTTGACCGCTGGGCGGATAACGGGTTTTCAGAGATGGGGCAAGCCAAGCGGAGGCAAGTTATGGATTACGGATATCAATTACTGCGTCATGTGGTGCAACAGGTGTTTGGAAATCTGGGGCAGGCGGCACGACTGACTTTGTTTCTGGTTCTGGTGCCGGCGATATTTCTGCTTCTGACAAATGAAGCTCTGTTTATCCAGGGTGCAATATCCATGCAGAACAACGCCCTGGAAATAAACTGGTCCTTCGCGTTTCTGGGGCTGATCGGCAGTGTTGTCGCCTGGTGTTGGGCGGCCGTCGGATGGCACCGGTTTGTCCTGCTTGAGGAATATGGCGGCGGGATTGTTCCCCAATGGCGGGGGTCGCAGATCTGGGCCTATTTTGTCAGCGCGCTTGTTGTGTCGCTGGTGGTCATTGCGGCGGGTGTTGTTCTTGGCTTTGGGATCGGCATTATCGGCAGTTTGCTTCCGATCCGCGGGCTGCTTGTGTTCATGGGGATCGGGATGATCACCGCCTTGATGTGGATCTCGACACGGGTCGGGTTGATCCTGCCGGCTGCGGCGGTTGGTGCGAAACTGCGTATCCGTGAAAGCTGGGCTGCCACAAGGCCGGTTTCGGGGCAGATATTGCTGCCCATCATTGTGGTGGCGATTGTCGGGGCGATCGTGTCGCAACTGATTGTGCTGCTTCTGGGCGTGGGGTTTGTGCCCGCGCTGATCGGAACGCTGGTGTCCTGGCTGCAACTTCTGGTGAACCTTGCGCTGATGACAACACTTTACGGCAACCTGATTGAGGGCCGCGCGCTGAACTGACCGGGCTTCGGCGCTGGACAGTCGCGGCGTTTCGGGGCAGGGCGAAGGCATGACTGATTTTGCCAAGAACGCCCGCAGCGCCGCAAAGGCCATGCGCGCCCTGTTTCCCCCTACGCCCTTGCAGCGCAATGTACATCTGTCCGACCGGTTCGGCGCCGATATCTGGCTGAAACGCGAGGACCTGACACCGGTCAGATCCTACAAGATCAGGGGGGCGTTCAACGCCATGGGCAAGGCCCTGGCGGCGATGCCTGATCAGCGGCGGTTCGTCTGTGCCAGCGCTGGCAACCATGCCCAGGGCGTGGCCTTTGTGTGCCAGCATTTCGGGGTTGAGGGCGTGGTGTTCATGCCGGTGACCACACCGAAACAGAAGATCGACAAGACCCGCGCTTTTGGGGGCGGGGCTGTTACGATTACGCTGGTTGGGGACTTCTTTGATGAAACACTGGCCGCCGCCCAGACCTATTGCCTTGAACATGGCGCGCATTTCCTGTCGCCTTTTGACGATGCCCATGTGATCGAGGGTCAGGCCTCGGTCGCGCTGGAGGTTCTTGATGAAATGGGCAGCGCCCCTGATCACATGATCCTGCCGGTGGGCGGCGGCGGATTGTCCTCTGGCGTGATCCGCTATTTTGATGCGGTCGGGGCAGGCACAGCCCTGACACTGGTTGAGCCAGAGGGCGGCCCCAGCCTGACCGCCGCGCTGGCGGCGGGAGAACCGACAAGTGTTCCTATCACCGATACTTTCGTGGATGGCGCGGCGGTGGCCCGGATCGGAGAGCAGCCCTTTGACGTGTTGCGCCATACCGACCCTGCGCATGTGTTGCTGGCCCCGGAAAACCGGATTTGCGTGACCATCGGCGAGATGCTGAATGTCGAGGGGATCGTGCTGGAACCTGCCGGTGCCCTGGCGATAGATGTGCTGGAAAGCTTAAGTGATGTGTTGCGCGGTAAAACCGTGGTCTGCGTCACCTCGGGCGGCAATTTCGATTTTGAACGTCTGCCCGAGGTCAAGGAACGGGCGATGAACTGGCAGGGATTGAAGAAATATTTCATCCTGCGTCTGCCGCAACGGCCCGGCGCGCTGAAAGATTTTCTGGATCTTCTGGGCCCCGAGGACAACATCACCCGGTTTGAGTATCTGAAAAAAAGCTCCCGCAATTTCGGGTCGGTCCTGATCGGTATTGAAACCACCCATGCGGACACATTCGAGGGTCTGTTTGAACGGGTTCTGGCGCGCGGTTTCGATTTCCGGGATGTCACCAATGATGAAATTCTGGCCGGCTTCCTGATCTGACCGGATGTTCAGATGGTTTCGGGCCTGTCGGACAGAATACTGGCAATCGCCGCCAGAGAGGCCTCATATGTTTTGACCAGCGCGGGAATATCGACCGGTTTGCTCGCACAAATCCTCTGTTCGGCTGTGGCGCAACAGGTGACGAACCCGGTCAGACCAAGATTTGCCGCGCTGCCGCGCAGGAAATGCAGATCATCCTGAGTAACCGCCAAGGGGTTGCGGATCAGATGATCCATCGCGCCGCGCATCTCTTCAACAAACAGGTCTGCCACCTCAGTAAAGCCTTCCTCGCCGATTTCTGAACGGAGATCGGCCAGCCTGTTCAAGTCGATCATGATAATCCTCTGCCATGCGCCGAAATGTCTGGCCAGGGTCAGGGATGGCCATGGATCAAGGGTAAAGGCCCGAGGTTAACCGCAGGTGTCTGCGCCCGTGCCCGAATTGCTCGGATTTTTCCTTTCACCCCTCGTTAAACCCTTCGTGCAAGGACCGTGGAAACGAGGATCAGACCTGAAGTGTCAGACAGATATATTCCCCCCGATACCCGGGCCAGAACCGTCCTGTCGCCCTGCGATGTGAAACCGGCGCGAAACCGGGAACGCGTCATTGTGCTGGATGACAGCCGCGCGCAGCGACGGTTGTTATGTGATCTGCTGACGCGGTGGGGCCATGAGGTTCTGCCCTGCGAAGACCCGAACACCGCGCTTGATCTGTTGTCCGACCCGACAATTGCGATGGTGGTCAGCGATTGGGTGATGCCGGATATGGATGGCCCGGAATTTTGTCGCCGGGTCCGGGCCATGGCACGCGAAAGCTATGCCTATATCCTGCTGCTCACCTCCAGGCGTGACAAGACCGCGATTGCCACCGGTCTGGAGGCTGGTGCAGATGATTTCCTGACCAAGCCGGTGAACGGTCATGAGCTGCGCGCGCGCATTCATGCAGGTGAACGGATCGTCGCCATGCAACGGGAACTGGTGGACAAGAATGATATCGTCACCGCCACCCTGTCAGAGATCAGCGCCTTGTACGATGCGCTGGATCGCGATCTGCTGGAGGCGAAGAAACTGCAAGCCTCTCTGCTGAATGAGACCGTGCGGGAGTTTGAAACGGCGACCGCGTCGTTTCTTCTGCGGTCCAGCGGTCATGTGGGGGGTGATCTGGTGGGGTATGTTCCGGTCTCTCAGCATCAGATTGCACTGTTTTCGCTGGATGTCGCGGGCCATGGTATAACCTCGGCACTGATTACGGCGCGATTGGCCGCCTGGTTAACAGCCGCCTCTGCGGAACAGAATATCACCATGGCCTGGCAGGAAGATGGCCGGTATTGCCCCCTGGCCCCGCATCTGGTGGCAGAGCGGTTGAACCGCCTGATGCTGGAAGAGGTGCAGACGGATCATTATTTCACGCTTTGCCTGGTGATGCTGGATTTGCAGACCGGCAAGATGTCGATGGTACAGGCGGGCCATCCGCACCCGGCCCTGCAACATGCCGATGGGCGTATTGATTTTCTGGGGCAGGGTGGCATGCCGGTCGGCCTGTTGGCGGATGCGGCATATGAAACGATCGAGGTGCAGCTGACGCCCGGTGACCGGCTGTTGATGTATTCGGATGGCGTGACCGAATGCCCCGGCCCCGATGGGACGATGCTGGAAGAGAAAGGGCTGTTGCAGATGCTCAGCCGTGGCGAGGGGATGAGCGGAGCAGAGTTTTTGGAGAAGCTGGTAAGTGAGTTGAAAGGCCATGCCAACGGCCCGGACCTGCCGGATGATATCTCGGCCGTGATGCTGGAATATACCGGGTCCGGGACAGGTGCCGCTATTCCAGCCAGACCTCGACACGGCGGTTGACCGCGCGGCCCCAGTCGGTGTCGTCACAGGCCATGGGCATCGCCTCCCCAAACGCGTCAACGCGCAGTTGCAGGCGGTTAAGATCGGCGGCGCTGGCGGCCTCGATAATGGCGCTGCGCACGGTTTCGGCACGGCCACGGGCCAGACGCAGATTGGTGGCGGCATCACCTGCGCCATCTGAAAACCCCACAAAGACCAGCTGCCGCCCGTCGAACTGCCCTTGCTCTATCGCACGGGCAAGCCGCGAGACGGAGCTGCGCGATTGCGTATCCAGATCGGCGGTTCCGGCAGCAAAGCGGAAACTGGGTGACAGGCGCTGGCTGTCGCTGATCCGCGCCGCGAGCCGTTGCAGCTCGGGCAGGGTGATTTCGTCGCCTGTCACGGCGATGGCATTGGCCAGCCGATTGCCCTGGCTGGCCGCAGGTATCGGCAGGATCGACTGGGTTACAAACCCCGCACGGCGGATCGTCCGTTCTGCGGCCCGGCTTTCGAAGAACGACAGGAATTCGCGCACCAGTTGTGGCAGGCGCCGGGCCGGCGTGTAGACAAGAAGCGGCGCGGTCAGCGGGTAATCTTCGGCCTTCAGGCTGGCGGGCGTGGCGGTCTGGCTGAACCCGCAGATCCCGCCAAGGGCAAGCGCGCGGGCATTGTCGATGGCAGAAAAGGAGGTGATGCCGATCGCATAGGGATCGCGGGCAACAGCGCTGGCCAGATCATGCGGGTCCATATGGCGTATGATATCGGGACCAGGGTCCAGACCTGCGGGAAGCAGAACCCGGTTGGCAAAGCCCTGCGCCAGACCCGAGCCTGCCTGCATCAGATGCAGCGCAATGGGCGCGTCACCGCCGCCCAGATCGGCCCAGTTGATAATCTCCCCCGCAAAGACGCGGGCCAGATCGGGCAGTGCGATGCCACGAATGGGGTTTTCGGGCGAGACCACCGCCACCAGCCCGTCCAACCCCAGCACGCGGGCGCGTTGGGGCTGGCCCAGATTGCCCAGATCGGCCAGGTCCGCCGCATCGCGTTCCACCGGCGAGGGTTGGCGCAAAGCCAGCGCCAGGTCTGCGTCACGGTTCAGCAGCGCCTCGAACGCCTGATCGGTGGTGCCGGGGATGAGGGTGAACCGCGCCGCAACCGTGTCGTCGGACCGACGGGTCAGGGTGAAGGTGGAGTGCCCGTTCGCCCCCAGCGCGCGGGCAACATCCATCCCGCGATCACGGGCAAAAGCCTGGATCAGGGCAGGCATCAGCCGGTCGGCGATCACCGCCGCACCGGCAAACCGGGCCTCGGCCACAAAGCTTTCCAGATCGGGGCATCCCGGCCCGACACAAGACACACCCTGCGCCGAGACGGTCAGCGGCCCATAGATCGTATCAACCCGGTAAAACTCCCCGTCAAAACCGATCAGCGCGCCATCAAGTTCAATCGCACCATCAAGCGACCGCAGGGTCACATCCTGCGCAGCGGCAGGAGACAGGGTCAGAAAACCGAAAAGGGCAGCTCTGACAGCCGCCCTTGGCAATATGTGCATAGGTGCCTGTGCCGGGTTGGATTCAGTTCGCGGCGAGTCTCAGGTCCTGCAGAAGATTTTGCAACACCAGATAATCACCCACCGCATCGCAATCGGGCAGGGTAAAGGTCAGTTCGGTCACTGTGGCCGGGTTTTCGGGGTCGGTTTCAATGGTGCGGGCTATGGTGGGCAAGCCGCAATTGCGGTGGGTAACCGGCGCCTCGATCAAGATGCGGACACTGCCCTCACGGGTCAGCGTGTCGCGGGGAAAGGTATAAATCTCGGCCATCATCGGCGCTTCCACCCCATCGTTTCCAAGCCGGGTGACAAAGCCGCCGGTGCCGGTTTCGGCGCGGGCGATACTGCCGGTATTTCCGGCCCAGATATGGCCGGGCTCCCCGTAATCGGCGCCAAATTCCAGGGCATGCAATTCCAGATCGCGGGCGTCTTCCCAGGCGACAGCGACACGGTCGTACTCTGCCAGATCCGGCACGGTGACCCGCGCGGTTTGTGCCACCTCGCCCATGCGGATGGTGAAGAAAGCGGGGGTTTCAAAGACCGGAATATCGGTGGTCAGAAGGCCCATGGCATCCGTGGCCTCGGTCAGGGTCAGGCCGGAATGTTCGATCACGATCCGGGCGGCAGGCTGACACGGGTCCATGATATCAAGCGCGACCATTGCGGCGGGTTCCGCGCTGGCGGTGACGGTCAGCCCGCAAGGCAGGCCGAAGGCGCTGACGTTTTGGGTATCGGTTGCGGTCAGGGGGGTATCAGATGTGCTGGCCATCCGGTCCGACAGGGCGCTGCCGGGTTGCGGCAGGTCGGGCTGCATCAACACGGCGTCGGGCGTATCGGGCAGGGGCGGTATATGTGTCGGGGTGACAGGCGCGTCTGCCACCGATGCAGGCAAGGGCATCATATCAGGTGCGGTATCCGATGTCCCGGAAGGGCTGGAGGGTTGAGAGATCGCAACGGCCTGTCGGGCAGGGGTCGCTTGCTCATCGCCGGAGATGACCGGAACCAGCCCCGCCTGAACGGCAAAAAATCCGCCTGCGACGGTCATCAGGCCCATAGCGGCCAGTCGAATGATTTGGCGGTTCGGCATATTGCTCTCCATCGCATATGTAGCGGCGGAGCCTTGGGGTGGATTGGGGCAATATTGGGGTAAGATCGGCCGGATGCCGTGGACAGCCTGCCCACTGTGGCACAATTGCCGCGGAGTATCCTGATAAACGCAGGCGCCATATGCCCGATTTGCAGCCGGTGACAGGCGTCAGGCCACCCGGCTGTTTCAGGCCAGTCGCCCGTGGCAATGTTTGAACTTCTTGCCTGATCCGCAGGGGCAGGGGTCGTTCCGGCCCGGGTTGCCCCAGGTGCCGGGGTCATCCTCGACAAACCCTTCCACCAGCGGTGTGGTTGCCGGGGCGCCGGTTGTTGCCGCTTCGGCCGCTTTGGTCACGGCCTGCTGTTGCGCCTGCTGCTGGGCCTGCAACTGCTTGATCAACTGTTCCTGCTGTTCCGGGGTCAGCGGCTGAATTTTCGAGAGTTTCTCGGTCACTTCCGAGCGCAGGCTGTCAAGCATGCTTTCGAACAGCTGGAAGCTTTCGGTCTTGTATTCGTTCAGCGGATCGCGCTGGGCATAGCCGCGAAAGCCCACGACCGACCGCAGATGTTCCAGTGTCAGCAGATGTTCCCGCCATTTGCCGTCAATGGTCTGCAACAGCACCTGTTTCTCGATATTGCGCATCTGATCGGGGCCGAACTGCACGGCTTTCTGCGCCATATACTCATCGGCGGAGCGTTCCAGACGTTCGCGGATATCCTCGTCATCCACGCCTTCCTCGGCGGCCCAGTCCGCAACTGCGGCATCGACGCCCAGTTTCTCGCGTATCTCCTGTTGCAGGCCATCTGTATCCCATTGATCGGCATAGGATTTGGGCGGCATATGGATATGGACCAGATCGTCGATCACCTGATGGCGCATATCGCGGGTGACCTCGTTGATGTCATCGGCGCCCATAATCTCCATGCGCTGTTCAAAGATCGCCTTGCGCTGGTCATTCATCACATCGTCGAATTTCAGCAGCTGCTTGCGAATGTCAAAATTGCGGCCTTCAACCTTTGCCTGTGCCTTTTCCAGCGATTTGTTGACCCAGGGGTGCACAATCGCCTCCCCCTCTTTCATGCCCAGGGTCGACAGCATCTTGTCCAGCCGGTCGGACCCGAAGATGCGCATCAGATCGTCTTCGAGGCTGAGAAAGAAGGAGGACCGCCCCGGGTCGCCCTGACGGCCGGACCGGCCGCGCAACTGGTTGTCGATGCGCCGGGATTCGTGGCGTTCCGTGGCCAGAACATAGAGGCCGCCCGCGGCTTTCACCGCCTCTTCATCCGCGGCATGTTCCGCCTCGATCCGGGTGCGCACGTCATCGGGGTTGGCATCCGGGTTGGCGGCCAGCGCCTCCATCACCTTGAACTCGACATTGCCGCCCAGTTTGATGTCGGTGCCGCGCCCGGCCATGTTGGTGGCGATGGTGATCGCGCCCAGCTTGCCCGCATCGGCGATGATCTGCGCCTCCTGCTCATGCTGGCGCGCGTTCAGCACGTTATGGGGCAAACCCGCCGTTTTCAGCAGGTTGCTCAACATCTCGGATTTCTCGATCGAGGTTGTGCCGACCAGCACGGGCTGGCCCTTGTCATGGGCGGTGCGGATTTCGTCAACGATGGCGGCGTATTTTTCTGTGCCTGTGCGATAGACCTGATCATGTTCATCTGCGCGGGCAATGGGGCGGTTGGTGGGCACTTCAACCACACCCAGCCCATAGATCGAGGCAAATTCCTCGGCCTCGGTGGCCGCTGTGCCGGTCATGCCCGCCAGCGTGCCGTAAAGGCGGAAATAGTTCTGGAAGGTGACCGAGGCCATGGTGATGTTTTCGGGCTGGATTTTCGCGCCTTCCTTGGCTTCGATCGCCTGATGCAGACCATCGGACAGGCGGCGGCCCGGCATCATCCGGCCGGTGAATTCATCGACCAGCACCACCTCGCCGCCGCGCACGATATAATCCTTGTCCTTCTGAAACGCCTTATGGGCGCGCAGGGCATTGGTGATATGATGCACGATGGTTGTGCTTTCCGGGTCATAAAGGCTTTGGCCCTCGGGCAGGATACCCTCGGCCAGCAGGCGTTCTTCCAGAAAATCATTGCCCTCATCGGTGAAGGTCACGCCCCGGGTCTTTTCGTCGAATGTATAATGATCATCGGCGATTTCGGGGATCAGGGTGTTGATTGTCACATAAAGCTCGGACCGGTCTTCGGACGGGCCCGAGATGATCAGCGGCGTGCGCGCCTCGTCGATCAGGATCGAATCCACCTCATCGACAATCGCGAAATTGTGACCGCGCTGCGCCATATCGGCAAGATTGGCGCGCATGTTGTCGCGCAGATAGTCGAACCCAAGCTCATTATTGGTCGCATAGGTGATGTCGGCGGCATAGGCGTCGCGTTTTTCGGCATCGGGCTGGCGCGGATAGACCACACCGGTGGACAGGCCAAGCGCGGTATAGACCTTGCCCATCCATTCCGCGTCGCGCTTGGCAAGGTAATCATTGACCGTCACGATATGCACGCCCTTGCCGGTCAGCGCGTTCAGATAGGCGGGGAAGGTGGCGACAAGGGTTTTTCCCTCGCCGGTTTTCATCTCGGCGATATTGCCCTGATGCAGGAAAAGCCCGCCCATCAACTGCGTGTCAAAGGCGTGCAGGCCCAAGGCCCGGTGCGCGGCTTCACGACAATTTGCAAAGGCTTCGGGCAGAAGATCGTTCAGCGCCTCGCCATTCTGGGCGCGGTTGCGCAATTCGGCGGTTTTCGCAACAATTTCCGTGTCGGTCAGTTTTTCAAATTCTGGCCCCAGGGCGTTGATCTGTTCGATCACAGGCCGCGCCGATTTCACTTTGCGATCGTTTGGCGTTCCAAAGACCTTCTTCGCGATGGTTCCAAACCCGAGCATACTTTCAAACGCCTTTTCCTGCGGGGCCATCAGCGGTATTCCCCGGTTGATCAGTTCATGTGTCGCATGCGACTTGTTTGGCCCATCGCAGCGGCCTAGATACGGCTGCAAGACCGGCAGGCCCGAATTCAAACCCGTCAGGGACATAAGGGGCTGCCGGATATGTGTCAACGCGACCTGCGTGTTATCGTGTTGGTCGAAAAAAAGGACTTCTGATTATGAAACGTTTTCTTGCTGGTGCCACAATGGCGGCCCTTCTGGCTGTTCCGGCACAGGCCCAGGATGCAGACACTGTTCTGGCCACTGTGAACGGCACCGAGATTACCCTTGGCCATCTGATTGCGATGCAGGCGCTTTTGCCCGATCAATATCGCCAACTGCCCGATCAGACGCTGTTTGAGGGCATGCTGGAACAATTGGTACAGCAAGAGGTTCTGGCAGGTCAGGCGCAGGAAATCATGACCGAGCGCATGACCCTTGGTCTGGAAAATGAGGAACGCGCGTTTCTGGCAGCGGCGATGATGGATGATGTCGCCATGGCCGAGTTGAGCGAGGAAGAGCTTCAGGCCGAATATGACCGGGTATACGGGTCTGCCGAACCGGCGCAGGAATATAACGCGTCGCATATTCTGGTCGAAACCGAAGCGGAAGCGCAGGCCCTGGTTGAAGAGCTTGAAGGCGGTGCCGATTTCGCCGAACTGGCGCAACAGCATTCCACCGGTCCGTCGGGCCCCAATGGCGGGCTGCTTGGCTGGTTCACCGCCGGTATGATGGTCCCCAGTTTTGAAGAGGCTGTTTTTACGCTGGAAGAAGGGGAGATTTCGGCCCCTGTTGAAACGCAGTTCGGCTGGCATGTCATTCTGCTCAATGAAAGCCGGTTGCAGGATGCGCCCGCGCTGGACGATGTGCGCGCCGAACTCACGCAGGAGCTGCGCCGCGCCCGGGTTGATGCCCGCGTGGCAGAGCTGACCTCGGAGGCTGAGATCGACCGGTCCGATCTGGAAGGGTTTGATATGAGCCTGATCCGCGATATGGACCTGCTGACCAATTAAGCAGGTTCGATGAGCAGCGATACAGACTCAACGCCAGCGGTGTCGCCGCTGGCCCCCAAAAATGGCTTTCCGCCCCTGCCCCAGATCGCCGGTGTGCGGTTTGCGGCTGTGGCTGCGGGTGTGAAATACAAGGCCCGCACCGATGTGATGCTGGCCGAGATTGCGCCGGGCGCCTCGGTTGCGGGGGTTTTCACCCGGTCGGCCACACGGTCCGCCCCGGTCCGCGATTGCGAGGCGAAACTGGCCGCCCTTGGCATCAGCGGGGCGGGGTTTGCCATTCTGGTCAATTCCGGCAATGCCAACGCCTTTACCGGGGCTGCGGGCGAGGCCACGGTGCAGACGGTCTGCGCCCGGCTCGCCGGGGTCATGGGCCTGCCCCCGGCCCATGTCTTCACCGCCTCGACCGGGGTGATCGGAGAACCGCTGCCGCCTGAAAAGATCACCGATGCGATTGCGGCGCTGAACGACACGCTGTCGCCAGACGGTGCCGAGGCGGCGGCGCGGGCGATCATGACCACCGACACATTCGCCAAGGGTGCGGCGGCCACAGCGCAGATCGGTGACACGCAGGTCAGCCTTGCGGGGTTTGCCAAAGGGTCAGGCATGATCGCGCCGGATATGGCGACGATGCTGGGCTATATCTTCACCGATGCGGCAATTGATCAGCCGGTGCTTCAGGCGATGTTGCAGGATCTGACCGGGCGCAGCTTCAACGCGATCACCGTGGATAGCGATACCTCCACCTCGGACACGGTGATGTGTGTCGCAACCGGTGCGGCAGGCCACGCGCGGATCACATCCGCTGACAGTGCCGATGCCAGGGCATTTGCAGCCGCGCTTGAGGCGGTAATGAAAGACCTTGCCCTGCAAATCGTCCGCGACGGCGAAGGGGCAACCAAACTGGTCGAGGTGCAGGTGACCGGGGCCGACAGCACCGATGATGCGCAAAAGGTTGCGCGCGCCATTGCGAACTCTCCGCTGGTCAAGACCGCAATCGCGGGGGAAGACCCGAACTGGGGCCGTGTGGTCATGGCGGTCGGGAAATCCGGCGCAGAGGCGGATCGGGACCTTTTAAGCATCCGCTTCGGGGATATTCCGGTGGCTGAGAACGGATGGGTCGCGCCGGGCTATCATGAACAAGCCGGGGCCGCCTATATGAAAGCCCAGGAATTGCTGATCGCGGTTGATCTGGGTCTTGGCAGCGGCCATGCCACGGTCTGGACCTGTGATCTGACCCATGGCTATATCACCATCAATGCGGATTACCGGTCGTGAAGACCGTGCTTGTCTCTGCCGTTGCGCTGATCGACCCGGAGGGCCGGGTGCTGCTGGCGCAACGCCCCGAAGGCAAATCCATGGCCGGTCTGTGGGAATTTCCCGGCGGCAAGGTCGAACCGGGGGAAACGCCCGAGGTCGCGCTGATCCGGGAATTGAAGGAAGAACTGGGCATCGACACCTGGGCCAGTTGCCTGGCCCCCCTGACCTTCGCCAGCCACAGCTATGACGCGTTTCATCTTCTGATGCCGCTTTTCGTTTGCCGGAAATGGCAGGGTATTCCGGCCCCGCGGGAGGAGCAGGTGCTCAAATGGGTCCGCCCGAACGCGTTGCGTGACTACCCAATGCCCGCCGCAGACATCCCCCTGATCCCGATATTGCGCGATTGGCTCTGACCTGCATCGGCAGGTTTTCGCTTCATGCACATAATTTAGGCTGTTTTTTCCGGAACGCCCCCGATTTGGGGCTGTTTTTTAAAAATTTTGCCATAAGCTTCTTTTGTAAACAGCCAAATTGGGGAAATGACTGTGTTAAAGACAATCACATTGGGGACATGTGTCTCGGTACAGGGCACCTTCGTTCGGGCGCTTGAAAACGGCAAGGTTGTGGTGCGTGTGGGCGACCGGATGTTTACCGGGCAACCCGTCACCGCCTGACCATTTCAGGGTTTCATACCTGTAGAATTCCCTGTCGCACGCCTGCGTGCGGCATGGGGCATTTACCCGGCATATGATTTCTATCAGGTAAGCCAGGGCTGAAGCGGCGGCGGCGGGTCGGAAAGAAGCGTGGATGTCGGCCCCTGCATCAGGATTTTGCCACCTTCCATCAGACACAGATCCGTACAAAGGCCCTGCACATCGCGCAGATCATGGGTGACCATCACCAGTGTCAGCCCGGTCTGGTCACACAGCATCGCCACCAGCGCCAGCATGTCCCGCCGCAACCCCGGGTCCAGCGCGGAAAACGGTTCATCCATCAGGGCAAGCGGCCTGTCTCTCAACAGCATCCGCGCCAATGCCACCCGCGATTGCTGCCCCCCTGAAAGCGCGGCAGGCATGCGCCTTTCCATGCCACCCATCCCGACCTGTGCCAGGCTTTCGCCCACGCGCGATTTCTGATCCGCATCCAGACGCAGATCACTGCCAAGCCCCAAGGCAACATTGTCGAACACATTGAGATGCGGGAACAGATTGCCATCCTGAAACAGAATGCTCAGCGGTCGGTCGGCCACCCGCGCGCGGCTTCGGTTTTTCCCGGCGATCATGATGTTGCCTGCATCCGGCAGAACAAAACCGGCAATCAGATTCAGCAGGGTCGATTTCCCGCTGCCCGAAGCCCCGAGGATCGCCAGCCGGCGCCCGCGCGCCAATGACAGATCGGCCTTAAGCGTGAAGCCGCCAAGCCGGGTGATTGTCTTTTCAAGATGCAGCACGCAAACGCCCCCCGCGATCAAACGCCCAGAACAGGGCCAAGCTGAGGCACAGCAGCAGCAGGGCCGCCCCTTGCGCATCATCGGTGCGGTATGATCCCATCAGCCGGTACATCTCCAGCGGCAGCGTCCCCTGCGCGGGGGAGGAAAACAGCGCAATCACACCCAGATCGCCCATCGACAGTGCAGCGGCCAGCCCGGCCCCGAAGCCAAGCGGCCCGCGGACACGCGGCAGGATCGCATGGCGCAGCCGGTTGAACCCGCCGAGACCAAGGGAATCCGCCAGCCGCCCTTGCGAGGTTTCGGCCTCTTGCAGGGCTGGTATCAGGGCGCGGAGCAGAAACGGCAGGCTCATCATCGCATTGACCAGACCGGTGATCGGCAGCGCCAGAGAGACCGGGTTGGCCACAGGCTGCAGGATCAAAAACGCGCCGGTGCCGATCACCAGCGGCGAGACCGCAATGCTCAGGGCGCCGATCATCTCCAGCCCGGTACGGGCGCGCCGCGCCATCAGGGCGGCCATCGGAAACGCCAAAGCAACCGCCAAAGCGGCAGAGGATATTGCCAGACCAAGGGATCGCAACGCGGCCTCCCAGACCGATACGGGCACCCCGGTAACAGCCATCAACCCTTTGCCCACAAGCGCCGCCAGCGGCAGCAGAAGGAACAGGGCCGCCACTGTGATCGCCAGCGCATCACTGGCCCGGCCGCGGGTTGCAAAAGCCTCCCACCGCATCGGCGGGCGGTCCAGACCGGTGCCGATCACGCGCGGCACCGCAACACGCAGAACCAGAAGCCCGGCGACGGCACAGATCGCAACCTGCACAAGCCCCAGCATCGCGGCCCGGCCCAGGTCAAAGTCAAACCGGAATGCCTGATAGATCGCCAGTTCCACCGTTGTGGCATTCGGCCCGCCGCCAAGCGTCAGTGCCACGGCAAAACTGGTGGTGCAGATCAGAAAGATCACCAGAAACGCACCCGGTGCCGTGGCGCGCAGCATCGGCCATTCGAAATGCCGGGCAATATCGCGCGGCGTGAACCCCAGGGATGCGGCCAGCCGGGCCCGTTCTGCCGGGATCGCCAGCCAGCCTTGCAGGAACAGGCGCACCGCCAGCGGCAGGTTGAAGAAGATATGGGCCAGAACCAGGCCATGCAGGCCGTAGATCTCGATCGGGGGCAGGCCGATCAGACCCAGGGCCTGGCTGATCCAGCCATTGCGCCCGAACACCGCCAGCAATCCGAACACCGCCACGATGACCGGCAGAATGAAAGGCGCGCCCATCAGGGTGACCAGCAGGCGTCGCCCCGGAAACACCCGCCGGGCCAGAGCGCGGGCAACGGGGATGGCCAAGCCCACGCTCAACACTGCCGACAGCAGGGCCTGAAGCAGCGTGAAGCGGATCGCGGACCAGTCGGCTGCGCCAAGCTGCGCGCCCGCCTCTGCCCTCAAAGCAACGGCGACAAGCGGCCCCAGTATCGCCAGGGCGACCCCGGCGGCGACAAACCCGCCGAGCGCGTGTAACAGCGTTACTGGCTGAGCGCGGTCAGCCATATGTCCAATGCCTCAGCCCGGGTTGCGGCGGCGGTGGCCGGGTCGAACAACAAGGCCCGGTCAGGTGTCATCAGGGTCTCAAACCCCTCTGGCAGGTGATCAGCGGGCAGGGCAGCCGGGTACATCCAGTTCGTGGTGGGAATCACCGCCTGAAACGGCTCTGTCAGCATGAAGGCCAGAAAATCACGCGCCAGATCGGGCTGATCGCTGTTTGCCAGTAGTCCGGCCACTTCAACCTGCAGATAATGACCCTCTTCAAAGGCGGCGGCGGCCTTGCTGTCATCCTCCTCGGCAATCAGGTGATAGGCGGGTGAGGTGGTGTAGGACAGGACCATATCCGCCTCCCCTTCCAGAAACAGGTCATAGGCGGTGGACCAGCCGGGCGTGACTGTCACGACATTGTCGGCCAAGCCTTCCCAGATCCCGGCAGCGGCATCGCCATAGGCGGCAGAAACCCACATCAGCAGGCCAAGACCGGGGGTGGAAGAGCGCGGGTCCTGTATCACGATCCGGGCGTCACTTGCCGCAAGCTCTGTGAAACTGCCCGGCACATCGGTCATGTCCGTGTTGTAGACAAAGGCGAAATACCCCCAGTCAAACGGCAGAAAAACTTGATCCTCCCAACCCACAGGCAGGTCAAGTTCCGGCACGGTGATGCCGTGGGGCGCAAACAGGCCGGTCTGCTCTGCCGCATCCATCAGATTGGTGTCGAGGCCAAGAACCACATCCGCATCAGAATGGGCGCCTTCCAGCCGGATACGTGCCAGAAGTGCGGCGCCATCTCCGGCACCGGTGAATTGCAGGTCGCAATCGCAGGTTTCCTCGAACGCCGCCTCGATCAGCGGGCCGGGGCCCCAATCGGCGACAAAGCTGTCATAGGTGTAAATCGACAAAACGGGTGTTTCTGCCGCAGCCGATGCTGCGATCAGGGAAAACGCCGTTGCCATGATGGTGTGTCTCATCTCACGCCTCCATTGCGACGGGCGAAGTAAGGGTGAGACCCGGGTGGTCTTTTGCCTTCCCTCCGCCGGTCCTAACCGGTTCAGGTTCTACGGGTTCGCATCATGCATCTCAGGCCATTGGCCACCCCGAGGTAGGCACAGGCCTATCCCCGCACGGCGGGGGTCGCAAGGTGAAACTTGTACGATCTGAAAACTAGTTTAGCACTAAACTAGTTTTCAGAGACCTGTCGCCTCTTGGCATTTATGCCATTGGCGGCTAACCCGGCCCTGCAATCAAAGGCAGTCTTTCCATGTCGCTCAACACATTCGGCCATCTGTTCCGTGTCACCACCTGGGGTGAAAGCCACGGGCCCGCCCTTGGCGCCACCGTCGATGGCTGCCCGCCCGGCGTGCCCATCGCCGCCGCGGACCTGCAACACTGGCTGGACCGGCGCAAACCGGGGCAGAACAAATACACCACCCAACGGCGGGAAGCCGATGAGGTGGAAATCCTGTCGGGCGTCTATGAGGGCCACAGCACCGGCACCCCGATCCAGTTGATGATCCGCAACACCGATCAGCGTTCGAAAGACTATGGCGATATCGCTGAAAAATTCCGGCCCGGCCATGCGGATATCACCTATTGGCAGAAATACGGTATCCGTGACCCGCGTGGTGGCGGCCGGTCTTCGGCGCGGGAGACAGCGGCGCGGGTGGCTGCGGGCGGTGTGGCCCGGGCGGCGCTGACCCGTCTTCTGCCGGAGCTGAAGATCACCGGCTATATGGTGCAGATGGGGCCACATGCGATTGACCGGGCCAATATCGACCTGACCCGGATCGAGGAAAACCCGTTCTGGACACCGGATGCGGATGCCGCGCGGGACTGGGCCAGCTATCTGGATGGTTTGCGGAAATCCGGCGACAGCACCGGCGCTGTGATCGAATTGCTGGCCAGCGGCGTGCCCGCCGGTCTGGGCGCCCCGATCTATGGCAAGCTTGACACCGATCTGGCGGCGGCCTGCATGTCGATCAACGCGGTGAAAGCGGTCGAGATCGGCGAGGGCATGGGCGCCGCCGCGCTGACCGGCAGCGCCAATGCGGATGAGATCACCATGGGGCCAGACGGCCCTGTCTACAGCTCGAACCACGCAGGCGGCATTCTGGGCGGGATTTCCACCGGTCAGGATCTGGTGGTGCGGTTCGCGGTCAAACCGACCTCAAGCATTCTGACCCCGCGCAAGACCATCACCAAATCGGGCACGGCAACCGAGATCGTGACCAAAGGACGCCATGACCCCTGCGTCGGTATCCGCGCCGTCCCCGTGGGCGAGGCGATGATGGCCTGCGTTCTTCTGGACCATCTGCTGCTCCATCGTGGGCAGATGGGCGATGCGGGCGGCAAGATCGGCTGACGGCATGGATTTAAAGCACCCTGCCTTAAACTTGAATCACAAATACCCTGCCACGCTTCGCGTTCCCGGGACATTTGTGATGCGTGATGTCTCAGGTTTAAGGCAGCATGCTGTAATCTGCACCACCGATCATCAAAATTCGGATTCGAGATCAGTAGCTTGCTGACCCGGAGGCAGAGAATTTGAATCAGATTAAACGAGTTCTGCTCTACTGTCGGTTGTTCGGCATCTCAAGAATGTCTTCATGCGCCCCGGTTGCACCCCATCTGACGATCTCGGACAGGATTGGAAGCAGGGCCTTGCCACGCGGGGCCAGGGAGTATTCCACTTTCTTCGGCACGACCGGATATGCCTTGCGGTGAAGCAATCCGCGTTCGGTCATGTCCTTCAACTCGCGGCTGAGGATGCGCGGGGTTATCGGCTTTCCCAGACCGCCTTTCACCAACGACCGGCCGATCTCGCCAAAACGCAGCGGACCACGATGCAGAACGCAAAGGATGTGCAGCTTATAGCGCCCACCCAGGATCTTGTTGAACGCGATGGCCGGGCAGAGCGTGATATGGCGCATATCGAGGCCAGTCAGGAGCGAAACCTCTGGGCCTTGATGGGTGTCATTGTCCAGCGCCATCAGAAATCTCCATACTATCGTTTTTGTCCGTATTTACGACATCGTACTATGAGATATAGCCTGTCATCAATGGTGAAAAAGGAGACCAGACATGACAGACACAATGACCGACAGTCGCGTGTATAAGGTGACCGCCATAACGGACCCGGAAACGGGTGATGTCGAAGCCTCTGCGGTTTTCGACACCACGTCGGAAAGACTGTTCCATGCGCTCACCACAAAGGAAATCTGCAACTGGTGGGTCCGGCCCGGGGTATTCAATACCCAGGAATGGACCGGCGATATCCGCGAAGGCGGTCGCTGGGGTGCGGCGGGTGTGGGTGGTGGACAACCCTACCAGCTTGAAGGTGAATTCCTTACTATAGATAAGCCGCGCAAGCTCACCCTTTCCTGGAAGCCTGTAGGGGCACCTGTCGAACCTGCCACGCTGATCTGCGATCTTGAACCGCAGGTCAGTGGTGTATGCCTGACCTTGCGCCATACCGGTCTGCCAAATGCGGAGATTTGCGAGAAGACGCGCGCAGGTTGGGAGACAAGCCTTGTCCGGCTTCAGGAGATCATCGCCGCCGAGAAGAGCTGACCCTCCCAATGGCCTAAGATGAAGCCCTTGCGGCCCGTGTCCGAAACGCTTTGTCGGGCGTTGGCGATCTGCGGGAACAGAAGATGATGGGCGCGCTGTGCATCATGGTCGGGGGCAACATATGGTGTGATGTCACCGGGAATGCCTTGATGGTCAGAGTCGGCCGCGACAGCAGCGGGGCGGCGAAATTCCGCTTCTTGAATCGGGCAGGGGATGCCGTGTTATGTGGCTATAGGACGCGGGTTTTGGTACAAACTGCACGTGAGATGATTTTGCGCATCTGGTGACGGCCTGTCAGCTATCGGAGCAGAAACATGACGATCGGCGTATTTGTGGCCATCGGTGTCGGCATTGGAACCGCACTTGGCGCAGCCTTTGGAAACATCGGTATTGGAGTAGCACTTGGTGCCGGACTTGGGGCGGCGGCAGGCGCGTTCTTTGATGAACGCTCTTCCAGCGGTGACGATGAAGATCCTCTCCCATGATACGCCTCGCAAACCCTGATCGCGCGTTGCCATGCAAGGCGAGTTAGCATTTACTGTCACATACTATTTGCTTCCGGGCGCAGTCTTGTACCTGGCTGTCACCCTGCCGGCAGACAAGCGGATATGGCTGAGTTTGGCAGGAGCGGCTTTGGCCATTTCAGGCTGGTACATCTATCAGACACTCTTTGACCAGCCGAGCAGAGTACATGTGGATCTGGGACCGGGCTTCAGGATGATGACCTATATCACTCTGTTTAGCTCTGCCCTTATCGGCCTGACGATGCAGGCAACAGGCAAGGCGAAATGGTTGCGTTCAATTCATTGGTCCTGCCTGCCAATCTCTGCGATCCCGGCAACCGTCATTTCCCTTGCCCTGGGGGCGGGCTTTTCGTTCCTGGCGGGCTCGCTTTGATGGGTTGCGAACTCAATGGGACCACCGATTCGATCACTACGCCTGCGCGGAACGAACGATCTGGCTGAATCAATCGCCGGTCGTAAACTCTGTCAGCTCGTCGGACCCGAGACTGACACGTATCGTCTGCCCGGCGTGTGTGGATGTCATCATGATCGCGGTTTCTGGCCCGGGCGGTGATTTCGGCGGCACGCCCGGCGACTGATTTCTGAGCAATCTCCTAACAGTTCATCCCTAATACGCGCACGGTTTCCATTTGGGAAACAGTGCGCGTAAAGAGTCATCATCCTGCCTTTATTTGGCCACATTTAGGCGAAATGCGTCGAAATTGGGGAAATTTAAAGGATGTCTTATGCAAATCTGGAAAGGTATTTTGCATCGCACAGGTATTGCATCGGTGGATTGGTCTTTGGCCATTGCCGGTCTGGCGATGCTGAGCATCGCGACGGCGGCTGCGATCAAGCTGGGGCTTGGCAGTGCGGATGCGGCCAGCGCCTGGAGGTTGAGCGGCCTGCCGGTTCTCGATCTCGGCGACAGGCTGATCTCGGCAGAGGATTTTGAGCGGGGCGCCCCCGGATGGCAGGGCGGCAGGATTGATGACAGCGCTGCGGGTTTCGGCGGAATACTGGGCAGGTTCGGCGGCGAGACGGTGTCAAAAACCTATGCTCTGGATGTCGGCCATTCCCATACGATCATCACTTTCGACCTGCATGCCATAGATGATTGGGCTCTGGAGGAGGTGATTATCTACGCCAATGGCAGAGCAATAGCCCGGCAGAGTTTTTCGACCCGGCCGGAACTGGCCGCCGCGCAATCTCTGGTGCTGGAAGGGGTAAGGGATGTGCATATCGACATCACCATGCAGCCCGAAACCCATGGGGAGCGCGGCTTTGCCAGCGGCGGGGCCGCGAATGAAGACCAGAGCGTGCAGGTCCGCCTGATCGCGGAAACCACGGGAGAGACATTTCGCCTCGGAATCGGGTCAACCCTGTCTGGCGATATCGCCGGGGCCAGTTGGGCAATTGACAATCTGAGGGTCATTGCAACCGATCTGCCGCCGCCCTAGGCCAGCGCCAGATCAAGAAGCCCCGCAATGTCATCCGGCCGCGTCTGGGCCACAATTCGGCCCAATTCCGCGTCACCACGCAGCAGCACCAGCGTTGACCGGCGCGGGATTTCCAGCCGCTCTGTGATTTCGGCGGTGCGATACTGGTCCCAGTCCACCCGGATGAAGGTAATGGCCTCTCCATAGGCCGGGTTATCATCACGCAACTGTTCGATCACCCGGGCCTGTGTGCGGCAGGTGGAACACCAATGGGCAGAAAAATCCAGCAGGATGGTTTCGCCTGCGGCCAGTCGCTCCTCGGCCAGACCGGGGGTATAGTCCAGCGTCGTGGCCTCGGCCCGGGCCAGACCCGGCAGCATGACACTGGCCGCGGCGCCAAGGATCAGTACATCTCGACGGTTCATTGATAGATCTCCTTCACAAAGCCACCGACAGGTCTTGCAACCAATACGGCATGATATCCAACAGCCAGCCTTCCACGATATGGTGCCATTGCAGCAATATCGCGACACCGACAAAGATGAAGGCCACACCCAGAACCGGCTTGGCGCCTGACGCGATCCGCCGCATCAGCGCCTGGCGTTTCTGCAGCACCGATCGCGCGCCATAGCCAAGCGCCACAATCACCAGCCCGATCCCAAGCGCAAAGCCCAGCATGATGATCCCGGCGCGCAGCAGGCTTTCCCCCTGACTGGCCATGGAAATGGCACCGCCAAGGGTGGGCCCGACGCAGGGCGACCAGACCGCGCCCAGCAACATGCCGCCCAGAAACTGGCCCTGCCAGCCCTGCCGGTCAATCTGATCCATCCCCGCATCGGCGCGGGCGGACAGGCCGGCGGTGGCGGTGGCAAAGCTTTCGGAAAACCGCGGCACCAGCATGATGATACCAAAGCCGATCATCATCACGGCACCTGCGCGCGCAACCGTATCCACGGTCAGCCCCACCAGATGCCCCGCGGCGGTCACTGTCAGGCCAAGGGCGACAAAGGTCAGGCCCATGCCAGCGGCCAAAGCCAAAGGCCCCCACCGGCTGGCCTGCAGGGCACTGGCCAGAACGATGGGCAGAACCGGCAGCACACAGGGGTTGATCAGTGTCAGCAGGCCCGCCCCGAAGGCGAAGAGAATGTCCATGAAAACGGTGTGCGGCAGGGCACGGGCAAAGTCACCAAACCTTTGCGTGAGCAAATATTACGGGCGGGTCCGCGCCAGTTGTACTGCCAGAATACCGCCCGCGATGATCACCACGCCGATCACATCGGCCAGCCCCAGCCCCTCGCTCAACAGCAGGGCAGCCACCGCCACGCCGAAAAACGGGTTGAGAAAATGGAAGGTCGCCGCCCGGGTCGGGCCAAGCCGCCCGACAAGCAGAAACCAGACCCAGGTGGCCAGAAGACCGGGCACAATACAGGTATACAGAAAGGCCAGGATCAGCGGCCAGGACCAGGTCACCGCCCATGTTTCCAGCACCAGCGCAAAGGGCATCAGCACCAGACCACCCACCAATATCTGCAGTGCCACAATCATCAGCAGGTTCTTGCCATCGGAAGAGGCGCTGCGCACCGCCAGGGTTGCCACGGTCAGCGCCATCGCCCCGATCAGACACAGCACAAGGCCCAGCCCGTCGGCGCCCGTGGTCAGCCGGTCGCCCATGATCAGCGTCACACCGCCAAAACCGGCGCAAAGGCCTAAAACCCCCATGACCGGCAATCTTTCGCGGAACACGGCCCAGTTGGCGGCGGCCACCATCAGCGGCATGGTCGAGGCGATGATCGCGGCCAGCGAAGCCTCGATCCACTGCATCGCCACGAAGTTCAGGCCCAGATAAATCGCGTTCTGGCAAATGCCGAAGATCAGGACCGCCCGCCATTGCGCCCGGTTCAACCGCCATGTCTGCCCCAGCCAGAGCGCAATCGATAGACCGATCACACCTGACAACCCATAGCGCAGCACCAGGGCGGTCAGCGGCGGCGCGGCCTCGACAATGATCCGCGCCGAGGTGAAGGCCGAGGACCACATCAGCGCAAAGCCGAGCCCCATCAGGATCGCACGCAGGTCCATCTGTTCTGTGTTACCCCAACGAAAAAAGGCCGCCCTTCGGGGCGACCTTTTCACGTCTTGCAGATGTGGGCAATCAGCCGTTCACACTGTCCTTCAGGGCCTTGGCGATGGTCACTTTGACCACCTTGTCGGCATCCTTGTGGATCTGCTCACCGGTGGCGGGGTTGCGCACCATGCGTGCGGGCCGCTCGCGGCAATAGACTTTGCCAACACCCGGGATCGTGCAGGCGCCGCCGCCAGCCACTTCCTTGGTCACCACAGCGGTCACTGCATCCAGCGCAGCACTTGCGGTTTTCTTGTCACTGCCCATCTCATCGGCCAGCGCAGTAACCAGTTGCGTCTTTGTCATGGGTTTCTGTGCCATGGTCTTATTCTCCTTTACTGCCCGAACCCTAGGGCTCGTTGCATGAAAACTACCCGAATATTGTAGTCACACACAACGATTAGTGTGCAGAAATCTTCTGATTTGGTCGAAAAACAGGGCTTTTTTGCCGATTCAGAGGAAAGCGGTCTCTTCAAACGACCGCAATTTCCGGGAATGAAGCCGTTCCAGAGGCATTTCGCGCAATTTCTCCATCGCCCGAATACCGATCAGAAGATGCCGCGAGACCTGTGTTTTATAGAAAGCACTGGCCATGCCGGGCAGTTTCAGCTCCCCATGCAGCGGTTTGTCAGATACGCAAAGAAGCGTCCCGTAGGGCACCCGAAACCGAAACCCGTTGGCGGCGATCGTGGCACTTTCCATATCCAGCGCAACAGCGCGTGACTGGCTTAGCCGTTGCACCGGGCCGCTATGGTCGCGCAGCTCCCAGTTGCGGTTGTCGATGGTGGCCACCGTGCCGGTGCGCATGATCCGTTTCAGGTCATAGCCTTCCACATCGCTGATATCGGCAACCGCATCTTCCAGCGCGATCTGCACCTCTGCCAGCGCCGGGATCGGCACCCAGACCGGCAAATCGTCATCCAGCACATGATCCTCGCGCAGATAGGCATGGGCCAGCACGAAATCCCCCAGGGATTGTGAGTTCCGCAACCCCGCGCAATGGCCGACCATCAGCCAGACATGGGGGCGCAGAACCGCGATATGATCGGTTGCGGTTTTCGCATTCGACGGGCCGACCCCGATATTGACCAGGGTAATCCCCGCACCGCCGGGGCGTTTCAGATGATAGGTCGGCATCTGCGGCAGTTTCCCGGGCGTCTTCAAGACCTGATCCGCATCGGTGATCACATCATTGCCCGGCCCCACCAGCGCGGTATAGCCGCTTGTCGCATCTCCCAGCGCGGCACGACCGAATTCCACGAACTCCTCCACATAGAACTGATAGTTGGTGAACAGCACATGGTTCTGAAAATGCTCCGGCGCCGTCGCGGTGTAATGGGACAGCCGGGCCAGCGAATAATCGACCCGCTGGGCGGTGAAAGGCGCCAATGCGCCTGATCCATCCTCGTTATGATGGCCGAACCCGTTGACGATCTGGTCATTGGTTGTGGCCAGATCGGGCACGTCGAACACATCGCGCAGCGGAAAGGCCAGGGCGCCATCCTGCGGCACCTGCATATCCGCGTCGTTCAGCACCGCGAAATGCACCGGTATCGGCGTGATAGACGGGCCGATGGTGATCGGCACCTGATGGTTCTCGATCAGCAGCCCGATCTGTTGGGTCAGGTAATGCTCAAACAGGTCAGGGCGGGTGATCGTGGTGGCATAGGTCCCGGGTTCGGCCACATGGCCAAAGGACAGGCGGCTGTCGATCTGTCCGAAACTGGTCGTCGCGACCCGAACCTCGGGGTAAAACGCGCGATATCGTTTGCCCGGCATCTCACCGGTTATAACACTGGCAAAGCGTTCGCTCAGAAACCGGGTGGATTCGTCATAAAGCGCCCGCAAATACGCCACGGCGGCTTTGGCTTCCGTGAAGCTTTTCACGCGCTGACCGGCGGGGCTTTCCACCGGAAGATGCACCATCGGCGCGGTCATACACTTTCCTTCTCAAATAGCTCGGTCAATTCAAACCGGGTGACATCCACCAGCCCCAGATCTGAAATGCGCAGGCTGGGGATCACCACCAGCGCCAGCAGGGAATGCTGCATATAGGCATTGTTCAGCGTACAGCCACAGGCCGCCATCGCCTCAACCATATTCTGGGCTTTTTCGGCCACCTCGGCAGCAGGGCTGTCAGACATCAGGCCCGCAATCGGCAGTTCCACCAGCGCCAGTTCCTCCCCATCCCTGAACACCGTCACACCGCCGCCCACCTCCGCCAGCCGCATGCTGGCCTTCGCCATAGTGTCCCGGTCGGTGCCGACGACAATCATGTGATGGCTGTCATGGGCCACGGTGGAGGCTACGGCCACATTGCCCTCATACCCAAAGCCCGACACAAAGCCGTTCACCACGCCGCTCGTGCCCTTGTGGCGTTCCACCAATGCGATCTGGCAAACACCGCCCTGCCCCTCGACCACACCATCACGCACCGGCAGATCCGCGGTCAGTGCCTCGGTCGGGGCCTGGTTTTCAATCACGCCTATCACCTTGGCCTTGACCTGATTGGCCCCCTCGGGCGCCGCAATCTCGAAATCCGCCGCACGCAACACACGGCCCAGATTGACCGAAGCGCGGGTATCGGCGGGCCAGTCCAGATGCGGGCATTCCGCCAGACATATGCCGTTTTCGGCAATCTTCCGGCCCCTTGCATAGACCGTTTCAACCGGCAACTCGCGCAGGTCTGATGTCACGATCATATCCGCCCGCCGCCCCGGCGCGATGGACCCGATCTCGCGTTCCAGTCCGAAATGCGTCGCGGTGTTGATCGTGGCCATCTGCAAGGCGATCAGCGGGTCACAGCCGCAGGCAATCGCATGACGCAGCACCCGGTTCATATGCCCGTCATGGACCAGGGTGCCGGAATGGCAGTCATCGGTACACAGGATGAAATTGCGCGGATCCAGCCCGCGTTCGGTCACCGCCGTGATCTGCTGTTCCACATCATACCAGGCCGAGCCGAGCCGCAGCATCGCCCGCATCCCCTGCCGGACGCGGGCAATCGCATCACGTTCGGCCACGCCTTCATGATCATCCGCCGGGCCGCCCGCCACATAAGCGTGGAAATCCGGCCCCAGATCGGGGGAGGCATAATGCCCGCCAATCACCTTGCGTGCCTCGGCCGTGGCGGCCATCTCGGCCAGCAGCATGTCGTTACCGGCCACCACGCCGGGGAAGTTCATCATTTCACCCAAGCCGATGATGCCGGGCCAGGTCATCGCCTCGGCCACATCGCCGGGCCCGATCTCGAACCCGGTGGTTTCCAGCCCCGGGGCCGAGGGTGCGCAGGATGGCATCTGCGTATAGATATTGACCGGTTGCAGCATCGCCTCGTCATGCATCAACCTGACACCGCGCAGGCCGAACACATTGGCAATCTCATGGGGGTCGGTGAACATACTGGTGGTGCCATGGGGAATGACGGCGCGGGCAAATTCGGCAGGGGTCAGCATACCGCTTTCAATATGCATATGCCCGTCACAAAGACCCGGGAGCAGGAATTTGCATTTCAGATCAACGACCTCTGTCTCAGGCCCGATGCAATGGCGGGCCTGTGGCCCGACATAGGCAAATCGCCCGCCGGAAATGGCAACCGCCCATCCGTCAAGCATTTCACGGGTTTGGACATTCACCAGACATGCGTTTTGCAGCACCAGATCGGCGGGTTTGCGGCCCGCCGCGACGGCCACCAGATCGGCCGCGCTTTCAGCCCAGGTCCTGAGTATATCCATGGCACAGTTTCTCACCGCAACCGATGGGCTTCAAGCGACATTTCCATGACGAGGTGTCAGGCGGTCAGAGCGTCGGCACACATCTGCTCATAAAGGGGCAGGGCCGCGCGCAGCAGCGGTTCATGACCCGGGGCCAGGTCCGGCAACGGCCCTTCGGCCCCGGCAAACCCGGTGCTGTCATGAACTGCCCCATACCAGTGTCTGGCCCAGATACCATCCTCGGGCAGGCCGCCCCCGGGCCAGCGCAGCATCGCCGCCCGATAGGGCAGGTTAATGGCGCCGCACAGGGTTTTCAGCATCGCCGCAGGATCGCGGCGGATGTCATGGCTGTCGATGACCAGCCCGCCAAGCTTTTGATAAAGGGCGGCTTGCTGCGGAAACCCGATATCCTCCAGCGTCACGGTCTTCCGTTTCGCGGCATAGCTTGCAATCACCCGGGCAGGATGGCGGATCAGGTGGATATTCACGCAATCCAGCGCCCAGTCCAGCGGGAATCCGGGCCCCATATGATGCGGCATATGTTTCATGTAGAAATGGGCTTTGCCCCCGGGCACCGGCCCGGCGCAGCGCGCGGCAACCCGGGCCGGGTCCGCCTCATGGGCGGCGATGATCTCACCCGCAAGCGGGTGGTCAGATCCGCTGGCCCGAAGATAAGGTGCATAAAACGGCTCATCCCATACCGCGCAATCCCCGCGCGCGGCAAAGGCATACATCATCGCGGTAGACAGGTTCCGCGGCCCGGACCACATGGCGATCTTCATGACAGACCCCCCGCCCCCCGCTTCTCTGCTTGAAAAATATCCCGGGGGGAGGCCACAGGCCGGGGGGCAGCGCCCCCGAATTCACACCGCCGCATCGCGCGCCACCAGGTCTTTGTAAAGCCCCCGTATCCGTTTGGTCATCTCTCCCATCCGGCCATCTCCGATCTGCCGTCCGTCAATCTCTCCCACCGGGGTCTGCGCGCCGAATGTTCCGGTCAGAAACGCCTCCTCCGCGCCATAGGTCTCCACCAGCGAGAAGTTCTTTTCAAAAACCGCAATACCATCGGCGCGGCAGACATCAATCACCTTCTGCCTTGTGATCCCGTTCATGCAGTAATCCCCGGTCGAGGTCCAAACCTCGCCCTTGCGAATGATGAAGAAATTGCACGCATTGGTGGTGTTCACAAAACCATGAATATCCAGCATCAGGGCCTCATCCGCCCCGGCCTTTTCAGCAGCGATACAGGCCAGGATACAATTCAGCTTGCTGTGGGAGTTCAGCTTGGGGTCCTGCGTCATCGGCAGACCGCGCAGATGCGGCACCGTGGCCAGCCGGATCGGGCGGGGCAGCGCGGGGCGCGAATGCTCCATGATGATCACAAGTGTCGGCCCGCTGACCGACAGACCCGGATGCTGAAAGGGGCGCTGTTTCATCCCGCGTGTCACCATCAGCCTTGCATGGGCATCGGTTTCCATCCCATTGGCGGCGCGGGTTTCCTCCAAAGCGGCCTCCAGCCCCGCGCGATCCAGACCAATCTCCAGATCAATCGCTTTCGCGGCTTCAAACAGCCGGTCCAGATGTTCGCCCAAAAACGCCCAGCGACCCTGATAGAGCCGCAATCCCTCCCATATCCCGTCGCCCAGCATGAAGCCGCTGTCATAGACGCTGACCAACGCCTCGGCGCGGGGTTTCAGCGCCCCGTTGACCCAGATCAGGATGTCGGCATTGCGCGCATCTTCCTCTGCCTGATGTGTGGTCACCGCGTTTTCCATCGCCAAAGCTCCTTTATCACCGCTGCGTGACCTCACACCCATGTGCGTTGTATTTCAATGCCTGGCACAGGTTAATTTGCACCAAGACGCAAGAGGAGCCCAAAGATGCCCAGACTTCCCATCTGTCACACGCTGAAAACCGTGATCCTTGGTCTCGCTATTCTGCTTGGGATGGCGGCGCAACATGGCAAGGCAAATGCCCGCGACATCCAGACCACAGTGGTCGCAGGCGGTTGTTTCTGGTGCGTCGAGTCAGATTTTGAAAGCGTGCCGGGCGTGATCACCGCGGTGTCCGGCTTTGCCGGCGGATCGGTTGCAAACCCGTCTTACCGGCAGGTCGTGCGCGGTGGCACCGGCCATCTGGAAGCGGTGGAAATCACCTATGATGCCGATACGCTGCCCTATGACCAGTTGCTGCACCTGTTCCTGCGCTCGGTCGATCCGCTGGATAGTGGCGGGCAGTTCTGCGACCGGGGCGAAAGCTATACCACCGCGATTTTTGTGGCCAATGCCCGGGAGAGGGCTATTGCCGAGGCGGCCCTGCGTGAGGCCAGCACTGAACTGGGCCGCAATGTGGTGACATCTGTGCGCGATGCGGCGCCGTTTTATCCCGCCGAGGCAGACCATCAGGACTATTATCGCAATAATGACTTGGTGGTGACGCGGTTCGGTCTGCGTCGGAAGTCCGTTGCGTATCGCCTGTACCGCGAAGCCTGCGGTCGTGATGCGCGCGTACATGAACTCTGGGGCAGTGCCGCCCCCTTCACCCATTGATACAGGGTGTTGTGGTCTGATAACTTCGGCCTGAAATTCTGCACCACCTCACATCACCATTCCGCCCGGCGGCACCGCCGGGCATCGCCCGAACCGAGGGGCGGGCGCTTCTCGCCCACCCCTCGGTTCGGGCGATGCCCTCTGCGCAATGCATATATGGTTCAGGACGACTCTCAGGCGTCTGCTTTAAAGGAAAAACGCCACATTGTTGCTGAGAATGATCTGCAGCGCATAAAGGCCGAGGATCACCACCAGAGGTGCCAGATCCAGACTGCCCATATTCGGCAGCATCCGCCGGATCGGATTATAGATCGGGGCCAGCAGACGGTTCAGCCCGTCCCAGATTTGCGCCACGATCGGCTGGTGCATGTTCAGCACGCCAAAATTGATCAGCCAGCTCATGATCACATGGACGATGACAATGTAGAACGCCACATTGATCAGCAGCATCAGGATTTGGAAGAGCGATGTCATGACATCCGCCTTTCGCCGTTGAATTCCGTTTCGCCACAGACCTATGCGCGAAGTCCCGCCGCTGCAAGGCAGGTCGTGACGCGGATGTCATGAACGCATTTTCGTTGCCAAACCCTGCCACGGGTCTAAAGCTGCGCCCATGACAATTCTGACCGAACCCTCCCCTATGCCGCAACCTGTCACCCTGCCCCCCGCCGCACGTCGGCGCATCTGGGGGTGGTGGATGTTCGACTGGGCCAGCCAGCCCTATAACACGCTGCTGCTGACCTTTATTTTCGGGCCTTATGTGAATGAGCTTCTGGGCGATGGCACTGCGGCACAGACCGCCTGGGGCTATGGTATCGGCGCGGCTGGCCTGCTGATTGCGCTTCTGGCGCCGATCCTGGGGGCGATTGCCGATCGCTCGGGCAAGCGCATGCCGTTTATCTGGCTGTTTTCCGTCATGTATGTAGTGGGTGCCGCAGGCCTGTGGCTGGCCGTTCCGGGGGATTTCAACCTGGTTGTGATCCTGTGTTTCTTTGCCATCGGTCTGATCGGGATGGAGTTTGCAACGATCTTCACCAACGCCTTGTTGCCGTCGCTTGGCCCCCGCGATCAGCTTGGGCGTATATCCGGCTCGGGCTGGGCGTTCGGCTATCTGGGCGGGTTCGTGGCGCTGGTGATCATGTTGCTGCTGCTGGCCGAAAACGCGGTGACGGGCAAAACCCTGATCGGGATCGACCCGATTCTGGGGCTGAATGCCCAGATGCGTGAAGGCACGCGTGCGGTCGGGCCGCTGGCCGCAACCTGGTATGCGCTTTTCATGATTCCCTTCTTTTTGTGGGTCCGGGAAACACGTCAGCCCGATGCCCTGCCCATGGGAAGGGCGGTTGCCACTGCGCTGCCCGAGCTGATCGGCCATCTGAAAGCCCTGCCCCAGGACCGTAGCCTGTTTGCCTATCTCGGGTCCTCCATGTTTTACCGCGATGCGTTGAACGGGATGTATGTGTTTGGGGGCATCTATGCCGCGGGCGTATTGGGCTGGTCGGTTGTGGATGTGGGCATCTTCGGCATTCTTGCGGTGCTGACCGGTGCGCTCTTCGCATGGATCGGTGGCAGGGCCGATAGCAGGTTCGGCCCCAAACCGGTGATCACCCTGAATGTGCTGACCCTGACGCTGGTTGCCCTGGGCATTGTCTTTGTTTCGCGCGACAGCGTCTTTGGCATCCCCACCGGGCCGGAATCATCCCTGCCCGATATCGCCTTTTACATTCTGGGGGCTGTGATCGGTGCTTCGGGCGGTGCCCTGCAATCGGCCAGCCGCACGATGCTGGTCCGTCAGGCCCATCCCGACCGGATAACGGAAGGGTTTGGTCTTTATGCGCTGGCGGGCAAGGCGACCTCGTTCATCGCACCCCTGCTGATCGGGGTGACAACACAGCTGAGCGGCAATCAGCAGATGGGTATCGCGCCGCTGATCGGTCTGTTCCTGATCGGTCTGGTTCTGCTACTCTGGGTTGACCCCACAGGCCGGGAGGAGACCGAAACATGATCAGACCCCGTCCGATCCTTGCCGCCCTTGGCCTGACATGTCTGGCCGCCTGCAACAGTGCGGGGCCGCAGACGCCGGACCTGCCGCCGCTGGATGTCACCCAGTCACGGCAAGAGGCGCGGCAGCTTTTCGGCGCCGAGCAGGTTGGCTCCCCCGGGACGCCCACGGCCTATGGCAGCTATTCCCGTGGCTGTGCGGCAGGCGCTGTGCAGCTTCCCGAAACCGGGCCAAGCTGGCAGGCGATGCGGTTGAGCCGTAACCGCAACTGGGCCCTGCCGATCACCGTTGACTATGTTCAGGATATCAGCCGCGAGGTGGCACGGACCACTTCGTGGAACGGGCTTTACGTGGGCGATATGAGCCAGCCGCGCGGCGGCCCCATGCTGACCGGGCATCGCAGCCACCAATCGGGCCTTGATGCGGATATCTGGATGCTTCCCGCAACTGACCTGACGCTCAGCCGCCAGCAACGGGAAACGCTGTCCTCCATCTCCATGCGGCGGGCCAGCGGGGCCTATGTCAACAATGCCTGGACCGAAGATCACTGGCGTGTTCTGCGGGCGGCGGCCAGCGACCCCCGGGTGGCGCGGATTTTTGTCTTTCTGGGGGCCAAGGTCTGGATGTGTGACCGCGAAACCGGCGACCGGTCTTACCTGCGCAATATCCGCCCCTGGTGGGGCCATCATTACCATTTCCATGTGCGCCTGTCCTGCCCCGCAGGCATGTCGGAATGCGAAAATCAGGCGCCCCCGCCCCCCGGCGATGGCTGTGACGAGGCGCGCGAATGGGTGCAGAATATCCTGAACCCGCCCCCGCCCGACCCGGACGCACCCGCGCCCGCCCCCCGCAGAGAGCTGACCCTGGGCGATCTGCCGCGCCAATGCGCGGCGATCCTGTCCCCCTGACCGGCGCTGCCCTGATCCGCGCCGTGTTCCTTCGGGCCCTGCTGATCTGTCTGACGCTTTGCGCGCCGGTCGGGGCAGAGCCGCTGACAGAGCTTGACTGGCAGGCCCCGGACCCGCAGCTTGGCGGGCTTTCCGGCGTCGAGATCAGCCGCGATGGCGCCCGGCTTTGGCTTCTGTCGGATCGCGGGTTTCTGATTGCCGCCCGGGTCAGACGGACAGAGGGGCGGATCACGGCGGTTGAAATCACCCAGGTTTCCAGCCTGCTGGATACCAGCGGCAACCGGGCCGAAACCCGCCTGGAACGCGACAGCGAAGGCCTGGCCGTCAGTGCGGGCGGTGCGATCTATGTCTCTTATGAAGGCGAACACCGGGTGGTGCGCCACATGCCCGATGGGCGCGTCAATCTTAACCTGCCCAGCCTGCCTGACATGGGGCGGCTGGAGGAAAACGGCTCTTTCGAGGCCCTGGCCATCGACCCGGATGACAGGCTTTACACCCTGATCGAAGGTGGCCGGAATGGCCCGGCCCCGCTTTTCCGTTTTGTCGAGGGCCACTGGGACACGCGGTTTGTCTTCCCGCGCAGCAACGGGTTTGACCCGGTGGGCATGGATATCGACGATGCGGGCCGTCTTTATGTGCTGGAACGCAGGTTCAGGGTGCTTGGCCGCTTTGCCACCCGCATCCGCCGCGCGCCCATCACCGCAACCGGTCTGGGGGTGTTTGAAACCGTGCTGCAAACCCCGTCGGGCCGCCATCCCAACCTTGAGGGGATCAGCCTGTGGCGCGACGGAGACAACCGGCTGATCGCCACGCTGGTTTCGGATGACAATTTCAGCTCCATGTTCCGCAATCAGATCGTGGAATATGTTCTGCCCGACTGATCCAGGGCTGCAAAACGGCGTAATCTTGGATCAGGTACAATCCAAAAGGCCCTAAGCTTCGGCCTGAAATTCCGTACCACCCCACACAACTTTCCCACCCGCCCCTCGGTTCGGGCGCTGCCCTTCGCGCTATGCCTAATATGTTGCAGAATTTTGGGCCGATGCCCTATCGCCCCGGAATATCCCCGCGTTTGCCCGCATAATCCCAGCCGTCAATCACCGCCATGGCATCCCGGGCGGTTTCGACAAAGCGGAACAGATCCAGATCTGCCGGGGCGATGGTGCCCGCCCGGGCCAGCGCGTCCCAATTCACCACCTCGCGCCAGAACGCCTCTCCGAACAGCAGAACCGGCACCTGTTCCATCCGCCCGGTCTGGATCAGCGTCAGGCTTTCAAACAGTTCATCCAGCGTGCCGAACCCGCCGGGAAACACCGCAATCGCCTTGGCGCGCAGCAGGAAATGCATCTTGCGGATGCCGAAATAGTGGAAATTGAAACATAATTCCGGGGTGATATAGGCGTTTGGCACCTGTTCATGGGGCAGCACGATATTCAGCCCGATGGAACAGCCCCCCGCCTCGGATGCGCCGCGATTGCCGGCCTCCATCACGCCGGGGCCGCCACCGGTGACAACCACATCGCGGGTGCAGCCGGTTGCAACGGAACGCTCGGTGATCAGCCGGGCGAAGATCTGCGCTTCCTCGTAATAATGGCTCATATCCTGCAACGCGTCTGACCGGGCCCTGGCCCCCGGTGCCGGAATACGCGCGCCGCCAAACATCACGATGGTGGTCTCGATCCCGCGCTCATCCATCTCAAGCTGTGGCTTCAGCAGCTCCAGTTGCAGGCGCACGGGACGCAATTCATCCCGGCAGAGGAAATCCGGGTCCGCAAAAGCCAGCCGATAGGCAGGTGAGCGCGCCTGCGGCGTGTCGGGCACCTGTTGGCTTGATGCGATATCCTGATGGGCGTCGCGAAACGGCCCCTGACGCTGGTCATCTTTCATCTCTGTGCAATATCCTTTTGGAAAATCTCTTTGAGCAACCCTATAGCCTTTCAAGTTAACATTGAATCGCTTGTTCGCGGCCTCTTCTTTCGGTCGAACGCGAAAAGCGATGATCATGTCTCAATGAAAACTTGAAAGGCTTTAACGGTCCTGCGTGGTCAGCGCCAATGGAATGGCCGTGATCTGATTGCGAAACCCGCGCGCCTTGCCTATAGCCAGCATCACCACACCCCCCCGGAGGCCCCATATGTCAAACGCTCAGCTTGAAACCGCCATCGAAGCCGCCTGGGAGGCACGTGACCAGATCACACCGGCCACCGGTGGCGAAACCCGCGAGGCGATCGAGGATACGCTGAACGCGCTTGACAGCGGTGCGCTGCGCGTGGCCGAACGCCAGGCCGATGGCACATGGCATGTGAACCAATGGGCCAAGAAGGCCGTGCTTCTGGGATTTCGTCTGAAAGACATGGAGATGCAGCCCGGGTCAGCCCAGGGCGGCGCCTGGTGGGACAAGGTTGACAGCAAGTGGAAGGACTGGGGCGAAAACCAGTGGGGTGCGGCGGGGTTTCGCGCGGTGCCCAATTGCGTTGTCCGCAAATCCGCCTTCATCGCGCCGGGCGTGGTGCTGATGCCCTCCTTCGTCAATCTGGGCGCCTATGTGGATACGGGCACGATGGTGGATACCTGGGCCACGGTCGGATCTTGCGCCCAGATCGGCAAAAATGTGCATCTGTCCGGCGGGGTCGGGATCGGCGGCGTGCTGGAGCCGATGCAGGCGGGCCCGACGATTATCGAGGATAATTGCTTTATCGGCGCCCGGTCCGAGGTGGTCGAAGGCTGCATCATCCGCGAAGGCTCGGTTCTGGGCATGGGCGTGTTCATCGGCCAATCCACCAAGATCGTGGATCGCGACAGCGGTGAGGTGATGTATGGCGAGGTGCCTGCAGGCTCGGTGGTGGTGGCCGGGTCAATGCCGTCGAAAAACGGTGTGAACCTCTATTGCGCGGTAATCGTGAAACGGGTGGATGCGCAGACCCGCTCCAAAACCTCGATCAACGAGCTTCTGCGCGACTAGGGTCCTGACCCTAAAGCATCGGTCCAAAATTCTGCAAACCATCGGCATTGCCTGGAGGGCAGAGCCCGAACCGAGGGGGGGTCGGGAAGCGCCCCGCCTTTGATCTGGGACATGGCATTGGCTCAAGGTGGAAAACTGGAGTTTTCCACCCCTTCACCAACCTCGGTCAAGGTCGGTGAAGGGTGCAATATAGCAAAGCGGGGATACAGAAGGCTCAGGGCCAGCGCTTTGCGCGCCCCGGCAGGCATGGTAGATGTCGCCAACTGATCAAACAAACAGGTGCGTGATGCAGGGACTTGGATGGATTGCGGCTATTATCGTGGGCGGGCTGGCCGGATGGGCAGCAAGCACCATCATGAAGGCCAAGACCGGGCTGTTGATGAACATTATCCTTGGCATCATCGGTGCGATTGTGGCGAATTTCCTGCTGCGTCTGGTGGGTATCACCGCATCACCCACATGGATATCGCAGGGCATTGTCGGGCTGATCGGCGGTTGTTTGCTTATTGCGGGAATGCGCGCCATTCGGCGATAAACGCTGTTTCCAAACTGATCCGTTCAGTTTAGTATTCTGATATAAGAGAATGCTAGACTGATCGTATATTTGGAAAATGGAGTTTGACATGTCCCGATACCTGACCTTTTTAACTGTATTATGTACCGGTTTTGCCGTGATGCCCGCCCATGCGCAGGATGATCCGCAGGGGTTCACCTTTGGCTTGGCGGGCGGTACTTCCAACTCGCTTTATGTGGGTGACGAGGACGGTACATATGTGTTCCCGCTGCTGAGCTATCAGGGGCGGGGCTTTTCGGTTGGGTTTGACGGGCTGGCTGTGGATATTGTGAACCGCGACGGTGTGCATGTGGAAGGCCTGCTGAGCCCTCGGTTCACCTCATTGCACGATCCCGATGCTGCCGCGCTGCAAGGGCTGGACAGGGATATCACGGTCGATGCAGGTGTTCGCCTGTCTTATGACATCAGCCAGCAATCCACCGTAACCGCGCAACTGTTGCAAGAGGTCTCGGGCGAGCATGACGGGCAGGAACTGTCAGTGAATATCGGGCACCAGCTGATGATGGGGCCACTGCCCCTGGGCCTTGAGGCAGGACTGATATGGCAAAGCGAGGATTTGGCCGGATATCTTTATGGCGTGCGCCCTTCCGAGGTGACGGGCACCCGCCCCGCCTATGCGCCCGACGCTGCCGTGATCTCATTTGTGGGCATGTCAACGGCTATTCCTATCTCTGATCGGGCGGCGATTTTCGGCAGCGTGCAGGTCCAGTTTCTGGACGATACCATCTCTGACAGCCCCATCGTTGCAGAGGATACGCTTTATAGTGCCAATATCGGCATTCAATTCACATTCTGACGCGTTTCGACAGATCCCCGGCGCTGCTGCGTATAAGGTATAACGGTTGGGTTTGGATGCCCCCGAAACGCTTTTGCACACATGCAAACGGAGAACAGATATATCATGATACGCGTTTATCTTCTGATGATGGCCATCGGCATGGGCCTGTGCGTGCAAAAGCTTGAGACCGATGAAAATCAGGCGCTGATCATACCACTGGATGTGCAGACCTGCCACATGATCAAAACCGATCTCCAACCCGGTTTGAGCCAACCTGTCATGGACCAGCCTGTCACAAACCGCAGCCCGGATCGTTGCCACGCCTGACGATCTTTGATCCCCCACAGATTATCAAAGGCCCGCCCCTCATCTGGCAGGGCCTTTGCTTTCAAGGCGGGCCAGCCCTTGACAGCCCGCCCCGCAAACCCGCAAAGCCGCCCCATGAGTGACAGCAAGAAACCCAAACGTCCGCAGCAGGTGTATACCCTGCTGGTAGAGGTGGGCCGGAAAGAGGGAGATGGTCTGCCCAAAGATGCCAATGGTGGCGCATTGCTTTGCTATGCATCCGGCGTGGATGAGGCCGAAGCGGTGCGGGAAACCGTGGCGATCCTGAAACAGGCCGATCTGGCCCCGCTGGATGTCACCGGCTATGGCACGCCTGCGGAACGGGCTGCACAGGGCCATGAGATCGAAGCCGAAGAGCGAGAACTGATGGACCGGGCACTGGCCGAAAACGCAGTGATCGTCGCCCAGATGACACCGTTTTTCGAGACGGAAACACGCTGAACGGCTTGCCCGGCGGCACCGCCGGGCAAGGCAGGCACAGCGCGCCCAGGAGAGCGATTTCGCTTTAGCCCGGAAGTTTCGCCATCCGCAGATAGGGCAGCTTGGTTTCGATCGACCCGTATTTCGCAATCGCATCCTCATCGCTGACAGCAACCGGTACGACCACATCCTGCCCCGGCACCCAGTTTGCGGGTGTCGCCACGTTTTCACGTGCGGCGGTCTGCAACCCGTCCAGCGCGCGCAGAACCTCGGCAAAGTTGCGCCCCACATTCATCGGATAGGTCATCGACAGTTTCAACTGCTTGTCCGGCCCGATGATGAAGACCGAGCGTACTGTGGCGCTGTCTGCCGGGGTGCGCCCGTCTGGCAGATAGGCCTCGGCGGGCAGCATGTCGAAGGCTTTCGACACCGCGAGCCCGTCATCGGCGATGATCGGGAACCCGGCTTTGGCACCGCCCACAGCCTCGATATCGCCTTTCCACTTCTTATGGTCTTCAACCCCATCCACGGACACCCCGATCACCTTGGTGCCCCGCGCGGCCCATTCACCGGCCAGTTGCGCCACGGCACCGAATTCGGTGGTGCAGACCGGTGTGAAATCCTTTGGATGGCTGAACAGAATCGCCCAGTTGTCACCAACCCAGTCATGCAGGGCGAATGTCCCCTGATCTGTCTCTACGGTAAGGTTGGGGATCGTATCATTGATGCGCAGGGACATGGGGGTCTCCTTTTCCATTGGTTGCCATCGTCACGTATCAGATAAGCGCATGTCATGGAAACTGCACCTGTGTGCGTCGTTGCAGGATGAAAAAAGAGTGTTGGCTCGCCCGCGCGTCCCGCAACGGCACATCTGTTCCGGTATCTTATTGCAGGGGGAACATTCCGCCTCTTGCACCTGCCGGAACCCGGTGACAGGTTCTGCCAAAGTCCAGGGAGACAAAGCCATGCCATCATCCACTGCGTTCTACATCAACGGCCAATGGGTTGCCCCCCAGACGGCCCATGATTTTCCCGTCATCGACCCCTCGACCGAGGAGGTTTGCGCCACAATCTCGCTGGGCTCAGAGGCCGATGCGAATGCGGCCGTCGCGGCGGCGAAATCCGCGTTTCCGGGCTGGTCTGAAACGCCCCTGGCCGATCGTATCGCCGCATTGCAACGGCTGCGGGATATCTACAAGAAACGCGGCGATGAGATGGCCGAAGCGATCAGCCTGGAAATGGGCGCGCCGATTGACATGGCCAGACAGAAGCAGGTTGGCGCGGGTCTCTGGCATCTTGACGGGTTTCTGGACGCGGTCAGGGATTTCCCCTGGGACCATCCGCTTGGCCCGCAGGCCCCGAGTGAACGCATCCTGCATCAGCCGATCGGGGTTTGCGCCCTGATCACGCCCTGGAACTGGCCGATGAACCAGATCACTCTGAAATGCGCGCCCGCATTGGTGACCGGCTGCACGATGATCCTGAAACCCTCGGAAATCGCGCCGCTTTCGGGTCTGCTTTTTGCCGAGATGATGGATGAGGCCGATCTGCCGCCGGGTGTGTTCAACATGGTCAATGGCGATGGCCCCGGTGTTGGCAGCACGCTCAGCGCCCATCCCGATGTGGATATGGTCAGCTTCACCGGCTCCACCCGCGCCGGGCGGCTGATCTCCATCGCGGCGGCCGACACGCTGAAACGGGTCAGCCTTGAACTGGGCGGCAAGGGCGCGAATATCATCTTCGCGGATGCGTCGGAAAAGGCGGTGAAATCCGGTGTGCTGCGGTGTTTCAACAATACCGGCCAATCCTGCAACGCGCCCACCCGGATGATGGTGGAACGCGCGCGCTATGACGAAGCGGTCGAGATTGCAGCGGCCGCCGCGCAATCCATCACCGTTGGCCCCGCCAGTGAGGAAGGCCGTCATATCGGCCCCGCCGTCAGCGAGATGCAGTTCAACAAGATCCAGGGTCTGATCCAGACCGGCATCGACGAAGGCGCACGCCTGATTGCCGGGGGTACGGGCCGCCCTGAAAACCTCAACCGCGGTTTCTATATCCGCCCGACCGTGTTTGCCGACGTCACGCCCGAGATGACGATCTATCGTGAGGAAATCTTTGGCCCGGTCCTGTCGATCATGCCGTTTGAGGATGAAGACCACGCGGTCACCATGGCCAATGACACGCCTTATGGGCTGACCAATTACATCCAGACCGGCGATACCGACAAACTGCGCCGGGTCGCCGAAAGAGTCCGCTCCGGCATGGTTGAGGGCAATGGTACGGGCTTTGGCAAGGGATCGCCCTTTGGCGGGTTCAAGCAATCCGGCAATGGCCGCGAGGGTGGCGCGTTTGGCTTGCACGAGTTTCTTGAGGTGAAAGCGGTGAGCGGGTTGTGAAATATTGACCCGGGCCAAAGCGGGTCGATGGCTGGTTTGAGGCTTTGGCAAGCTCGCGCAACCTTCATCGAATAGAGTGGTTCGGTCGCCATAAAGTGTTCCGTTCACCGGTCGCAGCGCCACCCCACGGGCAGGCGCTCGCCCGGCTCAGGTCAGGGTAGGTATCCATGGCCAGCATAATGCAAACCACAGGCATTATTTTCTGGCTCTTTGGGCGCGGCCCCCTAATTCTGGCTGATGAAGGGGCGTTCAGGGCGGTGGATCAGCGAACATGGCTGCAACGAAAACCAGTGTGGTGATCATCGGCAGTGGTCCCAACGCGGTATCCGTGCGGGATTGGGACAGGTCGTCTTTCACCCATATGGTTGCCATCAACAATGCCTGGCGCCTGCGCCCGGATTGGGATTTCGCGATCTTCCCCGAGGATTTTCCGGCGGATCAGCGCCCGCCTGCCCCGGGCCCGGGGCAAAGCTGGGTCGAGGCCGCGCAATACGTGCCGACCCAGAACCGGTTTGGCGGGTTTGTCTATGCAGGTGGCACCATGGCTTTCACCACGGGCTATTGGGTGTTGGCGGCCCTTCGCCCTTCTGTCATGGGGTTCATCGGGTGCGACATGGTGTATCCTTCGGTCGGCAACACGCATTTTTACGGCAAAGGTGCGGCTGATCCGCTGCGCAAGGATGTGACCTTGCAATCGCTGGAGGCGAAATCGGCCCGTCTGGCGCTTCTGGCCGCCGCGAATGGCTGCGCTTGCGTGAACCTGTCGCAGGATGCCAGTCGACTGGTTTTTCCGCGCGCGGATGTTGCGGGGCTTGCGGCAGAGAGGCCGGTCACAGCAGACCCGGACGGGGTGGCCAAGGCCCAGGCACGCGAGCGGGAGCTTGGATATATGGTCACCTCCGGGCGTTATTGGGAGGTGGCGGATCAATTCGATGCCGGGGCCCTGCGCGGCCTCGACGCGATGTGGCTGGCGGCCTATCAGACGTCGCTGAAACCTGCATGCCCGTCACAATCTGACAGGCGTTTGGGCTGACAGGCATTTGGGCTGGAGGGTCTCTCTATCATCCTTTCGCCCGGCGGCAGCGCCGGGCAGCGCCCGCACCGCCCCACGGGGCGGGCGCTTCTCGCCCTCCCCTCGGTACGGGCGCTGCCCTTCGGCTTTTATGCAGGATGCCTCAAAACGGCGCTTTGGCGCGAAAGCTCATCCCCTTGCCGCCATCCGGGTGCCGCAGTTTCAGGCTTTCCGCATGCAGCATCAGGCGCGGAAAATTCCGTGCGGGGCCGGTGGCATAAAACGGGTCCCCCAGAATCGGGTGGCCGATCTCGCGCATATGCACGCGCAGCTGATGGGAGCGTCCGGTTTTCGGGTATAGCCTGACGCGGGTCGAGGTATCATCATAGCGCACAACCCGCCAATCGGTCTGGGCGGGTTTGCCGGTTTCATGGTTCACATGCTGCAACGGGCGGTTCGGCCAGTCCACGATCAGCGGCAGGTCGATATGGCCTGTCTTTTCGGCCACATGGCCCCAGACCCGCGCGATATAGACCTTCTTGACCTGCCGTTTCTCGAACTGAAGCCCCAGATGCCGCTGCGCATGGCGGCTGCGGGCAAAGACCATCACGCCCGACGTGTCCATATCCAGCCGATGCACCAGCAAAGCCTCGGGGAACAGCGCCTGAACCCGCGCCAGCAGACAATCCGAAAGGTGGTCGCCCTTGCCCGGAACGCTGAGCAACCCGCTGGGTTTGTTGACCAATATCAGTTCATGATCATCATGGATGATCATGAGCGGCGTATCGGGCGGCTGATACTCCAGTGTAATCATGACCGGCCAACAATCGCGACTGGCGGGATCATTCCGACAGGCATGAGGATCAGGAAAGACACCAGACCCGGCGGTGCTGCGACCGGGCCTATCTGTTTGTCACCTCGTGAACCCAGAGGGAAATACATGTTGAAAACCCTGCCCGCCAGACCCGTGAATATCAGAACCAGAAGCTCTATAACGGTTTCGATGGGGCTGCCTCATATGAAACGCAAACCGCTCTAAACATCATGACACAGTCTGGGGTCAAGCCGCAGGTTATTTCCTGCCCGGTGTGCCGTCGAATTTCTTTTCCAGACTGTCCCAGCAGTCGATGTAATCATCCTGCAAAGGGGCCTCATTGGCGGCAAAACGGGTCAGATGCTGGGGAAAGCGGGTCTCAAACATGAAGGACATGGTGTTGTCCAGCTTCTCCGGCCCCAGATTGGCATTTGAGGCGCCTTCAAAGGCGGTCTGATCCGGACCATGGGGCAGCATCATGTTGTGCAGGCTCAGGCCGCCGGGTGCGAAGCCCTGCGGTTTTGCATCATACTGGCCATAGATATTGCCCATCATCTCGGACATGATGTTCTTGTGATACCAGGGCGGGCGGAATGTATCCTCCGCCACCATCCAGCGTTCCCGGAACAGGACAAAGTCGATATTCGCGGTGCCGGGTACGCCCGAGGGGGCGGTCAGGACGGTAAAGATCGACGGGTCCGGGTGGTCGAACAGGATCGCGCCAACCGGGCAATAGGTTTTCAGATCGTATTTCACCGGGGCGTAATTGCCGTGCCAGGCCACCACATCCAGCGGCGAATGGCCGATCTTGCAGTTGTGGAACTGGCCGCACCATTTCACGGTCACGGTGGAGGGCACTTCCCGGTCTTCAAACGCTGCCACGGGGGTTTTGAAATCGCGCCGGTTCGCCATGCAATTGGCCCCGATCGGCCCGCGCCCGGGGAGGTCGAATTTCTGGCCGTAATTCTCGCAGACAAAGCCGCGGGCCGGGCCATCCATCACCTCGACCCGGTAGAGCAACCCGCGCGGGATCACGGCGATGTCCTGCGGTTCCAGGTCGATGATCCCCAGCTCGGTGCAAAAGCGCAGCCGTCCCTCTTGCGGAACGATCAGCATTTCACTGTCGGCGGAGTAGAAATAGGCATCCTCCATCGAGGCGGTGACCAGATAGATATGGCTTGCCATGCCCACCTGCGTGTTCACGTCGCCCGCCGTGGTCATCGTGCGCATGCCGGTCAGCCAGGTCAGTGGCGCATCGGAATGGGGCACCGGGTCCCAGCGGTACTGGCCCAGGCTGATGACATCCGGGTCCACATGGGGGGCGGATTTCCAATAGGGCAGATCGATTTTCGTATAGCGGCTGGAATGTTTGACCGAGGGGCGGATGCGGTAACACCAGGTCCGTTCATTCTGATGCTGGGGGGCGGTGAAGGCGGTGCCGCTCAACTGTTCGCCATAGAGGCCATAATTGCATTTCTGTGGAGAGTTCATGCCCTGGGGCAGGGCGCCGGGCAGGGCCTCGGTCTCGAAATCATTGCCGAAACCGGACATATACCTTTCGCTTGTGCCAATTGGGGTCATGGCCTGAACCATGCTGTGCGGTTGTGTCTGGGTGTTCATCTGCGGCTCCTCGACATAGCTGTTCGGGCGATGTGGAACAATATCGTTGCAATTGCAACGAGGTCAAGGCACCGGAGATGCATGGCTCAAAATGACATCATTTCGCATCAGAGGCAGGGGGCCGATGGCATGAAAAAGGGCGCCTCAAAAGGCGCCCTTTCCGGTTTCGATGTCTTGTGTCGGCGGGGTTCAGCCTTTGGAAAACTCCGGATAGGCTTCCATACCCAGTTCCGAGATGTCCAGACCGGCGATTTCATCTTCTTCGCTGGCGCGCAGGCCGATGGTGGCCTTGAGGATGAAGAACACGATCAGCGAGAACACGAAGACAAAGGCGCCGATGGAGGCCATGCCCATGATCTGCGTCACGAAAGAGGTGCCGTCATTGGTCCAGGCAACAATGAATGTCCCCCAGAGACCGGCAATCAGGTGGACCGGGATGGCGCCGACCACATCGTCGATCTTCATCCTGTCCAGCATCGGCACGGTCAGCACAACGATGACGCCGCCAATGGCCCCGATCACCAGCGCTTCCCACAATTCCGGGGTCAGCGGTTCTGCGGTGATCGACACCAGACCGGCCAGCGCACCGTTCAGCACCATGGTCAGGTCCGTCTTGCCGAACATCACATGGGTCAGGATCAGGGCGGCGATAGCACCGGCCGCTGCGGCCATATTGGTGTTGGCGAAGATGCGGGACACATCCGCCACATCCCCAACCGTGCCCATGGCCAGTTGCGAGCCGCCGTTGAAGCCGAACCAGCCAAGCCACAGGATGAACGTACCCAAAGTGGCCAGCGCCAGGTTGGAGCCGGGCATCGGGTTGATCTTGCCATCCGAGCTATATTTGCCCAGACGCGGGCCAAGCACGATGGCACCGGCCAAAGCGGCAAACCCGCCTGCGGCATGCACCAGGGTCGAGCCTGCGAAGTCAGAGAAACCGGCCTCGGACAACCAGCCGCCGCCCCACTGCCAGGAGGCTTCGATCGGGTAGATGAAACCGGTCAGCACAACCACGAAGATCAGGAAGGGCCAGAGCTTGATGCGTTCCGCCAGAGTGCCCGAGACGATGGACGCCGTGGTGGCACAGAACATCAGCTGAAAGAAGAAATCCGAGCCGACAGAGGCGTAATCAAGTGCGGTATCCGCCGGGGCCACACCCACGGGTTCCAGCACAGTGATCGAGAAGAACGGGCCAAGCCAGCCTTCGATGAGCCATTCGCCCGGATACATGATGTTAAAACCGATCAGCCAATACATGATGGCCGCGATTGCGAAAAGCGAGATATTCTTGGTGAGCTGCATGGTGACGTTCTTGGACCGCACCAGACCCGCTTCGAGCATTGCAAAGCCCGCAGCCATCCAGAACACCAGAAAGCCACCTACCAGAAACAGCAGCGTTGTCAGAATATACGAGGTATGCAGGGCGGCCTCATCGCTCGCCTCTTGCGCAAACCCCATGCTTGGCAGGGTCGCGGCAAGTGCCACGGCGGCCAAGGGGAAAAGAGTGTTGGTTTTCATCTCTGTCATGTCCTTTTGTCGAAAGTGCGCGCCTTACAGCGCGTCATCATTGGTCTCGCCGGTCCGCACGCGCACGGCGGAATTCACGTCGAGGACGAAGATTTTGCCGTCACCGATCTTGTCGGTCTTGGCGGTGGTCTGGATCGTTTCGACCACCTGATCGGCCATCGCTTCCGCGACGACGATTTCCAGCTTCACTTTCGGCACGAAGTTCACGGCGTATTCGGCGCCGCGGTAAATTTCGGTGTGCCCGGATTGAGAGCCAAAGCCCTTGATCTCGGTCACCATCATTCCGCGCACGCCGATGGTGGTCAGGGCTTCGCGGACCTCCTCCAGCTTGAACGGTTTGATTGCTGCGATGATGAGTTTCACGTTGATACCCTTCCGGTAGTTGCTGTCCCCAAAGAACCTCACGGAGAATAGGACAGGCCGGGGCGCTGCGAAGGGCAACGAAGCGGTTGGGCGATGGCGCAACTCATGCGCGTATACGCAAACTTTTTGCGCAAATAATGCGATATGCCCATTTAGTGTGCGTTTTGCGAATACGGCGACGCGGCATGATGCGGATAAGAAATGCCAAAAACGACTCTCCACAAACGAGTCGTTTTTGCCTATCTTGGCGCAAAAGAAGGCAGGACCATTATGAGCCGATCAGGAAGTGGAGGTCGCCCTCCGCGCAATTCGCAACGTGGGCTTGTGGCTGACCGCCGGACACAGGCCGCCCCGCGCAAGCGGGCGCAATCAGCGTCAAAATCCGGTCGCAAACCGCAGCGCAGATCACAAATGCGTACCCGCAGCCCCGGTATTCTGGGGTGGTTCAGGGCGCTGTTGCGGTTTGTCTTTCGGGTGATCTTCGGGATTTTCTGGCGCGGAACCGTGGTTCTGGGCCTGATTATACTGGCTGCCACGGCCTATTATTACACATTGCTGGGCCCGGTGGGGGATGTGGTCGATGCCCGCGCACGCGGATCGGTCACCATGCTGGACCGGGACGGCAATGTCTTTGCCTGGCGGGGGGAACAATATGGCGGAATGATCGACCCCGAAAGTGTCAGCCCGTATCTGACCCATGCGGTGGTTGCGACCGAAGACCGCCGCTTCTATCGCCATCTGGGGATCAGCCCGCGCGGCATTGCCAGCGCCATCCGCATCAATATGCGCGAGGGCCGTGGCCCGTTGGAAGGGCATGGCGGCTCCACCATCACGCAGCAGGTTGCAAAGCTGATGTGTCTGGGGGTCAGATATGACCCGTCCGAGTGGGAGTCAGAAACCGACTATGAGACCGACTGCCGCCGCACCACCATCTGGCGGAAGCTGCAGGAAGTGCCTTTCGCCCTGGCGATGGAACTGCGCTATTCCAAGGATGAAATCCTGGCGATCTATTTCAACCGTGCTTATCTGGGGGCCGGTGCCCGCGGGTTCGAGGCTGCATCGCAACGCTATTTCGGCCATTCCAGCGCTGATCTGCAACCGCAGGAGGCGGCGATGCTGGCCGGTCTGCTGGTGGCCCCGTCCTATTATGCGCCGACCCGTAATCTGGAACGGGCGCAGAACCGGGCCAATCTGATCCTGGGGCTGATGGAAGATCAGGGGTATCTGACCCCGGCCGAGGCAGAGGCGGGCCGTTCCGACCCCGCGACCCTGTCGGAAGCCGCCGCCGCCCGTGCCGGTGGGTATTTCGCCGACTGGATCATGGGCGAAGGCCCGGGGTTTCTGACCAATGACACCACTGAAGACGTGATCATCCGCACCACATTTGACCCCGATATGCAGGATGCCGCCGAAGCCGCCCTGGCCGAGGTGTTTTCCACCCAGGTGAGCGAAGAATCGGGGGCACAGGCCGCCATTGTGGTGATGTCTGCGGATGGTGCGGTGCGGGCCATGGTCGGTGGCCGCGAGACACAAGTGTCGGGCCAGTTCAACCGCGCGGTCCAGGCGATGCGCCAGACCGGCAGTTCGTTCAAACCGTTTGTCTATGCCGCTGCGCTTAATCTGGGTTGGCGGTTTGATGATCTGATCTATGACGGGCCGCTGACCATCAATATCCCCGGATCAGGCCCGTGGAGCCCCGAGAATTACTCCCGCCAGTTCTATGGGGAGGTGTCTCTGACCGACGCCCTGCGCGCCTCGCTGAACACCGCCGCCGTGCGCCTGTCGGAAACCGTGGGGCGCGAGGCCACCGTTGCCGTTGCTGAAGGGTTCGGGATCGAAAGCGATCTGGCGCTTGGTCCGGCCATTGCCCTTGGCGCATCCGAGGCGAGCCTGATCGAGATGACGGGTGCCTATGCCGGTATTCTCAACGGCGGCTCGGCGGTTGCGCCTTATGGGCTGACAGAATTGCGGTTTCTGGGCGATGACGCGGCGTTGATCGGGCAGGAAGGCGGGATCAGGGATCGGGTGATCTCGGAAGAGGCCGCGTTGCAGTTGACCTATATGATGTCCCAGGTGATCGCCAATGGAACCGGGCAGCGGGCGGCCCTGCCCGACCGGGCAGCCGCGGGTAAAACCGGGACCACCAATTCCTCCCGCGATGCCTGGTTCATCGGGTTCACGGCGGATTATGTGGCCGGTGTCTGGATGGGCTATGATGACAATACACCCCTGACCGGTGTGACCGGCGGTGGCCTGCCGGCAGAGATCTGGCGCCAGACCATGACGCGGATTCACACCGATATTCCGGCCCGTCCCCTGCCGATGATCGACCCGGTGGCCGAAGCACGGGCGGGCCTGCGGGCCGAGCAGCGGAGACAACAGGACCAATCACAGGGTCAGCAAGGCGGGCGCCGCCCCGATCTGGCCGAGCAAATCCTGATGGAGGTGCTGGGCACGTTTCTGGGCGACAACGGAAACTGAGGCGTTATTGCGTTTCGGGTTTACCCTGAAACAGATCATATCGAAAAACGCGTTCGAGCCAGGGGTTTTCGATGCTGCTTTGACCTGAAATGCTTATAGAACCGGGTTGAAATTCTGCACCACCCTACACATTCTTGCGCCCGGCGGCCCCGCCGGGCCGCGCCCGTACCGCCCCCACGGGGCGGGCTCTGGCCTCTGCGCAATGTATATGTGGTGCAGCATTATGGTCTGGCGCTCTACCCGATGCTTTGCAGATGCGCGATCAGGGCGTCCAGGTCACCGCCCCGCCGGTCCAGCATGCCGCCGATTTCGGCACGTTCGGTAATGCCCAGGCTGACACCTTCGATGATCATGTCGAAAAACCTGTTCTGGCCCGAGCGGTCTGACACCATCCAGCGTACCTCGAACGGGCTTTGATTGCGCAGCCGGACGCTGGAGATGATCTCGAAATACCGGTTCACCTGACGGCCGTCGATGACCTGTATCTCCCCGCCGATGAATTCCCGGAACCGGCGGCCGTATTTATTGGCCATGTAATGCTGGAAGGCGGCGGTGAAGGCCCTGAGCTGCGCGTTGCTGGCACTGCGGGCCGGGGCGCCAAGCACCGATCTGGCAATCGTCGGCACATCCGCGTGACGGGCAAAGAACCGCTCGAAATCGCGCAGCATGGCGGCCTCGGACTGGCCGGAATTGATGATCTGCGTCAGCTCGGCCACAGCCCGGTCGATCAGGCTGCGGGCCTCTGTCAGGTTCAGCGCCAGCGCCATATGCGCAGGTGCCAGGGCGGCCAGCCCGGTGGCAAGGCCCAAAACGCCAAACCGGCGCCGGGTCCAGGCCGCATCTGTCATGCTGTCAGTCTTCATAGGGGTCAAACAAAAGATCTCCATCGGAATCCTCATCTGGGTCAATGACATTGGACGCAGTCCCATTTCTGAGTTGGAACCGCCGGTTCTGCAAATAAATTGACCGGGTCTGCGCATAGCTGTCTTCGCTTTCATACAGAATGCTGTCGATAAAGCCTGTATTACTGTGCCGGTTGCCAAGACCCGATACGACATGCACGCCGCGGGCAATATTCGCCGGGCGTGGATGCAGCGTATTGATCGGGTCCAGGGCAATATCCACCACCCTGCCAACCGCATGACGGGAGGTTGAGGGCCCCAGAAACGGCAGTTCTGTATAAGCCCCTTCCGGCGTGCCCCAGACATGCAGGGTTTCGCCGAAATCTGTCGGGTGACCCTCCAGCCCCATGGAGGTGGCCGGGTCGAAAATGCCGGCAACGCCAATGGTGCTGTTGATCACGAAACGTGCGGTGTTGTGCAGTGCCCGACCCAGGCGCAGTTGCAGGATATTATTCACCACATAGCTGGGCTGGCTGAGATTGGAGGACATGCGCCCCACACCCACCAGAACCGGCCCGGGCAGCGATTCGCCAACCACATTGGAGCCCGGGCGCACCAGAGAGCGATCAAGGCTGCGGTTGAATGCATGCATCTGGCGGTTTTGCGCCTCATAAGGGTCGTCGATGGCACCGGGGCCGGGCAATGTTGCCGGGCCGCAGGCGGTCAGGATCAGTAGCGCCGAAAGGGTTGCAAACAGCGTGTAACGTTTGGGGGAGGGCAAAACAGGCACCGGTTCTCCAGTCAAAGATATAGCGTTTCAATTACATTTGGATGGCTGTAAAAAATTGTGGATGGCAGTAAAGAATTGCAAAACAGGATCGGTTACATGATGACCTATATTGAGCACCGAACAAACTGAACAAAACGCGACAGACATAATAGTCAAGACCGTGACAAAAAACGACGCCCCGGATACCTGAAATTTGGACAACATGTATGGCTTCGACCACACAACAGCACGCTTCGTCAGGTATAGATGAGCTGACGCGCCAGCGCCGTGCAAATTCCGGGCTTTTCTGGGCGATTTTCCTGTTCAGCATTTTTACCAACCTGCTGATGCTGACCGGGCCGCTTTACATGTTGCAGGTCTATGACCGTGTGCTGGGCAGCCGGTCTGAAGAAACATTGCTGGCCCTGTCCCTGCTGGTGACCTTTCTGTTTCTGATGATGGGGCTGCTGGATTACGCCCGTGGCCGGGTCGCCGCACGGGTGGGCGCGCGTTTGCAGGATGGGCTGGATTCGCCGGTTTTTGCCGCCGCCCTGTCGCGTGCACGCCGCAAGGGCGGGCCGCAAACGGGGTTGCAGGATCTGGAAGCGGTGCAGCGGCTGTTATCCTCGCCCGCCTTTCTGGCGCTGTTTGATATCCCCTGGACGCCGCTGTTTCTGGCAGCGATTTTCATATTCCATCCCTGGCTTGGCTGGCTGGCTCTGAGCGGCGGGGCGCTTCTGGTGATGATCACCCTGATCAATCAGGCGATGACGCGGGAGCCGTTGAAAGCATCCGGTGTTGCCTCCATGCGGGCCGACCGGATGGCCGGGCAGTTGCAGTCCGAGGCTGAACTGATCCGCAGCCTGGGCATGCAGGGTGCCGCCTTTCGCCGCTGGCGGGGGCAGCGCGAACAGGCCCTTGGCGCCGCGATCCGGTCCAGCGACCGGGTCGGCGGGTTTACGACGCTGACCAAAACGCTGCGCCTGTTTCTGCAATCGGCGATGCTGGGTCTTGGGGCGTATCTTGTCTTGCAGGCGGAGCTGACGGCGGGCGCAATGATTGCCGGGTCGATCCTTCTGGGCCGGGCTTTGGCGCCGATCGAACTGGCCATTGGCCAATGGGCGGTGATCCAGCGGGCGCGCGATGGCTGGACCAATCTGCGCCAGCTTCTGGGCGAAACCCCGCCAGAGCCACAGCGCCTGCCCTTGCCCCGCCCGGCTGCAAAGCTGGATGTGCATCAACTGGCCGTGGTGCCCCCGGGGGAAAGCCAGGCGATGTTGCGGATGGTCAGTTTTCGGGTCGATCCGGGGCAGGCCGTGGGCATTATCGGCCCCTCGGGTGCGGGGAAATCCACCCTTGCGAAAGCCTTGACCGGGGTCTGGTTGCCGGCCGCCGGGCAGATCCGTCTGGATGGCGCGACGCTGGATCAGTATGACCCGGATATTCTGGGGGGACTGGTGGGCTATCTGCCGCAGACCGTCAGCCTGTTTGACGGCACGATTGCCGAAAATATCGCGCGCCTGTCGCCCAACCCCGACCCGGATGCCGTGGTGGCCGCCGCGCAGAAGGCCGCGGCCCATGAGCTGATTCTGAAACAGCCCAAAGGCTATGACACGCCGGTCACCTCCATCGGGTCGCGCCTGTCAGGCGGGCAGATACAGCGTATCGGCCTGGCCCGCGCGCTTTATGGCAACCCGGTGCTGCTGGTGCTGGATGAACCGAACTCGAATCTTGATAACGAGGGCAGCGCGGCCCTGAACCAGGCAATCCGCGAGATGAAATCTGATGGCCGCTCGGTTCTGATCATGGCCCACAGACCCGCCGCGATCCGCGAATGTGAGATGCTGCTGGTGCTGGATGGGGGGATGCCGAAGATGTTTGGCCCGCGCGACGAGGTCTTGAAGAAGACCGTGCAGAACCATGCCCAGATCAACGCAAGCGGCACTGGCGGGGGGGTCAGCTGATGGCAGATAAATCTCGCCCCGTCTGGTCTGTGCGCGGCCCGATCTTTCTGGGCTTGTTGGCTGTTGCGGCGCTGCTGGGGGGTTTTGGCACCTGGGCGGCCCTGTCGAATATCGCGGGCGCGGTTGTCGCCTCGGGCCAGATTGAGGTGGATCAGAACCGCCAGGCCATTCAGCACCCCGAAGGCGGGGTGGTCGCCGAACTGGATGTGGAGGAAGGCCAGCAGGTCGAAGAGGGTGAGGTGCTGTTGCGCCTTGATCATTCCGATATCGCCTCCAGCTATGTGGTGGTCCGCGGCCAGTTGAATGAACTGCGCGCCCGCCGCGCCCGGCTGGAGGCAGAGCGGGACGGGATGGCCGAGATCAGTTTCGGCACGGACCTGCAACAGGCGGCGCAGGACAATGTGGAACTGGCTGATATCCTGACCGGGCAGCTGAATCTGTTCACCGCCCGGCGCGATACGCTGGACCGGGAGATCGACCAGCTGAACCGCCGGACCGAGCAGATCGGCAGCCAGATCGAGGGTATGGATGCCCAACGCACCGCCCTGGAACGGCAGCAGGATCTGGTGGCCGAAGAACTGACCGCACAGCGTGATCTGCTGGAGAGGGGGCTGGCCCAGGCCGCGCGGGTTCTGAGCCTGGAACGTGAAGAGGCCAATCTGCTGGGCACATTGGGAGAGATCGACGCCAGCGTGGCCGAGGCCGAAGGCCGGATCACCGAGATTGAACTTGCGATCCTTCAGGTCGAGACCGAGCGCCGGGAAGAGGCGATTGTTGAGTTGCGAGAAGTCCGTGTGCAGGAAGAGGAACTGGGGGAACGCGCCCGGGCGCTGGAACGGCAGTTGAGCCAGATGGATATGCGCGCACCGGTGAGTGGTATCGTCTATGGCCTGACCATATTCGGCGCCCAGTCGGTCGTGCGCCCGGCCGAGCCGGTGATGTTCCTGGTGCCGCAGGATCGGCCTCTGGTGATCTCGGCCCGGGTGGCGGCGATCCATGTGGATCAGGTTTTTGTCGGCCAGGAGGTCATTTTGCGCTTTCCCGCATTCAGCAGCCGCACCACGCCCGATCTTTATGGGCTGGTCACGCGGGTATCGGCCGACGCTTTTGTGGATGAGGCCACGGGCGCCAGTTTCTATGAAACCCAGATCGTTCTGGATGACGGTCAGATTGACCTGCTGGAGGGGGAGACACTTTTGCCCGGCATGCCGGTAGAGGCGTTTATCCGCACCGAGGACCGTACCCCCATTGCCTATCTGATGCGCCCGTTGATGGACTATTTCAACCGGGCTTTCCGCGAAAGCTGATCGGCCCTTTCCTCTGCCCGCCCGTATCGTTAGCCTGACTTCAAATCACGTCATCTGGAGTCGGTTGTATGAGCAATGGAATAGAAGCCCGTCTGGCGGAACTGGGTGTGGAACTGCCCGACGCCCCGGCCCCTGCGGCAAATTACGTGCCCTATGTGGTGGTCGGCGATCTGGCTTATGTGTCGGGTCAGATTTCGATGAATGCGGATGGTCTGATCACCGGCAAGATTGGCGTTGATCTGAGCACCGAAGAAGGCGCTGCCGCTGCCAAGACCTGTGCGATCAGCCTTCTGGCCCAGGTCCGCGCGGCCTGTGGCGGCGATCTGGAGCGGCTGGTGCGGGTGGTCAAGCTGACCGGCTTCGTCAATTCCGGCCCCGATTACATGGACCAGCCGAAAGTCATCAACGGCGCCTCGGATTTCCTGGTCGAGGCCCTGGGTGAGGCGGGTCGGCACAGCCGCTCTGCGGTCAGTGCGGGGGCATTGCCGCTTGGTGTCGCCGTCGAGATCGAGGGGATTTTCCAGATCAAGCCATGACCCTTCCGGCCAGTTTTCTGAACCCGCCACTGGCGCATCGCGCGCTGCATGACATGGGTCAGGGCATCCCGGAAAACGGGGTGACGGCGGTGCGTCGGGCCGTCTCTGCCGGGTATGGCATCGAAATTGATGTGCAGCCCTCTGCCGATGGCGTGGCGATGGTGTTCCATGACGCCACCCTTGACCGGCTGACAGAAACCACCGGCATGGTGCACGACCGCACGGCCCGTGAGTTGATGGATCTGCGCCTGAAAGGATCAGAAGAAAACATCCCGTCGCTGGCGCAGATCCTGCAACTGGTTGAGGGGCGTGTGCCCCTGCTGATCGAGATCAAGGATCAGTCCGGCGGGATCGGGGAGGCCCCCGATGATGTTCTGGAACGCGGGGTCGCCTCGGCGCTTGAAGGCTATGCGGGGCCGGTGGCGGTGATGTCGTTCAACCCCCATATGATCGCGGCCTTCCGGGCCCATGCGCCGGATGTGCCGCGTGGTCTGGTGACCTCGGGTTTCATGCCGTCGCAATGGCCGGAGCTAAGCGCCGACACCTGCGCCCATCTGCGATCGATCCGGGATTTCGGGCGGGTCGGCGCGCAATTCATCAGCCATGACTGGACCGATCTGGGCAGCCCGCGTGTGGCTGAACTGAAAGCCCAGAAAATCCCGGTTCTGTGCTGGACGATCCGATCCGCCCAGGCCGAGACCGAAGCGCGGCGCGTGGCCGATAACGTGACGTTTGAGGGGTATCTGCCCCAGCTTGACGACGCGTGATCAGGCCCCATCTGGTGACGGGTGAGACCCCAGGGCAACCCCATGCGCGATGATGTGCAAATCGAGGTAACGGCGTTGGACAGCCTTGTCGGGGTCGACCCGGCAGACTGGGATGCCTGCGCCTGCCCGGAGGCGGCAGAGGGCGGTATCGCCCATGACCCATTCACCACCTACCGGTTCCTGCGGGCGCTGGAAGACAGCGGCTCGGTCGGCCCCGGTTCGGGCTGGCAGCCGCGCTATCTTCTGGCCCGCGCGGGGGAAAAGGTGATCGCGGTCACCCCGCTTTACGCCAAGGGGCACAGCCAGGGCGAATATATCTTCGATCACAACTGGGCCCATGCCTATGAGCAGGCGGGTGGGCGGTATTACCCGAAACTGCAGATCGCGGTGCCCTTTACCCCCGCAACCGGGCGGCGGTTTCTGACCAGACCGGGATGGGAGGGGATCGGGCGCGCGGCTTTGGTGCAGGCGGCGGTGCAAATTGCGGCGGACAATCAGCTCAGCTCCCTGCACATCACCTTCTGCACCGGGGAAGAGGCGCGCGCAGGCGAGGAAATGGGCCTGATGCACCGCACCAGCCAGCAGTTCCACTGGACCAATCACGGCTATGGCAGTTTCGATGATTTTCTCGCCACGCTCAGCTCCCGCAAGCGCAAGAATATTCGCAAGGAAAGGGCGACGGCACAGGCGTTCGGGGGGGAGATCGTGGCCCTGACGGGGGATGACCTGCAACCTGAACATTGGGAGGCGTTCTGGGAGTTTTATCAGGACACCGGCGCGCGGAAATGGGGCCAGCCCTATCTGACCCGCCGGTTTTTCCACATCGCCCAGGAACAGATGCGCGATGACGTCCTGCTGATCCTGGCCCTGCGCGAGGGGCGTGCGGTCGCGGGCGCGCTCAACTTCATCGGGCGCGACGTGTTATATGGCCGCTATTGGGGCTGTGTCGAGCATCACCCCTGCCTGCATTTCGAACTGTGCTATTATCAGGCCATCGAGGCGGCCATCGCCCGGGGCCAGAGATTGGTTGAGGCCGGCGCACAGGGCGATCACAAACTGGCCCGAGGCTATATGCCGGTTGCGACCCATTCGCTGCATTGGGTGGGGGATGAGGGCTTTCGCCGGGCCATTGCCAGCTATCTGGAGGCCGAACGGGCGGCGGTTGACGAGGAAATCGAAATACTGACCAGATATGGCCCGTTCAAGACAATCCATGTGGAGGAACAGCAATGATCACACCGGAAAAGCTCAGCACCGCGCAGCGCGAGACAGCGATACATGAGTTGACCGCCCATGGCTGGCAGATCGTCGAGGGGCGCGATGCGATCACCAAGCGCTATGTGTTCGCGGATTTTAACGAGGCTTTCGGCTGGATGACCCGGGTGGCGATGATTGCGGAACATATGAACCATCACCCGGAATGGTCCAATGTGTACAAAACAGTGGATGTCACGCTAAGCACCCATGATGTGGCCGGGTTGAGCGCGCTGGACGTGGCGCTGGCAACCAAAATGGATCGCCTGGCAGGGTAGGGCATGAATATCGAGCAGATTCTGGACATAGATATTGCCGATGGCATAACCGTCGGGGACATCTTTACCGTCGATTTTATAGCACGCCTGTTGGGTGATGTTCTGTTGGCGCTTGTGCTGGTCATTCTGGCATTTTTTATCGCCGGATGGGCGCGGCGGCGGATCATCGCGCTTGGCCTGCGCCATCAGGCGCTGGATGACACGCTTTTCACATTTCTGGGCAATATCGCACGTTATGTGATCCTCGCTTTTGCCGGGATGTTCATCCTGAACACGTTCGGGGTGCAGACGACCTCGTTGATTGCGGCAATCGGGGCTGCGGGTATCGCCATCGGTCTGGCGTTGCAGGGCACGTTGTCGAACCTGGCTGCCGGGATCATGATCATCCTGTTTCGCCCGTTCAAGAACGGTGATTTTGTCGAGGTTGCCGGGCAGATGGGCACGGTCAGGGATATCTCTCTGAACATGACGGAACTGGCATCATTGTCGAATGTGCAGGTGCTGATCCCGAATTCCGAGGTCTGGGGCAATCAGATCAGAAACTATTCCACCTACCCGACCCGCCGGGCGGAATGGGAATTTGGCGTTGGCTATGGCGCTGATCTGGCCGAGGCCGAGCGGATCATCCGCGAGACGATCATGAGTGATGCGCGCAGCCATACGGAGCCGGAACCCTTTGTTCAGGTGAACACGCTCAACAGCAGTTCGGTGGATTTTCTGGTGCGTGTCTGGGTCGATGCGGCAGAGTTTTTCGCCTATCAGGCGGATATGAAGCGCAAGGTCAAAGAGGCGCTGGATGCGGGCGGGGTGGATATTCCCTTCCCCACAAGAACGCTGATTTATGAGAAAGCCGGGGCGGAGCAGATGCCGGAGCAGGAATAGTTCCTCGGGAAAAGTACGGTGCGTTTTGGCTTTGAAATCGCAGATTGCGATGTCAAACTTGCAACGGACCGGATTTTGGGCGGAGCCGGAGGCTGGATGACAGAGTTGCATGTTTATGTCCTGCGTGGTGTCCCGGTTATCATGGATGAGGATCTGGCAGATCGCTTCGGATATACGACAGGGCGGCTGAACGAACAGGTGAAGCGTAACATTGATCGCTTCGGTAACGATTTTGCCTTCCAACTGAACGATGAAGAATGGGCCGGTTTGAAATCGCAGATTGCGATTGCAAACCCTCAGGGCCGTGGCGGACGGCGTACACCACCATGGGTCTATTCTGAATATGGTGTTGTGATGGCGGCCACGATTCTGAAATCCGATCAGGCTGTCGCAGCCTCGAAACTGATCGTGCGGACTTTCGTGGTGGCGCGGACGTCGCAATTGGCCGCGCCGGACGGTCGGAATCATCTTGTTCCTGTCGCGTTGGACAGTGTGTTGCCGTCGACAGGCGCCGCAACGGGCATCCGCGCACGGGCCGAGGCGGCGATCGGGAAAATCCTGGATGCAATTGCCGATCCGGTTTCTGAAACAACGGTTCGGGATGAGGCGCGATCAGTGGCTCTGGAAAGTCTCAACGCAGTCAAAGAGCATCTCAAAGCCCAAGGTATTCAAAACCAAAAGGGTCTTGCAGAGATACAGAAGCTCATTCACGAAGCGGATGCTCTGGAGGCTGAGATCACCGCAAGATACATTGAAAATGACCATCGCCGCCTCGCCTATATGGCCAAGCAGCTCAGGATTGTCATCGAGATAGAACGTTACCTTGAAACCGGCAACGCCGAGGGGTTTCTGGCTTTGCTCAAAGACATCTCGGGCGATTAAAGCTTTTTGTGAAGCGTTGTAGCGTCAGATTTCCGCCAGCATCGCTTCGCCGCCAGAGGCTTCACAGACGCCGGGGTTTTCCTCTGCATGCAGAACTTTCACCACGCCATCCTCCACATACATCGCATAGCGTTTTGACCGTTTGATGAAACCCACGGGTGGTGCGTCGAATTCCATGCCGATGGCACTGGTGAACTCACTGGCCGCATCCCCCAGAAGCGTCAGACCGGCCGCTGTCGCACCGGTCGCCTCGCCCCAGGCCTGCATCACGAACGGGTCGTTGACCGACACACAGATAATCTCGTCCACGCCTTTGGCATCGAACTGGTCTTTCGTGCGGATAAAGCTGGGCACATGGGCCATGGTGCAGGTGCCCGTATAGGCGCCGGGCAGGCCGAAGATGATAACCTTGCGCCCCGCAAGCCTGTCAGCCATGGGCACAGATTCAGGCCCCTCTTCGCCGATGCGGAGCAGGCTGGCCCCCGGCAGCTTGTCACCAACTGCAATTGTCATGTCGCACTCTCCCTCGCTTGTATACGTCCTTGTTACGCATATAGGGTGCAGCCGGTCGGGTGCCAGACAGAAAAACGGGAAGTTACGATGTCGCATATTGTTGTGGTTGGTGCAGGTCAGGCCGGGGCGGCTTTGGTGGCCAGGCTGCGGGCTGAGGGGTTTGAGGGCAAGATCACCCTGATCGGGGAGGAACCGGTGCCCCCCTATCAGCGCCCGCCTTTGTCCAAGGCCTATCTGACCGGCGATATGGCGCTGGAACGGCTCTACCTGAGGCCTGAAAACTATTATCCCGATAACGGGATTGATCTGCATCTTGATCAACCGGTGACGGCGATTGACCCTGCAAACAAGGCTGTGACCCTGTGCGATGGGCAATCGGTTTCCTATGATCAACTGGCCCTGACCACAGGGTCCGTGCCCCGGCACCTGCCAGAGACGATTGGCGGCGCATTGCCCGGTGTGCATGTGGTGCGCACTCTTGCGGATGTGGACGGGATGGAACCCGATGCGGTTGCAGGGCGCCATGTGCTGATTGTGGGTGGCGGGTATATCGGGCTGGAGGCTGCCGCCGTCTGCGTAAAACGGGGGATGCAGGTCACCCTGATCGAAATGGCCGAGCGGATTTTGCAGCGCGTCGCCTGCCCCGAGACATCTGATTATTTTCGTGCGCTTCATCGCCAGCACGGGGTGGATATTCGCGAAGGCCTGGGATTGCAGCGCCTGCTGGGCGAGGATCATGTCACCGGGGCGCTTTTGTCCGATGGAACAGAATTGCCGCTTGATATGGTCATTGTCGGTATCGGGATCAGCCCGGCTTCGGATCTGGCCGGGGCGGCAGGTCTGGACATTGAAAACGGGATCAGCGTGGATGCCCATGGCCGCACATCGGACCCGTCGATCTGGTCGGCAGGGGATTGCGCGTCGTTTCTGTTCCGGGGGCAGCGTATCCGGCTGGAAAGCGTGCAGAACGCCATTGATCAGGCCGAGCTTGTGGCGCGCAACATGATGGGCGCGGACGCGCAATACGCGCCGCATCCGTGGTTCTGGTCTGATCAGTATGATGTGAAGCTGCAAATCGCCGGGCTGAACACCGGTTATGACCGGATTGTCCGCCGGGGCGCGGCGCCGAGTGTATCCCACTGGTATTATGCAGGCGACAGGTTGCTTGCGGTGGATGCGATGAATGACCCACGGGCCTATATGGTGGGCAAACGTCTGCTGGAAGCGGGCAAATCCCCCTGCGCAGAGGCGATTGCCGATACGGGCACGGACCTGAAGGCCCTGCTGCGCGGATGAGGATCATCGCGGGCGCCCATCGGGGGAAGCGGCTGGCATCCGTGGGCAAGGGGGATGCGGGTGCGCATCTTCGGCCCACATCCGACCGGGTCCGCGAAAGCCTGTTCAACCTGCTGGTCAATGGCGGGTATGGCGACCCGATCACTGGCGCCCGCGTGCTGGACCTGTTTGCGGGCACCGGCGCACTTGGGCTGGAAGCGCTGTCGCGCGGTGCGTCCCATGCCACGTTTGTCGATGATGGCACCAGGGCGCGGGCCTTGCTGCGCGAAAATATCGCTCTGTGTCAGGCGCAGGGGATGACCAGGGTTTTTCGCCGGGATGCCACGCGTCTGGGCGAGATACAGGGCAAACCCTTCGATCTGGTTTTCCTTGATCCGCCTTACGGCAAAGAGATGGGCGAGGCGGCGCTGGGTGCGGCCCTCACAGGTGGCTGGCTGGCACCCGAAGCGCTGATCGTCTGGGAAGAAAGCACCCTCCCGGTGTTGCCGGAAGAGTGCAGGATGCTGGATCAGCGCCGCTATGGCGACACCCTGATCACGCTGGCCCGACCCTAGCGGTTAGCCGACTGGTTGGCACTTCCGATCTGTGCTGCCATCGCATCGCGCGCGGATTGCACCAGTGCTGCCCCATCCAGACCCTTGTCATCGGCCTCCACAATCCAGTTGGCGATCACGGTGTCGCCCAGGGCACGTATCTCGGCGGTGACCTCTTCGCTCATCTCGGCAATCTCATTGCCCGCATCTGCCATCGCTGTCCGGCCGTGAATATCCCCTTCATCATGGGCCCGCCCGGCCCAGGCGCTGGCCATCATCCCGGAATTGGCGTCGATGATGGCCCGCAGATCATCGGGCAGGTCTTCATAAACCTGCCTGTTCATCGCCCAGATGAAATAGAGATTGTAAAGCGAGTGATCACCGGCCACATCCGTATGGCTTTCGGTCAGTTCATCCAGCCGCAGCGACGGGGCCATTTCCCAGGTGATCACACCGCCATCCACCACCCCACGGGCCAAAGCCTCGGGGAAGGCGGGCACCGGCATGCCCACCGGCGTGGCGCCCAGTTCTTCCAGCAACAGGGTGGCCGCCCGTGACGGTCCGCGCAGGCTGAGCCCGTCGAAATCGGCGACCGTTTCAATCGCGGGTCCGCGCAGATGTACCAGGCCCGGCCCGTGCATATGGGCGGCAATGACATGAACATCCGCGAAATCATCCATCAGATGCTCTTGCGTGAACACCCAGGCTGCCCGGCTGGCTTCCTCTGCCGATTTGGGCGTCATGAAGGGCAGTTCCAGCGCCTCTGCCTCGGGGAAGCGCCCGGGCTGATAGCCGGGGATCACCCAACCGCCATCAATCGCGCCATCGCGGATCAGGTCATACTGGCTTTGCGGGGCGCCGCCCAGTTGCATGAACGGGTAAAGCTCAACCCGGATGCGGCCCTCTGACTGCGCTTCGATGGTCTCGGCCCAGGGCTGCATGAACCCCACCGGATTGGCTGAAAGCGGCGAAACGAAATGCTGAAACCTCAACGTCACCTCCTGCGCGGGTAGCGCGGAAGCGGCGGCAAGAATGGTTGCGGCAAGGGTCAGGGGCTTAACGAAACGCATGTCGTGCCCTCCTTCTTTTGGTCAGGAACAGATGTATCCGTTGCTGGCACAGCGGGCGGGGATAGGTAAGCCATGTTTTGGCAATTATGGCGCAATATCGGATATAAATGGTCGCAGTCTGGCCGCGCCCTTCATCTGGTTTGCTGTGCGCAGGCATCTTGTGAAGCCAATCGCGATATGTGACAGTCCGGGAAAATTGAGCACCCGTTTTAATCCCAACAGGCCCCGGCACTGCCATGCAGGACCCCGAGAGTTATCTCTCCTCCGTTTTTGGTTTCGAAAACTTCCGCCCCGGGCAGGAAGAGATTGTGCGTGCGGTGGCGGCGGGCAAGAACACGCTGGCGATCATGCCGACAGGGGGCGGGAAATCCCTGTGTTTCCAATTGCCGGCCCTGATGCAGGATGGGGTGACGGTTGTCATCTCACCCCTGATTGCGCTGATGCGCGATCAGGTGCGCGGCCTGCGCACGGCGGGGGTTGAGGCAGGCGCGCTGACCTCGGGCAATACGGCCGAGGAAACCGATGCGGTCTGGACCGGGCTTGAGGCCGGCACGCTGAAGCTGCTTTATATTGCGCCCGAACGGCTGGCCGCCTCGGGCACGGAGCGGATGCTGAAACGCGCGGGCGTTGCCCTGATCGCCGTGGATGAGGCCCATTGCGTCAGCCAGTGGGGCCATGATTTCCGCCCCGATTACCTGCGGATCGGCGGGTTGCGACAGGCGCTGGATGTTCCGCTTGCGGCCTTTACCGCCACCGCAGATGCCGAAACCCGGGCCGAGATTGTCGACCGCCTGTTCGATGGCACCCCGCCGGAGATCTTTCTGCGCGGCTTTGACCGGCCGAACCTGACACTGGCGTTTGAGGTCAAGAACAGCCCGCGCGCGCAAATCCTCAGCTTCGCGGCGGCGCGCAAGGGCCAGTCAGGCATTGTCTATTGCGGCACGCGGGCAAAGACCGAAACGATTGCCAAAGCGCTCCGCGATGACGGCCACAGCGCCTGCCACTATCATGCGGGGATGGCGGCGGAGGATCGGCGCATTGTCGAGACCCGGTTCAGCCGCGAGGACGGGTTGATTGTTGTGGCCACCATCGCTTTCGGCATGGGCGTGGACAAACCCGATATCCGCTGGGTGGCCCATGCGGATCTGCCGAAATCCATCGAAGGCTATTATCAGGAGATCGGGCGCGCGGGCCGTGATGGCGCGCCCGCGGACACGCTGACGCTTTATGGCCCCGATGATATCCGCTTTCGCCGCCAGCAGATCGACGAAGGTCTTGCGCCCGGGGATCGCAAAACCGCCGATCACGGGCGACTGAATGCGCTTCTGGGTCTGGCCGAGGCGCTTGGCTGCCGCCGTCAGGTCTTGCTGGGCTATTTCGGTGAGACAACCGAACCCTGCGGCAATTGCGATCTTTGCGCCACCCCGCCGGACACATTCGACGGCACCCAACCGGTGCGCAAGGCGCTTTCGGCTATCCTGCGCACGGGGGAGTATTTCGGCGCGGGCCATCTGATCGACATCCTGATCGGCAATACCACCGAGAAGATCACCCAGCGCGGCCATGACACCCTGCCCACATTCGGCGTTGGCATGGAATTTGACAAACGCGGCTGGCAGGCGGTGTTCCGGCAGATGGCCGCCCATGATCTGGTGCGCCCCGACCCGGATCGGTTTGGCGCATTGCGGATGACCGAGGCCGCCCGCCCGATCCTGAAGGATGAGGCGACAATCACCCTGCGCAAGGATGCGCTGGCCAGGGCGCCGCGCCGCCCGGCGGTGAAAACCCTGGTGTCCGAGGAAGACGCCCCGCTTCTTTCGGCGCTCAAGGCCAAACGCCGGGCTCTGGCCGAAGAGGCACGGGTGCCCGCCTATGTCATCTTCCCCGACCGCACCCTGATCGAGATGGCGGAAACCCGGCCCGCCACCCTGGACCAGATGGCGCAGGTTTCCGGGGTCGGCGCGAAAAAGCTGGAAAGCTATGGCCGGACCTTTCTGGAAGTCATCACCGGAGATATCCCCGATATTCCCCACCCCGCCCGGCGCAAACTGTCGGGCCAAAAGGCGGGCGGCCTCTATGACCGGCTTCTGGAGGTTCAGGCCCGTCTGGCGCGCGGGCCCCGGGGTCTGGACAAACCGATGCGCTGTTCCTCCGCGCAACTGGCCCGGGTGGCCGAGGCACAGCCGGGCGATCTGGGAAGTCTGACGCGGCTTCTGGGGGATCGCCATGCAGAACGTTTTGGCGCGGCGTTTCTGGAAGTGTTGAGCGAGGCGGGCTGATATGAACTGCCGACCCCGGACCCCCTTGAGGAACCGACCATGCTGACCGTGATTTCCCCCGCCAAACGTCTGGACTGGACCCCGCGACAGGGTAAGATGACATCGCCGATCTTTCAGGAGGATGCCGATGCACTGGCTGCGGTGGCGCGAAAGCTGACCATATCGAAACTGCGCCAGCTGATGGATATCTCTGACGATCTGGCCCGGCTTACCCATGACAGGTTCCGGCGTTTCGCGGTGGATAAAGACGATACCCGCCCCGCTGCCCTCGCCTTTGCCGGGGATACCTATGCCGGGCTGGAGGCAGGCAGCCTTGACGCCGGGGATCTACGGTTTGCGCAGGACCGGCTGCGCATCCTGTCGGGTCTTTACGGTCTGCTGCGCCCGCTGGATGCGATACAGGCCTATCGGCTGGAAATGGGCAGCCGCCTGAAAACCCGCAAAGGTCCGTCCCTATACGCCTATTGGGGCATGAGACTGGCCGAAACCCTGAATGCCGAGGCGGACCGCCTCGATACCGATACAGTGATCAACTGCGCCTCGGTTGAATATTTTTCCGCGGTTGATCTTCAAACCCTTTCGCTGCGCGTCATCACTCCTGTCTTCCTTGAGGACAGACCCGAGGGCCCCAAAATCGTCAGCTTCTTTGCCAAAAAGGCGCGGGGCGCCATGGCGCGGTTCATCATCGAAAACCGGCTGACCCGGCCCGACCATCTGAGTGATTTCAACCTCGGGGGCTATCGCTATGCCCCTGCGCTCAGCGCATCGGACAAACCGGTCTTTCTCCGCGCCGAGGCGATGGTGGCCTGAAAAGGCCCTTTCTTCTTGTCATAAATACGCCCGTCGGAACGGGTCTATGTATCGGAATGTGATCGGGCGAAGGCGGTTTTCTGGGTGTCGCTGGCCTCGGTCTGGTATTTTGCCTTCCACTCCGCATAAGGCATCCCATAGACGATCTCGCGCGCGGCCTCCTTGTCCAGCGTGATCCCCTGTTCCGCCGCCGCCTCGCCATACCATCGGCTCAGACAGTTCCGGCAGAACCCGGACAGGTTCATCAGATCAATATTCTGCACATCCTTGCGTTTATCCAGATGTTGCAGAAGACGGCGGAAGGTGGCGGCCTCCAGTTCGGTCCGGGTCCGGTCATCCATTGGTGTCACTCCCTTCAAACCTCTCATTCATACCTGTGCAATCTGCAGGGCGGCGTCAAGCAGGGGGGCCAGGCGCTGACCCCAGGCGGTCTGCGCGGCCTCGGTCACAATCAGATCATTGCGCAGTTCGATCAGCACATGGGGGTGATGCGGCCCCACCCCGTGGCGGTACATGCTGTCGCCGGGCAGATGGCCCGAATAGGGCTGGTTGTCCCCGACACAAAGATCGGTCTCGGCATTCAGCCGGGCGATCAGCGGCAGGGCCAGCCTTGTGTCACCGGCATAAAGCACACCGATATGCCAGGGGCGCGGGGCGCGGCCTTTGAACTGTGGCGTGAAAGAGTGGATGGCGACCAGAACCGGATCGGCCCGCGCCGCGATCAGCCCGGCCAGGGCCGCATGATAGGGGCGGTGAAACAGGCGCAGACGCCGCTCCAGCTCGGCCGCATCCGCATGGCGGTTGGCCGGAATGATCGTGCCGTCATAAAGCTTCATCAACAGCGTCGGGTCATCCTCCCCCCGGTTCGGGTCGATCACCAGGCGCGAGACATCCGATGCGATCATCGGTGCCTCCAGCGCGGTGGCCAGCGCGCGCGCCACGCCCAATGCGCCCGGGTCAAACGCGATATGGCGGTTCATATCCTCCGGTGCCAGACCCAGATCACCGCCAACCTCCATCGGCACGCGGTTCGAGGCATGGTCACAGGTGATCACCCAGCGGGCCGGACGGTTCTTTCCCTCAATGTGAAACGGGGCGGTCATGTCACTGTCACCTTTGCCTGTCAGCCATTGCACATAGGGCAGCTTGGGGTGGAGTGCCAGTTGTCCTGAGCGTGGTTTTCCGCCATAGCTGAGCAAACGCCGATGTGAGCGCTTTCAACACCAGAAGACCAAAAGGGACACACCCATTCATGAGACGCCTGCGCAACGTGAAAATTGTCGCCACCCTTGGCCCTGCCTCCAATGATTACGAGACGATCCGCGCCCTGTTCGAGGCCGGAGCAGATGTCTTTCGCCTGAATATGAGCCATGGGGGCCATGAAGAGATCCGCGCCCGGCACGATATCATTCGCCGGATCGAAAAAGATCTGGGCAGCCCGATCGCAATCCTGGCCGATCTTCAGGGCCCGAAACTGCGCTGTGGCGTGTTTGCGGGCGATCAGGGTTTCGATTTGCAGGATGGGGCGGCGTTCCGCTTTGATCTGGATGATGCACCGGGCGATGAAACCCGGGTGCAACTGCCACATCCCGAGATTTTCGCGGCTCTGGAACCCGGGGCGCATCTTCTGGTCAATGATGGCAAGATCAAGCTTCGGGTTGAAAACTGCGGTTCCGATTTCGCGGATTGTCTGGTTGTTGCGGGCGGTCCGATTTCCAACCGCAAGGGCGTGAATGTGCCCGATGTGGTGCTGCCGCTGGCCGCGTTGTCAGAGAAAGACCGGAAAGATCTGGAATTTGTCTGCGAGTTGGGGGTGGACTGGCTGGCCCTGTCCTTTGTGCAACGTGCCGAGGATGTGACCGAGGCCCGCAAACTCAGCAAGGGCCGCGCCGCGATCCTGTCGAAAATCGAGAAACCGGCCGGCGTAAAGGCCTTTGAGGAGATTCTGGCCGTTTCCGACGGGATCATGGTGGCGCGCGGCGATCTGGGCGTGGAACTGCCCGTCCAGAACGTGCCGCCGATCCAGAAACGTCTGGTCCGCAAATGCCGGGCGGTGGCGAAACCGGTGATCGTTGCAACCCAGATGCTGGAAAGCATGATTGAAAGCCCGGTGCCCACCCGGGCCGAGGTGTCCGATGTGGCCACTGCGATCTATGAGGGCGCGGATGCGGTGATGCTCAGCGCGGAATCCGCCGCCGGTGGGTATCCGGTCGAGGCGGTCAGCACCATGAACAATGTCGCCATCGAGGTCGAAGGCGACCCGACCTATAACGAGATCATGCATGCCTCCCGCAATGTGAAACGAAGCTCGATTGCCGATGGCATCGTTTCATCCGCCCGCGAAATTGCCGAAACAACCGATATCAAGGCGATCTGCTGTTTCACCCATACCGGGACCACGGCCAGCCTTGTGGCCCGCGAACGCCCCTCTGTTCCGATTCTGGCGCTGACACCGCTGAGCCATGTGGCCCGCCGGCTTAGCCTGACCTGGGGCACCAATTGCTTTGTGACCATGGGGGAGGTCAACCGCTTCAAGCTGGCCGTGGTCAGCGCGGCCCGCGCTGCGCGCGAAGGGGGTTTCGCGACAGAGGAAGACCTGATCGTGGTGACCGCCGGGGTGCCGTTCAACGTGCAGGGCACCACCAATATCCTGCGGGTTGCCCCCTGTGCGGAACGTCTGATCTTTTCAACCGACCCGGATTGATCAGGGGCAGCTATGGCCGTTTCGCCCGATATCCTGCTGGTTGTTGCAACCCTGGTAAGCGGTTTTTCACTGGCCTCCTGCATTTCGGCCTGGGCAGATCGGGCCTGGCCGGTGATGGCGCTGATCAGTCTGGCGCTTGGTCTGGGGCTGTTCGGCTTTGTCCATTTTCACCAGACCGACGGGCTGGTCTGGCAGGACATTCCCGACGCCTTCATAGGGGTTGCTGCCCTGATCCTGAACTGACCCCTTGCATGGGCGGTCAATCGGCGGTACATCGCGCCTTCTTATCGGTGCGTCCGGCCCAAGTGGCATGCCGCTACGCGCCTGAACCGACCCGAGACAGGAGACGGAAATGCCCAAGATGAAGACCAAATCAAGCGCCAAGAAGCGCTTCAAGATGACGGCCACCGGCCGCGTGAAATCCGCCCAGGCGGGCAAACGGCATATGATGATCAAGCGGTCGAACAAGTTTCTCCGCAATGCGCGGGGGACAACAACCTTGTCCAAGCCCGACGAAAAGATCGTCAAATCCTACATGCCCTACGCGCGCTAAGGAGGCCAGCACATGTCCCGCACCAAAGGTGGAACCGTCACCCATCGCCGTCACAAGAAAATCGTGGATCAGGCCAAAGGCTATTACGGCCGCCGGTCAACGAATTTCAAGACCGCGACCCAGGCCGTCGACAAGGCCAACCAATACGCAACCCGCGACCGCAAGAACCGCAAGCGCCAGTTTCGCGCCCTGTGGATTCAGCGGATCAACGCCGCCGTGCGCAGCCATGACGAGGCGCTGACCTATTCGCGGTTCATCAACGGTCTGTCGCTCGCAGGCATTGAGGTGGACCGTAAGGTTCTGGCCGACCTGGCCGTGCATGAGCCCGAAGCCTTCGGCGCAATTGTGGATCAGGCGAAATCAGCGCTGGCCTGACCCTGCCAGACCCCTGAAATTTGTGACAGGCCGCACCCGTATGGATGCGGCCTTTCTGCTATCGGGGTGCTGTCACCGGCCACAGGCTGTCATAAAGCGGTTTGCGTTTTACATGAGACACCCCATCGAAAACCGCGTTCGACCCGAAGGCGAGAGGCAGCGAAAGGCGTTTCAACAGCAAGTCGAAACGCTATAGAACGCGAATTTTGATGAGCGATGGTGCAGACTGAAACGATTTCGGTGTAGCACGGCCTGTGCTGCGCGCCCAAACCCGTGTCACGCCATCGGCTTGGGTAAATGGTGAGTAAGGCCAAACATGTCGGGAAGTATCCATACTTTTGCCCCTATTGTCGCGTTAACCATTTTTCTTAACAGGTCGCATACGGGACAGGTTAGACGCATGGCGCGGATCAGCGAACTTCATTATTCAAATGCATTTGCGTCCCAGACGGGGATTAGCGAATTCCTTGAGGTTGCCCTGTCCCCCGGGGAAGACCCGGCGGATTTTTCCGTTGGCTTCTATCAGTCCAATGGCAATCAGGGCGTGGCCATATCTCTGGCGGATCCGGGGGTTCAGGTGACGTTTGACCCTGATACCAATGAAACGCTCTATGTGATCTCGGCAGATAACTTCAACATTCGGTTGACTGATCCTGATGGCGGCGGCTCCAACAATTACGAGGCTTATGCGCTGGTCGATACCAGTAGCGGGGGCGCGGGTGTTGTCGATTTCTATGATATCGGCGGTGGCACCAGCAATATCACCGCGCTGGATGGTGTGGCCCAGGGGGCGGTGTCGGAAAACATCCCGGTGCCGACCAGTGCCAATTCCGCAACCTATTCGATCCAGTTCAACCAGCCCGATCCCGGCACCGTCAGTTATGAAGAAATTGGTGCGGGCGATAGCGGCATCATCTGTTTTGCGGCAGGCACCCTGATTGAGACCACCCAGGGCCCCCGACCTGTTGAAAGGCTGCGCCCCGGTGATCTGGTTCTGACCGAGGATGCAGGGCCGCAGCCCCTGCTTTGGGTGGGCGCCAGCCGCGTGCCCGGAACCGGAAAGTTTGCACCTGTCCGCTTTGACGCAGGCGCCATCGGCAACACCCGGCCCCTGACCCTGTCGCCGCAGCATCGCGTGCTGATCAGCGGCTGGCAGGTGGAGTTGGTCACCGGGGCGACGGAAACCCTTGTTGCCGCCTGCCACCTGATCAACGGCAGCAGTATTCGCCGGATCCCCTGTGCGATGATCACCTATCATCACATCATGTTCGACCAGCACCATATTATTCGTTCTGAGGGGGCCTTGACCGAAAGCTTCTACCCCGGGCCCGAGGCGGTTGCTGCCGTTGATGAGGCCGCGCGAGGTGAACTCCAGGCGCTTTTCCCCGATCTTGCGTCAGATTTCGGGCCGTTTGCCCGCGATACCGCTTTTCAGCCTGTGGGCGCTGTGCTGGCCGCTGGCCTCTGACCTCTCACGCTTGCAATCCGTCCTGCCCATGATACGTGAGGGCGCGGATTTTGAGGAACGGAGAGCTTGGCTATGGACGGCTTGGACGCGCTGAAAGCGACATGGCTGACACGCATTGCGGATGCGGGCGATGAAAGCACGCTGGAAGACATGCGCGTATCTGCGGTTGGCAAGAAGGGCGAGATCAGCCTGAAAATGCGCGCATTGGGCAAGATGACGCCTGAAGAGCGGCAGGTGGCTGGCCCGGCGCTGAACGCGCTGAAGGATGAGGTGAACTCGGCCATCGCGGCGAAGAAAGCCGCGCTTGGCGATGCCGCACTTGATGAGCGGTTGCGTGGTGAATGGCTTGACGTGACCCTGCCCGCGCGCGCCCGGCGACAGGGAACGATCCATCCGGTCTCTCAGGTCACCGAAGAAGTGACGGCGATTTTCGCCGATATGGGGTTTGCCGTGGCCGAGGGCCCGCAGATCGAAACCGACTGGTATAATTTCGACGCGCTGAACATCCCCGGCCATCATCCCGCGCGGGCCGAGATGGACACATTCTATACCCACCGCGCCGAAGGCGATAACCGCCCGCCCCATGTGCTGCGCACCCATACCTCACCGGTGCAGATCCGGCATATGGAGGCCCATGGCGCGCCTTGCCGCATCATTTGCCCCGGGCGTGTCTACCGCGCCGATTACGACCAGACCCACACGCCGATGTTCCATCAGGTGGAGGGGCTGGCGATTGACCGCGATATCTCCATGGCCAATCTGAAATGGGTTCTGGAGGAGTTCTTCTCCGCCTATTTCGGCACCAAGGTCACAACCCGGTTCCGCGCCTCGCATTTTCCCTTCACCGAACCCTCGGCGGAGGTGGACATTCAGTGTTCATGGGAAGGCGGCACGGTGAAGGTCGGCGAAGGCGATGACTGGCTGGAGGTTCTGGGCTCGGGCATGGTGCATCCGAATGTCCTGTCAGCCGCAGGGGTGGACCCGGCGGAGTGGCAGGGCTTTGCCTTCGGCATGGGCATCGACCGGATCGCGATGCTGAAATACGGAATTCCCGATTTGCGGGCGTTTTTCGACAGCGATCTGAGATGGCTGCGGCATTACGGGTTTGCAGCGCTGGAGGTGCCGACGGTGCATGGGGGAGTGTGATGCTGTTTTGGAGAAATCTTAAGGGTTTAGCGGTCGCCTATTCTGCGTCCGAAGAAGAACGTAAAGCTTTTGATCTGTATCGGTCGTTCGAGGACGAAAGATATCAACCGGAGCAACGCGAGCTCGCGCAAAAAATCATGCGTGAGACTGAAATGCAATCCGCTACAATTCTATCGCATGTTTCGATAATGATTGCAGTGACTGGACTGATCTGGGCCTTCGATGCGGAAGGCGTGATTAGGACTGTATTAGTGATCGAACTCGTTTTTTATTTGATCCTCGCACTTCTCTGTATCCGATGTCAGCTTCGGGTAGGTTGGCCTGCATATCGCAAACTAACCAGAGGTGGATTCAGATCGGTTTCAGGTGGAAGCAAGGCATCACCTCACGATCTAGCGTTTGCCTACTTCGACGAGGCCTTATTTCGAGATCGATTGATACGGGTTTGTGTTTTCGCACTCTATTTTTTGAGTATAGCGCTAATAATTACGTTTTTGGCGTCGCTATTCGAATGAACAGCTTGAGATTGAGCTTCTAACATTCTGAAAATGTTTGCGGTGAGATCGAATGACCGCCCGAATAGCGCCGAAGGCGCCGGGCGAGCGCCTGCCCGTTCCGGCGGGCTGGCGCTTTGGCAATCTGCGCACTCCGTTCAGATGATAGAAGGGCTTGGCAACCATAAACTGCTCTGCTCAAGCGTTGCGGCGCCATCCCACGGGCAGGCGCTCGCCCGGCTTGCGTTACGTATCTCCCTCCTGCACGGGTTTTCATCGCGCCACGCATGCGCTAACGCTGCGCCCGACCCTGAATTGAGAGACATACGATGAAATTCACCCTGTCCTGGCTGAAAGACCATCTTGAGACCGAGGCCGGTCTGGACGAGATCACCGAGACCCTGACCGATCTGGGTCTGGAAGTGGAAGCCGTGGAGGATCGCGCCGGTCGGCTTGCGGATTTCACCATCGGCAAGGTGATCAGCGCCGAGAAACACCCCGATGCCGACCGGTTGCGCGTCTGTCAGGTGGACACCGATGAGGGCGTGAAACAGATCATCTGCGGTGCGCCCAATGCGCGGGCGGGGATCACCGTGGTTGTGGCCAAACCCGGCGTCTATGTGCCCGGCATCGACACCACGATTGGCGTCGGAAAAATCCGGGGGATTGAAAGCTTCGGGATGATGGCCTCGGAACGCGAGATGGAACTCAGCGATGAACATGACGGCATCATCGAATTGCCCTCGGGTGAGCTGGGCGAACGCTTCATCGACTGGCTGGCCCAACATGACCCCGCCAAGGTGGACCCGGTCATTGAAATCGCGATCACGCCGAACCGGCAGGATGCTCTGGGTGTGCGTGGCATTGCCCGCGATCTGGCCGCGCGCGGGCTTGGCACGCTGAAACCGCAGGATATCACACCGGTGCCCGGCACGTTCGACAGCCCGGTGAACGTCACGATTGATGCCGACACGCTGAATGGCTGCCCGCATTTTACCGGGCGCATGGTGCGGGGGGTGAAGAATGGCCCAAGCCCCGCATGGCTGCAGGACCGGCTGCGCGCCATCGGGTTGCGCCCGATCTCGGCGCTGGTCGATATCACCAATTTCTTCACCTATGATCAGAACCGGCCCCTGCATGTGTTCGATGCCGACAAGGTTGCGGGCAATCTGCGGGTGCATCGCGCCCAGGGGGGCGAGGCGCTGATGGCGCTGGATGACAAGGAATATACATTCAGCGCGGGCCAGATGGTGATCGCCGACGACACAGGCCCCGAAAGCATCGCAGGCGTCATGGGCGGGGCCGCGACCGGCTGCACCGAAGAGACGGTGAATGTGTTCATCGAAAGCGCCTTCTGGGACGAGATCGAGATTGCCCAAACGGGCCGTGCGCTCAAAATCAACTCGGATGCGCGGTATCGGTTCGAACGGGGCGTTGACCCGGAATTCACCCTTGAAGGGCTGGAAGCGGCCACCCGGATGGTGCTTGATCTCTGCGGCGGCGAAGCCTCCCATGTGGTTGCGGCCGGTGCCCCGTTGCAGACCGCGCGGAGCTATAGCCTGAACACCGCGCGGGTGATCAGCCTTGTCGGTATGGATATCCCGAAAGAGGATCAGATCCGCTTTCTGACCGCGCTTGGGTTTTCGGCCACCGGCACCGGTGAGGTGCTGGAGGTCCGGGTGCCAAGCTGGCGACGCGATGTGCAGGGTGAGGCCGATCTTGTCGAAGAGGTCGCGCGCATGGCCTCGCTGACCAGATTGGAGCCGCAACCCCTGCCGCGCAGTCAGGTTGGGGTGCCAAAACCGGTCCTGACCCCGATGCAAGGGCGCGAAGGCATGGCCCGGCGGACAATGGCCGCGCTTGGGTATAATGAATGCGTCACTTACAGCTTCATCGACCGCGCCAGCGCGGCGCTGTTCGGGGGGGGTGATGATGCCACGATGCTGGAAAATCCGATTTCCAGCGAGATGAGCCATATGCGCCCCGCCCTGCTGCCGGGCCTGTTGCAGGCCGCAGCCCGCAATCAGGCCCGCGGCATGATGGATCTGGCCCTGTTCGAGGTTGGCGCCGCCTTCCACGGAGGTGAACCCGGTGAACAGCATATGCTTGTGACCGGCCTGCTGGTTGGTCAGACCAGCCCGCGCGATCCCCATGATGCCCGGCGGGCGGTGGATATCTATGACGTCAAGGCCGATGCCGAGGCGGTTCTGTCGGCCATCGGCGCGCCGGCCAAGATGCAGATTTTGCGTGATGCGCGGGAATGGTGGCACCCGGGACGGCATGGAAAGATGTGCCTGGGACCGAAAAAGGTTCTTTGCGTCTTCGGGGAACTGCATCCGAAAATTCTGGAGGCGATGGATGTGAAAGGCCCGGCCATGGCCTTCACGCTCTGGCCCGCCGAGGTGCCGATGCCGCGTGCAACAGGGGCCAGTCGCGGCGCGCTGGAGATCAGCGATCTGCAGGTCGTCGAACGCGATTTCGCCTTTGTGGTCGATGCCGGGGTTGAGGCGCTGACACTGGTCAATGCCGCCGCCGGGGCCGACAAGGCGCTGATTGCCGAGGTGCGGGTGTTCGATGAATTCATCGGCGGCGCGCTTGGCGAGGGGCGCAAATCCATCGCGCTTTCCGTGCGGATGCAGCCCCGGGACAAGACCCTGACAGAGGATGAGATCGAGGCGGTGGGCGCAAGCATCGTCGAGAAAGTCGGCAAGGCCACCGGCGGCGTATTGCGGGGCTAGACCGGGCGCTGATCGCCGAGGTGGCGGTACGGGCGCGGCCTGATACAGATGCGTCCGGTTACCCACCGGCAGATGCCGGAGAATGTGACGCTTTATGAGTATTCTGGCCGGGCAACCACGGGGCAGGACGGCGACAAGATCTCTATGATCGAAAAGCTATAGCGGAAAGGGCGGGACATGACATTGAACGTGTATCTGTCGGGGGAAATTCACACCGACTGGCGCGAGCAGATTGTGACGGGCGCCGAGGATCTGGATGTGACATTCAGCGGCCCGGTCACGGATCACGCAGCCAGCGATGATTGTGGTGTGGCTATTCTGGGGGCCGAGCCGAACAGGTTCTGGCACGACCATAAAGGTGCCAAGGTGAATGCGATCCGCACCCGGCTGGGGATCGAACAGGCCGATCTGGTCGTTGTGCGCTTTGGCGAGCAGTACAAACAATGGAACGCCGCGTTTGATGCGGGCATGGCGGCAGCACTTGGCAAATCCATGATCGTGCTCAGCATGCCTGAACATCAGCACCCGCTGAAAGAGATCCACGCCGCCGCCCTGGCCGTGGCCGAAGATCCTGCGCAGGTTGTCGAGATCCTGCGCTATGTGCTGACCGGCAGCCTGCCCGGTTAAAGTTTCGGCTTCACCCGGAATTCTGCAGAATTCCGGGTGGAAAACTGGAGTTTTCCACCCGTGCGGCGCATTTGCATCCGAAACGTTTTAATCGCGGGGCGGGATCACCAGACCTTTCTGAACAGCGGGGCGGGCCAGGAACCGATCCAGATACGCCACCACATTGGTACAGCCATCCCAGCCCACGGTCTCTTTCACACCATAGAAATCCAGGCCGCGCAGCCAGGGGGCAATGGCGATATCGGCAATGGAATAGCTGCCGGTGATCCAGTCTTTCCCGGCCAGTTCCTTGTCCAGAACCGCCAGCAGGCGCTTGGCCTCGGCCACATAGCGCGCTTTCGGGCGCGGGTCTTCGATCTCGGCACCTGCGAATTTCGAGAAATAGCCAAGCTGGCCGAACATCGGGCCAAGACCGCCCATCTGGAACATGACCCATTGGATGGTCTTGTATTTTTCTGCCGGGTTGCTGCCGATCAGCTTTCCGGTCTTTTCGCCCAGATAGATCAGGATGGCCCCGGATTCGAACAGGCCAATCGGGGCGCCACCCGGTCCGTTCGGGTCGATGATCGCGGGGATCTTGTTGTTCGGGTTCAGTGACAGGAAGGCATCGCTGCGCACATCGGCATCGGCCAGGGTGACCTTATGGGCCTCATAGGCAAGGCCAATCTCTTCCAGCGCGATCGAGGCTTTGACCCCATTGGGCGTGGGGAAGGAATAAAGCTGGATCACATCGGGATTGCTGGCAGGCCAGCGGCGGGTGATGGGGAATGCGGACAGATCGGACATGGGGAGACCTCTTTTTACGGGTTCGGGGTGACATTTATGCAGTCTTTCCCATTGGGCCAGACCCGGTTTTGTATCAATATGCACGTGCGACTGTGCGCAGAGGCACCAAAAGGGGTCACCCATGCCCTGCGCGCAGATAGGGAGAACAGGAAACAGGACGGAACCAATGCTGAATGAATTCAAGGATTTTATTGCCAAGGGCAATGTCATGGACATGGCTGTCGGTATCATTATCGGGGCGGCGTTTACGGCGATTGTCGCCTCTCTGGTGGCGGATCTGATCAATCCGCTGATCGGGTTGTTCACCGGTGGGCTCGACTTTACCAACAATTATGTGGTGCTGGCAGGCGAGGTGACCGCAGGCATGTCGCTGGAGGCCGCGCGCGAAGCGGGCGCGTCGATCTTCGCCTATGGGTCTTTCATCATGGCGATCATCAACTTTCTGATCATTGCTTTCGTGGTGTTCATGCTGGTGCGCTATGTGAACAAGGTGAAAGCTGCGGCTGAAAGCCCGGCAGAATCCGAAGCGCCAGCGGAAGATCCGGGCCCAAGCGAGTTGGATATCCTGATGGAAATCAGGGATTCCCTGAAAAAAGCCTGACCGCTGTCAGACCGGCAAAGGGCCCGCATGCATGTCGGGCCCTTTGCCGAACGAAAGCATGGCCCGCCCTATGCTTTCAGCGCCAGCGCGGGCGACAGCACGTCAATCTCAAGCGCCTTGCCAACCGCGTAATTGGTCAGTTTGCCGCCATGGGTATTCAGACCGTTCAGCAGATGCGCATCCTCCTCACAGGCCTGCCGCCAGCCTTTATCGGCCAGGGCGATCAGAAAGGGCATCGTGGCATTGCCAAGCGCGATGGTGGAGGTGCGGGCAACCGCGCCCGGCATATTGGCAACGCAGTAATGCATGATCCCGTCGACCTCATAGATCGGATCCTGATGGGTGGTGGCTTTCGATGTCTCGAAACATCCGCCCTGATCAATCGCCACGTCCACAATCGCGGCACCCGGTTTCATGTCTGACAATTGGGCGCGTGTTACCAGCTTGGGCGCTGCGGCCCCGGGGATCAGCACCGCGCCAATCACCATATCGGCCCCGGCCACCAGTTCGGCGGTATTGCCCGCGCTTGCATACCGGGTGCCGAAGACCCCGCCGAATGCATCGTCAAGATAGCGCAGGCGCGGCAGAGACCGGTCCAGCACGACCACGTTTGCGCCCATGCCCGCCGCGACCCGCGCCGCCTGGGTGCCCACCACACCCCCGCCGATCACAACCACCTCTGCCGGTCCCACACCGGGCACGCCACCCATCAGCACGCCGCGCCCGCCATTGGCTTTCTGCAAGGTCCAGGCGCCAACCTGTGGTGCCAGTTTGCCCGCCACCTCGGACATCGGCGCCAGCAGGGGCAGCCCGTTATGGCCGTCAGTCACCGTTTCATAGGCGATGGCGGTGCAGCCCGAGGCAAGCAGGTCACGGGTCTGGTCCGGGTCGGGGGCCAGATGCAGATAGGTGAAAAGCACCTGTCCCTCGCGCAGCATTTTACGCTCACCGGCCTGCGGTTCCTTCACCTTCACGATCATGTCGGCCTTGGCAAAAACATCTGCGGCATGGCCCGTCATATCGGCGCCTGCGGCGATGTAATCCGCGTCCGGAAAGCCCGCGCCAACCCCCGCCCCGGTCTCTATCAGCACGGTATGGCCATGGGCCACGGCCTCCTGCACGGCTGTGGGCGTCATACCGACGCGAAATTCCTGTGGTTTGATCTCTTTCGGGCACCCGATCATCATGATGTCTCTCCTCCCTATCCCTGATTGGAGGATATACATGGAATTCCCGACAATGCTTTGAGATTTCATTGCCTTTCCGGGTGGTTTGGGCAAAGATTTCCGATCTGTTGGCCTGAATTCAGGAAAAGACTGCGCTATGGTTGAGATTGACGAAATGGATCAGCGGCTGCTGCGCCTGCTTCAACGCAACGGGCGGATGACCAATGCAGAGCTGTCCGATGTGGTCCATCTCTCTCCCTCGGCCTGTCATCGCCGGGTGCAGCGGCTGGAGCAGGCCGGGGTGATCCGTGATTATGTGGCACTGGTCGATGCCCGGGCCGTGGGGCGTGTGACAACCGTGTTTGTAGAGATCGGGCTGAGCGGGCAGGCCGATGAACTGCTTGGCGCGTTCGAGGCCGCCGTCGCCCGTGTGCCTGATGTTCTGGAATGCCATCTGATGGCGGGCAGCGCCGATTACCTGCTGAAGGTCGTGGCCCGCGACAGCGAGGATTTCGCCCGCATCCATAGGCAGCATCTGGCAAGCCTGCCCGGTGTCGCGCGGATGCAATCAAGTTTCGGGTTGAAAACGGTGGTTCAGACCACGGCGCTGCCGGTTTGACCCAGAAGGGCCAGCAACAGGTAAAGCGCGCCCATCCCGGTGATAATCGCCCAGATCGCATTTCTGGTCAGATAGCCGACGGCCAGCGCCACGGCGGCGGCACCAAGCCGGGCCGGGTCAGGCTGCCCGCCGGTTGCCTGCGGCCACAGGACCAGCGGGGTGATCAGCGCGGGCAGGATTGCCACCGCCGTATAACGCAGATGGCGCAGCAGCCAGGGCGGCATGTCTCGGTCGCCGATGATCCCCAGAAAGGAAAACCGGATCAGAAAGGTGCCCAGACCCAGCACCCCGATAATCAGCCAGATATGCCCGGCGGAATAAGTCATCTTTTTGTCTCCATCCGCCGTTCAACCTCAGCCCCGACCATCATCGCGATGATGGCTGCGAAGATGATGCCAAGATTATAGGGCATGCTTGCGAAAAGCAGCGCCATCACCACCGAGGTAAAAGCCGCCACCACATGCGGCACCGTGCGCAGGGCCGGGCCGACCAGCGCCAGAAACGCAATCGGCACGGCGAAATCCAATGCGAAACCGGGCGGGATCACGGTGCCCAGATGGGCGCCCAGAAAGGTGGAGAGAATCCAGAGCGGCGCAATCGGCGTCACCGCCCCGAAATAATACGCGATTTTTTGCCCCAGGGGGCGTTCGGGCCGCAGGTCATATTCCTGAATGGACAGCGCATAATTCTGGTCGAAATTCAGATAGGAGACCAAAGCCCGCTGCCAAAGCGGTGCCTGGCCCAGATAGGGCGCCAGCGAGGCGGAATACATCGCCATCCGCAGGTTGACCGCCAGGGCCGAGATGATGATGACGATGGTCGGGCTGTTTTCGGTCATCATATGCAGCGCGGTGAATTGCGCCGCCCCGGCAATCACCAGAACCGTGAACCCCATCACCTCGATCAGGTTCAGCCCCGCATCGGTGCCCGCGACGCCAAAAACCAACCCGAACGGGGCCACCACCAGAATAAAGGGCAGCCCGGCGCGCAGGCCTTGCCAATAAGCGCTTTTGGTGCTGGCAGCGGACATGAGGGGCCTTTAGGGTTGGATCACCAAGGCCATATCGTCCGCCCACAGGAGATGCAATTGAGCGTTCGTGATGAGAGATATCAAGATTATTTGGTCGCCCCCGAGCCTGCGCGTGCGGGCCTGTCGCGGCGGGTGACGGGGTATGACGAAAACGGCCAGCCGGTAGAGGTTTCCGTGGTCGAGGAACGCCCGCTGACGATTTATCTGAACGCCCGCGAGATCGTCACCGCGATGACCATCGGCGATTATCCAGAATATCTGGCGCTTGGGTTTCTGGCCAATCAGGGCATGCTTGCGCCCGGCGATGATGTCACCGCAGTGGACTATGACGAGGAACTTGCGGTGGTGGTGGTCCGCACCGCCGTTGAAACCGATCACGAGGCCAAGCTGCAAAAGAAGACCCGCACCAGCGGCTGTGCTGTCGGCACGGTTTTCGGTGACATGATGGCGGGGCTTGACGGGATGACCCTGCCACCGGCCACCCTGCGCACCAGCTGGCTTTATGCTTTGTCGCATAAGATCAACCGGACCCCGTCGCTGTATCTTGAGGCCGGGGCGATCCATGGCACGGTTCTGTGTCAGGGCCCCCGCCCTCTGGTCTATATGGAGGATGTGGGCCGCCATAACGCGGTTGACAAAATTGCCGGATGGATGCGCGCCGGGGGCGTGAACCCCGAGGATAAAATCCTGTATACCACCGGGCGGCTGACCTCGGAGATGGTGATCAAAACGGCGCTGATGGGCATTCCCATCCTTGCCTCGCGGTCCGGCTTTACGGCCTGGGGGGTCGAGATTGCCAATCAGACCGGCCTGACCCTGATCGGGCGCCTGAAAGGCAAGCGTTTCACCTGTCTCGCCGGGGAAGACCGGCTGATCCGTGATGCCGATCAGGGCCGTATTCCCGATGAGGACAGGAAACACCGGCGCAAAGGGGCCGGCACATGACTGTCCCCGGTGTTATCCTCGCCGGGGGTCTTGCCCGGCGCATGGGCGGTGGTGACAAGGGCCGCCTGATGCTGGGCGGCCAAAGCCTGCTGTCCCATGTGATCACGCGCCTGCGCCCGCAGGTTGGCGATCTGGCGCTGAACGCCAATGGCGACCCGGCGCGGTTTGCCGATCTGGGCCTGCCGGTTCTGGCCGATGGGGTTGCGGATTTTCCCGGCCCGCTGGCCGGTGTGCTGGCCGGTCTCGACTGGGCCGCGCTATCCGGGGCCAGCCATATTGTCACTGCCGCTGCCGATACGCCGTTCTTTCCCGCCGATCTGGTCTCTCGCCTGAGTGATGCGGCGGATGCTGCGGGGGTGCAGATCGCCCTTGCCGCCACCCCCGGCCCGCAAAAACCGCTGCGCCATCCGACCTTCGGCCTTTGGCCCGTCGCCCTGCGCGATGATCTGCGCGCAGCCCTGGCCACTGGTTTGCGCAAGGTCGTTTTGTGGACAGATGCCCATGGCGCCGCCACCGCGCTGTTCCCCGCCACCCCGTTTGATCCGTTTTTCAACGTCAACACGCCCGAAGATCTGGCCCGGGCCGAAAGGATGGCATCATGATGATCTGGGGTATCACCGGCTGGAAGAACACCGGCAAAACCGGGCTGATGGAACGCTTGGTGGCCGCATTCACGGCGCGGGGGCTGACCGTCTCTACCGTCAAACATGCCCATCACAGTTTCGATGTCGATCAGCCGGGAAAGGACAGCTTTCGCCACCGGGATGCGGGCGCCTGTGAGGTCCTGCTCAGCTCCGGCACACGCTGGGCTCTGATGGCCGAGTTGCGCGGAGCAGAGGAGCCGTCACTGGACACGCTGCTCAACAAACTTTCCCCGGTCGATCTGGTTCTGGTCGAAGGGTTCAAGCGCAGCCCCCATCCCAAGATCGAGACCCACCGCGCCGCCGCCGCGCAGCCGCTTCTGGCCCCGGGGGACCGGACAATCCGTGCCGTGGCCAGCGACAGCACCCCCGATCTGGCCTGCCCGGTTTTCGATCTGAATGACACCACAGCCATCGCCGGTTTCATAAGTGCAGAGCTGGCCCTGTGAACGGGTTTGACACCATCATCGTGGTCGACTGGTCTGCCCGATCCGCGCCATCGCCCGCAAAACCCGCCAGGGATGCGATCTTCATCGCCACCTCCCGCGGCCCGGATACCGAGCCGGAGATCACCTATCACCGCACCCGTGACGCCGCCACCACCGCCCTGATCACGCTGTTGCAGGCCGAATGCGCTGCCGGTCGCCGCAGCCTTGCCGGGTTCGATTTTCCCTTCGGCTATCCAAGCGGCTTTGCCCGCGCGGTGACCGGCAGCGATGATCCCCTGATCCTCTGGCAGGCGCTTGCGGATCATATCAAGGATGCGCCCGACAACCGCAACAACCGGTTTGCCGTGGCCACGGAGCTTAACAATCTGTTCCCAGGTCTTGGGCCGTTCTGGGGCTGCCCCCCGGCCCATGCCAACCCCGATCTGCCTGCGCGTGGCAGCCTGCGCCACGGCCATGGGCAGGCGGAACGCCGCGAGGTTGAACGCCGCTTGCCGCGCGCGCAGCCTTGCTGGAAACTGTTCACAACCGGCTCTGTCGGCTCTCAGGTTCTGCTTGGCCTGCCGCGCCTGCAACAGCTTCGCCGGCATTTTGGCGCAGCGCTTTCGGTCAGCCCGTTCCAGCCACCCGATACCCCCATCGTGCTGGCCGAGATTTACCCCTCCCTCCTTGCCAGTCAGGTCAAGGCGGCGCGGCGGGAAAATGAAATCCTTGATGCGGCTCAGGTGCGTGTGCTGGCCACGGCCCTGCATCGCCTGCCCCCTGCCGCTCTTGCCCACATGCTGACCGAAGGCGATGCGGAAGAAGGCTGGATTCTGGGCCTTGGCCATGAAGAGGTTTTGGACGCAGGCCCTGACCTGATCCCGCCGCCGCTCCAAAACGATTGTTTCGCCCTGCCGCCGGGCGTTGACTGGACGCCGGTGCCCACGGCACTTTCCCGCCTTCGCGCCACCCTGCGCCCGGTTGTCGGTCAGGAAATTGTGCCGCTGGCCCGGGCCAACACCCGGCGCCTTGCCACGGAGTTACACGCCAAACGCGCCAACCCGCCACGGCCGAATTCCGCGGTTGACGGGTTCGGCTTTGCCCATGCGGCCACGGGCAGTGGCCCGCAGGTTCTGCGCCTCGCGCAGGGCCGGGCCGCCGCAGGCATCCCGTTCAAAGGCACCCTGCCGAAGGGTCAGGCGCTGCGCATCTTGACCGGGGCCAGTCTGCCGGATGGCGTGGACACCGTGGTGCTGGAGGAAGACTGCACCATCACTGACACCGCCATTGCCTTCCACGGCCCCGTCAAACCGGGCAGCAACACCCGCAAAGCGGGCGAAGATGTGGCCGAGGGTCAGCAGCTTGTGCCGAAATCACACCGCCTGCGCCCGCCCGATCTGGCCCTTCTTGCGGCCACCGGCCATGCCAGTATCCCGGTTTTCCAGCGCCTGAAGGTTGCGGTGATCTCTACCGGCGATGAACTTCGCGAGGCCGGAGACCGGGCCACCGCCGATCAGATTTACGATGCCAATCGCCCGATGCTGGCCGGTCTTTTGCAGGCCTGGGGGCATGAGGTGATCGACCTGGGGCGCCTGCCGGATGATCCCGCCCGTATTCGCGCCGCCCTGACCGAAGGCGCGCAGGCCGATGCGATCCTGACCTCCGGCGGGGCCTCCTCCGGCGATGAGGATCACATCTCAAAACTGCTCGGCAGCGAAGGACAATTGAGCAGCTGGCGCATCGCGTTGAAACCGGGCCGCCCGCTGGCGCTGGCCATGTGGCAGGGCACGCCGGTTTTCGGCCTGCCCGGAAACCCGGTCGCCGCCCTTGTCTGCACGCTGATCTTCGCCCGCCCGGCCCTTGACCTCATGGCGGGTGGCGGCTGGACGGACCCGCTTCGCCTGCGGCTTCCGGCGGGTTTCACAAAATCCAAAAAACCCGGACGCGCCGAATATCTGCGCGCGCGTCTCACACCGGACGGTCAGGTTGAAACATTCAAATCGGAAGGCTCGGGCCGCATTTCGGGGCTAAGCTGGGCCGAAGGTCTGGTGGAACTTCCCCCCGAGGCGATGACCATCACCCCCGGCACCCCGGTCACCTATCTGCCCTATGCCGGTTTTGGCCTATGACGCCCCCGGCTTCTCTGCTTTTCAAATATCCTCGCCGAAGGCATCCGGCCTCTCGACTACAGCTTTTCGGGTTTAACCTGAAACGGATCCCATCGAAAATCGTGTTCGGACCGAAGGCGGGCACCAGCGGTTTTCTCTTCCGATCAAAGGCAGGCCGCGTTGAGGCGGAATTCCCGGGAATTCCGTGTGGAAAACTGGAGTTTTCCACCCGCGCGCTGCATCTGCCAAACGGCGTTGCAGGTTAAATGATTGATGTTATAGGCTGACCCTCAATCAAATGTCCCGGTCACCCGACCCAGAAGCATGAAGGCCCGTGCTGTCCGGCTTTCTGCCAGCCGCGAAATCTCTTCGTCGGACGCGCCTTTCTCGAATTCCAGAAACGTGTGATCGAACTGGCGCAGGAAATGATGCACCGCATCGCGGAATACCGGGTCCTGCTTCATCCGTCCGGCAGCCAGCGCCAGAGAGGACCGGTCATGGATACCGCCCAAAGGCGCAACCGCGCGCCCCCGTTCCCCGGCTGCAAATTTCCGCCAGATTTCCGGCCGCGCCCGGTCGGGCCGCAAATCATCCATGTAAATCCCGTCCTGGGACAGCAGGGTCAGCACATCCTGGCTGGCGCGCACCAGCCGCTCGGTGGAGCGATCCTCCAAAGCCCGGCGCAGGGTGCGGAACCCCTCCTTGTCATGTTCATTTTCAGGGAAGTTCAGCGCCCTGACGAAATCGGCCACGGAAATCGGCGCTTTCAGTGCTTCGGCGGGGGTCCCCAGACCAAGGCTGGCCTGATGTTCATCCGCCGGGGCGGGGGCCACTGCGGCCCGGTCCTCTGACACCACCCCCTGGGCGCGCATCGAGGTGAAGGTCGCCAGTTTCACATCGGTGGACCGTTGGGCGGCGGCAATCTCTTCCAGCTTGCGCACCATATCGGGTTTGATGTCCGGGCTGACCCGTTGCTGATCAACCACATAGGCCGCGCGCATCGCGTCGATGGAGCTTTGCAGCCGCCGCGCCTCATCGCGCATCACCCGTGCGGTCCGCGCGGCCGAGGCCGCCACCCAGATCAGGGCGATCGGCATCAGGATCGCCAGAAATGTCATCGCCAGGGTCACCCCGCCACCCGCCGACCCGGGTGCGCCGCTGATCCCGAAATAGAACAGGGCCACGGCCCCCAGCCAGATCACCGTCAGGATCAGGGCAATCACCTCGATCCCGGTGATCTGCGGGTCGGAAGGCTCCTGCGCGTAAACGCCAAGCTCCAGCGGGACGGGCTCTTTCGGGTCAGACATCGTCAGGTGGTCCTGCTCAGGGACAATCGGAGTACGGCGTTCAGATAACGGGAGGTCAGATATACGCGATTTTCACGATCTCATATGCCTTGCTGCCGCCCGGTGTATTGACCTCGACACTGTCACCTTCATCCTTGCCGATCAAGGCGCGGGCCAGCGGCGATTTGATATTCAGAAGGCCGTTTTCGATATCCGCCTCGGCCTCGCCCACGATCTTGTAGGTCTTCTCTTCCTCGGTATCCTCATCAACCAGATCGACCGTCGCGCCGAACTTCACCGCGCCTGACAGGGTGGCCGGGTCGATCACCTGCGCCAGGCCCAGCATGCCTTCAAGCTCTTTGACGCGCCCTTCGATGAAAGACTGTTTTTCGCGGGCGGAATGATATTCTGCATTCTCTGACAAATCGCCATGTTCACGCGCCTCGGCAATCGCCTTGATGATTGCAGGGCGTTCCACGGATCTCAGATTTTTCAGCTCCGCGTCGAGGGCTTTATAGCCATCGGGCGTCATCGGGATTTTTTCCATCTCTCGGGTCACATCTATACGGGGAAGAACGGGTTCGAAACACAGAGGTTAGGGCCTGTGCGCGATGTGTTCAACGGGTTTTACATCTGTATTCAGACGTTGCTGGTTTCTTCGGTCTCATCCAGTGGCGCAGGCGGGATCGGGCTGCCGTCCACGCCACAGGCGGCGAGGAATGTCAGAAGTGCCAGGGGCATCAGAAAACGGATCATGTCAGTCTCTCTTTCCAGCGCGCGATCTGCGCGCGAACCTGTACCGGCGCGGTGCCGCCATAGGATATGCGCGAGGCGACCGAATTATGGACACCCAGAACCTCGTACACAGCCTTGGTGATCCGGCTCTCAACGGTGTGCATCTGCGCAAGCGTCAGATCCGGCAGGTCACAGCCCGCGTCTTCGGCCAGCTTCACCAATGCGCCGGTCACATGATGGGCGTCACGAAACGGCATGTCGAGTGTCCGCACCAGCCAATCGGCCAGATCGGTCGCGGTGGAGAAACCGGAGGAGGCCGCCGCCTCAAGACTGTCGCGATTGGCGGTCATGTCGCCCACCATCCCGGTCATCGCGGCCAGCGCCAGCATCAGGGTATCGGCGGCATCGAACACCTGTTCCTTGTCTTCCTGCATGTCCTTGGAATAGGTCAGCGGCAGGCCCTTCATCACCGTCAGCAGCGCGATATTCGCCCCCAGAATGCGGCCGATCTTGGCCCGTATCAGCTCAGCCGCATCCGGGTTCTTCTTCTGCGGCATGATCGAGGACCCGGTTGAGAACCGGTCGCTAATTGTCACAAAGCGGAACTGGGCCGAGGACCAGATCACCAGCTCTTCGGCAAAGCGCGACAGATGCATGGCGCAGATGGTCGCGGAACTCAGGAATTCCAGCGCGAAATCCCGGTCGCTGACCGCATCAAGGGAATTCGCCGCAGGCCGGTCGAACCCCAGCGCTTTTGCCGTCATATCCCGGTCAATCGGAAAGGATGTGCCCGCCAGGGCGGCGGCGCCAAGGGGGCTTTCATTCATCCGCGCCCTTGCATCCTGAAAGCGCGACAGATCGCGGCCGAACATCTCCACATAGGCCAGCATGTGATGGCCCCAGGTCACCGGTTGGGCCGTCTGCAAATGGGTGAAGCCGGGCATCACCCAATCGGCCCCGGCCTCGGCCTGACCCAACAGCGCCTGCATCAGCGCCTGCAACCCGGTCATGGCTGCATCCATCTGGTCGCGCACCCAGAGTTTGAAATCCGTTGCCACCTGATCGTTGCGCGAGCGTGCGGTGTGCAGCCGACCGGCCGCATCGCCGATGATGTCGCGCAGCCGGGCCTCGACATTCATGTGAATGTCTTCCAGCGCGGTGGAAAACGCGAATTCGCCTGTTTCAATCTCTGACAAGACCGTGAGCAGCCCTTCCCGGATCGCCTCAATATCCGTAACGTTGACGATACCTTGTTGGGCCAACATTGCCGCATGGGCGCGGGAGCCAGCGATATCCTGCCTTGCCATTCGCCTGTCGAACCCGATCGAGGCATTGATCGCCTCCATGATCGCGTCCGGCCCGGCGGCAAAGCGCCCGCCCCACATTGCGTTCGATTTTGTGTTCGTCATGTCAGAGACCTTTAGGAAGGACCAAAGAATGATCCGTGCCGCAATATGGACCGTGCTCTACATGGCCTTGGCCCCTGGTGCAAACGCCCAAGACCTCGACGATCTTCGGGTGGGCGATATGCGCGGGCTGGTCTTTCATTCCGCCCCCCGGCCGGTTTCCGACACGCCCTTTGTCGATATGGACGATGTGGAACAGCGGCTGTCAGACCTTCAGGGGCGCTATATCCTGTTGAATTTCTGGGCGACATGGTGCGCGCCCTGCCGGCATGAAATGCCCTATCTCAACACGCTTCAGCAGGAATTGGGGGGTGAGAATTTTCAGGTCGTGACACTGGCCACGGGCCGCAATCCGCTGCCTGCGCTGCGCCGGTTTTTCGAGGAGGAAGGGATTGACGCCCTGCCGCTATACCGCGATCCGGGGCAGGAGATTGCCCGTGAAATGGGGGTTTTCGGCCTGCCGGTCACGGTGATCCTGAACCCCGGGGGTCAGGAAATCGCCCGGTTGCAGGGCGATGCGGATTGGGCAGATGAGGCCGCGTTTGCCCTGCTGCGCGCGCTGATCTCCGGCGCAAACTGAAAGGGCACAGCTTGAGGCCGGGAAAACGCCCGTTTTCCTTTTGGATTTCTCGAGAAATCCGGTGCTCTGAACCGGAAAACTTCAGTTTTCCACAAGGATTTCCCGGGAAATCCTCTATCGTGCCAGGGTGGCCACGCGCGCATGGGCGGGGCAGCCCACCAGATGGTCATTGACCAGCCCCATCGCCTGCATCGCCGCATAGACAATGGTCGGCCCGCAAAACCGGAAACCGGCCTTTTTCAGATCTTTCGATACCTGTGTACTCAGCGGGGTATAGCCAGGCACATCCGCCAGTGTTTTCCAGGAATTCTGTATCGGCCTGCCGCCCACATAGCCCCACAGGAATTGATCAAACCCCTGTTCCTGCTCGATCCTCTGCCAGGCGCGCGCATTGCCGATGGTCGCTTCGATCTTGCCCCTGTGCCGCACGATCCCGGGATTGCCCAGAAGGCGGTCCACCTCGGCCGGTCCCCAGTCTGCGATCACATGGGGGTCGAACCCTTCAAACGCGGCCCGGAACGCGTCGCGCTTCTTCAGAATGGTGATCCAGCTCAACCCGGCCTGAAACCCATCCAGGATCAGCTTTTCCCAAAGCGCCCGGCTGTCATATTCCGGGACGCCCCATTCGTCGTCGTGATAGGCGACATAAACCGGGTCTTCCCCGCACCAGCCGCAGCGCTCTGACATGCCGATTTCTCCCTTTGCGACAAATTGGAACAAAATAGGAATATTCATCCCTTCTTAAAGCTTTGCACCGCAACACTGCAAGCACCACCACTGGAGGGGCCCATGCCGCGGCAACAGCAGAAATTTCACGACACTGAGGCCGCAAGCAGCCCGCTGGACATGGCCATTGTCGAACGGGACCGGGGCACCATCGCCATGGTCAGACATGCACTGGCGGCGGGCAATGTGGCACTGGCCTATCAACCGGTCATTTCCTGCGGGCGCGGCAACCCCGTTGCCTATTACGAAGGGTTGATGCGCCTGTTTGACGATACCGGCCGGGTGATCCCTGCGGCGGATTTCATGGGCGCTGTCGAAGATCACGAACTGGGCCGTCAGATTGATTGCGCAGCGCTGTCAATCGGGCTGAATGCGTTGAAGGCGCACCCGTCTTTACGGCTGGCAATCAACATGTCCGCGCGGTCTATCGGCGTGCCTGCCTGGATGAACATGATCAGAAAATGCACCCATCTGCATCCGGAAATCAGCGAACGGCTGATCCTTGAGATCACCGAAACCTCTGCCATGCAGGTGCCCGAGATCGTCGCGATCTTCATGGAGGAGATGCAGGACAAGGGCATCACCTTTGCGCTGGATGATTTCGGCGCCGGTCAGACCTCGTTCCGCCATCTCAAGGATTTCTGCTTCGATATCCTCAAGATCGACGGTCAGTTTGCCCGCAATGTGCATGATGATCCTGACAATCAGGTGCTGACCGAGGCGTTGCTGTCCATCGCGCGTCATTTCGACATGCTGGCCGTGGCCGAGGCGGTTGAAACCGCACAGGATGCGCAATGGCTGACCCATGCGGGGCTTGATTGCCTGCAAGGGTATTATTTCGCCGCCCCCAGCCTGACACCGCCCTGGAAGGCGGCTGGTGAAAGATCCATGCAATCCGGTTGACCGGCGACGGCTTTACCAGATCAGGCTCTCCTCCTTGTGTTCATGCAGGCCCCGGCTGAGACACCGTGTCAGTTGTCGGCGCGGCACCAACCGCCTATCACCATCCTGAAACTGCCTGCCTCTGCGACAGATCAATCTGAAAAGGATGTTCCTCATGACCAATGTCGTCATTGCCTCCGCTGCCCGTACCCCTGTCGGCAGCTTCCTTGGCTCTTTCGCCAACACCCCCGCCCATGATCTGGGCCGCGCGGTGCTGGAGGAACTGGTGGCCCGTGCAGGTGTCGACAAGGCCGATGTGTCCGAGACGATTCTGGGTCAGGTCCTGACGGCGGCGCAGGGTCAGAACCCCGCCCGTCAGGCCCATGTGAATGCGGGCCTGCCGCAGGAAAGCGCCGCCTGGGGCATCAATCAGGTCTGCGGCTCGGGCCTGCGCGCGGTTGCCCTTGGTGCCCAGCATATCATGCTTGGGGATGCCGCGATTGTTGCCGCAGGCGGGCAGGAAAACATGTCGATGTCCCCCCATGCGGCGGCGTTGCGTCAGGGTCAGAAAATGGGTGATATGAAATATATCGACACGATGATCCGCGACGGGCTGTGGGATGCGTTCAACGGCTACCACATGGGCCAGACCGCCGAAAACGTTGCCGAGAAATGGCAGATCAGCCGCGACCAGCAGGATGAGTTTGCCGTGGCCAGCCAGAACAAGGCGGAAGTCGCGCAGAAGGCCGGCAAGTTCGAGGATGAGATTGTCGGCTACACCATCTCCACCCGCAAAGGGGATATCGTTGTCGATAAGGATGAATATATCCGCCATGGCGCGACGATGGAGGCGATGCAGAAACTGCGCCCCGCCTTCGCCAAGGATGGCAGCGTGACCGCCGCCAATGCCTCGGGCCTGAATGACGGCGCTGCCGGTGCCCTGCTGATGTCCGCCGATGAGGCGGAAAACCGCGGAATTGAACCGCTGGCCCGTATTGCAAGCTATGCCACTGCGGGTCTTGACCCCTCGATCATGGGGGTCGGCCCGATCTATGCCAGCCGCAAGGCGCTGGACAAGGCCGGGTGGAAGGTTGAGGATCTGGACCTGGTCGAAGCCAATGAAGCCTTCGCGGCGCAGGCCTGTGCCGTCAACAAGGACATGGGCTGGGACCCGGCGATTGTGAATGTGAATGGCGGCGCGATTGCCATCGGCCACCCGATCGGCGCTTCGGGCGCGCGCGTTCTCAACACGCTTCTGTTCGAGATGAAGCGCCGTGACGCCAAGAAAGGCCTCGCCACGCTGTGCATCGGTGGCGGCATGGGCGTCGCCATGTGCCTTGAGCGCCCGTAACCCGACAGCATCCCGGGCCCGTATGAGGAGGACAAAAAGGCGCTGACCCGCCGTTTTGTCCAGCCGGAAACCCGGGCTATGGCAAACATCCGCGACAGAGGTGACGAAACATTCTTTCGTCAGGACGTTTTTGGGTGTAACGATATGACCAGGGGAGCCATCTATTGGAGGAGAAAACGATGGGACGTGTAGCATTGGTTACCGGCGGCAGCCGTGGCATCGGGGAGGCGATTTCCAAGAAGTTGAAAGCCGATGGGTATAATGTCGCCGCGACCTATGCGGGCAATGATGAGGCCGCTGCCGCCTTTACTGCGGAAACCGGCATCAAGACCTATAAATGGAATGTTGCCGATTACGACGCATCGGCCGCCGGTATCGCCCGGGTCGAGGCTGATCTTGGCCCGATCGAGGTGGTTGTGGCGAATGCGGGCATCACCCGCGATGCGCCGTTCCACAAAATGACGCCGGAGCAATGGAACCAGGTGATCGGCACCAACCTGACCGGTGTGTTCAACACGGTCCACCCGGTCTGGCCCGGCATGCGGGAGCGGAAGTTCGGCCGGGTCATCGTGATCTCCTCGATCAACGGTCAGAAAGGTCAGTTCGCGCAGGTGAACTATGCCGCGACCAAGGCCGGCGATCTGGGTGTCGTGAAATCCCTGGCCCAGGAAGGTGCCCGCGCGGGCATCACCGCCAATGCGGTCTGCCCCGGCTATATCGGCACGGAGATGGTCATGGCGGTGCCTGAAAAGGTGCGCGAGTCGATCATCGCCCAAATCCCCGCAGGCCGGTTGGGAGAACCCGAAGAGATCGCCCGCTGCGTGGCCTTCCTTGCCTCTGACGATGCGGGTTTCATCAACGGCTCCACCATCTCGGCCAATGGTGCGCAGTTCTTTGTGTGATACCAGCACCCCGATATTGAAAGAGGGCTGGCCCGTCCGGGTTGGTCCTTTTTATCTGTAAGGCTGGCTTCCCCGAAACCGCAAAAGCCTTATGGTTTCGACCTGAAATTCAGAACCATATATGCATTGCGCAGAGGGTAGAGCCCGAACCGAGGGGCAGGAAGCGAAGCGCCCGCCCCGTGGGGGCGGCTCAGACGCTGCCCGGCGGTGCCGCCGGGCGGAAAGGTGATGATGCGGAGCGATTCAGATTAAACGATTTCTGCTTTAGCTCACCCGTGCCACCACGTAATCGGCAAGATCGGCCAGCATATCGCGCAGGGGGTGATCGGGCATCCGGGCCATCGCGTCTTTGGCAAGACCGGCATAGCGCAGGGCCTCATCACGCGTGTCTTCCAGCGTGCCATGGCGGCGCAGAAGATCCATCGCATGGGTCAGGTCGCCCTCGTCCTGCTGGCCCTTGCCGATGGTGCGTTCCCAGAAGGCACGTTCCTCATCATCCGCTCTGGCAATGGCGCGGATCACCGGCAGGGTCAGTTTCCGCTCGCGGAAATCATCGCCCAGATTCTTGCCCATCACCCCTGAGGCCCCGCCCCAGTCCAACAGGTCATCGACAATCTGGAAACTCATCCCAAGCGCGTCGCCATAGGCGGCCAGCGTCTTCACCTGCGCCTCGGGCGCGCCGGAAATCACCCCGCCCACCTCGGTTGCGGCCTCGAACAGCGCCGCCGTCTTGCCGCGGATCACCTGGCAATAAACCGCTTCACCGGTGGTGATGTTCTGCGCGACGGACAGTTGCAACACCTCCCCCTCGGCGATGGTGGCTGCCGCGTTGGACAGAATATCAAGAACTGTCAGTGACCCGGTTTCGACCATCAGTTGAAACGCCCGGGCGAACAGGTAATCACCGACCAGCACGCTTGATTTATTGTCCCATAACAGGTTTGCCGTGGGCCGCCCGCGCCGCTGACCGCTTTCATCGACCACATCATCATGCAGCAATGTGGCGGTATGGATGAATTCCACCGTCGCCGCCAGTTTCTGATGCGCATCGCCGTCATAGCCACAAAGCCGCGCAGCGGCGAGGGTCATCATCGGGCGGATACGTTTGCCGCCCGCCTCGACCAGATGGGCGGTGACCTCGGGGATACGCGGCGCATGATCAGAGACCATCCGCGCCCGGATCAACCCGTTCACCGCGTCCAGATCATCGGTCAGATAGGCGCGCAGCCGGTCATGGGGTTTGGTGGCGGCCTCATCCAGGCTCATAGGTCGAACATCCCTTCTCTCGACAAGCGGGGCCCGCATGCCTAAATGCCGGATATGCAAGAAATTCTGCGCAGCACCGACCCGACAATTATCGCCTTTGCTTCGGCGCTTCTGTCAGGCGAGGATATAGAGGTGTTCGAGATGGACGTCCATATGAGCGTGCTGGAAGGCTCGATCGGGGTTTTGCCGCGCCGCCTGATGGTGCGCCGCGATCAGGCTTTTGAAGCGCGTGCGGTGCTGCGTGACAATGACCTGCACGTGACCGAGTGATGTGGGCCGAAGATGATCTGACCCAAGATGCCTTTCTTGGCGGGCGGGTGAGGGCCTGGCAGCCGCGCAAAGGCTATCGCGCGGGCACCGATCCGGTGTTTCTGGCCGCAGCCTGCACTGCCCGGCCCGGCGACACGGTGCTGGAACTGGGATGCGGCGCTGGCGTGGCCAGCCTGTGCCTGGCTGCGCGGGTGCCCGATCTGGCGATCACCGGGGTCGAGAGGCAGGCGGGTTATGCCGATCTGGCGCGCCGGAACGGCCTGAATGTGGCAGAGGCTGACCTGATCACCCTGCCAGCTGATCTGCGACAGCGCAGTTTTGATCATGTCATCGCAAACCCACCCTATTATCCGGCCGGTGGTGGTACGAAAGCGGGCGATGCAGGCCGCGAGGCGGCGCTGCGCGAAGACACAGCGCTGACCGATTGGGTTGAAATTGCCGGGCGGCGCCTGGCTCCGAAAGGCTGGCTGACAGTTATTCAGGCCGCAGAGCGGCTGCCCGATCTGATGGCGGCGCTTTCTGCTGCCGGTTTCGGCGCGATTTCGCTGTTGCCTCTGGCCTCCCGCACGGGTCGTGCAGCGGGCCGGGTGCTGATCAAAGCCCGGAAATCCGGGCGCGCGCCGTTTACCCTGATGGCCCCTTTTATCATGCATGACGGGTCAGACCATCAGAGCGACGGGGAGGATTACACCGCACCGGCCCGGGCGATTCTGCGCGACGGCGCAGCGCTCGACTGGCCCGGCACCGGCGAAATGCCGACAAATTAATGCATCCTTCTGCACGGGCCGCGTGACAAGACTCGGAACCTGTGGTTCCATCGTCATATCATTATCATATTGAGAGGAGGACGACGGATGTCGCTAGGCGCCCATCTTCAGGAACTGCGGAAAAAGCATGAAAGCCTCTCGGAACGGGTAGAGGCGGCGGAACGCAGTCCCGGCATGGACGAACTTGCTATTCGAGACCTCAAAAAACAGAAATTGCGCCTGAAAGAAGAAATCAGCCGTCTCGACGGCTGATATAGGGGGGCGGGGCAGCAACCTGCTTCTATGTTTAACCAGTGACCTCAGAGGCCGGGATACACACCCGGCCCTCACGATAGGGGTGAAGCTGTTCCGCTTCCCCTTCCAGCCACGCCAGAAACGCGCGGATCTGGGGTTTGTCTTTTGTGATCTCGGGGCAGACAAAGCGGTAATGCGCCTGGGTTGTCAGCGCAATCTTATAGGGCGCCACCAACTGCCCTGACCGTAACGCCTGTTCCGCCAGCGAAATCCGCCCCAGAACCACACCGCCACCGGCTTGCGCCGCATCCACCGCATGATCGGCCTGGCTGAACCGGGCGCCGGTTTTGGGTGGCGGTGGCAGACCGGCGGCACGAAACCAGGCGGGCCAGTCGATCGGCGGGGTCAGAAAGCCGATATCTTCCTGATGCAGCAACGGCGCATTTGCCAGATCGGCGGGTTCGGGAAAGCTCGCGGCCAGGGCGGGTGCCATCATCGGGGTCAGCCATTCGTCGATGATGGATTGGGAATAAAGCCCCGGTTCTTCCCGCGGCATCCCGAACCGAATGGCGACATCCACATCGTCACGGGTAAAATCCATCAGGCGCAGCGTGGCGGAAAACCGCAGCTCGATTGCGGGATGTCTCTGGGCAAAATCAAACATGCGCGGGGCCAGCCATTTGGCGGTGAAGCCGGGGCCGGCGGTGACGGTCAGCGTGGTGCTGTCGATGCTGCGCCGGGTGGCGCGCCAGGCGGCATGCAGGGCCGCAAACCCATCCTGCGCGCCGGGGGCAAGCATACGGCCCGCTTCGGTCAGTTCCACCGCACGGTTCAAACGGCGAAACAGCGGCGCACCCAGAGAGGTCTCAAGCGATTTGATCTGAAAGCTGAGGGCGGCAGGGGTGACGTTCAACTCTGCTGCGGCCAGCGCAAAGCTCATATGGCGGGCGGCGGCATCAAAGGCCCGAAGCGCGGTCAGCGGGGGAAGACGGTCAGACATATCAGTTAAGTATACCTTATCTGAACCATGAGAAAGTCTCGTTTGTCTGTCTTTTATGAAAGGCCCATATTCATCTCAAACCGGAGCCAAACTCTAAAGGAATTTGAGAGATGATCGAAGTTGCCATGACCCTTGAGGCGCGCAATGCCTATACAATCGCCCATCAGGAACGCGCCCGCGCCGTGAAATCAGCCTTCGGCTGGCTGTCTCCTTCCAGAATCGCTCACTGGGTCGTGTCCCTTGTGCGCATCGTCTCCCTGGGTCACGGCCCGGTTTCATCTGCGCGGGGATGACGGGCAAAGCCATGACAAGCAGGCTCAGCGCAGCCTGACCGCTCTACAAAACCTGCGCGGCTGTCACCCACCAGTTCGGCTGTGCCGCGCCGATTTTGGCGGCGGCCTCCTGCGCGGCTGTTTTCTCGGCGAAGAGGCCGAAACAGGTGGCGCCTGATCCGCTCATCCGCGCCAATGCGCAGCCGGGGCGGGCATTCAGCGCGTCCAATGCGGTGTCGATTTTGGGGGTGAGCGCCCGTGCAGGGGCGGCCAGATCATTGCGTTGACGGCAGAGCCATCCGATGAAACCGGCAAAATCGCTCCATTCCGGGTCGGACAGGCCCGCGCCTTCGGTGGTTTCCAGCCCCTGAAAGACCGTGCCGGTGGAAAGTGCCACGTCAGGGGTGACCAGTACACATGTCATCTTTGGCAGGGGCGGCACCTTATCCAGCACATCGCCAATGCCCTGCATCCGGGTGGGGCAGGCCGCCAGACAGGCGGGCAGATCGGCCCCAAGCGTCAGGATGTCTGCGGGTCCGGGCAGAGGCTGATCCCAGAATGCGGCCAGCCCTGTCAGGGCAGCGGCGGCATCTGCTGATCCACCGCCGATCCCTGCTGCGTTGGGCAGTTGTTTTTCCAGAACAATTTCCGCTCCGTGACCGGGCCCGAACAGGGCGGCGGCTTTCAGAACCAGATTATCCGGCCCGTTGGGCACCCCGGCAGCGCGCGGGCCCATCACCTGCAGCGCCAGCGTATCAGCGGGAGAGAAATGCAGCCGGTCCCCCACATCTGCGAAGACAACCAGAGAATCCAGCAGATGATAGCCATTTTCCTGTCGTCCGGTCACATGCAGGGCAAGGTTGATCTTGGCCGGTGCAAAGACACTGGCCCCACCCGTGGTCATTGGGTTTCGCCTTCGGCAACCTCTTGTTCCAGAACCTGCGTCAACCCGATGTCCAGTTTCAGACGGATGCGGGTGGCGTCTTCCTCGGTCGGTTCAAATGACAGGGCGCGCTGCCATTGAAACTCGGCCTCGCGGGTCCGGCCGACCATGTAATAGACATCGCCCAGATGGTCATTGAGGATCGGATCATTGGGCAGCAGTTCCACCGCCCGTTCCATTGGTGCGACCGCCTCTTCAAATCTGCCCAGCCGGTAGAATACCCAGCCCAGACTGTCGACGATATAGCCTGATCGCGGCTCAGTGGCGACGGCGCGTTCGATCATCGCCAGCGCCTCATCCAGATCGCGCCGCTGTTCGACCAGCGAATAGCCGAGATAATTCAGAACCTGCGGCTGATCCGGGTTGAGGACAAGGGCGTGACGGAAATCGGCCTCGGCCTCGGTCCAGCGGCCTTCCCGTTCCAGACTGATGCCACGGGCGTAATGCAGAAACCAGTATCGCGGCTGATCCGTGTCGACCAGCGCCAGCGCGTCTGAATAGGCCACCACCGCCGGGCCGAACCGTTCCATCCGGCGCATCATATCGCCCAGAGCCGCGTGAACCGAGGCGAATTGCGGATAGGTTTCTGCCAGGTTCTGCAGAACCGTGGCAGCCTCATCCTGCTGATCCATTTCAAACAGGGCTTCGGACTGTCCAAGACGGGCGGTGACAAAGGCCGCTGCGCTATCGGGGATCTCGGCATAGGTCTCTGCGGCCAGATGAAGCTGCCCGTCATCCATCAGCAATTCGGCGGCCAGCAACAGGGCATCATAATGGCCCGGGTCAATTTCATAGGCCGCGCGGGCATAGACCAGCGGCAGGGTCGGGCCGCTGTCATTGCCCAGCCCCTGAGCCAGGGAATAGAACACCTCGGCCACGCCCTGCCGGGCATTGACGACAAAATCATAAGGCCGGGTCGGGTTTTCGGTGATGCTGTCGCGAAGCGATAACAGCGTCGGGTCCGGGGCGGCGGCGGTGGCGGCGGTCAGAAGGTCCAGCGCATCGTCCTGCCGGTCCAGTTGGACCAGCACCTGCGCATGGGTCTGGATGCCATGGGACGTGGCCTGAAGCGGGCCATATGTTGCGCCCGACAGGATCGCATCGGCGCCTTCGAAATCGCCCACGGCGGCGCGGGCAAGCGCCAGGTGAAACTGGGCAATCCCGGCCAGCGGGCCGCTATCGGTCAGGTCTTCAAACCCGGTTACCGCGCGGCTCATATCGCCCTCACCCAGATGCAGCCAGGCGGCTGTCAGCCCATCGACCAGGGGGCCGGCGCCCTCGCCGGCCTCAATCGTGGCCAGCGCGCCTGCCAGATCGCCCACCTGAATACGCCCCACCTGTTCAACCATGAAGGCCAGTTCGCGGTTCGGGTCGGTGTCCGGCAGGCGGGCGGCAATCTGCATGGCCCGGTCCCATTGACCAAGGGCGGCCCGGGCCAGAAGCGCATTGCCGATCAGCCCGCGATTGTCCGGGTCACGCTGCAGCGCCTGTTCGAAATAGATCGCCGCCTCGCGATGATCCCCGTCAATCACCGCCTGGCGCGCGGCCAGATACGGGCCGGCCAGACCGGTTTGGGCCTGGGCCGTGGCGGATAGCGGCAACACCAGGCCCGCGCCCGTCAGGGTCAGGAAAAGCAGGGCGATAATACGCATCGGGATCTCCGGTTATAATACAGATCAGACAGTAGAGCGTTTCTTCAGTAAACTGAATCACTTCTGCGCAATCTCAAGGCGATATGGTAACTTTCTTGTCTGAATGCCATATATCTCAATCCACATCGGGCTGCTGTAGTGCAGGGCTGTGACCTGTCGTGTTTCAGATTTCCCCGATATGCTTTGAAGGTGCTGACCCGGAGGTTTGGGCCTGATCTCAAAAGGTTTCACCGCTGGCCAGCTCAGGTTTCCGGTCATCCTGAAACTGATGTTCGAACAGACGCCGGAAGGCCCCGTTGAGCGCCAGCAATTCATCGGCCGATCCCTGTTCAACCTCTTCGCCATCATGCACGACGCAGATCTTGTCAGCCTCAAGTATTGTCGACAGGCGATGGGCGATGATGATGGTTGTTCGCCCCTCGGTCAGCTTTTTGATCGCGTTTTTGACCAGAGATTCCGATTCCGTGTCCAGCGCGCTGGTGGCCTCATCCAGCAGCAGTATTTCCGATTGCCGCAGGATCGCCCGGGCAATCGCAATCCGTTGCTTCTGCCCGCCTGACAGGAATGTTCCGTTCTCGCCGACGGGTGTGTCATACCCTTCGGGCAGGGCAGTGATGAAGTCATGGGCGTTTGCGGCTTTGGCGGCGGCGATCACGTCTTCATCACCTGCATCGGGCATCGAACAGCGCAGGTTTTCCATCACGCTTGTCGCAAAAAGGAAGGTGTTTTGCCCGACATAGGAAATTTTCTGCCGCAGCGAGGCAAAGGTCACATCCCGCAGATCCTGCCCGTTGATAAGCACCTGGCCCTGACTGGGGTCGAAAAAGCGCATGATCAGGCCAAAGATGGTTGATTTCCCACCGCCTGATTGCCCCACAAGCGCGGTTGTCTTGCCTTCCTCGAATGTCAGGTTCATCCCTTTGATGACCGAAATACCATCCCGGTATCCGAATTTCACATCCCGCAGCTCGACCCGCCCCCTGTCAGGCGCCAGTTCGATCGCGTCCGGGCTCTCCAGGATAAACTCTTCCTGATCAAGCAATTCGAACATCATTCTCACGCCGACCATCAGCGTTTCGATTACAACCCGCATCCGCGACAGGCGCTTGGCCGGTTCATAGGCCATCAGAAGGGCGGTGACGAAAGACATAAGCTGCCCGGCGGTTGCAGGTTCCCCCCCGCCCAGATTGAGGGAACTGACCACGATCACACCTGCAATTGCACAGCCAGCCAGGACTTCCATCAGGGGGCTGGTGATGGATTGCAATCGGGCAATGGCGTTTGCGCGTTTTTCAACTTGCTTGATGGCAGAATCCATGCGGCCTGCCATGCGGTCTTCCAGACCGAAAACCTTGATCACCTCGATCCCGTCCGAGGTTTCCTGCAACACCTTGATGATCTCGGTCAGCGAGGCAAGCTCCGCCTCCATGATCTTGCGCACCCGGCGGATCAGAAGGCGCACACCAAGAATAGCCAGAGGGCCCACAAACAGCGTTGCCATCGACAGGATGGGTTGCTGATAGACCATCACGGCGACAAGGGCGACCAGGGTCAAGAGGTCACGCACAAACCCGGTGACAAGCACGTCGATCAACTGCCGCGCGGATTGTGCGCCATGGGTGACGCGCATCAGAATATCCGATGATTCCGTATCGCGGAAAAAGGCAACACCGCGCTTCAGAAGCTTGCGATACACCCTGTCCTGTTGTGTGGCCACGATCCGGTTGCCCGCGCGGGCCAGGAAAACGGTCTGCGTATAGGTCGCAATGCCCTTGATGCTGAAAATTGCGATGACACCTATGGCCACAAGGAACACGCGCGACCGGTTGTCAGGCTCGGTCATCGAATCGATGATGCCTTCCATCATATAGGCGATGCCGCCGGTCGTGGCCGCGATAATGATCATGGCCACGATCACGATGGCATATAGATGGCCCTGCGCGCGAAAGCTTTCGCCCACAAGCCTGCCCATATAGCCCGCGCGCCAGCGCCGCCACATCCGCGGGATCAGCCAGCTTTTGGAACTGTCCATGTCCTGAAGGGCCCTGAGTGTTTATCTGATGGGGTTAACATATCTGTCCTGTCTGTGCTGTTCCATCTGTGCAAGCCAAAAACGGCCCGGGGCAGATATCAGCACAGCATAGTGCCAAATTACCAAATATCATGACATATGCGTCAACATTTCTGCCTCTGATCCATCATGCCGCATTCAGATAAGGGGCCTCTCGGCACTCCGCAAGCTTGGGTCCGGTGGATGACACAGATCAGCGCTTTGGTGGTTCCATTTGCCTCTCAGCCCGGCGGGCCAAGCGTAGCTGCGGCATCGGGTGCGGCCTCCGGCGCCAGTTCCTCGAAATCGAAATGATCCAGCCGGTGCGCCCGTTTGCCTGCCTTGTCCGCCGAAATCTTGATCTCTTCAAGGTCTTTCGCGGCCTGTCCGAAATGGCGGTCAAGATTGCCGACCCGCTGCACCAGCCGGGTCACATCCCCCCCCAGCATCGCCAGTTCCTTGCGGATCGCGCCCGCCTGTTCCCGCATCCGCGCGTCTTTCAGGATCGCGCGCATCGTGTTCAGCGTGGCCATGCAGGTGGTCGGCGACACGATCCAGACCCGGGCATTGAACCCTTCGCGCACAATCTCGGGCAGGCGGGAATGCAGCTCGGCATAGACCGCCTCGGACGGCAGAAACATCAGCGCCCCATCGGCTGTTTCGCCTTCGATCAGGTATTTGGTCGATATATCCTTGATATGCACCCGCACCGCGTTTCCAAGCGCACGCAGGGCCACGGCCTGCTCCTCCTTGGTGCGGGCGGCGGCATAGGCCTCATAGGCCTCGAACGGGAATTTCGCGTCGATCACAATCGGGCCGGGCGGGTTCGGCAGATGGATCAGACAATCGGCGCGTTTGCCGTTCGACAGGGTCGCCTGCAATGAATAGCTTTCCGCAGGCAGGGCGTTTGACACGATATCGGTCAGCTGGATCTCTCCGAACATGCCGCGCCGCTGCTTGTTCGACAGGATATCCTGCAGCGACAGCACATCGCCGGACAGTTTTTCGATATTGGTCTGGGCGCGGTCGATGGTGGCAAGACGTTCCTGCAACCGGGTCAGGCTTTGTGTCGTCTTCTCGGACGAGCCGGTCAGGGTTTCCTTCATCCGGTCCTGCAAATCGGACAGGGATCGCGCCGATTTCAAAGCGTTCTCGGCCAGCCGGTCAGAGACCTGCGCCTGCACCTCGGCCAACCGTGTTTCCATGGTCTGGATCACCCTGACCTGTGCCGTCGCCTGCGCATCGCTGACCGTCTGGATATTGCCCGCCAGTTGCCCCTGCCCCTGTCCCAGAACCTGCACATCCTGCGCCAGACGGCTGACCTGACCCGCCATATGGGCAAATGACTGGCCCTGCCGCCCGGCCCGGCGGACCACGACAATCAGCAGGATCAGCACCAGAAGCAGCAGCCCGATCAGGATGCCCGCACCCAGGGTCAGCGGGTCACTCAGGTCAAATGTCATGTCGCCAAGCTGGATCATGTGCGCCCAAACAGCCGTTCGATATCGCTGAGTTTCAGTTCCACATAGGTTGGCCGCCCGTGGTTGCATTGCCCCGAATGCGGTGTTGCCTCCATCTCGCGAAGCAGGGCGTTCATCTCATCGGCCTGCATCCGCCGCCCGGACCTGATCGACCCATGGCAGGCCACCCGGCTGAGGATCGCGTCAATCCGCGCCTGCAGGGTCTGACTGTCCCCCAGCTCGTCCAACTCGTCCAGAATATCGCGCAGCATCGCCTCGGCATTGACCGGCCCCAGAATCGCCGGTGTCTCGCGCACGGCCAGCGTGCCGGGCCCAAAGGCTTCGATCCCCAGACCGAACCGCGCCAGTTCCGGCGCCATGCCCAGCAACCGGTCGGCATCGGTTCCGAATGTCACGATCTCGGGGATCAGAAGCGCCTGTGCCGCGACGCCGTTTTCGGCCATCTGGCGTTTCAGCCTTTCATAGACCAGCCGTTCATGGGCGGCGTGCTGATCCACAATCACCAGACCATCCTCGGTCTGGGCAAGAATGTAGTTCTCATGCACCTGCGCGCGCGCCGCACCAAGGGGCAGGGCCTCTACTGCGGGGCTGTCTTCCGCCACCTCCTCCACCCGGGCGCTGGCCGGGGCGAAGGGCGTGGGCGCCTCCCCCAGACCCGGTGCCGCATCCCCGCCGCCCGGGGCCTGCCAGCTCTGCGCCGCCCGCAGAACCGTCTGCGAAGGCCGGTGATCCATCTGGTAGATACGTGCATCCTTCGGCTGTGGGGCCCGGAAGGCCCCCAGCGTCGCATCCGCCACCGTGGTCGAGGCGCGGTGCCCCGCCTCTGCCAGCGCATGGCGCAGCCCGGTCACGATCAGGCCACGCGCCACGCCCGGTTCGCGGAACCGCACCTCCGCCTTGGCCGGGTGCACATTCACATCCACCCGTTCCGGCGGGCAGTCGATGAACAGGGCCACGGCCGGGTGCCGGTCACGGCTGAGGAAATCCGCATAGGCCCCGCGCAAGGCCCCGATCAGCAGTTTGTCCCGCACCGGGCGGCCATTGACGAACAGATATTGCGCCACGGCAGAGCCCCGCGAATAGGTGGGCAGGCCCGCATAGCCAATCAGCCGCAAACCGTCGCGTTCCGCATCAATCGGCAGCGCGTTTTCGGTAAATTCGCGGCCCATCACCACACTCAGCCGGGCGCAGAGCGCGTCGAACAGATCTCCCTGTTCCGCATCGGCCCGGAAAGTCACGCGGGGGGTGTCGCTGACATCGCGCAGGGTAAAGCCGATGCCCGGTTCCGCCATCGCCAGACGTTTCACCACATCTGAAATCGCCTGCATCTCGGCCCGGTCTGTGCGCAGGAATTTCAGCCGCGCGGGCGTGGCAAAGAACAGATCGCGCAATTCGACCACCGTGCCCGCGCCAAGTGCTGCGGGTTTCACCGGGCTGTGCTGCCCGCCGCTGACGCTGATCTGATGCGCCTCGCCGCCTGCCACCCGGCTGGTGATTGTCAGCCGCCCGACCGCGCCAAGGGAGGGCAATGCCTCTCCCCGGAAGCCGAAGGATTGAATGTTCAGAAGGTCCGAGCCGTCGATTTTCGAGGTTGCATGGCGGGCAAGCGCCAGCGGCAGATCCTCCGGCCCCATGCCGCAGCCATCATCGCTGACCCGGATCAGGCCCTTGCCGCCAAAGCCTATATCAATGCCGATCCGGCGCGCGCCTGCATCAATCGCGTTTTCCACCAGTTCCTTCACGGCTGAGGCGGGGCGTTCCACAACCTCACCCGCCGCAATCCGGTTGATGACGGTTTCATCCAATTGCCGGATTATCTGCTGCGTATCGCTTATTTTGGGGTCTGCATTGGGCATACCACTATGGGTAGCATGGCCAATGCGATTCGGGAACGGCTGGCGTCTGGCCTTCCAGGCGAAACCCGCATGTGGCTAAAGCACCGGGCTGAAATTCTGAACCACCCCGCATCATCCTTCCGCCCGGCGGCACCGCCGGGCAGCGCCCGTACCGCCCCCACGGGGCGGGCGCGGCCCTCTGCGGAAACTATATGCGTTTCAGAAGCTCAATCCGATACGTATTGCTTCAATGAAACCGCAAACCGCTCTAATTTGAGGGGTCCAGACCCTCGGGCTGGCCAACCACCACGAAATGCAGATGCTCGGGCTGCAACAGGCGCGCGGCGACCCGGCGGATATCCTCCATCGTGACCGCCTCGACCCGAGTGTTTCTTGTGGTGATATATTCCGGTGTCATACCGTCCTGCTGCATCCCGGCCATGATAGAGGCGATGGTGTCATTGCCATCGAACCGCAGGGGATAGGCGCCGGTCATGAACAGTTTTGCGGCCTCCAGCTCTTCCTCGGTCACACCATTGGCGGCGATATCGGCCCATTCGGCCCGGGTCACGGCAACCGCTTCGGCCACCAGATCATTTGACGAGGAAAACTGCCCCAGGATCATCGGCTGATAATCTGACAGGGCCAGATAGGAACTGATGCCATAGGTCAGGCCACGTTCAACCCGAACCTCCTGCATCAGGCGGGACCGGAAATTACCGCCCCCATGATCTGGTTCAACACAAAGGCCGGAAAGAAATCCGGGTCCAGCCGTTCCAGACCGCGTTGCCCGAAATAGACCGCTGATTGCGGGGTGGGGAACGGCACCACCGTGGTGCCGCCGTCCAGCAGATACGGGGCGGGGCCGGGCAGGGCCGCGCCCTCGGCGGGCAGATCGCCCAACAGGTCGTCCAGAAGCAGCCCAAGCTCTTCGGCGCTGATGTCGCCTGCGGCGCCGACAAACACCCGGTCGCGGGCAAAGACCGCGTGATGGGCGGCAATCAGATCATCGCGGGTCAGGGCGGCGACACTCTCACTCGTGCCCTCCTGCGGGGTGGCATAGGGGTGATTGCCAAACGTCAGGGCATTGAACCGGGCTGCGGCGATTTCATCAGGGTTTTGCGCGTCAGACTCGATGATTGACAGAACCTGCCCGCGCACCCGTTCCAGCGCGACCGCATCGAACGCGGGCGTGACAATTGCCTGACGCAGCAGGGCCGCAGCCTCGCCCCGGTTCTGGGTCAGCATCTGGGCATCGACCACAATACTGTCGCGATAGGCGTTGAAGCTGAACCTGGCGGCCAGAGCCTCGGTCGCCTCGGCAAACCCCTGGGCATCCAGATCACCCGCGCCTTCTTCCAGCAATCCACTCATCAGAAAGGTTGCCCCGCGGGCCCCGGGCTGATCCAGCGATGTGCCGCCCTGAAACCGAATGTCCAGCGCAACGAAAGGGATCGAATGATCCTCGACCAGCCAGGCGGTGATCCCGCCGGGCGAAGTGACCTGTTCGATATCAATGGCCCAGACCGGCAGGGCGATGAATGTGGCGGCAAGCCCGGTGAAAATGGCGCGGATCATTGGGTGATTTCCTCGGCATCTGTGGCCGGGCGATCAAGATAGCCGGTGACCCAATGGGTGTTGCCGCCAAGGATGGCTTCGGCGGCGTCCATCACGTCTTCCACGGTTGTTGCGGCGATCACATCAGGCCAGGCCTGCACATCTTCCACCGTCAACCCGCTGGTCAGCGCGGTGCCGTATTGCCGCGCCAGCCCCTGCACATTGTCCTGCGCATAAATCTCGGATGCGGTGTATTGGAACTTGATCCGTTCAAATTGTGCGGGGTCGATGCCGGTATCCAGAAACTCCGCAATGACCCGGTCCAGATCGGCCTCCGCCTCGGCCAGGCTGATACCGGGCATCGGCATATTCACAAGGGTAAAGCTGGTGTCATCCAGACTGGTGCCCTGATAATAGGCTGCAGTGAACAGGGACCGTTCCTCTTCAATCTGCAACCGCCTGCTGAACACCGATGTTGTGCCACTGCCGCCAAGTATCTGCGCCAGAAGCGACAGGGCCGCGGCCTCGCCCTGAGCACCGCTGTCCCGCTCCGGGGCCAGATAGCTGCGGCTGACATAGGGGTTGGCGACCCGGCGATCCTCGTACCGTACGGTCCGGTCCGCGATCTGGCCGGGTTCTGACGGGCGCGCCCGGTCCGGCAGATCCGGTGTGGGGGCCAGGGGGCCGTAATGGTCCTCGGCCAGGCGGCGCACCTCTTCGGGGGTGACATCGCCTGCGACGATCAGAATCGCATTATTGGGGGCATAGAAACGCCGGTAGAAGGCCAGGGCATCCTCCCGATCCAGCATCTGCATTTCATGCCGCCAGCCGATGATCGGAATCCGGTAGGGATGGTTGAGATAAAGCGCGGCCCGCATCTGTTCGCTGAACAGCGCGCCGGGGCTGCTGTCGGTGCGCTGGGCGCGTTCTTCCAGAATGACGCTGCGCTCGGTCAGCACATCGGCCTCGGTCAGGACCAGATCGCGCATCCGGTCTGCTTCCATCTGCATCAGAAGGCCCAGACGGTCGGCGGCGACACGTTGGTAATAGGCGGTGTAATCCCAACTGGTAAAGGCATTGTCGGTTCCGCCATTGGCCTCGACAATCTGGCTGAACGCGCCGCCTTCCAGATCATCCGTGCCCTTGAACATCAGATGTTCCAGAAAATGCGCGATACCCGAAACACCGGGCGGTTCATCCGCCGCGCCGGTGCGATACCAGACCATATGCACCACGGCGGGGCTGCGATGATCTTCGATCACCACCGCCTCCATCCCGTTCTCAAGGGTGAATTGTGTCACCTCTCCGGCGGCCCAAAGCGTCTTGGGTAACGTAACGGCCAGGGCAATCAGCAACAGGCGGCACAGTTTCATCACGTTCTCCGGTACGGGGTGAATTGTGAATGCCTAAAGCAAGATAAGCGCCGCCACATATCTATCAACCGCCCTGACGGGGCTGTGATACGGGGGTCATCCGCCGGGTTCAGGCGGCGCGGCAGGGGTGCGAATGCCGGCGCGGCGCATACGTTCCAGTTCGGCATAGCGATCAAGCGACAGCGGCTGATAGGCGTCATGATAGGTGTTGAGGTTGAAGATCCGTTCAAGCAACCGCCCCCGGTTTCTGCGCCGATAGTCCAGATCTTCGGTCGCCAGCGTCTGGCGAATATCGACCCCGATGCCAAACCGCCCGGCATAGCTGACCAGCCCGCCATTATTGGTGCTGGCGCGGCTGATATCGCCCCCCAGGGCGGCGATTGCGTCGGCCTCGGGGGTCGGATCGGTGCGGTTGGTGCCGCCCGGCGTGGGTGTCGGCAATTCGGTGAAATTGCCGGGCAGTTCCAAAGGCCGCGTCGGCAGAATTGCAAATTCATCAGGCCCATTGCCATCGGGCCGGATGTTCAGCAATCGCGGCGCGTCCCGGCTGCATGACGCCACCGTCATCAGGACCAAACCTGCCGCTATAAGACCGCGCCAACGCATCATTGCCTTCTCCTTCGCGCCGGGTGTAGCTGATCGGACCACCGGCGTCACGGGGTGATCTTCTTATGATCCGTGAAGATGAGCAAGCCAAACGCACCTGCAAATATGCCGATATCGGCGATATTGAACGCAAACGGGTTCGAAATCCCACAACAGGACATGTTCAGAAAATCAGCCACGGCGCCATAAATCAGCCGGTCCAGCGCGTTGCCCATGGCCCCGCCCACAATCGCGCCTGCCGCAATCCGCGCAATCGGCCGGGTCAGCCCGGTTCTGGCCCACCATAACACCCAGGCGGCGATGACGACCGCGAGGATGATCAACACCCATCGCATGATGTCCGCCGCGTTCGAGAACAGGCCGAAATTGATGCCCGTGTTCCAGCCCATGTGAAAGTTCAGAAAGGGCGGCCAGACCGCGATATGACCGATCTCATCCAGCCGCATCCAATGCACCACCAGCCATTTGCTCAACTGGTCCGCAAGGAACCAGAAAGCAGCTGAAATCAAGACAAGACGCATCCGGGGCAAACTCCGCTGTTCAGTGCCGGAAATGGCGCATGCCGGTAAAGACCATGGCAAGCCCGGCCTCATCCGCAGCGGCAATCACCTCGGCATCGCGCATCGAGCCGCCGGGCTGGATCACCGCGCGCGCCCCGGCCTCGGCGGCGGCAAGCAACCCGTCGGCAAAGGGAAAAAACGCATCCGAGGCCAGCACCGCGCCAACCGCCGGGCTTTCGCCAAGCGCAAGGATATCCGCCATGTCCCGGGCCTTGCGCGCCGCGATGCGGCTTGAATCCACCCGGCTCATCTGCCCGGCGCCCACCCCCACGGTCGCCAGATCCTTTGCATAGACAATCGCATTCGATTTCACGTGTTTCGCCACCTTCCAGGCAAAAAGCAGATCGGCCAGTTCATCGGGTTCCGGCGCGCGTTTGGTAACAACGCGCAGGTCATCGGGCATGATATGGCCATTGTCCTTGTCCTGCACAAGAAACCCGCCCGCGACCTGCCGATAGCCGAGAGAGGCAGCATGCGGGTCGGGCAGCCCCCCGGTGGTCAGAAGCCGCAGGTTTTTCTTGACCGCAAACACCTCCTGCGCGGCGGCATCGGCCCCCGGCGCAATCACCACTTCGGTCAGAATGCCGGTGATCGCCTCGGCTGTTTCCGCATCCAGCGGCTGGTTCAGTGCGATGATCCCGCCAAAGGCGCTGGTCCGGTCGCAATCGAAGGCGCGGGCATAGGCCTCGGCCAGGGTTGCGCCCCGCGCCACGCCGCAGGGATTGGCATGTTTGATGATCGCGCAGGCGGGGCCATCGGCGGGGTCGAACTCCGCCACCAGCTCAAACGCCGCATCCGTATCGTTGATGTTGTTATAGCTGAGCGCCTTGCCCTGATGCTGCATCGCGGTTGCGACACCGGGCCGGTCGCTGCCATCGGTATAGAACGCGGCCTCCTGATGGGGGTTTTCGCCATAGCGCATCGGTTGTGCCAGGGTGCCGGCAAAGGCGCGGCGATAAGGGGTGGCATTGCCGACCGCACCCGCCATCCAGGTAGACACGGCCGCATCATAGGCCGCAGTCCGGGCATAGGCTTTCTGTGCCATCATCTGCCGGAACGCCAGCGGGGTGGCCCCGTCATGCTCCTGCAATTCCGCCAGAAGCGGGGTATAATCCTCTGTATCGACCACAACGGTCACAAATCCATGGTTCTTGGCCGCCGCGCGGATCATTGCCGGGCCGCCGATATCAATGTTTTCCACACACTCCTCATAGGTCGCGCCCTTGGCCACGGTGTCTTCGAACGGGTAAAGGTTCACCACAAGCAGGTCGATGGCGCCAATGCCATGTGCCTCCATCGCGGCCAGATGGCCGGGGTCATCGCGCAGGGCCAGAAGCCCGCCATGCACATTCGGGTGCAGGGTTTTGACCCGCCCGTCCATCATCTCGGGAAAGCCGGTGATCTCGGCCACATCGGTCACCGCAAGCCCCGCATCGCGCAGGGCGCGGGCGGTGCCACCGGTTGACAGCAATTCAACCCCGCCTGCGGCCAGTGCCCGGCCCAGATCCTCCAGGCCCGTCTTGTCAGACACGGAAATCAGCGCCCGGCGCAGGGGAATAAGCTTGGTCATGATTGCTCCATCTTTGTCACTGCCAGTGCCCGTCTGCCTCATAATCCCGATGCCCGCGCGGGGCATCGGTGGGTTTGGCCAGACTCCAGCTTACCGCGCTGCCATAATCCGTAAGCCGCGCGGATAGAACGATCTGTTTTGTCGCGCGTGGCTTCAGGCGGCCGGTTTCCAGATAAACCGACTGCTCCAGCCGCATATTGCCTTCGCCGCCATGGCGAAACACCCAGGTTTCCCCGCCTCTGAGGCTCAGAGAGATGGCATTGCCGCCCATATCCAGCTTGGGCTGCACATCGGGGTGCAGATGAAACCGAACCGCATAGCCCAGCCCATCGGGGCTTAGCCGCGACATCACCCGGTCCAGCACATCGCGGTCGCTTTCCGTCATTGCGGCCAGACCGTCTTCACCGCGCAGCAGCCGGCCATCCTCTTCCAGCGACAGGCTGCGCAGATGCAGCAGACCATGGGTCTTGCGATAGCCGTCATGGCTAAGCGCTAGGGCCTGCGCCCCGCCGCTTTGCGACTGCTGCACCTCGACCAGTTTCGGCCCCTCGATCAGGCTTTGGCGCACCACCCCGTGATCGGCCGCGCGGCTGCCAAGGCGGGAGGAGGAATACCCCTCGATCGACAGGGTCGAATGCGAGGGCGTGGCCCGGCCCGCCCGCCGCCAGTCAGCGCCGAAACTTGCCCCCGACCCGCAATTCACGATCACCGGGCGGCGGCCCGATGTCATCTCGAATGCCAATGTGCCCGCATGGGCGTTGAAGGCGCGGATGCCTTTCATCGGGGCCGCCGCATCGGTCACAACCGACACCCGCGCGCCCTGCAGTCTTGCATAGCCCATGGCCAGCCCGGTCATCGTGCCGGGCCGCACGCCGGATTGCGCCAGCGCATGGTCCAGCCGCCCGACCGCCCCGCGCCCGCCACCATGAAACCGGGCCAGCCCGCCATCGGAATGCCGCAGGCTGCGCAGGGTGGGGGCGATGCGCATGATCGCCGTATCCACCGCCGGGTCAGGCCGTTTGCCGGTTTCGTGCAGGATCGCTGAAACCCAGGTCAGCAGGGTGAAAACCTCCAGCAATTCTTCGGGGTTGCGGGTCACGATCCCGCCCGAGGCGTCAATCTCGCGCGAACATTCCTGTGCCAGGGCGCGCAGGGCCGGGGTCAGGTGCCGCTCCATTCCGGTCAGCGAACAGGCCGAATAAATCAACCCGGTCAAAGCCTCGAACCGGGGCAACCCGTGAGAGCTGGCCTTCCAGCGCCGGGCGAGAAATTCGGTCTGCCGCCCCAGTGTCGCGTAAAATTGACGCCCGACCAGCCGGTCCTGTGCGCTCATCAGGAACAGGGCGTGGTTGATCCAGCGGATCTGTCGCCGCCCGGTCAGATCCGGGGTCCAGCCCGGCCCGGACCCGTGCCCGAACCGGGTCAGCCAATCTGACAGCCAGGTTTGCGCCACGGGCCGCCCGCTGCCATCGGCAACAGCGGCCAGATGGTCCAGCCATTCAAAGCCGTGCAGTTCATCCTCGAACGCATCCGTGGGGGCTGTCAGGGCCCAGAGGCTGGTTTCCGGCGCCTCGATCAGCACGCCCGCAAACATCAGATTGCCCGCCATCAACTGCCGCCCGCGCGCGTCGCTGCCGATGGTGCGCGGTTCGGGTTGCGAGACAAAACCGCGCGCCACCTGGCCCAGCCCCGCGCGCCACGCGGCCAGCCGGTTCTGCATCCGCATCCTACGTCCGGGGCGTTCCCCAAGGGCAAAAGGGGCGGGAGACTGGGGGTCTGACATGTTCGGGCGTGTACTGCTCTGCCTGTTTTGCGGTCAGGATAGCGGCGCCGACCGCCAGAGTCACCGCCTTTGCAAAAGCGCCATGTAAAACCCGTCCATCCCGCCGCGATCCGCCCAGAAATCCGGGCGCAGGCGCAAACCGCCTTCCGGGCTTGACCAATCCGCATCGCCGCCAAGTGTCACGGGATCAACAGGAATGATCTCAAGGCCCTGATGGCGTTTCAGGGCGGCTTTCACCTGGTTCTCCCCCTCATTGGGCAACAGGGAACAGGTGCAATAGACCAGCCGACCGCCGGGTTTCAGGAATGTAAGGGCCTTGTCGATCAACTGCATTTGCAGCTTGGTCAGGGTTTCGACGATCGCGGCGGTTTTCACGAAAGGCAGATCAGGGTGGCGCCGGATCGTGCCGCTGGCCGAACAAGGCGCATCCAGCAGCACCGCGTCAAACGGCCCGCCATCCCATGTCAGGGCATCGGCGATCACCCGGTCGACATGCAGCCCGGTGCGCGCCAGATTCTGGGTCAGGCGCACCATGCGCTCCTCGGACTGGTCCAGCGCCACCACCTCGGCCCCGCCCGCAGCCAGTTGCAGGCTTTTGCCACCGGGCGCGGCGCAGAGGTCCAGCACCGACAGGTCTTGCACATCCCCGAACAGCCGCACGGGAAGGGCTGAGGCGGCATCCTGAACCCACCAGTCGCCTGCGTCATATCCCGGCAGCGCCGACACCTGGCCCTGGCTGGTCCGCAAACTGCCCGTGGGCAGGGTCTCGGTGCCGGGCACATTTACGCCCGGGTTCTTGGGGGTCAGATCAATCGGCGCACCGGCGCGGTGGGCCGCTTCGATCGCCAGCACGGCCTCATGCCCATAGGCCTTGCCAAGGGGTTTGCGCAGCCAGACGGGCAGGCGATGGATCGGGGCCGCCATCCAGTTTGTCAGATCGCCCTCGGCCACATGCCGCAAAACCGCGTTCACCAGGCCCGAGGCGCGTGCCGTGCGCGGGTGTCGCTTGGCCAGTGTCACGGCGCTGTCGACCACCCCATGGGGGCTGCCGCCATCGGCCAGCATTTCATAGGCCCCAAGTCGCAGAATGTTCTGCACCGCAATATTGGGCCGCCGGGGCACATGGGGGCGCAGAACCGCGTCCAGCCGGCCCAGATGGCGCAGCACCTCGGCGGTCAGGCGTTTGGCGCGGGCGGCGTCGGCAGGGGGTAGATGGTTGTGGAAGACATTGGACAACTGGCGCTTTTCCCACAGCACCGCATAAAGCGCGTCCAATGTGGCGCGGCGTGCTTCCAGACCCTGTTCTGCCATCGGTGTACCTCTTGCTCTGCCGACCTGTGAAGGTATATCACAGAGATAGCCGGGACAAGGAGCGTCGAAAATGATTGACGTAACGATACCAGACGAAACACCCGAACTGCCCCCCGCCGCCAAACGCGCGCTGGCTGAGGCCGAGGCCCGGCGCAAGGCCGCAGGCGAGGTGGTGTTGCCCACGGAACTGGGTGGGCGCGACGGGCCCGAGCCGGTGCGCTATGGCGATTGGGAAAAGAAAGGTCTGGCAGTCGATTTCTGAACCCGGACCGTAGGTGGGGTGTTTTGCGCCCACCCGGTCCGGTCGATACTTTGCAGCCCGGAAGCACTTAAATTACTGCCCTGCCATCTGTAACCGTGCCGGGAGATTTACGGCCATCAGCCACCGTCGGCAGATGCCCTGCGACCGGTCCCGGGGTGTGGCTGCAGCGCCCGGGATGGTGTCAGATCGTATGATGCAAATGCCCCGGCACTGCAGCGCCGGATCACCCCAGCCCCAGCACATTCAGCATGGAAAATTCACCCGGCCCCTTGCCCTGCCCCCAGAGCGCGGCCTTCAGCGCCCCGCGCGCAAAAATCCGCCGATCCGTGGCCATATGGCGCAAAACCACCCGTTCGCCCGGCCCTGCAAACAGCACGTCATGTTCCCCCACGATATCGCCGCCGCGAACGGCCGAAAACCCGATCTGCCCGGTCTCGCGCGCGCCGGTGATCCCGTCGCGGCCCCGATCCGCCACATCCTCCAGCGCCACGGCACGCCCCTCGGCCGCCGCCTCGCCCAGCATCAGCGCCGTGCCGGAGGGGGCATCGACCTTCTGCCCGTGATGCGCCTCGATCACCTCGATATCGAATTCTTCATCCAGCGCGGCCGCGACCTGCCGGGTCAGTTGCACCAGCAGGTTCACCCCCAGGCTCATATTGCCCGCCCGGATGACCGTGGCATGGCGCGCGGCGGCGGCGATCTTTTCCAGATGCGCGGGGTCAAACCCGGTGGTGCCGATGACATGCACGCTGCGCGCCTGGGCGGTCAGAAGCGCGTGATCGACGGTCGCATCGGGCGAGGTGAAATCAATCACCGCCTGCGCCTTTACGATCACTTCAAGCGGATCATCGAAGACCGGCACGCCCGTGCGCCGGCCCCCCATCGCTTCGCCCAGATCCTGACCAACCCATGGGTGGCCACTGCGTTCTGTCACGCCGACAAGATGCGCCTTGTCGCTGGCACTGATGGTTTCAATCAGCATCTGACCCATCCGGCCAGAGCCGCCCATCACCGCAATCCCAACGCTATCCGTCATATCCATCCCTCCGGGGTTTCGCCCGATGTAGCCGATGGGCCGCTGTTTCGCAAAGCGCTTGCTTGCGAGCGCGGGGGTGATCCCATACATGCTAGGGGTAGAGGACACATCCAATGGCAAAGAACAAATTCCATGACGGCCCTGGCCCGTCGCAGCGGCAATTGCGGGTGGGCGAATTGATCCGCCGCACGCTGGCCGATCTGCTGAACCAGGGCGATGTGCACGACCCGGAGCTGAACGCGATGTCGATCACCGTGGGGGAGGTGCGGGCATCGCCGGATCTGAAAATCGCAACGGTCTATGTGATGCCGCTGGGGGTGACAACCGCGAAGAGGCGATCGGGGCGCTGAAGCGCAACAAATCCGAACTGCGCCGGGCGCTGGGCCGCGAGATGACGCTGAAATACGCCCCCGATCTGCGATTTGTCATTGATGACACGTTTGACCGGATGGATGAAAGCCGCCGCCTGTTCGCGCAGGACAAGGTCCGCCGGGATCTGGAGGGGGAAGCGGAATGATCCGCCTTGCCGCTGTGGCGGCTTTTGCAGCCTGTCTTGCCGCCCCGGCGATGGCCGGTTGTACCCAGATGCCGTTTGACGGCGCCCGTTTCACAGTTTGCGAGATGAACGCGGCCCGCGATGATATCCGCCTGTTCCTGCGTGATGATCAGGGCCGTATCTATGGTTCATTCAGCCGCGTCGATCAAAGCCTGCCCGATGGGCAGCATCTGGGCGTGGCGATGAATGCGGGCATGTTCCATGACAATCGCGCGCCTGTCGGCCTTTATATCGAGGACGGCGTGGAAGAGATGCGGGTCATCACTTCGGACGGGCCGGGCAATTTTGGCCTTCTGCCCAATGGTGTGTTCTGCCTTGGCGACGATCACGCACAGATCATCGAAAGCCGCAGCTATGCCGCCAATCCGCCGGATTGTCGCTATGCCAGCCAATCGGGGCCGATGCTGGTGATTGATGGCGCGCTTCACCCGCGGTTTCTGGAAGACAGCGACAGTCTGAATATCCGCAACGGTGTGGGTGTCGATGCGATCGGCACGCGTGTGGTCATGGCAATCTCGGACCAGAAGGTGAATTTCCACCATTTTGCCCGCCTGTTCCGTGACGCGCTTGGCCTGCCCAATGCGCTGTTTTTCGATGGCAGCGTGTCCCGCCTTTACGCGCCCGGGGCAGGCCGCGCAGATCTGGGGTTTCCGATCGGTCCGATCCTTGGCACGGTTGTTGACGATACCGCCGCAGACGGGTAGCAGACCGGCCTTCACGCGACGGATAGGCAAGACCATGGCACGCACACGCAAAGGGCGGGATATTTCGGGTTGGCTGGTGGTGGATAAACCCGCCGGGCTGACCTCCACGGCTGTTGTGAACAAGGTGAAATGGGCGTTTGAGGCGAAGAAAGCGGGCCATGCGGGCACGCTTGACCCTGATGCGACCGGGGTGCTGGCCATCGCATTGGGGGAGGCCACCAAGACCGTGCCTTACGTCACCGATGCGCTGAAAGCCTATCATTTCACCATTCGGTTCGGGCAGGCCACCAATACCGACGACGCGGAAGGCGCGGTGATCGCGGAAAGCGGTCTGCGCCCCGGCGATGACCAGATCACCGCCGCATTGCCCGGGTTCGAAGGCGATATCCAGCAGGTGCCGCCGCAATATTCCGCAGTCAAGATCGACGGGGAACGCGCCTATAAACTGGCGCGTGACGGCGAAGACCTCGACCTTGCGGCCCGTCCGCTTTACGTGGATGGCCTGAAACTGCTCAACCGTCCCGACCCGGATCATGCAGAGCTGGAACTGATCTGCGGCAAGGGCGGGTATGTCCGTGCCATCGCCCGGGATCTGGGTGAGATGCTGGGGTGCCATGCCCATGTGTGCCAGCTTCGCCGCATCTGGTCCGGTCCGTTCGATGTGGAGGAGGGCGCCAGTTTCGCGCAGATCGAAACCCTCGCCCGCACCCCTGATATCGATACGCTGCTTCTGCCGATGGAGACGGGGCTTGCCGATCTGCCACAACTGATCTGCACGGATCCGGGCGCGGCGCGTCTGAAAAACGGCAATCCCGGAGAGGTCATCACCGCCGCCGAATATGGCGAGGAATGCTGGGCCGCCCATAACGGCAAACCCGTCGCCGTTGGCGTCTATCGCGGCGGCACCCTGCACCCAAGCCGGGTGTTCAACCTGTGATCACCCGCAGCTTTCAGAAGGGCGATGCGGACAGTGTCGCGGTCTATTCCGATTGCGAACGCTATCGCTATTCCCTGACCCGCGTGTGGCAGCCTGCGGGGCGGAAAGCGCTTTTCATCATGCTGAACCCCTCCACCGCGACCGAAACCCAGAATGACCCGACGGTGGAACGCTGCGAACGGCGCGCCCGGGCGCTTGGCTTCGGCGCGTTCCGGGTGCTCAATATCTTCGCCTGGCGCGATACGGACCCAAAGGCGATGCGTGCTGCGGCTGACCCCGTGGGGCCGGGCAATGATGCCGCGATCATCAACAGCCTTCCCTGGGCGGACCAGACCATTGCCGCCTGGGGCACCCATGGCGTGCATCTGAACCGGGGCCTCGGGGTTGAGGCGCTGCTGAGAGCCACGGGCACGCCGCTTTATCATCTGGGCCTGTCCAAACACGGGCACCCGAAACACCCGCTTTATATCGGCTATGCGGTGCAGCCGGTGATCTGGCCCGCCGATTGACCTTTGCCACATCGCGCGGCAGGTTTGCGCGGGAACGGAAAAGGTGCGCCGATGTCCGCTATTCCAGGTTTTACGCAGTCGATGATCGCCACCAATGGCACCCGCCTGTCGGTGCATCAGGCGGGGCAGGGCACCCCGTTGATCCTGCTGCACGGGTATCCGCAAACCCATATGACCTGGGTGAAAATCGCCCCCGTACTGGCCGAAGGTTTGCACGTCATCATCCCCGATCTGCGCGGCTATGGTGACAGCGATATCCCCGCCAATGACCCTGAGAACAGGGCTTATTCCAAACGTGAGATGGCGCTGGATATTATCGGCCTGATGGATGCGCTGAACTTGCCGCGCGCCCATATTCTGGGTCATGACCGGGGCGCGCGGGTCACCTATCGGCTTGCGCTTGACCATCCCGCCCGGGTGGACCGGCTGGGCATTGTCGAGATCGTGCCTACGGGCGATTTCTGGGCCTCCTGGGGGGCGGATCTGGCGATGAAAGGCTATCACTGGACCTTTCTGGCCCAACCCGCCCCGCTGCCGGAACGGATGATTTCAGCCGATGGCCCGGCCTATATGGACTGGACACTGGCCAGTTGGACCCATGCGGGTGATCTGTCGGCCTTCACGCCAGAGGCGCTTGCCAGTTATCGCCGTCAGGCCGCTGATCCGGCGCGGATTGCGGCCATGTGCAATGATTACCGGGCCGGGGCCACCATTGACCGGGCGCTGGACGAGGCGGATCGCGCAGCGGGGCGCAAAATCACCACGCCCCTGCGCTTTATCTGGGCCAAAGGAGGGTTTCCCGCCCGCACCGGCGACCCGCTTGGCATCTGGCAGAACTGGGCCACGGATGTCACCGGGCAGGAGGTGGCCGGGTGCGGCCATTTTGCGATGGAGGAAATACCCCGGGCCTTCCTTGACGCCCTGGGGCCGCATTTCACCGGTGCCTGATTGCAGGCACCGGCAGGTCTTACAATGTGCCTGACAGATCCGATTGAATGAGGGTTACGGTTGCCGGATCAAGCCCCTGCGCGCCTGTCGCGCTCAGAACGATCTGTCCGTCCAACAGAATATCGGCCCCGGTTCCATCTGCGAAATCAACCACGGTGATCACCGGGTTGGTCAACACATTGGGATCATACGCGATCTGTATGGAATCAAATGCCGGGTCAAAATCATCAACAGTTCCGGCACCGGCAGAGGTCAGAGCATAGGTTCCGCTGACAAACAGGTCAGCGCCATCGCCGCCTTCGGCAATATCCCCGGCCCCAATCAAAATTGTATCATTCCCATCGCCACCCTGAAGTGTGTCGGTCGTATCTTGATCAAGTGGGCCAAAGCTGGTGCCGCTGGTGTCAAAGGTGCCGTCGAGTATATCATCGCCCGCGCCGCCGATAAGAACGTCGCTTCCGAACCCGCCGATGAGATAGTCATCGCCGTCATTGCCTTCGAGCGTGTCATCACCATCATTCCCGTTCAGATAATCATCCCCGATCCCGCCCTCCAACTCATCATTTCCGATGTCGCCAGATAGGGAGTCGTCGCCGTCATCACCTTTGAGAGTATCGTTCCCGTCATTGCCTTGCAGTTGATCGTCAGCGCCGCCGCCGCGCAGCAGGTCATCATCGTCACCGCCCCACAAGCTGTCATTCCCGGCCCCGCCAAGAACGGTGTCATTGCCTGCAAACCCATTTATGGAATCCGCGCCATCCTCACCCAGCATGGAGTCATCGCCGTCATTGCCTTCGATCGTGTCATTCCCGAAGCCGCCAAAGATGGTATCATCGCCTGCGTCACCGAAGATCAGGTCAGCGCCTTGTCGGCCGTTTAACTCATCATTTCCGTCGTTGCCGCGCATTTCGTCATTGCCGACGCCGCCATCGACCGTGTCGTCCCCGTCATTGCCAGCCAGTGTATCATCCCCTGCCTCGCCTTTCAGATAATCGTTCGCATTTCCACCGCTGAGCAGGTCATTCCCGATACCGCCCTGCAGGCTATCGTTTCCGAAACCGCCCAACAGGGTATCATCACCCGCCAGACCTTTGATGGTATCATCACCGGCCTCACCCAGCAGAGAGTCTTTACCCACATTGCCGATGATCGTGTCATCATCGGTTCCACCGAAGATGGTATCGTTGCCCGTACCGCCAACAAGAAGGTCATTCCCCTGACGGCCACGAATTTGGTCGCCCGCTTCATTGCCTTCAACCGTGTCATTGCCGAGACCGGCTTCAATTGTGTCGGGCCCTTCGCCGCCGAATAATGCGTCATCATCCGGGGTGCCGGTTATGAAATTCCCGGCGGTGCCGTCATCTACAGTGTCGTTATCCGTGTTGTCACCATTTGTATCAGAATCGTCCTGAGCGGGTGAACTTGCCGAATCATCATCCGAAAATGCTTCGCTTATTGCGTAGCCTGCAAAAAGAAAGGCTATAATTCCTCCGGCAGCAAACATAGCAAATCTCCTTAACAATTTACTCAATCTGGCTTGGCGATATGCCAATGAAAGCCCGGAACGTGATGTCAGAAAGGTCTGAATGCGGAGTCACACATACATATCGAACTGGCTACATCTCCAAACTTTCGCCACACTTTTAACATTATTGAACAAAATTTTAATGGCCTGAATCACGGTTTTGGCAAAAAACCGGGAAACGGTCTTTCGGAACTGTTTCCTGATAAAAGGTAATATCCCGGGTCAAAAGGTTCAGGTCTGGTTTTGTGTCCCGTCAAGCGTGATCTGGCGCAGGTCTACCTGTGCCGGGTCCAGACCCTGGGCGCCGGACACCTGTAAAACCACCTTGCCATCCAGCAGAATATCGGCCCCAAACCCATCAGTGAAATCCACCACTGTGATCACCGGGTTCGGGGTCTGATCCGGGTCATACAGAACCTCGATCACATCCTCGGACGGGTTGAAATCGGTGACAACAGGGGCAGGGTCGTCAGCGTCCAGATATCCGCCCGAGCTGAGCAGATCGGCGCCATCGCCCCCGGTAACGGTATCGCCCGCCCCGGCAAGTATCGTGTCATCGCCCTCGCCGCCATTCAGAATATCCCCCTGATCCTCGTCAAACGGGCCGAATGGAGCCGCGCCGCCGGCAAAGGTGCCGTCCAGCCGGTCATCCCCGGCCCCGCCCTCCAGCGTGTCGCTGCCAAACCCGCCTTGCAGATAATCATTGCCCGCCCCGCCAGACAGGGCATCATCCCCGGCCCCGCCGAAAAGCAGATCGGAACCGTCATCGCCGCTCAACGTATCGGCGCCATCACCCCCGGCCAGAAAGTCATGACCGGTGCCGCCGTCAAGCCTGTCATCCCCGTCATCGCCATAGATCTCATCATGGCCTGCATTGCCCTTAAGCGTATCGTCCCCCTCATCCCCGAATATCGCATCATTCCCGGTGCTGCCGGTGATCAGGTCACCCCCTGCGCCGCCGGTCAGGGCGTCATGACCCCCCTGGCCCAGAATATTGGCCATGCCTGCACGACCGGTGATCAGATCATGGCCGGTTCCCCCTTCCAGCAGGTCGTCACCCGTGTAGGCCTCTGGCGTGTCTTCCCCGTCACCATTGCCCGAAATGATCTCTGGATCGGTTCCGGTGGCGACCAGATCAATATCATCCGCGCTGACCCCGGTGGTGTCGCGCAACACGGCCATCACCACATCGCCGGACCGGATCACGGTGCTGCCGTCCATGCTGTCTGTGTCGAGGGTGATGTCGGGCAGGGTGCTGGGACCGGTGTCGAATTCCAGGACCAGCCGGTCGATGGATGGCTGAAAATCGGTGATCACGGGGGCAGGCTGATCCGGGTCCTGATCTGCATCATGGACCGTATAGAAAGTGTCACTGCCCGCACCGCCACTGGCCAGATCGGCCGAAGTCACAATCAGATCGTCGCTGCCATCGCCGCCCTCCAGCGTGTCGGCCCCGTCACCGCCATGCAGCCAGTCCATCCCGTCGCCACCCTGCAGAAGATCGTCCCCGCTGCCGCCCTCCAGCGCATCATTGCCCGCCCCACCGGTCAGGGTATCGTTCCCGTCGCGGCCAAACAGATCGTCATTGCCGCCCATCCCGTCCAGCAGATTATCCTCTGCATCGCCCTTCAGCGTGTCATCGCCGGGGCCGGGTATTGTGTCGTCTTCATCAGAATCAGCGATGAAATCGCCTGTCTCCTCCGGCGGTTTCCCGGTTGTCGCATCTTCCGGCCCATCGGTTTCCGCATCATCGTCACGGGGGGTGTTGATATCCCCGGTAATCATCTCTCCCGCTGCATATCCTGCACAGAGCAGTGCAACCAAACCGGCAGCAAACAACATTTTCGGGTCCTTACTCAGCAAACATGATCAGATCAGACGGTGGCGTGGCCTTCGTCATTCTGACGATGTCCGGCAGGACAGACGGTGCCCTGGCCATTCGAAGCCGGGCAAAAGGGGCAGAGAGGCATGACCCCAGGCCATGATCCCAGCCCGCCCTTTCAACAATCTGAAAGGAGGCCAGATATCTTTACCACATTCAAAGGGCTATTGGGGCAATTTTGAAAGGCTTGGTTAATCATATGGCGCGGCGATGGCTGCGGATCGGTTTCGCACTTTCCTTTCGCAGCAAAACCCCCTATACGCGCGCATCCGCTCCGGATGGGGCGGTGAAATCTCCACGGGCCTTGCTGGACGACATCCCGGCCTGCGCCATTCCTTTTCCCCTAACCTTCAAGGAGACCCCGATGTCGATCACTGCCGAAGAAAAAGCCCGCGTGATGAAAGAATACGCAACCAAGGATGGCGACACCGGTTCGCCCGAAGTGCAGGTTGCGATCCTCAGCTCGCGGATTGCCACGCTGACCGAGCATTTCAAGACGCATAAGAAAGACAATCACTCCCGCCGCGGGCTGTTGATGATGGTCGCCCAGCGTCGCAAATTGCTGGATTACCTCAAAGGCAAGGAAGAGGCCCGGTATCAGTCGCTGATCCAGCGTCTGGGCCTGCGCCGCTGACAGACCAACCCGAATGACGCGCGCCCCATGGGGCGCGTTTTCACATCCGATGCCACCTCATGCAGGCCCCGCATGCGGGTGGCGGATGAAGACGAAAACGGGGCCACGGGCATACGGCCCGTATGAAACAGGCCAAAGGGATACGCCCGAGGCCAGACATAGGAACAGAAATGTTTAACGAAGTAAAAAAATCCATGGAGTGGGGCGAAGAAACGCTGACACTCGAAACGGGTAAGGTTGCCCGCCAGGCCGATGGCTCGGTCATTGCAACCCTTGGTGAAACCAGCGTCATGGCCAATGTGACCTTCGCCAAATCCCCCAAGCCGGGGCAGGATTTCTTCCCGCTGACCGTGCATTATCAGGAAAAATATTATGCCGCCGGTAAAGTGCCAGGCGGTTTTTTCAAGCGTGAGGCACGCCCGACGGAAAAGGAAACGCTGACCGCCCGGTTGATCGACCGGCCGATCCGTCCGCTGTTCGTGCCCGGCTTCAAACATGAAGTGCTGGTGATGTGCACCGTGCTGAGCCATGATCTGGTCAATGACCCGGATATGGTTGCGATGATTGCCGCATCAGCCGCGCTGACGATTTCGGGCGCGCCCTTCATGGGCCCGATTGCCGGTGCCCGCGTGGGCTATGAGGATGGCGAATACATCCTGAACCCGACGGTTGATGACATGCATCAGCTGCGCATGAACCCCGATCAGCGTCTGGACCTTGTTGTTGCCGGCACCAAGGACGCGGTGATGATGGTCGAATCCGAAGCTTATGAGCTGACCGAGACCGAAATGCTTGGCGCGGTGAATTTCGCCCATGAGCAGATTCAGCCGGTGATCGACCTGATCATCGCGCTGGCCGAAGACGCCGCAAAAGAGCCGTTTGACTTCCAGGCACCGGATTTTTCCGATCTCTCTGCTGCCGTGAAAGCCGCAGGTGAGGAAAAAATCCGCGCCGCCTATGCGATCACCGACAAGCAGGACCGGACCACCGCCCTGTCAGAAGCCAAAGCCGCGATCATCGAGGCCTTGACAGAAGAGCAGCAGGAAGATGCCAATCTTGGCTCTGCCCTGAAAAAGCTTGAAGCCTCTGTGCTGCGTGGCGATGTGGTCAAAACCGGCAAACGTATCGACGGTCGTGCGCTGGATACAGTGCGCCCCATCGTGTCCGAGGTCGGCATCCTGCCGCGCACCCATGGCTCGGCCCTGTTCACCCGGGGGGAGACACAAGGCCTGGTGGTCACCACATTGGGCACCGGCGATGACGAGCAGATGATCGATGCGCTGCATGGCACGTTCCGGTCCAATTTCCTTTTGCATTATAACTTCCCGCCCTATTCGGTCGGTGAAGCCGGTCGTGTGGGCCCTCCGGGCCGGCGTGAAATCGGGCATGGGAAACTGGCCTGGCGTGCGTTGCAGGCCGTTCTGCCCGCGCCCACGGATTTCCCCTACACGATCCGCGTTGTCTCCGAGATCACTGAATCCAACGGCTCTTCCTCCATGGCGTCCGTCTGCGGTGGGTCGCTGTCGATGATGGATGCGGGTGTGCCGCTGAAATCACCGGTGGCCGGTGTCGCCATGGGTCTGATTCTGGAGGATGATGGCTCTTACGCGGTTCTGACCGACATCCTGGGGGATGAAGACCACCTGGGCGATATGGATTTCAAGGTTGCGGGCACCGAAAACGGCATCACATCCCTGCAGATGGATATCAAGGTTGCGGGCATCACGCCCGAGATCATGGAGAAGGCTCTGGCCCAGGCTAAAGACGGCCGGATGCATATCCTGAACGAGATGGCCAATGCCCTGACCGAAGGCCGGTCGGAATTTTCGGCCCACGCCCCGCGGATTGAGACGATGCAGGTGCCCACCGACAAGATCCGTGAAGTGATCGGGTCCGGTGGCAAGGTCATCCGCGAGATTGTCGAGGTGTCGGGTGCCAAGGTCGATATCAACGATGATGGCATCATCAAGATCGCCTCGGCCAATGCGGATTCGATCGCCAAAGCCTATGAGATGATCCATTCCATCGTGGCCGAGCCCGAGGAAGGCAAAATCTACAAAGGCAAGGTCGTGAAGATCGTCGATTTCGGCGCCTTCGTGAATTTCTTCGGCAAACGCGACGGGCTGGTTCATGTCAGCCAGATCGAAAACCGCCGTCTGAACCACCCTTCCGACGTCCTCAAAGAGGGTCAGGAAGTCTGGGTCAAACTTCTTGGCTTCGATGATCGCGGCAAGGTGAGGCTGGCGATGAAAATGGTCAACCAGGACACTGGCGAAGAACAGGCCAGGGAGGAGGCGGCCGACTAAGGCCGGCCATTTATCCCGAACATGTCCAACACCCCGCAAGAGAGTATCCTGCGGGGTGTTTTCTATAGTATCTTTCCGAATAGCTGATACGCGGCACTGGGTGGAAAACTCGAGTTTTCCACACGGAATTCTGGAGAATTCCGGCGCTTGGGGGTTGTGACACATCCAGCCTGATTCCGGTGGCAAAGCAGGTTTTGATGCGCATTGCATAAACTTCCCCTTTCTCCAAAGGGGGAATGGCGTAATCTGACAGTCTGATACGCCTGTCGCGCATCACGTTTCAAAAGGGGGGGTTGATATGAAAAAACCAATCGCAGAATTTATCGGGACATTTACTCTGGTCTTTCTGGGCTGTGGCGCTGCCGTAATCGCAGGCGCTGATGGCATGACCGGGGTTGGTCTGACCGGTATCAGTCTGGCCTTTGGTCTGGCTTTGATTGGCATGGCCTACGGGATCGGCCCCGTATCGGGCTGCCATATCAACCCTGCGGTCACACTTGGTGCCGTAGTGGCGGGCCGGATGCCGCCGGGGGAGGCGCCGGCCTATATCCTTGCCCAGATCGCGGGCGGCGTGGTGGGGGCCTTCACCCTGATGCTGATCGCGACCGGGCAGGGCGCGGGGTATGATCTGGCCATCAACGGGCTGGGCCAGAATGGATGGGGCCCCGGGTATCTGGGCGAATACTCTCTTGTCGCCGCCCTGATCTTCGAGATTGTCGCGACCTTTCTTTTCCTCGTGGTGATCCTTGGGGCAACCGGCCCGTCCGCGCCGCAGGGTTTTGCCGGTCTGGCCATCGGTCTGGCCCTTGTGGTGATCCATCTGGTGGGCATCAAGGTGACCGGCGTTTCGGTCAATCCTGCCCGTTCCATCGGCCCGGCGTTGTTTGTCGGTGGCACCGCGCTTGCGCAGCTGTGGCTTTTCATCATCGCACCGGTCATCGGCGCGGTTGCTGCGGGGTTTCTGTTTAAATCCGGGGTGTTGGAGCCAGAGGCACGCTGACCGAAAAGTGACCGGGCCGGGGTTGCGGGACAAGGGCGATCCCGGCCAGTATACGGCATATATTTTTTTACGAAGCATTGAGGTTTCAGGATGCTGACCCGCCGCCATTTCATCATCACCGGGGCCGCATTGGCCGCCACACCCGTTTTCGGACAGGATGCCGTTGGTTTCGACGCCGATATTGAACGCCAGCCACCCCAGGGCCCAAACCCCTGGGGTTTGAATGAACGTTTCATGCCCACCATTGTCGAGGCGCGCGCCGGTCTGACCCCGGGTGATATCCATGTGGATCCGGTGGCCCGCTATCTCTATCTGATCAATGAAGACGGGTTGACCGCGCGACGGTATGGCGTGGCCGTGGGCCGGTCGGGCCTGCAAAGCCCCGGCACCTATACGATCCGGCGCAAGGTGGAATGGCCCGGCTGGACGCCCACCGCCGCGATGATCGCGCGGGAGCCGCATATCTATGCCCAATATGCCGATGGTGTCGCAGGCGGCCCCGACAGCCCCCTGGGCGCGCGCGCGCTTTATCTTTATCGGGGCAGTCGCGACACATATCTGCGCATCCATGGCACGCCGCAGCCCTGGTCGATTGGCACCTCGGCGTCATCGGGATGTGTGCGGATGGTCAATGAACATGTGATTGACCTGTACCCACGGGTTCCTACGGGCACCACCGTCACTCTGCACGCGCCGGTCTGATCTGACTGGCGCCCCTTAACTCATCGCATATTCAGCCGCTCGGTAAGCGCGGGCGGGGCCAGATTTCCGGTCAGTTGTGCCTCATAGATTGCCAGGCTTTCGGTCACGCGCATGATGTAATTGCGGGTTTCGCTGAAGGGGATCGCCTCGATCCAGTCGATCACGTCAACCGCCTCGCTGCGCGGATCGCCAAAGCGTTCAATCCAGGCGCGGGCCCGGCTTGGCCCGGCATTATAGGCCGCGGCCAGCAAAATCGGGTTCGATCCGAATTCCCCGGTCAGATCGGCAAGATAGCTTGACCCGAGGCGGGCATTATAGGCCGGGTCGCTCAACAACCGGGCCTCGCTGAAACCAAGCCCCAGGCGATTGGCCTGATCGCGGCCCGTGCCCGGCATCACCTGCATCAGACCGATGGCCCCGGCCGAGCTGATCACGCCGGGGTCAAATTCGGATTCGCGGCGCGCGATGGACAGGTTCAGGCTGGGCGGCGCTGCAAGGTCGGCCCGGGCCAGATCGGTGACCGGGTAATAGGCGCGCATGATCTCATAGCCCTGCTGCGCAGCGCGTTTGGCGATCATCAGGGCGATATGCGGATTGCCGAGATCAAGGGCAAGATCGCCCAACTGCCCGGCCTGGTTCCGGTTCAGGCTTTCGGTCAGATGGGTCAGAAACCGCTCTGCCAGATCAACCTGTCCGCCTTCATAGAGCACCAGCGCCGCACGCAGGACAGAGGAACCCATGAAAGGCGCTTGGCGCCAGTCGCCAAAGGTCTCATCCGCCAGAAAATGCGGATCGCTGGGCAGGTTGCCACGCTCGGCGGCAAGCTGGCCATAAAAGCTGGACTGGTACTGCGCCCCAAGGGCATAGGCTTCGGCTGCCTGATCGCTCTCGCCTGCGGCCTCATAGGCGCGGCCCAGCCAATACCCCGCCCGGCCCATGCTGATCGGTGAAAAAACCACATCCCGGAAGTTGCTGAAATGACGTATGGCCTGTTCGGGGTCTCCCATCCGCAAGGCGGCATAGCCGGCAATCCATTCCAGATCCGCATAGCGTATATAATCATCGTCAGGGTCAATATGGTGGGGGGACGCGATGTTATAGGCACCTGCGAAATCCCCTTCCCGCAGCACATCGCGGGCCAGCGATGCACGGCGGTTTCCCCAGGCGGCGGGGCGGCCCAAAGCCTCGGAGGAGGTGCTGGTGGCGCGCATCAGATCCGCCGCCGTATCCCAGAACCCGGAGCGGACCCGCCAGAGCATCCGTTCATAGGCAAGGCCGGGATCGGATTGCAGATTGTCGGGCACGGCGGCGACCAGTGTATCGACACCGACCCTGCGCGCGCGCAGGCCAATCCGCGCCTCGGCCAGGGCCTGCCAGCCTTCGGGAACAAAACGTTCCATCTGTTGGGCGCGGTTTTCCTCCCCCTCCCACAGCAGGTTGTCAAGCCGGGCGATGTGGTGATCGCGCAGGATCGGGCCGTATTCCGCCAGAATGGTCTCGATCTCGCCGGTGGTCAGGGTCATGGTTGTCCAGGCGCGGATGATCTCGGCCTGTGCCGCACCGGTGTCGCCCGCCGTGTTCAGCGCTTCGGCCAGACGCAAGGACCCGGTTCCGGTTTCCGGCGGCTGCGGCGAGAAATAATCCATGACGGTGGCCGGGTCGGCGCCCTGGGGGATATTGCGCTCCCCCCGCGCGCGCAGCAGCGGCAGGCCGGGCCAATCCCCGTTGCGATCAAGAAAATCGACATATTCATCAAAGCGCCCCTGGCGCGCGCGCAATCGGGCCCAGGTGACCACATCGCGCCCGGCTTCATCCTCGATCCGGGCGGCGGCCTGGGCTGCAAGGTCAAAATCCTGCGCGCCGATGGCGGCCAGCGCCACACCGATCGCGTCGGGGTTGGCCTTGGCCTGCAGGGTGCTGAGTGCGACAACAGTCGCAAGGAAAAAGGCGCGCATAAGGTTACTCCGAACTGCGAGTATATTAAGGATAGGGGGCCCGGGGGATCATGCAACACACGAACTTGGCAATTCGTCCGCGTGGGGATAGTGTCCGCGCGATTTCGCCGATCCCGGCCCAACCCAGATAAGGAAGCGTGTGATGTTCAAAGGCTCTTTGCCCGCATTGGTCACGCCGTTTGCAAACGGCGCGGTGGATTTTGACACGCTGAAAAAGCTGGTGGACTGGCATGTGACTGAGGGCAGCAACGGATTGGTGCCCGTTGGCACAAGCGGGGAAAGTCCGACGCTCAGCCATGAGGAGCATGAGCAGGTCATCGCCACGGTGGTCGAAACCGCTGATGGCCGGGTGCCGGTGATTGCAGGTGCCGGGTCAAACAACACGGCCGAGGCGATCCGCTTTGTCGCGCATGCCAAAGAGGTTGGCGCCGATGCCGCCCTTGTGGTCACGCCCTATTACAACAAGCCGACGCAACGCGGTCTGATTGCGCATTATGCGGCGCTGAACGAGATCGGGCTGCCGATCTTCATCTATAACATCCCCCCCCGGTCGGTCATCGACATGACGCCCGAGACGATGGGTGAACTGGCAAAACTGCCCTTTATCGTGGGGGTGAAAGACGCGACCGCAGATATCGCACGTGTGTCCAAGCAACGCGCAACCTGCGGCCCGGATTTCATTCAGCTTTCCGCCGAGGATGCCAGCGCGCTTGGCTTCAACGCCCATGGCGGGGTTGGCTGTATCTCGGTCACGGCCAATGTCGCGCCGCGCCTGTGTGCAGAGTTTCAGGCGGCGATTGCGAAAGGCGATTATGCCACCGCGCTGACCTATCAGGACCGTCTGATGCCCCTGCATGAGGCGATTTTCGTCGAACCGGGTGTATCAGGTGCGAAATATGCCCTGTCGGTTCTGGGCATGTGTTCCGATGAGGTGCGGCTGCCCCTGATGGGGCTGGAGGATGCCACAAAGGCGCAGATCAAAGACGCCATGCGCCATGCGGGTCTGATCAGTTGAGATGACAGACCGGCGCGCGGGCGAGATTGCGCTGCCTTTTGATCCGGGGGATCGGGTTGCGGCAGGGTTGACCTTTACCGGGCATATCCGCTCCCCTGGTCGCAGGGCAATTGCCCCAGAAACATCCGTGCCGCGCGCGAGACCGGACAGGCGGTGCAGCTTCTCTATTGGGTGGATCGGGGGGAGCGTGACCTGCTTGTCCAACGGCCCGCCCATGCGGATGGCCCGCGCGGCACCTATACCCGGGACTGTTGCATTAAACGGCTCTTTTGGTCATGTTTTGGCATTTAAAGCCTTTCGAGTTTTCATTGAGACATGATCATCGCCTTTCGCGTTCGACCGAAGGGAGAGGCCGCGAATAAGCGATTCAATGTTAACTCGAAAGGCTATAATGTTGGTTATGCCGCGCAAATCTCCGTTTAAACATCATCGTTTCCCGCGGGACATCATTCTTTGCGCCGTTCGTTGGTATTTGCGGTATCCTCTGTCATATCAGGATGTGGTTGATCTGCTCGCAGAACGTGGCATCGACGTTGATTGATCGACAGTATTCCGTTGGGTGCAGAAGTTCGGCCCTGACCAAGCGCCCCGAGAAGCACCTCCGCCGCGCCAGCGTAGATTGGCACGTGGATGAGACTTACTTCCGTGTCGGTGGAAAGTGGCGCTACCTCTGGCGTGCTGTTGACGCAAACGGCCAGATGGTCGACTTCCGGTTAGACCGCGCGGCGGGATGCAAAAGCCGCCAAGGCCTTTCTGAACAAAGCGATTGAACGTGTCCGTCTCCCCCGGCCCGTCACAATCGTGACCGACAAGGCGCAGGCATATCGGCGCGTTATTCGCGAAATCAACCATCGTTATGATCCGCATTCGACAGCATTCGACATATTGACCGAAAGTGGCGAAGCAATTTGATCGAAAGCGATCACGCCGCAATGATGCGACTATTGGGATACCGACAGAACTTTCGTTCCTTGCGAACGGCGAAAGCAACCCTGAGCGGGATAGAGACTTTACGCACCATCAAGCGCGGCCACATTCATCATAAACAAGCTGCTGTTCAGGGAGAGACCCTGTTCATCTCTCAGATGTTCGAAGCCGCATAATCCGCTGCAAACAAAAAACGCAAGACCAGCCTCAACCGATTAATGCAACAGTCCCCTATAGGCCCCAAAACCGCGCCTGCTCACCATGTCATCGGCGGTAAGATCACGCATCAGCCTGCCGGGTTTCGGCGTTCAGCACGGTTTGCAAAGTGGCAAAAGCCGCACCCGCGCCGCCCGGGCTGTCCGAGGCCAGAAACGCATCCAGCGCGGGCCACAGCCTGACGGCCGCATCGGTCACCAGATCATGGCCTTCGGTATACAAACCGGCCTGCAACATCAGTTCGGTCTTGTCATAGGCGCCCAGATAACGCCGGACCATGGAGATCAGCCGGTTCTCTTCCGCGCTGGCCACCCCGGGCAGAGAACGGGAGACGGAACGCAGCAGATCAACCGCAGGATACCGCCCGCGTTCGGCGATCTTGCGATCCAGCACCACATGACCGTCCAGCACCCCGCGCATGATATCGGCAACCGGTTCCTCCATATCCGACCCGGCCACCAGAACCGACAGGATTGCGGTGATGTCGCCCTGTGCCCCGGCCCCCGGCCCGGCCCGTTCACACAGCGACATGATCTGCTGCGCCATCGAGGGGGGGAAGCCGCGCAGGCTGGCCTGTTCCCCCGTGGCGGTGGCGACCTCGCGCTGGGCCTCGGCAAACCTTGTGATGCTGTCGGCCAGCATCAGAACATGGGCCCCCCGATCCCGGAAATACTCGGCCACGGTCATCATCGTATGGGCGGCCCGGGCGCGGGTCAGGGCCGAACGGTCCGAGGTGGCGGCGATAACGACCGATCGGGCCAACCCCTCGGGGCCAAGCGTATCTTCCAGAAAATCGCGCACTTCCCGGCCCCGTTCTCCGATCAGCCCGATCACCACGATATCGGCCCCGACGCCGCGCGCCAGTTGTGACAAAAGCCGCGATTTTCCGACGCCGGAGCCCGCGAACAACCCGATCCGCTGGCCCTGTGCAATCGGCAGCACCGTATCGAATACCGCCAATCCGGTATCCAGCCGCTGGCCCAGACCGCGCCGTGCGGTGGGCGGCGGCGGTGCTGCATGAAGCGGGCGGGGCGCAGACCCGGGGAAAAGCGGGCGCCCGTCAATCGGCGCCCCATCCGGGTCCAGAACCCGGCCGATCCAATGGGCCCCGGGCGCAATCACGCGCGGACCCAGATGACCCACCCGCGCACCCAGTCGCAGACCCGCCATGCGGCCCTCGGCCATCACCAGACAGCCTGCGGCCTCGACCCGCACAATCTCCCCTTTCAGCCCGCCCTCAAGCGCCACGACATCGCCAAGGGCCGCGACCCGGTTCAGCCCGCTGACCCGCAATGCGCTGGCCGAAATTTCAACCACCTGGCCCACGGAATAGCAGGGCTGCACCTGCTGAATGCGGGCAACCAGCGGGGCAAAGACATCCTGGGTCATCGGTTTCCTCACGCATCATGGGCGGCACTTACCGTTTCTAAAGGAATCACAGTTAAGCCTTGGTGTAAGCCTTCGAGGGAGAAACCCCGATGTTCGACAATCTTGAGATCTTTGGCCTGGCCCAGGCCCGCGCCCGCCATGCCGCCGCACGGCAGACGGTGGTCGCCACCAATGTGGCCAATGCCGATACGCCCGGCTATCGCGCGCAGGATATCGCCGCGTTCGAGGATGTGTTCCACACCGGTACAGGCGCTGCCGCCAGACCGGTGCAAGACGCGGATTTTACCACATATGACGCCAGCGGGCCCGCATCGCCCAATGGCAACACCGTCTCGCTTGAGACGGAAATGCTCCGCTCGGTCGAGGCGCAGCGCGCCCATAGCCGCGCGCTGAGCATCTATCAATCCGCCTTGCGCGTCCTGCGCACATCCATTGGCCATTAAGGGGGGCTACGGCACCGATGAGTGATTTCAGCACAGCCCTGTCCGTCGCCGCCAGCGGCATGCGCAGCCAGACCAACCGGTTGCAGCATCTCTCGGAAAATATCGCCAATGCGGACACGCCCGGCTATCGCCGCAAACTGACCCTTTTCGAGGTTGATCGCCAGGCCGACACCCCCGGTGTCGTAACCACGGGACCGGTGCGGCTGGATCGTTCTGCCCTGCCGCAAATCCATGACCCCAGCCATCCGATGGCCGATGATGACGGATATTACGAAGGGTCAAATGTCGATCTGGTGATCGAACTGGCCGACGCGCGGGAGGCGCAGCGCAGTTATGAGGCCAATCTGAAAATCTTCGATCAGATCCGGCAGATGTCGCGGTCCCTGAACGACCTGTTGCGACGCTGAGTGTAAGGAGAGATTGAGATGGATTTACGCAGTTCTCTTGCGGCGCAGGGCTATGGTCTGGCCCAGAATGCAGCCCGGCCCGCGCCGGGCCGTGCAGCGCAGGAAACCGATGCCGGAGAGACGTTTTCAGAAGCGATCCGCAATTTCACCGACACGGTCCAAACCGGCGAACAGACGGCCCTTGCGGCGCTGACCACCGGCGCCGACCCGCATTCTCTGGTAACCGCGCTGGCGCAGACGGAACTGGCCGTGCAGACCGCCGTAACCGTGCGCGACAAGGTGGTTGAGGCCTATCAGGAAATTCTGAGGATGCCGATCTGATGGAAGAGGCCATTTTCTATGACACCCTGCGTCAGGGCCTTTGGGTTGCGGTGGTGATCTCGACCCCGATCCTGTTTGTCGCGCTGATGGCGGGCGTGTTGGTGGGCCTGTTTCAGGCCCTGACCTCGATACAGGAAATGACCCTGACATTCGTGCCGAAACTGGCGGTGATTGTCGCGGTTTTCTGGGTCTCGATGGGGTTCATGGCCGAAAGTCTCAGCACCTATTTCACGGATCGTCTGATCCCGCTGATTGAGGCGATGTGATGAGCAATGCGATCTATGCCACGCTGACCCGGCAATCGGGCCTTCTGCGCGAAATGCAGAGTGTGGCCAATAATATCGCCAACAGCGCCACCACCGGGTTTCGCGGTGAAGGGGTGATTTTTGCGGAACATGTGGTCTCTTTGGGTCATGACCGGGAAAGCCTGTCCATGGCCTCGGCCATCGGGCGGCATATCCGGCAGGATCAGGGGGCGCTGACGCAAACCGGCGGCAGCCTGGATTTTGCCATTGAAGGCGAAGGATTTTTCCTGATCGAAACCCCGGAGGGAGAGGCCCTGACCCGCGCCGGGCATTTCATGCCAAATGCGCAAGGGGAACTGGTGAATGCCGATGGCCAGAACCTGCTGGATGCAGGCGGCGCGCCGGTCTTCATTCCACCGGACGCGCGCAACATCACCCTGGCCGGGGATGGCACGTTAAGCGCCGATGGCCGCCCCCTGACGGTGATCGGGCTATGGCAACCGGTCGACCCGACCGATCTGCGATATCAGACAGGTGTGCAGTTTGTGTCCGAAACCGGCGTCGAACCGGCCCCCCCTGCCCCCTGCTGCAAGGCTTTCTTGAGCAAAGCAATGTCAACCCGGTGGCGCAGATCACCCGCATGATCGAGGTTCAGCGCGCTTATGAGCTGGGCCAGAGTTTTCTCGACAAGGAAGATGAGCGGATCCGCTCTTTCCTGCGCACGGTTGGTGCGCGGTCATCATGAAAAAGGAGCCGCCGAAATGAGAGCCCTGAATATCGCCGCAACCGGCATGAGCGCACAACAGATGCGGGTGGAGGTGATCTCCAACAATCTCGCGAATATGAACACCACCGGGTACAATGCCCGCCGTGCCGCCTTTGCCGATCTGCATTACCAGCAGATGACGCGCGCCGGCAGCATCAATGCCGCTGATGGCACGGTGGTGCCTGCGGGCGTTCAGCTTGGCCTTGGCGCGCGGCCGACGGCGGTGTCGGTCAATGTGGCCCAGGGCAGCCTGTCGCAAACCGGCGGTGATCTGGATGTTGCGATCGAAGGGCAGGGATATCTTGAGGTGACACTGCCCTCGGGCCTGCCCGCCTATACCCGCGACGGCGGGCTGAACCGCACCGGTGACGGGCTGATCGTCACCGCGGATGGCTATACCGTTGCCCCGGGCATCACCATTCCCGACGACGCGCGCAGCCTTTCGATCAATGGCGATGGAGAGGTCTATGCCTATTTCACCGACCGGGTCGAACCGGAACTTCTGGGCCAGTTCACGCTGGCAGGGTTTGCAAATCAACGCGGGCTTGAGGCGATGGGGTCAAACCTGTTTGTCGAGACCGCCGCTTCCGGCGCGGCCCTTGTCGGGCAGCCGGGGGAGGATGGCCTTGGCACCCTGCGGCAAGGCTATCTGGAGGACAGCTCTGTCGATGCGGTGCGTGAGATCACCGACCTGATCGAGGCGCAGCGCGGGTATGAGCTGAACGCCAAGGTGATCACTGCCGCTGACCAGATGCTCAGCGCCACAACGCAGATCCGGTAAGATGATCCGCTTTCTCCTGATCCTATTTCTGCTTGGCCTGACCGGGCAGGCCTTTTCCCAGACACTGGTGGCCACGGGCACGATCCGCAGCCAGGCGGTGATTGGCCCGGCTGATGTGCGGCTGGCCGATGGCCATGTGCCCGGTGCGCTCAGCGACCCGGAAACGGCCATCGGCATGGAGGCACGGGTCAATCTCTACCCCGGCCGCCCGATCCGGCCCTCTGATCTGCGGGCGCCCGCGGTTGTGGATCGCAACGAGATCATCACCCTGCAATACACTGAAAACGGCCTGCGCATCGTGACAGAAGGCCGCGCGCTGGATCGCGCGGGCATCGGGGATCGGCTGCGGGTCATCAACATGGCCTCGCGCAACACGGTTACCGGTACGGTTCTGTCCGACGGTCTGGTCGGGGTCGGGATGCTGCAATGAAGATACGGTATTTCATCGGCTTTCTTGGCCTGTATGTTCTGATCATGGGTGCCGGGTGCAGCCGTCTGGAAAATGTCGGGCGCGCCCCGGCATTAAGCTCCCCCATGGGCGGGAACGAGATACTGGCGATGACATCGGCCCCTTTCCCGGCCGATGCGCCGGATACGGATTTGCGGCGTGAGGCCTCATTATGGAATGCCGGTCGGCAATCCCTGCTGGGGGACCGGCGTGCAGGCACACGCGGGGATATTGTGACCGTGGTGATCGAGATTGATGAAAGCGCCGAGATTTCCAACAGCACCAACCGCTCGCGCAGCGGGTCTGAACAATTGTCCCTGCCATCGCTTTTCGGCATCCCGCAGCGGATTGATGACCGTTTGCCTGACGGGGCCAGCATGGCCGACGCGGTCAGCACCACCTCCTCCAGCGAATCTGGCGGCGATGGTTCTGTCCGGCGCAATGAAGCCCTGACCCTGCGGGTCGCGGCCACGGTCACGGATGTGTTGCAGAACGGGGTTCTGCGGATCGAGGGCAGCCAGGAGGTTCGGGTGAATTTCGAGATACGGGAACTGCTGATCTCGGGCTTTGTGCGGCCCGAGGATATCTCACGCCGGAACGAGATCACCTATGACAAGATCGCCGCAGCGCGGATTTCCTATGGCGGGCGCGGGCAGATCACCGATGTGCAGCAACCGCGTTATGGCCAGCAAATCGCCGATATCGTTCTGCCGTTCTGAGGTGTTGTGATGATCCGTATCCTGATCCCTGTTGTCCTGCTTCTGTTGGGCCTGGGCGGCGGTCTGGCCGCCGGTGTCATAAGCATGAGAGGCGGTGGAGATCATCATGGCGAAGACCCGGCCGCCCATGGAGAGATGGCCGGGGATGACCACGGCGCGGGTGATGCGCATGGTACAGATGACCATGCCGCCAATGATCATGGCGGGGGTCATGATGATGGCCATATGCACAGCAATGACCCGGAATATGTGCGCCTGAACAACCAGTTCGTGGTGCCGATCGTGCGCCATGGAAATGTCCGCTCGATGGTGGTTCTGTCCCTGACCCTGGAGGTCGCGCCGGGCCGGAACGAGGCTGTGTTTCAGCGGGAACCAAGACTGCGGGATGCGTTTCTTCGTGTCATGTTCGCCCATGCAAATGCCGGCGGGTTCGATGGCAGTTTCACCGAAGCCGCCGCAATGATGCCGCTGCGTGAAGCGTTGCGTGAGGCGGCGATTGACGTTCTGGGTGAGATTGCCATGGATGTGTTGATTGTCGATATCGTGCGTCAGGATGCCTGAGTAACCAGGCTTTCCAGGGCTTGGCGGCGGCCCTCTGCCTGTCGGGCATATGCCTGCTTTTCCAACCGTTTGGCCTGTGCGATTGCCAAGTGTTGAAGCAGATCTGCCCGGCGGTCGTTCCGGGCCCTCTGCCATTTCGCAACAATCGCCTCCTCTGCCAGATCGGGCGCCACCGACACTGCCTGTGCCGTCATCTGTGACAGAGTGTCCAACCTTACCTCAAGCGCGGCGCAGTCCCGGGTTGCGCGGGCCAGATCCTGACAGGCCCGGTCGGCCAGAACCGTCGCGATCTGCAACAGCCCGGCCAGTTTTGGATCAGGCTTTGCAGTCATCGTGCCATCGTTTTTGCCTTGGCCCGGATGGCATCGGCAAAGCGGATGGCGGCGGCCACCGCCCGGAAATGATCAGGGGCAATCGGCGCCCCGATATCAATCACCGCATGCAGCGCCCGCGCTGTGGGCGGATCGTGGAAAACGGGCACGCCGTTTTCGGCGGCAATCTCGCGGATGCGCCCGGCAATCTCGTCCACGCCCTTGGCCACGCAGATCGGCACGGTGCCCCGGCCACGATCCCATTTCAGGGCAACGGCGTAATGGGTGGGGTTGACCACCACCACATCTGCGCCGGGCACATCGCGCAGCATCTGGTTCATGGCCAGATCATACCCGCGCTGCCGCCGCTGCTGTTTCAGATGCGGGTCGCCTTCGCTTTGTCTGGTCTCATCCATAACCTCCTGTCGGCTCATCCGGTTCTTGCGCTGATGTTCGGCATATTGCCAAAGGTAATCGACTGCCCCGACCAGAAGGGCGATCAGGAACACAAAAGCCAGAAACGCCATGACCAGTTGGCACAGCGCAAGCATGATCTGCCCGTCAGAGGCGTAGATCGCGCTGAGAATCTGATCGGACCGGGCCCATAGGAACGCCGCCAGAAGGACGGAATATATCACCAGTTTGGCGCTGGATTTCGCGAATTCGAACAGGCCACCCGCCCCCAATTTGTTCTTTGCATTGGACAGCGGAGATATCCGCGACAGTTTTGGCGCCAGTTTCGAGGGCGTGAACACAATCGCCTGTTGGGCAAAAAGCGATATGAGCAACAGGGCGGCGGGGGCGCGATCAGGGTCAGAAACCCGATCATGACGATGCGGATCATTCCTGCGCTTAAACTCTGCCCGCCGGGAGACAGGATAAGTGTGGCCAGACTGTCGGCCTGCGCGAAAACACCCTGCGCCAGATCACCCAGATCTGTCCCCACGGCCTGACCGAACAAAGCTGCGCCAAGCAGCATGCCGCCATATATCACCGCCGTGTTGAGATCGGTGGAGCGGACAATCTCTCCCTTCCGGCGTGCCTCTTCCAGCTTTTTGGGTGTTGGGTCAAAAGGCTTGTCACCGCTGGCCTGATCCTCGCTCATCACGGCATCCCGAACGGGTTGGCAAGCCGTGCCTCGAACAGGGAAAACCACAGGGGCAGGATAAACGGTGTGGTCACCAGCAGTAAAAGCAGCCCGCCAAAAGTGATTGCCGGGGCACCGACAAAGGCGACCATCAGTTGCGGCATCGCCTTGTTGATCACGCCTAGCGCGACATTGTAGAGAAGCGAGGCAATCAGGAATGGCGCGGCCAGCGAAAAGGCCAGGGAAAACGTTGCCGCCACCTGCCCCACGATCCAGGCGCCGGTATCGCCGTGGAACGGGAATATGCCCGCAGGCAGAATATCATAGGAGTGCAGGAAGGTCCGGGCCAGATGCACATGCAGGCCGGACATGACCACCAGGGCCAGCCCGGACAGCATCAGCAAACTGCCCATCGCCGGTTGCGCATCGGGCAATGCCCCCCCCATGATTTGTGACAGGGATGTGGCCTGAGCGGCCATCACGCCCGCGATCTGCAACCCGTGAATGACAAGCCGCAATGATACGCCGATCATCAGGCCGATCGTGGCTTCGGTCAGGAAGAACCGGGTGGGTGGCAGGCCATCTGCGGGCAGAGGCAGCAGATCGGGGCCAAGGGCCGGCACAAGGATCGCGGTGAAGGCAATCGCGGCCCCAAGACGCACGCGCAGGGGGATGAAAGCCTCGCCAAATCCCGGCAGCGCCAGAAACGCCGCCCCGATCCGCAGAAAGACGGCCGCGGCCAGCCCAAGCCAGGCCTGCACTGATGGAAACAGCTCGGCCAGCAGCACGATCATGGGGCGGCCAGCCCGACCAGGGCGGGTTTCCCTTCAAGCCCGATCTCTTCAAAGGACAGGACAGGGTTGGTGATGCCCCGCGCAGTCAGGACCGTGCGCACAAAGCGCCGCCGGATCGCCGAGGTGACAATCGCCGCATACGTGCCGTTTTCGCTGGCCTGCGAGACCTTGTCGCCGATGCTTTTGGCCAGTTTGTTGAAGTCCTCCGGCGGCAGGGCGATATCCGGCAGGCCGGTATCGCCGGGCATCTGATGTTGTTGAAACACATCCTCCCACTGGCCTGCCAGCTGGATCAGCGGCAGGCTGCCATCGGCGCGGCGCAGATCGGCGATCAACTGGGCGCCAAGCCGCTGGCGTACATGTTCGCAAATCAGGTCCGGCTGCGGGGCCGAGGGGCGAATCTCGGCAATCGCTTCCAGGATCAGCGGCAGATTGCGGATCGAAACCTGCTCCGACAGGAGCAAGCGCAACACCGCATGCAGCAGATCAAGGGGTACTTTTTCAGGCACCAGTTCTTCCAGCAAACGGCGGTTTTCCTCTGACCGCGCCGGGTCGCTGAGCGTTACAAACGCATCCAGCTGCCGTTGCAGGGCCTTGAAGGTCAACAGCCGCGACAGGTTGCGTTTCAGGGTTTCCAGCAGATGGGTGGCCAGCACTTCCGACGGGGCCACCGCCGTCAGCCCCAGCAGTGCGGCCTGTTCCCTGTCGGCGGCCGAAATCCAGCGCGCGGGCGCGCCATAGACCGGTTCCTCCACATCCTTTCCGGGCGGCAGGGTGCCATCGCTGTCACCCTTCAGAATAAGAACCCCGTTGGTATCCAGATGGTCGCGGGCATGTTCCACCCCGTGAATGCGCACCGTATAGGTGCCGGGCGGCAGATCGGCCCGGTCGGTCAGGCGCATTTCCGGCAGGATCAGGCCAAAACCGCGCGCCACATGATCGCGCATATTGCGGATGCGCGCATCAAGCCCGGTGGCCGGGTCCAGGGCAAGGCTGACCAGATCGGGGGCAAATTCCACATGGATATCATCCAGGTCAAGCACGTCGCCGATTGTCTCGCCCTGTGCGGTTTCATCGGTCTCTATGGCCGGGATATGTGCCGCTTCTTTTTCCTGCTTCAGGGCGCTGAATTTCAGCCGCGCGGCGGTGCCCAGGGCGATGGCGCCGATGACAAAGGGCACAAATGGCAAGCCCGGCACCAGGGCAAAGACCCCCATCAGAATGGCCACCGTGGCCAGCGCAGAAGGGTAGCGCCCCAATTGTCCGATCAGGGCGGCATCCGTGGCCCCGGTTGCGCCCCCCGGGCCAGCAACAGGGCCGAGGCGATCGCGATAATCACCGCCGGGATCTGCGAGACCAGCCCGTCGCCCACCGTCAGGATCGAATAGGTTTCAAAGGCCTGACCAAGCGGCATGCCATGGATCACCGTGCCGATGATCAACCCCATCACCAGGTTCAGAAGGGTGATCAGCAGCCCTGCAATCGCATCGCCCTTGACGAATTTCGAAGCCCCGTCGAGAGAGCCGAAAAACGTCGTTTCGGCCTGTTCACGTTCGCGGCGGTCCTTCGCCTCTGTATGGTCGATGGCCCCGGCTGACATATCTGCATCAATCGCCAGTTGTTTGCCGGGCATCCCGTCCAGCGCAAACCGCGCGCCCACCTCGGCCATGCGCGCCGCGCCTTTGTTGATGACGATGAAATTCACGATCAGCAGAACGCCGAAAATCACCAGCCCCATGATCACGCTGCCGCCCATGACAAACATGGCAAAGCCTTCGATCACCCCGCCCGCCGCCGAGGTGCCCGTATGCCCCGCGCCGATGATCAGCTTGGTGGAGGAGACATTCAGCGACAGTCGCAGCATCAAAGAGGCCAGAAGCACCGTCGGGAAGGAGGAAAAATCAAGTGGCCGCTCGACAAACAGCGTGACGGTGAAAATCAGGATTGCAAGCCCGAATGAGGCGGCCAGCCCCACATCCAGAACCCAGGACGGGACCGGCAGGATCATCATCAGGATGACCGCCATCAGGGCCAGCGCGAACAGGATCGTCGGCTGGAATATCGTGTGGAGCCTGCCCATCACATATGCCGGAACAGGGCCCGGGCGCCGCCAGTCAGGCGCGGAACCAGTGAGCCATGATGGGCGCTTGCGGCGGCGCCGGATTGCAGCAGGGGAAAACGGTTTGGCCGATCTGCAGGGCGGGGGTCCGCCACAGGCGCTGTGTCGATTGTGGCAGGTGTATCCAGCGCCGCAAGCTGTTGGTGATATCTGGCGAGGTAATTTGTGGCATGTTCAGGCCTGCGGGAATGATAGGCCCCGGCGGCGGCATCCCAACTGCCAAGCTCCCCCTGCAGCCGGGTCAGAAACGCGGCCGCATAGCGCGCATTTGTATCCGGGTCGAACATCGCGTCAAGCGAGGCGAAGGCGGCCCCGTGCCAGTGATAATTGATCTGGAAGCACCCGATATCAAACCGGGTGGCGCCACCCGCCTGATGCCGGGTGGCATAGGCCAGTGCCTCGGCCCGGCTCTGAAACCACAGGCCATGGCCCTCCATATTCACGGTCCAGGGCCAGGGTTGGGTCTGCCCGTTCCGGCGGCGCCCGGTCTCGGTACGGGTGATCGCCAACAGGACCTCAAGGGGCACGCCGCTGGACCGGCTGGCCTGATCAGCGGCGCGGTCGCAGATATGATGCGGATCGGCCCGCGCTTCCGATGCAAAACAGGGCTGTGGCAGGGCAAGCAGGCCGCAAAGCAGTATCTGCTTTATCCAGATATGAAGGCCATGGCAGTGGCGCCGCAAAGCGGTGTCAGGCATGTGTGGTCTCGCAGTTCTTGCAAGGCATCGGATCGGGTCAGGTTAAGCGCCAGTGTTTACCAATCCGTTAGGGCGAAATCGTTTTATTCTGCACAACCGCTCATCGAAATTCGCGTTCGAGATCAGCGGTTTGCTGATCGAGAGGCAGAGAATTTTGATTCAGATTAAACGATTTCTGCCTTAGTCCGGCGCGGAAAGGGCGGGGGCGGTGTTGAGGATCAACGCGACCAGAGCGCGGGTTTCACCGCTGTCGGAAACCGCCTGACGTATCGTCTGCAGATCAACGGTCCCCGGGGTGGAGAAGGATTGTCGGGCAAGGTTACGGCCAGTGTCGCAAATTCGGCATGGGGGCCGGCGGGCATTGCTGACAGCGCAGGCCAATCCCCGTGGCGCCATGCCAGTGCCAGCGCATGATCTGCCGGGGTGGCCATTGCATCCTCTGGCGGTGCGTCCATCGGCAGGCCGGGCGGGGCCAGGCGAAAGGCCAGATCGGGCAGGCCCTCGGTCAGAAACCGTTCGGCGATGTTGCTGCGCAAGGCTTGAGTTCCGCGGGTTTGTTGCCACTGATCGGCCCGCGCGGTTGTCAGAAGCACCAGACCGGTCAGATCCTGTTGCCCGGCCTGGTGCGCAAAAAGCTCTGTGATCATGGCCTGGGTGATATCGGGGTCTGTCGTCATCGCGGCAAGGTCCAGCGCCCGGTCCAGATTGCCCGTTGCCGCATGGGCAAGCAGGATTTCGGACCAGAGCGAGTTGAGCGCCGGGCCCGCCCCGGTTTCGCGCAGCAGGGCATCGGCGGCGGTCAGTCGCTCGGCTGAGACCCGGGCGCCTTCCTGCCGGTGCAGGGCCAGATAGCGGCGCATCGCTTCGGGGGCATTGCCGGTATCGCTGCGCATCACCTGTTCCAACCCGGTTTCCATCGCTGCGGTCGTGGCGTTGTGATCCATTTCCATGTCGACAAGGAATTGCGCGGTGTCGGTCAACCGGTTGCCCCGGGCCAGGGCATCGCGCACATCCTGCGCGGCAGCCATGCGGTTTTCATCGAGGAAGCGGCGCACCAGCCCTGGCCCCATCAGGTCGCGCAACCCGTGCGGGTGCCGGGCAAAGGCGCGCAGGATAATCCGGGTTTCCTCATCGCTGAGTGGCCTGTCACCGGGTGCATCCAGATAACGCCAGAGGATTTCAGTGCCATTGCATCCGATTGTGGTGTCGATGGCGCTGAAAACCGGGTGACCGGTATCGGTCAGAAAACCGGCCATCGCCAGCAATGCCGGTGGCGCATCGGCAAGCTGGTTGAGCCAGAACAGGGCCTCGGCCCCGAAACCGTAATAGATATAGTATTTTGCGAGGGCGAGGGCGGCGGCGGGCACCACCCGGTCACGGTCATCATAAAGCCGGGCGCGGAGCCAGCCGATTTCCTGCTCGAAACCGGCCCCGCTTGCCCATGTGCTGATATCAAGATCGGTTCCGGGTGGGCAGGACAGCGGGGTCTGTACCGGCACTGGCCCCTCGCGTCCGTGATGCAGCGCATCAAAGGCGGTTTCCGCCCTGAGGCCCGGGCCCGGGTCGTGCATGCGCGCCATCGGTATGTGACCTGATTGGGCATGATCCGATATGTCCGGGTCTGTGGTGGCGGGTGTGTCCACCGGCGCGGGCTGTGCCTGTTGTGCGGGGCGCGGATCAGCCGCCGATAAGGGTTGCAGCGGGGCTGCCTCAAGCAGGCCCGCAGCTGAGGCGCGGGCCAGTTGTTCGGTCAGAAGCGCCGCGGCTTCGTCAAGCCGGGGGTCGGGTGCCAGGGCGGGGGGCGGGATGACCGGCCGGTCTTCGGGCAGGTCAAAGACGATCTGCGGTATTGTAAACGGATTGGGCAGGGGGGGCAGCTGGCCATGCATTGATGTTGTGCGCGGGCCATCGGGCCCCGTTTCGGGGCCGGCTGGCGCAGGGTCGGTGATGTCGATCACCAGATAGTCGTCACGGAACCGGTAAAGGCTCAACCCGCAGTTGCAGCCCAGGGTCAGGGTCAGCCCGGTATCGGTGGCAATCTCGGTCAGGCGCGCCCGGTCGATCCTGTCGAAAACACCTGAAACATCAAGCGGCGGTAAATCGGGGGAAAAGGAAAGCTGGCCAATATTCTCTCTCCTCTCAAGCTGCCAGGTCCTTTCAGCGCCGATGGGCAGGACAAGACGGGTAAACCCCTCATGGTCGCCTGACTGAACCGCCGCAACCTGCCCCCAGGCAAGACCGGCCCAGAGGAGCAAAGCGCCCAGAACCGCGCCGACGCGGGTCATTCTGCGGCCTGTTTCAGGGATTTAAGAGAGCTTTCCAGATCGCCAAAACTTGGGCGGACATGGCCGGGCGCGTTCTGTCGCCCGACTTCGATGCAGATATTCGTTGCGTGGTTGAACAGATTGGCAACCAGCACTTCGCGGATCAGGGCATAGAAATTCTGATCTTCCTCGACAACCGATTTCAGACGTGTCGCAAAGGGCCCGACAATGCCATAGGCCAGAAACACCCCCAGAAACGTCCCAACCAGCGCCCCGCCGATCATCTTGCCCAGAATTTCCGGGGGCTGGTCGATCGAGCTCATGGTTTTGATCACCCCCAGAACGGCGGCCACAATACCAAGCGCGGGCAGCCCGTCTGCCACGGTCTGCAACGCGTGGGTGGAATGCATGGCGTGATGCATCTGCGCTTCCAGACGCTTTTCCAGAACTTCCTCCACCTGATGCGGATCGTCATAGTTCATCGAGGCAGAACGCAGGGTGTCGCAGATCATCTCAACCGCGTCATAATCGGCCAGGATGCGCGGATACCGCCCGAAAATCGCTGAGGATTCGGGCATTTCGATATGCTCTTCCTGGGCGACTGCGTTCTGGCGGCCAAGGTGGATCAGCTCAAACAGCAGGCACAGAAGGTCGTGATAATCACCGGGCTGCCAATGGGGGCCCTTGAACACTTTCTTGATGTCTTTCAGCGTGTGTTTCGCACCCGACGTATGGTTGGACAGCACAAAAGCCCCGATCGCAGCCCCGGCGATCATGGTGAATTCATAGGGCAGCGACTTGATGATGATGCCCAGCTTGCCGCCAGCGGCCATATAGCCGCCAAACACGGTCAAAAACACGATAAGAATGCCAATCAGGCTGATCATGCGCGGGGCCTCATCTTCGATATGCGGGCGATAGATGTCACAGAGGGATTAATTTTCGGTCTCCACCATCTCGGGCAGGCGGGGCGCTGCCGCATTCCGCGTCGCGACCAGAACCGATATGGCATAGGCGGTTTCCGGGGGCATTTCGGCCAGAAGTGCCGCGCCCGCATCGGGGCGCATGCGGGCCAGAAACCCGGCGGCAAAGCTGGGCTCCATCTGTTCAAACAGCGGCGCGGCGGTGTCAGGGCTCATGGTTTCATAGACCTGGGTCAGACGACCCAGATCGGTTTCCGCGGCACTGTCAGACAGGGCTATAAGCGCTTCAAGCCGGTCTTCCAGCGCGGCAAGCCCGGCCATCCGGTCTTCGACCACGCTCTGCGCGGCGGCAAGCGCCTGCTCGCGCCCGTCCAGTGCGGCTTCACGGGTATCCAGAATTTCTGCGCGGCCCTGAACCAGGGTCAGGGCGTCGCGCAGAGGTTCGGTTGTCGGGCAGATCAGGCCGGCTTCATCAGGGGCCATATCATGGGTTTCATGTCCCGAGGCCCGGGCCATGTTCATCGTGCCCAATCGCAAAATGCCTGATAATGCGAAACCTGCGAAAAGCAGCAACAAAATCCCCCGCTGGCGCCAGCGGGGTGTGCGGGGCGGGCATGTCCTGCTCATCGAGATGCCCCTGCCGGGGTTGAGCGGTGATGACGAAACAGCGGCGGTGTGACCCCGGCTTCGGCTTGGGTCTGTGATCTGCGCCGTTCAAAAACCGGGATGTCGGGGGTGGCTCCGTCTTCACCAACAGGCGTTTGCCCTGCTGTTTCCTGCGGTTCCGGCGACAGGTCAGGCTGTGCCGCCACAGGCGGGGTGGATGTGGGCACATCATGGCAGGCGGCGATCATAACCTCCAGATCACCGGCAATTTCGCGGGCTTGCCGGGTCAGTTCCTCAAGCCGCGCGATGGCCGATGCGGACCCGGATTTCGCAGCCTCCAGCGACGCGTTCATGTCATCGACCTGGGCGGATAAAACGGCAATCGCGCCGCCCAGACCCTTGTCGATGCTGCTGAGCCGCGTCAGCCGCCGCGACAGGATCAGACAATAGGCTGCCGCGCCCAAGGCTGCGGCCACCATCAGCAGATCGGCCAGAAAGGTCAAAACCATATCCATCAATTCACCACAAATTGCGTTATCAGAAGGTCACGCACCCGCCCGGCCCCGGTCACCACCTGAATCCGGCGAAGCATCTGCGCGCGCATGCGGATCAGGCTGGTCGGTTCGCTCAACTCCTCCAGCGCGACAACACGAAGATAACTGTTGAGAACATCCAGAACCCGGGGCGACAGGGTTGTCACCTCGGCCGCGTAATCCGGGTCAACCTCAAGCTCGGCAGTGACGATCAGATGCTGGCCCGATGCCTCGGACCCCAGCGACACGATCAGCGTTTCCAGCGGCACGAAGGCCACCGGAACATATTCAGTCGGGCGCGACGGCGGCTCATGCCCCATATCATCCTCGGCATGGGTGAAACTTGCGGCCAAAGGCCCCGGGTGATGGCCCAGTAAGCGCCCGCGCCTGCCGCCAGGGCGAGAGCCAGCCCGATCAGCATCGGCATCAAAAGGCCGGGTTTTTTCGGCACCTCGTCAAGCTCCGGGTCGGCTGCAGCGGCCATTCTGGTCAATCTCCTGCTGGTTTGGTCTGTGTTTGTTCTATCCCCTCAGCACTAACCGAATGTTAATCGCAGGCGGTCTATCACCGGTATCGAAACGGGCCAGAACGGCGCAAGGATGAGGTGACAGGTGCAGCAGCTCAGTCTCTATTGGATGACGCTGGAAACACGCCATAAGGCGCTGTTGCTGGGCGGGCTGGCGGCGCTGGCCACAGTGCTGATTATCCTGTCGCGTCTGGCGATGGCGCCCAGTTACAGCCTGCTGTATTCCGGGCTGGAACCCACCGCCGCGGGCGAGGTTGTGGCCGCGTTGGAGGCGCGCGGAGTTGCCTATGCGATTCGCGGCTCTGGGATCTATGTTGATGAACGCCGTCGCGACGAATTGCGCATGAACCTTGCCGGAGAAGGCCTGCCCGCCAATGGGGCCATGGGTTATGAACTGCTTGATTCCCTGTCAGGTTTCGGCACCACATCGCAGATGTTCGATGCCGCCTATTGGCGCGCGAAAGAAGGGGAACTGGCCCGGACAATTCTGGCCAGCCCGCGCATTCGCGCCGCCCGCGTGCATCTGGCCAGCCCGATAAACGACCCGTTTCAGACCCCGGCAGAGATGACAGGCTCGGTCACCATCCGCCCGGCCGCAGGCGGGATCGGTGCAGACCATGCAAGAGCGTTGCGGTATCTGGTGGCCTCTTCCGTGCCGGGGCTTACACCGGACAAGGTGACCGTGATCGACGCCGATAGCGGGCAGCTTCTGGGCGCCGATGATCTGGATATGCCCGGCGCTGACAGCGCTGGCCGGGCAGAGGATTTACGCCAAAATATCGAACGTTTACTGGCGGCACGGGTCGGCCGCGACAATGCGGTGGTCGAGGTCAGCGTCGATCTGGACACGACCCATGAAACCATAGTCGAACGGCGGATTGACCCTGAAAGCCGGATCATCATCGCCACCGATACCGAGGAAAGCTCCAACAGGTCCAGCGACGGGGCATCCGGCGCGGTTACGGTTGCCTCGAACCTGCCCGATGGGGATGGCGCGACAGATGGTCAAAGCTCCAGCGCCCAGACCAGCGAAAGCCGGGAACGGGTGACCTTCGATGTCTCTGAAACCCATCGTGAGGTGGAAAGGGAACCGGGCAATATCCGCCGGATCAGCGTGGCGGTTCTGGTCAATGGTGTCAGGGAGATCAATGCCGACGGGCTGGAAGTGATGACCCCGCGCGGTGCCGGGGAACTCGCGGCACTGGAACAGTTGGTGCAATCGGCCATCGGTTTCGATGCCGAGCGGGGGGATCAGGTGACAATCCGCTCCATGGTGTTCGACGACCCGCCCGGGGATGCGTTGCGTGATCAGGATGGTCCGGGGCTGTTCGCGCGCCTTGATATCATGCGACTGATCCAGATCGGGTTGCTTTCCATGGTTTCCCTGGCCATCGCCTTCGGGGTGATCCGCCCGGTTCTGGCGCGCGCGCCGATTGCAGTGACGGATCAGACACAGGCCTTCGCTTTGGGCAGCACGGCCTCTCAGGCCGCGTTGCCACCCGCCGCGCCCGCCGGGGCCGCGGCAAGTGGTGACCTGCCCCAAGCCGATATCGCAGGGGGTGACGGGTCCGGCCATCCGGGCAATCCCGCGCCGGGCGATATCCAGCAGGGGGCAGACCCTGCCGCCCTGCCCGGTTTGCCCTCGGCCCCGTCCGCAGCTGCGCCGGACCCGGTCGACCGGCTGAGACGTCTGATCGAAGAACGGGAGGATGAAACGGTCGAGATTCTGCGCGGATGGATGGAAGAAGATGAGGAACCCGCATGACGCCCCAGACCCTGACATTGGAAGAGTTCGGCACATCCCTGCCATCCGAGACATCCGCCCGCCCGCAGGCACAAGGCGACACCGAGGCGATCAGGGTCGAGGCTTTCGAGACCGGATATCGCGACGGCTGGGAAGATTGTGTTGCGGCCGAGCAGCAAAGCAAGGCCCGGATCGGCGCAGATCTTGGCCAGACCCTCGCGAATCTGAGCTTTACCTATCTGGAAGCCCGAACCGATGTGCTGACCGGGTTGCAGGTGCTTTTGGACGGGATTGTGGATCGCCTGTTGCCTGCCATCGCGGCGGCATCTGTCGGCCCGATGGTGCGCGCCGAACTGACAGCGATTCTTGACCGGGTGCCCGATGGTAAATGCGACCTGATCGCGGCACCCGCCGCCTGCCCGGGGCTGGAAACCCTGCTGTCCGACGAGATCGCGATTGACGTATCTGTGGTGCCGGAACCGGCCTATTCCGAGGGGCATGTGACCCTGCGTTTCGGGGCCGAGCTGCGCGAGATCGACCTTGATACAGCGACAGAGCAGATTGCCGGGGCGATCCGGGACTTTGCCTCTGACGCCGAACAGACAACCCGAATTCCAGATCAAAGGCAGGCCTCATGACCGATCAATCCCCCAATCTTGCCAAAGGAATGCTGCGCGGGGTTCCGATTGAAATGCGGGTCTGTGTCGGCCGGGCCCGACCGACGATCTCGGAACTTCTGTCGATGGAACGTGATGCTGTTCTGCCGCTGGACCGCCGGATTGAGGATGAGGTGGAGGTGCGGGTTGGTGACCGGCTGGTTGCCATGGGCGAGTTGGTGGAACTTGACGGGGATCGCAGCGGACAACTGGCCGTGCGCCTGACAAATCTCATGGATCCGGGCGATGCGGCATAGCTTTTTTGCGTGCGTCTGTCTGGGTCTGCTGGTCACATTGCTTGCGGCGCAGACCTGTCAGGCGCAGGGCATTTCGGTTGATCTTGGCGATGATGGCGCGCTGACCGGGCGGGCGCTGCAGATGATTGCGCTGATCACGGTGTTGAGCCTGGCACCGGGTCTGGCGATTATGATCACCTGTTTCCCGTTTGTGGTGACAGTCCTGTCAATCCTGCGCCAGGCCATCGGGTTGCAGCAATCGCCACCCAATATGCTGATCGTCAGTCTGGCCCTGTTTCTGACCTATTTCGTCATGGCCCCGGTGTTTCAGGAGGCTTATATACAGGGCATCGCCCCGCTGATCGAAGGCTCGATCCCGCCGGAACTGGCGATCCCGCTGGCCTATGATCCGTTTCGGATCTTCATGGAGGCGCGTGTCGATCCCGAAACCCTGCAAGCCATGATGGCGCTGCGTGAAGGCGCCGCAGATGCGGCACCGGATCCGTCTGTTCTGATCCCCTCCTTCATGCTCAGCGAGGTGGAGCGCGCCTTTCAGATCGGGTTTCTGATCTTTCTGCCATTTCTGATCATTGATCTGGTTGTGGCCGCAATTCTGATGTCGATGGGGATGATGATGGTCCCGCCCGCCATTGTCTCGCTGCCCTTCAAACTGGCGTTCTTCGTGGTTGCAGATGGTTGGACCCTGATCACAGGCGCCCTTGTGCGCAGCTATTTCTGAAAGGATCTGCCATGGCACCCCCGTCAGACAACCCGCGATCATCTGCCGTCTCTGCTGCGGCTGTGGCGACTGCTGCGACTGTGGCGACGAGGGCGGAAAAGGCCAGGGTTCTGAAGGCATTGCTGGGCCCCGACCGGTTCAGGGCCTTCTGGAAAGAAACCCTTGGCGCGGCGGATCTGCAAGAGGCAGATGATGCAGACCTCCCCGATCAGGAGGAGACCGACACCATTGTCTGGCAACGCAATCGCCTGATCCAGCGGTTCCGTGACCGTGGGTTTCTGACCGCCGATGTGCCCGAGCCAGACCTGCCCGGGCCTCCGCCGACCAGGGGAGCTCCACCACCGGGGGCGACAGCGCTGGTCACGCGTCTGGCGGAAAACCTGGAGGATGCCACGCTGATGCATGAACACCCGGCGGTCATTGCCCATTTGCTGAAACTGCAAGGCACCGATTTGCGGGCGCGGGTGCTGCGGCATTTGCCCGGCGGTCAGGCCCGGGCGGTGATGCGGGTTTTAAAGGTGCTCTGAAATGCGCTTGTTCAGCGGGTGACCCCGTAAACCGATCTGCAAGAGGTGTCAGCGCACGATAAATTCCGCATGCAGGGCGCCGGCCGCATGAATGCTGTTGAGAATATCGATCATGTCGTTTGGAGAAACGCCAAGGGCATTCAGCCCGGCCACCACTTCGGAAAGCGAGGTGCCGCCACTGATTTCGGCCAGCCCGGCCCCGGGTTCCTCGATGATATCGACATTCGTGCGGGGCACGATCACCGTTTCCCCTTCGGCAAACGGGTTGGGTTGCACCGCGATCGGGCGTTCTTCGATTCGGAGCGTCAGATTTCCCTGGGCAATCGCCACCCGCGAGATGCGCACATCTTCACCCATCACAATTGTGCCTGACCGTTGATCAACCACCACCCGGGCCCGCGTTTCGGGTTCCACATACAGGTTTTCGACTCGGCTCAGCGCATGGGCGGGTGAGGGGCTGCGCGTGGCGGGTATGTTCAGGGTAACGGTGCCTGCGTCCAGCATCACTGCGACGCTGCGGCCGAATTCGGCATTGATGGCCCCCTCGATCCGGGCGGCGGTGGTGAAATCGGGCATACGCAGGGCCAGACGGATATCCTGCATCTCGGCAAAATCGAAGGCCACCTCCCGTTCGATCCGGGCACCGGAAGGGATGGTCCCCACAGTCGGCACCCCCTGCACAACCTGCGCGCCCTCCCCCCCGGCCGAGGCACCACCGGCGATGATTGCACCCTGGGCGACGGCATAAATCTCTCCATCCGCGGCGGTCAGGGGCGTCATGACAAGCGTGCCGCCCAACAGGCTGTCCGCATCGCCGATGGCCGATATGGTGACGTCGATCTGGCTGCCGGCCCGGGCAAAGGGCGGCAGACTGCCGGTGACAAAGACCGCCGCCACATTCTGCGGGCGAAACTGTTCGCCCGAGACATTGACGCCCAGCCGTTCCAGAATATTGGTCATGATCTCTTCGGTGAAGGGCGCGTTGCGGATACCATCACCGGTTCCGTTCAGCCCCACGACCAGGCCATAGCCGATCAGGTCATTGCCCCGGACCCCATCGAACACCACCAGATCCCGAATTCGGATCGGAGAGGCCGCAGCTTGCAGCGCCAGGGCCATTACCAGAAGTGCAGAGACAATTGCCCGCATCATCTCAGAAACTCCGCCAGGTTCAGACGCGCCATGCGCGCGGTGAGAATAAACAGGCTTTCCAACTGCGCCTGTACGGCTTCCAGCTCGGTTGCGGTTGTGAAAGGGTCGGCACCGGTCAGGCGGTTATGTTCCACCGACAACACTGTTCTGGAGGCCGTATTGCGGACCCGTGCAGCCTCGACCCGGGCCTCCATGGTGCCAAGATCCGCACGGATCGCGGACAGGCCGCTCTGGCTGCCGAGCATCTTGTTGCCAGCCGACTCCAGCAGGGTCCGGCGCGAGGTTTCATCCCCTGGCCCCTGACCCTGACTGACAAGTGCGGTCAGGGCAAAGCCCACCAGCGCCTCACGGATTTCCGGGGTCAGGGCGGATAGCCCGGGGGTCACCACATCCCCGTCGGCCAGGGTGAAGCCCGATGCCGGGGCGGTCCCGCCCTGATAGGCCGTTGTTTCGAACCCGCCGCCGGGGGCGAGGAACCAGTCCTCGACAATTGTGATCATGTCCTGCGCATTTGTGGCACCGGCCAGAAGTGGGGCAATCTCTGTCAGCATGTCGGCGCCACTGATCAGCGGCGGCTGGCCGGGTCTGTCCCCGCTGAACAGGCTGCGCCCGGCGGTCTTGCCGTTCAGCGCGTTGATCAGGTGATCCAGCTTTGATCCGGCATCGGCGGCGGCCGCATCAAGATTGGGCAAGGAGCCGGAGGCGACCGCGCTGAACAGTTTCGGCCCGGTTGTATCGAGTTGAGAGCTGATGGTGCCCAGGGCTGTCTGCATCGCGCTGGTCTGAAGCGCGGCCTCGTCAATTGCGGTCTTATAGGCGGTGCCAAGACGCAGGCCGCGTTCGATGGCGGCCAGACCGGCAAAATCACCGCCAAGCGCGGTGCCGAGGTCAGAGATCTTGCCGCTGCCCAGCTCGGCGGTCAGACGCAGCATCTGGGTTTTCACCTCGGTGCTGCGCTGACGCATGTGAAAGCTCTGCGCCATATCGCTGATTGCGGCCATGCTCATCGTTCAAATCCTCATCAGCTGGTCGAGCATATCCTCAACCGTTTGTACAAGCCGCGCATTGGCGGCATAGGCCTGTTCAATCCGCAGCAGTTCCTGCATTTCGTGATCTGTATCGACACCGGTGGCCAGTTCGGCGCTGCGCAATCTGCTGTGCTGGCTGGCGGCGAAACTTTCGTCAACCTCGGCGGATTGCCGGGCCTGGCCCGCCATCGAGAGAAGATCGGTTGCCAGTGTCTCCAGATTACGCCCGGCGGTGGAAAACCCGCCCGACTGGGTGGGGATCACGGCGCGCAATGCCTCAAGCGTTCCGTTGAGCAACCCGGCCTGTCCGGGGGGGCCTTCGACCGTTGCGCCCAGCCCGTCGCGCAGCCGCCAGAGGGCGCCGCCCTGGCCCGGATCGACCCGCGCATTTATGCGCAACCGACCGGCCAGGCCCAGCTCATTGGCCGGGATCGCCAGATTGCCTGCATCGGTGAAAAGACCCGGGTCACCGGGGGTGAGGGTCAGGTCCAGCGCCGGGTCATCCAGCCGGGTCGTCAGATCGCGCGCGACCGCATCCAGCCGTGCCTGTGCGGTGATCGCCAGATCATCCCGCAGGGCGAATTGGGCAGCCAGACGCCCGCCCTGCAGCGCGGGAAAGGCCCCGTCGAGCACCACGGGGTGATCATTCAGCCGCAACCCGGACAGCCCGGTATTGGCCTGTGTCAGATCGGGGGCCATGACTGTGGCCGGGTCGAAGCCAAAGACCGCAGGTCGGTCGTCAAGCAAGGCCATGCCATCGGCGCTGTAAAGCGACACGCGCCCGGTTGCGTCGCGCAGTTCGCGGACCGGGATCAGGGGGGATATTCCGTCGATCAGCGCTTGCTGCTGATCATAGAGCGCGGCCTGGTTGCCGCTGGCACCCTGCGCCTTGTGAATCTGGGTGTTCAACATGTGGATCTGGGCCAGCGAGCTGTTCAGAAAATCCACATCGCGGGCGATCCCCTGATCGGCCTCCATCCGGGCGGCCTGTACGGTTTCCGACAGGGTGTTCAGCTTTCCCGCAAGCCGTGTGGCTGCATCGAAAACGGCGGTTAGCCGGGTCTGGCTTTCCGGGCGGTTGGCGGCGGTGACAAGGCTTGCCTCGAAGGCGTTGATATGGGCGGTCAGACTGGCGGGGTCATCCGGCGTGCCGATTGCCGTCTCGATCCGGCGGGCGAAATCGGCCTGCGTCGTGCCTTGGCCGAGGCTGGCATCTGCCCCGCGACGTGCCCCGATCAGCAGCGGGTCGACAAGCCGGTCAACACCGTTGATCCGCACACCGGCGCCCTGCCCGCCAAGCGTGGCCGCAGAGGTCGACAGCCGACGGACGCCATAGCCATCGGTTGCCGCATTGGCCAGGTTTGACGACACGATTTGCGCCGCCCTGCTGGTCGTGCCGAGCCCCGAAAGGGCATTGGAAAGCGCGGTTGAAATGCTCATGACTGGGTCCGCGGATCAGAGGCGATCAGCGTTTGATATTGGTTGTTTCCTGCAACATCTCATCCACGGTCTGGATCACCTTGGCGTTCGAGGAATAGGCCCGCTGTGTCTGGATCAGCTGGGTCATCTCGCCCGCGACATCCGTTGTGGATTGCTCCCGCGCAAAACCGATCATGTCGCCGACCGGCCCGTCACCGGCGTTCCACAGAAAGAAAGACCCGCTGTCCGGTGACACCTGATATACCTGCTTGCTTAATGAAATCAGCCCGTTGGGGTTGGGCACATCGACAACAGGGATTTGATATATACTGCGGGTCAGGCCACTGTCATAGATCGCGTTGACAGAGCCGTTGGCATCAACTTCGACGCTATCCACGCTGCCGACCGGAGAGCCGTTCTTGACCACTGGCGACCGCGCGAAAGTGTCAGACAGTTGCGTCAGTCCCGAAGGGTCGCCCAACAGACCAATGGAGATTTCAAGCGGGCCGCCATTCACATTGACGGTCACGCTGCCGGTGGCCGGGTCATAGGCCCCGCCTGCCGCACCCATGGCCTGGGCCACCGCATCCAGATTGCCGCCATTGCCTCGCGTGTCATCGAAGGTCAGCGTGTATTCCCCGATGGGTGTCGCGCCAGTTGCGGAATCGCGAATTTCCATTACCCATTCATGGGATGTGCCGCTGCCCGGCACTGTGGGTGTAAACGTTATTTCGATATTTTCCGAGGTGCCCAGATTATCGAAATACTCCGCCGACATCGTCAGCGCGTCACCGGATGCCCCGGCTTTGGTCGAGGTGGCGGGCAGGTTAACGCTCAACTCCATCTGGGTGGTGGGATCCCCCGACAACTGACTGGTGTTGATCCGGACCGGTTCCAGCCCGACAAAGGAATCGCGCGGGAAATTCGGGATTGTGCCATCGGGGTTGGCGGGCCAGCCCATCAGCACAAGGCTGTCATCGGTGCGCAGATACCCTTCGGCATCGGGGCGGAAAGACCCGGTTGTGGTCAGCATGGCCGGCATGCTGCCACTGCTGTCGTCAAGCGCAGTGGCAGAGGTGACCGGCAGCATCCCGCGCCCGCCAATGGCCAGATCGGTTGGGTTTTCGGTGGTGATCATGTTTCCGCGCTGGTCAATCATCCGGCCTGTGGTCACACGCACGCCACCGGCGGAATAGCTGCCCTGGCCCTGGCTGATCACGAGGGACTGAAAATCCGCGACGGCGCGTTTGTATCCAAAGGTGCCGGAATTCGCGATGTTGTCAGAGATGGTTGCCAGACGACTGGCGTTCACACTCAAACCGGCGACGCCGGCATTCAATGAGGATGGGATGGTCATCTGATGCGCCTTTCTGCTGCATGTCTCAATTTTCAGACAGCTTTGGCAGATGCGGCTTAACGCGAGGATAACAGATAAAATCCAAGGGAGTTTCCCGATGATCCTAAAGCACCCTGCCTGAAACTTGAATCACAAATGCCCTGCCACGCTTCGCGTTCTCGGGACATTTGTGATGCGCGATGTCTCAGGTTTAAGGCAGCATGCTGTAGTCTACAGGTGATGGCGCAGAAGGATAATTTCGATCCGGTCATTGCGTTCTGACATCGGGTCCGCATCTGCGGGGTGCCGGTCTGCATGTCCGGTAACCCGGTCAATCCGCGCGGGCGGCAGACCCGCAGACTGCAACAATTCGCGCATGATCTGTGCCCGCGCGATCGAGGTCGCCCAACGGCTTTCCCTTGTCACCATAATCGGTTCAGACCGGGTATAGCCATTGAGCGCCACATGGTTGGTTACCGTATCAAAAAGCCCTGCCATCACGTCAGACAGGTTTACGAGCCAGGGGACAGGCGCCCCTGTGACCTCTTCAAAGAGAGGGTCATCGGGGCGGGCAAATATCTCGATAATCAGGCCTTCGTCAGACAGCCGGGTCTGCACATGGCGCAGCGCCATGTCGCTGACCATACTGTCCCCGCCACCGGCCATCAGCGCATCTTCCACGGCGGCAAGCGCGGCCTGTTCGGCCTCTTCCCGATGGCTGCTGCCTGTCATGCCCATGCTCTGTCGCCCTTCGGTCGGGCGCTGGTTGCTGGCCCCGGTGCCATTCTGGGCTTCCACTGTTTCCGAGAACACGCTTTCGCCGCCAAAAGCCCCGTCGCCGCCGCCGGATATCCGGGCGATGGGCACTGTGGGGCTGAAATAATCGGCCAGACCCTTGCGCTGCTGCTCGGTGGTTGCATTCAGCAGCCACATCAGCAGAAAAAATGCCATCATCGCGGTCACGAAATCTGCATAGGCAACCTTCCAGGCGCCGCCGTGATGGCCCTCACCACCCGCCACTTTCTTGCGTTTGATGATGATCGGGCGAGGGTCGTTCTGTCCCGACATGTTCACCTTCATGTTGTGATCCTGCACAGCCATAAGGGGCAAGTCTGAAAAACCTCCTAAAGCGTTTCGGGTCAGCCTTGGATCGAAAAAAGCTGTCTCTCGCCTTTGGCTCAAACGCGGTTTTCGATACCGTCTGTTTCAGGGTAAACCCTAAAAGCTATAACCGTCACACAATTTCGAACATATGTTCATTGAACATCTCTGGTTGAATGTTTCGGAATATGATCTCGGTACCGGCCTCGCTGAGGCTGGTATCGGGGCCGGTTCGGGTCAGGGCGGCCAGCGCTTCGGCGGGGGTGGTATAGCTGAACCCTTCCAGCAGGACCTGGTCCCACGGGTCCATGTCGACGATCTCATGGCGGCCCGGCATGCCCGCATCAAACACAAACTGATCCGCCCCGAACCCGCCAAACAGCACATTCTCCCCCTGACCGCCCACCAGCGTGTCGCCGGCCACATTTGCCCGCATCCAGCTGGCCAGCGCCTCGGCGGTGTTGGCCCGGAACTCGGTGCTCTGGGCAAAGCCGCGCACCACCTCTGCCCGGCTCTGGCCACCCCCGTCCAGCCGGTCGAGCCAGCCCTGCAACCCGCCCGCATCCGGCGCCCGGCCCAGCACATTGTGATAGAGAAGGGTCACGAAATCCGTGTCACTGGTCGCCCCGTACCGGTCCTGAAACTCAGGTGAGGCGACAAACCCCGACACCACATCAAGATAGGCCACCCCATCGGCCAGTTCCCCGGCCCAGCCCTGCAGGCCCGCCACATCCGGCGCCCGGTCCAGCGTGGCCTGATACAGGCGGAACAGGTCATCACTCCAGCCCGACAGGTGACCGGCCCGGCTGAAGGCCAGCGCCCCGGCCTCGCTTGTGTCGATGAACTCGGCACTTTCCGAGAAACCCAGCACCACCTCCGCCCGGCTCTGGCCGCCGCCCAGCCGGTCGAGCCAGCCCTGCAACCCGCCCGCATCCGGCGCCCGGCCCAGCACATTGTGATAGAGAAGGGTCACGAAATCCGTGTCGCTGGTCGCCCCGTACCGGTCCTGAAACTCGGATGAGGCGACAAACGCCTCCCCCACCTGCAACAGGGTCGAGACCCCGGACAGAAGCGCCTTGGTCCAGCCCAGATGCCCCGCCCCGTCGGGCAGCCGGTCCAGCGTCGCCTGATAAACCCGGAACACCTGCCCCGCAACAGGGTCAAACATACCGTCAACCCCATCCCCAAGCAAAACATCATCCCCCAAACCACCATCCAGAAAATCCAGACCAAACCCGCCAATCAAACGGTCAGAGCCGTCCATGCCGAAAACCCGGTCATCCCCCGTGCCTGCGGATATGTAATTCGCCGCCTTGTTCCCGGTTATGAAATCCGCCGTGGTTTTGCCGATAAAGGTGATCTGGTCGCCCGGGACAGAGACCGGAACACGGGACAGGTTGATCAGACCGGGGTGCAGAAGATCGCCCGCGTCCAGTGGCCGCTGATCGGCGCTGATGATCCGCAGGGTTTCATCCCGAAAGGTCAGGATGGCACCGTCAGGTCTGGTCTCAAACACCAGTTGGCCGATATTACGCAGCATTCTGTAGGCGGACAGGTCCAGGACATCCTGATCCGGGTTGAAATCGGCAATCGTATCGGTGATGCCATCGGCGGCCATGACGAAAATGTCCTGACCCGCGCCACCGGTCAGATGATCGGCACCGTTCCCATCCATCAGAATGTCATTGCCGGCCTGCCCGTTCAGGTGATCATCGCCATCCCCGCCAAAGATCACCTCGCCATGGGCGGTGCCGGTGAGGGTGTCATTGCCGGCATCCCCCAGCTGGGTGGCGGCCAGAGGGCCGGGGTCAAATGTCAGTTGAGTGATCCCCTGTTCTGTATGGCTTGCGGCAAAGATCTCCAGATGGCCGCCCTGGGCACTGGCCGCGACACTGCTGACATTGGCCAGGCTTGCGGCAAATGTATCGGCCATGGTGGCATGGTGCAGCAATCGCCCCCCGGGCAGCAGCTGAAACAGCGACACACCATCATCGCGCCCGCCCGCCAGAACAAAGACCTGATCGCCAAGTGTCACGACTTCAACGCTGGTGACCGACTGGAAGCGGGTATTCAGATCGTCAAGGACATGATCGACCGGGGTCAGCGCCCCATCGCTGTTCATATGCAGAACGCTGAGGGAGGAACTTCCCTGTGCCGCGACCACGATATAGGTGCTATCCGGCAATGTGGCCTGCGCCAATGCGCTGACCCCGGCCAGACCCAGACCCTCGATCACGCCGACACTGCCACTGGCCTGTAAATCCCCGTCGGGGCCGACCTGATAACTGGTGATCTGGTCCCCGTCCGGGCCCACGGCAATCAGGTGGCTGTCTGAGCCGGAGCGGGCGACGATCAGACCTGCACTGGCCTCGGGTGAGGCCGTCTGTGCCAGTGGCAGCACGGCACCCTCGGCATCAAGCTGATATGCCTTGATCCGGCCCTCTACCCGATCTGTTGCATAGATATAGGTGCCGCCTGTGGTGTCAGTCAGCACAATGTCCGAGAAGCCCTCGGCAGAGGTCATATGGGTCAGGGTGACCGGTGTGTTTTCAATCCTGCCATCCGCCGCAACCTGAAACACAAGCGGGCCATCCATATGGGGCCCAAGGGTGACCGCCTTCAGGCCGCCGTCAAAAATCATCAATTCCAGCGCGGTTGTGTCTTCGGTCAGATATTGGGTGTCGATCAACCCGGCCTGGGCCCCGGCCTCGACCGAATAGGCGGTGATCGCCTGGCCCGACCGGCTGGTGGCGTAAAGCGTGGCCTGCCCGAATGCGTCAACAAAGACATCCATATCTGTGACCGCCGTCACCGCCCCCGGCGTCGCATGAGACAAGGTTGTGACATATGATAGCTGAGCCACCCCGACCCCTTTCACAAATCTGCGCCCCACGCATGGGGCCAAACCTGCGCGTTCAGCGTTAACAACCCGTCAGGTCATTGTGGCGGAGTTCGGGCGTTCCATTAGATTTGCGGGGGTTTCCGGGTTCCCCGGATAACAGGCGGCGCTTTCACGGTTTCGAAACCCGACCCGGTATATCCCCATGGAGGATGCGACCCGCAGAATGTTGGAGATGATCAGATGAAAAAAGCCTTTATCACCGGCATCACCGGTCAGGACGGGGCCTATCTGGCGCGATTGCTTCTGGAAAAGGGGTATGAGGTGCATGGCGGCGCGCGCTGGATATCTCAGGAGCAGATGGCCCGGCTGGAGCAACTGGGCGTGGCCGACGCGGTTCAGATGCATGTGTTCGACCTCAGCGATATGAACAATATTTTCCGCAGCTTGCGCGACTTGCAGGTGGATGAGGTGTATAATCTTGCCGCGCTCAGCTTTGTCGGCGCGTCCTGGGATCTGCCGGTCTATTCCGGTGATGTGAACGCTATCGGCGTGACCCGGATTCTTGACACGTTGCGCACACTTGCCCCGGAAACGCGGTTTTATCAGGCCTCGACCTCAGAGATGTTCGGGCTGGTTCAGCAAGTGCCGCAAAGCGAAACCACCCTGCTTTATCCCCGCTCCCCCTATGGGGTGTCAAAGGTCTATGCCCATTATATTACGGTCAATTATAGGGAATCCTTTGGGCTGCACGCCTCTTCGGGAATTCTGTTCAACCATGAATCCCCCCTGCGCGGCAAAGATTTTGTCACCCGCAAAATCACCACAGGGCTGGCCCGGATCGCCCATGGCGGCAACCGGCCCGTGGTGTTGGGCAATCTGAACGCGCGGCGGGATTGGGGCTTTGCCGGCGATTATGTCGAAGGCATGTGGCGGATGCTGCAACAGGATATGGCCGATGATTATGTGCTGGCCACGGGTGTCACCACCACGATCCGTGATTTCATCGCCTATGCCGCCGCCCCGCTTGGTATCGAACTGGAATGGCGGGGGGAAGGGATTGATGAGATCGGGACCGACCGGAAAACCGGCCAGCGTATCATCGAGGTGAGTGAGGAATGGTTCCGCCCGGCGGAGGTTGATCTGCTGATCGGCGATGCCACGAAAGCGCGCGAAAACCTGGGCTGGAAGCCCAAGGTGGATGTCCGCGCGCTGGCCGAGATGATGGCGGTTTCGGATTATGATGCGCTTGCCCCGGGCGGTTCGCAAAACGGATCAGATGCAGACCGCTTTCAGCCATTTGGGCGCTGTGCCTGAAACACTGTCTTAACCAATTTCTGCCATTTCAGAAGCTGGGCCTTTTGAACCTGTCATGAGGGCTCGTTTCTAAAAGGGAAAGCCGGGGCAGAATGCGCAAGAGCTACCAAAAACTGCGATCCACATTGCGCACAGTGCCCGCACCCCTTCACCTGACGTCAGAAAATGCCGGATATTCCGGTCATATTGATCAGTATTCCGCCGGGAAGCTGCATGGCTGGGCAAGCTCTGCTGATCCTTGCAAAGCGGCGCTGGCGGTCGGTTTGTTCGCCGGGGACCAGTTGCTGGCCAGGCAAGTGGCCAATCTGTATCGCGATGATGTCAAAGCCGCGGGGATCGGCGATGGCCAATGCGGCTTTGCAATTCCCGTGGATGAGGCGCATCTGGATGCCGCAGGGGCCCATGACCATCTGGTCAGCATCCGTATTCTGGACGCGCCGGAATACGAGATCGGGCAGTATACACTGCCCCGGCGCAGCCATGACGGGCTTGAACGCGATAACCCGCTGATCGCCCAGTGCCGCAGCCTGTTGCAGCGAGAACTGTCGCGCATGGCCGGGCTGCTGCCGCTGACCGACCGCCCGTTTCCCCTGCCGGCCCTGCACAAACACGGGCGGCTTTTCGACACTGACGGGGTTTTGCCCGGCACGGGTGTTACGGGTCTTCCGGCCTATCTGGATTTCACCCGGTATCGCACCCGCAAGGATCATGAATTTGAAACCGATCACGTGCCCGCCGACCGGGACCATTTCCTGCATTGGTATCTGACCGAATATGGCATGACGCGGCGCGGGCTGCGCATACCGCTGACCCGCGACCAGATCGCGTATCTGAATGAACCGCTGGTGATGGGTGGCCAGGCTCATGCGCTGACGCGGGCAATGTGGTGGCGGGTGCTGAACAACAAGGGGCAGTTGGACAAGCTGAACCTGTCGGATGCGAACAGCGTGATCCGGCTGTTATGCTGGTGGGCCGCGCATGAGGTATGTTGCCTCTCTGCCGAAGATTGCCTGGTGCCGAAACACTCTGCCGACCTGCTGCGGGCCATCCCGACCGGGCGCAAGGACGAGACGTTTCCATTTTCACATTTCATGGCGCATTTCTTCGCCGCCCAGCCCGATTACCATGCCCTTGACCAGACCTCCGAAATGGGGCGCAAACTGTTCACGCTGTGTCTGGTGGTGAAATCCGTCAACCGGCCCGATCTGTTGCGCTATATCCCGGTCCGGTCGATCAACCTGCTGTTTGACCGGTGTGGCGACGACCCGTCGATTTTTGAAACCTTCTATCAGTCCGTCGCGTTGCAGGAAGAAACGGTTCCCATCTCGATTGACCGGTTTGCCGATATGTTGCGGCACCAGGGATATGACCTGCATGGCCAGACATTCCTGTCCATCACGGATGGCGGCCACCGGCTGCACGCGGCGGCATTGCCGGTTCCGGCAGATCAGGCCCCGGTTGATGTGCAACTGATCGGCCCTTTCGGCAAAGCCTCGGGCCTGGGGCAGGCCACACGCCTGTCGGCCCGGATACTGGAAAAAACAAACCTGTCCGTGAATTGCGTGGATTTCGGATTGGATAACCCCTCCCCCGAGGGATACAGCAAATCCGCCCCGATGTCGGATTGGAAAAAGGCGCGGATCAATCTGCTGCATCTGAACGCGGAATCCATTCCGCTGGCTTTTGCCTATGGGCCGGATGTGTTTTCGGACAGCTACAATATCGGCTATTTCTACTGGGAACTCGATACACCCGCGCTGTGCCATTATCTGGGAATGGGTCTGCTGGATGAGATCTGGGTGTCGAGTGAATTCGGTGTCCGCATCTACAAACCTGAAACCGACAAGCCGGTGACAAATGTCGGCATGTGTTTCGAAGAGATGGGTCCGGTCGACCGGGGCAGCGCCCGGGCGGATCTGAACCGGCGGTTGCAGTTCACCGGTGACGAGATGGTGTTTCTGGCCGCCTTCGATTCCTTTTCATTCGTGCAACGCAAAAATCCCATCGGCGTGCTCAATGCTTTCCAGATGGCGTTTGACGGTGTCGAGGATGTGCGCCTGATCCTCAAGACCCAGAACCGCGATCATGTGTTTGATCCGGTGCAGGATCGTATCTGGAAACGGGTTGATGCGATGCTGGACCAGGACCCGCGCATCAGGGTGATCAATGAAACCCTGCCCTATGACACGCTTGTGGCGCTGAAAGCGGCCAGCGATTGCTATATCTCGCTGCACAAATCCGAAGGCTGGGGCTTTGGCATGATCGAGGCGATGAGCCTGAATGTGCCCGTGGTCTGCACCGGCTATTCCGGCAATATGGCGTTCTGCTCGGACCGGACCGCTTGGCTGGTTGCCTCCACCGAATCTGCGGTCGCCCCCGGCGATTACATTTTTGTCCGGCCCGGCCAGAAATGGGTTGAGCCTGATATCACCGACGCGGCCGCGCAATTGCGCGCGGTCTATAGCGACCCGGCGGCCCGTGCTGCCAAAACCGGGGCCGCGTTCAAATCTGTACACAAGACATTCTCGGCTGCCGCAATTTCCAAACGCTACAGGGCGCGGCTGAAAGAGATTTTGAAGACCCTGTAACCTCCAGATTCGCAACCAAGCGCAGAAAGCCTGCCTATGCCCTCCACCTCCCAAGCTGTCATCCACCACGCCCTCTCCGCCTATTTCTGCGAATTCGATGCCGAGGCTTTGCTGAAGGGGTTTCAGGATGTGGATCAGGTGCCGGAACCGGGCCTGATCCGCAATTTTCTGGGCACCAGGATTGCCCCCTTCGTCTGCCCCCAGGTGCTGACCCCGCTTGCCGGCCAGGTCGAACCGATCCCGGCCCCGGGCAACTGGCACGCGGATATCGCGGAATGGGCCGCCGCCCTGAAAAGCGTGACCCTGGCCGAGGATATGTACCGGATTGTGGAACTGGGCTGTGGCTGGGGGTGCTGGATGACCAATATGGGGGTCGCCGCCCGGAAGCTGGATATGGCGGTTGACCTGATCGGGATCGAGGCGAATGCCCATCATCTGGCGCGGGCAGAAAAAACCCTGAATCTCAATGGCTTCACCTCGGCAGATTACCGGCTGATCCATGGCGTGGCCGGCGCCGCACCGGGCAAGGCGATCTTTCCGCTCCATGAAGAGGAGGAGGCGGATTGGGGCGGTGAGGCCGTGTTTGACCCAGACCCTGAAGCCCTCGCCGAGGCCGAGACCAGCGACCGGCACCAGATTCTGGAGATCATACCGCTGTCGAAAGTTGCAGACGGGCAGATGATCGACCTGCTGCATCTGGATATTCAGGGTGCGGAATATGCCTATGTCGAGGGGTGTTTCGACGATATTCTGCAACATGTGAAACGGGTTCTGATCGGCACCCATAGCCGCAGGATCGAAGGGCAGCTTTTTGCCGCGTTTCAGACCGCAGGCTGGAAGCTGGAGATGGAACGCCCGGCCATCGCCCCGCCCGTCGGGGGGCAGCCAAGGGTTCAGATTGATGGCGTGCAATTATGGGCCAACCCTGTCACGTTCGGCCCGTCGGCATAACAGTCAAGGCAGAGACAGGCATGATCACTCCCATTCTTCTTTGTGGCGGATCCGGCACCCGGCTTTGGCCCCTGTCGCGCGAAAGCTATCCCAAACAATTTGCCGATGTGGTGGGGGAGGATAGCCTGTTTCAGGCCTCGGCCCGGCGCTGCATCGGAGATGGGTTTGCCGATCCGGTGGTGATCACCGGCAACGCGTTTCGGTTTATCGTGACAGAACAGCTGGATGAATGCCTGATCGCGCCCGGCAGCATCCTGATCGAACCCGAGGGCAGGAACACCGCGCCGGCGGTTCTGATATCCGCCCTGCATGTGTTGCGCCACCGCCCCGATGATCTGATCCTGATCATGCCCAGCGATCATGCCGTGGCCGACCCGGACCTGTTTCGGGCCACAGTCGCGCAAGGCTGTGCCGCAGCCGGGGCCGGGCAGATCGTGACCTTCGGGATTGCACCGACCCGTGCGGAAACCGGTTATGGCTGGCTGGAACGCGGCGCTGAAACCACAGACGGGGCATATAATCTGGAACGGTTCATTGAAAAGCCCGACGCTGAAACCGCCACGCGTCTGCTGGCGGATGACCGGTATATGTGGAATGCGGGCGTGTTTCTGGCGCAGGCGAAAACCCTGGTCGCGGCCTACCAGACCCATGCCCCTGACATGCTTGCGCTGGCCGAACGCGCGCTGGCCAATGCCACGGATGATCTGGGGTTCACCCGGATCGACCCGGTGGCCTGGGCCGGAATGCCGGATATTTCGATCGACTATGCGATCATGGAGAAAGCGAAAAATATCAGCCTGGTGCCCTTTCAGGGTGACTGGTCTGATCTTGGCAATTGGCAATCGGTCTGGCAGGAAACGACCCGCGACAAGGATGGCAACGCCCGCTCTGCCAACACAACCGCGCTTGACTGCAAGGACTCTCTGCTCCGCTCTGAAAGTGACGGGATCGAACTGGTCGGGATCGGTCTGACAAACATTGTCGCCGTCGCCATGGGCGATGCGGTCATGGTGGCCGACATGTCACAGGCCCAGAACGTCAAACAGGCGGTCACAAATCTGAAAGCGCGGGAGGCCAAACAGGCGGTGCAATTGCCGGTTGATTACCGCCCCTGGGGCTGGTTCGAAACACTGGTTCTGGGCGACAGGTTTCAGGTCAAGCGTATCCATGTGCATGCGGGGGCCAGCCTGTCATTGCAATCCCATGACCATCGCTCGGAACACTGGATCGTGGTGGAAGGCGTGGCGCAGGTGACCATTGATGACACCGAAAAACAGCTTTCCGAAAACCAGTCCGTCTATATCCCGGTGGGCTCGAAACATCGCCTGGCGAACCCCGGCCCGGCGCCCATGGTGCTGATCGAGGTGCAAACCGGCAGCTATTTTGGCGAAGATGACATCACGCGCTACGAGGATCGGTATGCCCGCGGCTAGACCTGCATCTTGCCGCCCCACGCCGAAAAACGGGCGCAACTCAAATCGAATTTGCGGATGAATTATGGCCCATTTCCCCGACACCAGCCCGGAACAGACCCTGCGCCAGACACGCACCCGGCGCAGTTTTGCCACCGCCCGTGCCATTGCCGCGCTGATGCTGCGCGAGATGAGCGTGACTTATGGCAGGTCCCCCGGCGGGTATCTTTGGGCGGTCTTGGAACCCGCGGCAGGCATCGGGCTTATGGTTCTGATCTTTTCGGTCGCGTTCGAGGCCCCGCCGATGGGGTCCAATTTCGCGATGTTCTATGCCACCGGCCTGGTGCCGTTTCTTGCCTATATGGATCTCAACCTGAAGACCGGTCAGGCGCTGAACTATTCCAGGCAGCTTCTATCCTATCCAAGCGTGACCTATGTGGATGCGCTTCTGGCGCGATTTACCTTGAATCTTCTGACCCAGATTCTGGTCGGATATATCATCTTTTTCGGCATTCTGACCCTGTCTGACACCAATACCGTGCCGGATCTCGGGCGGATCGCAATCGGCTATCTGATGATGGCCAGTCTGGCGATTGGTGTCGGTACGATGAATTGTTTCCTGCTGTCGGTTTTCCCGGTCTGGCAGGCGGTCTGGAGCATTATGAACCGGCCGCTTTTCATTGTGTCGTGCATTTTCTTCACCTTCGAAAGCATCCCCGAGCCGTTTCAATCCTATCTTTGGTACAATCCGCTTGTGCATGTGGTGGGCTATATCCGCATGGGGTTTTACAGCAGTTATGACGCCTCTTATGTCTCGCTGACCTATGTGTTCGGTCTCAGTCTTGTTCTCGCGGTTGCCGGGCTGGTCTTCCTGCGGCGGTATCACCGCGACATTCTGAATTTCTGAGCCGGAAAGAATGGCCGCGCCGCGCCCGGATATGGTGACGATCCTTCTGGCCACATATCAGGGGGCCGCGTATCTTGATGCGCAGCTTGCCTCGTTTCATGCGCAGACCCATCGGTGCTGGCGGCTATGGGTCAGCGATGATGGCTCCACCGACGGGACTTTGGCGATCCTGCACCGCTTTGCCAAAACCCTGAGACCGGGGCAGGAATTTCGCCTGTTCCATGGGCCGGGCGCCGGGGCGGCTGCGAATTTTCTGTCCCTGCTCCACCATCCCGATCTGCCCGCCGGGCCGGTTGCCTTGTCGGATCAGGATGATGTCTGGTTGCCACATCGTCTGGCCCGTGGTCTGGCCATGATGAACGAAACCCCGGCAGGGCGTCCCGGTCTCTATGCTGCAAACACCAGTCCAGCCGATGCTGATCTGACACCGTATCGACGACGGGACAGGGTGGCTCTGCAACCGTCTTTCGCCAATGCGCTGGTACAGAATATTCTGGCCGGGAACACGATGATGCTGAACGCGGCAGCGATCCGCATCTTGCGGGCCATCGGGCCGCCCGGATCGGCAGTGCCGTTTCACGATTGGTGGCTCTATCTGCTGTTCAGCGGGATCGGCGCGCAGATCATCCATGATGAAACGCCCTGCCTGTATTATCGTCAGCATGACCGCAATATTCTGGGTGCGCATCGGGGCGGGCGGGCCGTGGCCTGGCGCATCCACCGGATGATTGACGGCACCTATGGCCGCTGGATCGCGCGGAATACGGCGGCTCTGGCGCCTCTGGCCCCGCATCTGTCTGCGGATGCGCAGGCCCGGCTTGCCAGTTTTGCCGCCGGTTCCGGGCGCGGCGGTCTGGCGCAATATCTCAGCCTGCACCGCGCAGGCGCCCGGCGCAGCAGCGGCGCGGCGACGGCGCTGCTGTGCTGTCTGGCGCTGACCGGGAAACTGCAAAACCCGCATTAAGTTCATCATAAATTGACGTTTCTTAATGCTATGCAGCCGCCGGATTTCTGTGCTGTCCTTGGGCCCGGCAATACAGCCTTTTGACCCAACACATATCGGGACGACCCCGCCGGGTATCGCGCCCGGTGTAACCCTCGGCCCAACCATGTGTATAATTTGTCAGACATTTCGACCATTCGATGAAAGCTGCCTCTACGAGGATATGCCCGGGGCTCCGGCCGCGCCCGACGCCCCGACTGTGATCACCGGGGAGGCAAACACGACAAATGAAGATCAGGCAGCCCCGTCTCTGATCTCACCCCAGACAAACGATGCGCAGGATGCGCCTGTCGCAACCGGAACCGGCCAGGCGGCTTCGGACCCTGCGGCGCAACCGGCCTCACAGCCCGATATGCAGGCCGCCTATCTGACCGATGGGTTCTGGGCTGATTTCGGCGCGGCCCGGCATGCGTTTGACACAAGCACAAGCAATGTCATCACCGTTTATCTGGATGCGTTGACCGCTGATGGCCAGCGCCTGGCCGAATGGGCGTTGCAGGCCTGGGAAGCGGTGGCCGATATCCGCTTTCAGGCGGTCTCAAACGCGTCCGGCGCGATGATCCGTTTCGACGATGACCAGTCCGGCGCCTATGCGAATTACGCCGCAGCGGGCACAGATACGACCACCGCCTGGGTGAATGTGTCAACCGGATGGCTGTCCGCATATGGCACGCAGATAGATGATCATACATTCCTGACCTATCTGCATGAAATCGGGCATGCGCTCGGCCTGGGCCATCAGGGCGATTACAATGGCAGCGCCACTTATGGCAGCGACAACATCTTTGCCAAGGACAGCTATCAATGGTCGTTGATGTCCTATTTCTCGCAAAGCGAGAACTGGTCGGTCAACGCCAGTTTCGCGCGCCCGGTCACACCGATGCTGGTCGATATCATCGCCATCCAGGATTTGTATGGCGCCCCCGATGCCGCGAGCTCTGCCACATCCGGCGATACGATCTATGGTCTGGGCCATAATCAAAGCGGATATATGAAAGTGCTGATGGACGCAGTCCATCTTGGGCAGGACCCGGCAGATGATTACGGCGGCGGCAATCTGGCCCAGACGATCTATGATGTGGGCGGCACGGATACCATCACGTTCAGCGATGACACCCACAAACAACGTGTCGATCTGCGCCCTGAAGCCCTGTCGGATGTGTATGGTCTGCGCGGCAATCTGGTGATCGCCCGCGACACGCTGATCGAAAATTTCAATGCCGGGCGCGGGTCTGACACGGTGATCGGCAATCAGGCGGACAACCGGATTGATGGCGGATTTGGCGATGACAGCATTACAGGGGATATGGGCTCTGACCATTTGATTGGCGGGTTTGGTCTGGATTTTCTGGATGGTGGTTTGGGGGATGATGTTTTGCTTGGGGATGGGGTTGACGGTATGTTTGACCCTGTTGCGGGGCAGGTGTTCCGGGTTTATCAGGCGACGCTGGACCGGCTGCCCGACGGGGCGGGGCATCTGGGCTGGACCAAGGCGCTTCTGTCCGGGGTCTCGACCCTGTTGCAGGTGGGGGAGGCGTTTGTCGCCTCATCCGAGTTTCAGGACCGGTACGGGGCGACCAGCGACACGGATTTCGTGACCCTTCTCTATCACAATGTGCTGGGCCGGGCGCCGGATGCGGGCGGGTTGCAGGGCTGGCTCGACCGGCTGGGCGGCGGCCAGAGCCGGGCGGAGGTGGTGCTGGGTTTCTCGGAAAGTGCCGAGTTCATCGACACAAGCGAGGCCGGGGCGCTGGCCTTCAGCCGGGCCGGTCACCTGTCGGGCTGGAGTGATGACCTGTTCCGCCTGTATCAGGCCACGCTGGACCGGGCGCCGGATGTGGCGGGCCTGCAGGGCTGGGCCGGGGAACTGGCCGATGGGGTGGCCTATCTTGATGTGGTGTCGGGGTTTGTCGCCTCACCTGAGTTTCAGGACCGGTACGGGGCGACCAGTGACACGGATTTCGTGACCCTTCTCTATCACAATGTGCTGGGCCGGGCGCCGGATGCGGGCGGGTTGCAGGGCTGGCTCGACCGGCTGGACGGGGGTGGCCAGAGCCGGGCAGAGGTGGTGCGCGGCTTTGCCCAGAGCACCGAGTTCCGGGCCAACACCGCCGAGGCGCTGGCCAGCTGGATGCGGGCAAATGTGGCCGGCGACACGCTGGTGGGCGGTCAGGGGGAGAATGTGCTGTTTGGCGGGTTCGGGGCGGATCAGTTTGTGTTTGATGCGGGCATGCCGGGCCGCCATGAGATCGTCGACATGGACCCGTGGGACCAGGTCCTGCTGGAAGGGTTCAGCTATACCACCCCCGCCGAAGCGCTGGCCGCCCTGACCCGAACCGGCCCCGATACCAGCCTCAGCGAGGCCGGTACCGAGATCATATTCCGAAACATTCAACCAGAGATGTTCAATGAACATATGTTCGAAATTGTGTGACGCCCGCGCCTGTCTTCATTACTGGCCTGTGTTCATATTGTGCAGATGGTGATGTATGGCCTCTTCCAGATCATCATAAATCACCGCCCGCCCCTGATCCAGAACGATGCCCATATCGCAGAACTCGCGGATCTGGGGCATGTTATGGCTGACAACGAATGACCCGGCCTGTTCCATCCGCGTCTGGAATATTGTGGCGCTTTTTTTGCGAAATGCGGCATCGCCGACAGCGGTGACCTCATCAACAAGATAGGTGTCAAAGGCGATGCCCATGGAGACCCCGAATGACAGGCGTGCCCGCATGCCCGAGGAATACCCCCGGAGCGGCTGCCGGTAGCTGGGCCCCAGTTCGCAGAACTCTTCGACGAAATCCGACAATTCTCCGGTATCGACGCCGTAGATGCGGGCCACAAAGCGGGTATTCTGCGCGCCGGTCAGATCGGGATGAAACGCGCCTGCGAAACCCACGGGCCAGGATATGCTGCCGGTCGACAGAATCTCACCCGCGCTTGGGTCCATTGTTCCTGCGATCATACTTAACAGGGTGGATTTTCCGGCCCCGTTTCGCCCCAGAAGCGCGACCGATCTGTTTGACGGGACTGTCAGCGTCAGATTGTCGATGACCGGTTTGGAACGCCCGTTTCGGAGAAACGCCTTGGTGACATTGCGAAATTCAATCATCGGGCAGGGCCTTAGCGCCGGTCGCGCAGGCTGTAGCCGACCAGCACCACCACGGACCAGATCAGGATGGCAAACACTGTGATCATGCCAAACAGCAGCCCGCGTTTCGGATATTGCGCGGTTTCCGACAGGGTGGGTTGCACATGGGCTGCCAGATAGCGGCTTTGCCGTCTTGCGTCATTGCGGGCCGCGTCAAAGGCGGCCAGGGCGGCAGTATAGGCCTGGGTCGCAAATTCCCGGTCGATGGCCAGACGTTCATATTCGCCGACCAGATCGGCAAAGGCACTGTCACCATTGGCGCCCGTGCCCAGGACGGCGCGTTCCTGTGCGATGCGGTTTTCGATGACGGTGACACGGCGTTCGACCTGAACAATGCGGGGGTCATTCTCGCGCGTGGTTTCGCGCAGCACATCCAGTTCGATCAGGGCTTCGGCCAATTGCGCCTGCAACGTGCTGACCAGCCCCATCTGGCCCTGGGTATCAATGGTCGGGTCGACAATCTGGGTGCGGTTGCGGAATGCGGTCAGCGCGACACGGGCGGCGGTCAGCCGGTTTTCGGCCTGGGACAGCTCGTCCCGGGCATAGCTGATCGCGTCTTCTTGGGCGACATCGGACAGGGCGTTGATCATTGCGCTGCTCTCTTCAAAGATCAGCTGGGCGATCCTTTGTGCATCCGCAGGGTCATAGGCCAGAACCCTGAGATCAATCAGTCCGCTGCCATTGTCATAATAGATCCGAACCTTGCGGTCCCAATGGGCGACCAGATCTTCGATCGCGCCGGGCGGGTGATAGGCAAAGACCGGATCGATCGCGGGGTCGCCCCGTGACCAGATGCGGCGCAGGTCGAGGTGATCGTCAACCCGGCGCACCAGTTCCTGGCTTTGCAGGAATTCATAGAGAATATCGGTATCCGATGAGCTTGAGCCGGAGAGGTCAGTGATCCCCCCCAGAATCTCGATGGCAGACCCTGTTTCTTCCATGCGGACCGAGAACCCCACGAAAGAGGCGTATTGGTCTGCCGCGCGTGTCCAGAGATACCAGGCCGTGGCGGCTGCCGGACTGGCCACCATGATGATGAAGGATAAAACCACCAGCCAGTGCCGCTTGCGGACCCGGCTGGGATGTGCTGCGCTGATCGGCATGTGTGCCGGTTCAGACAGGGCAGGTTGCAGGACCGGGCTGGCCGGGTCGGCCCGTTGCGGCGGGGCGGGTGGTTCTGCCCTGGGGGGTGTGGCCGGTGCCGGTTGCACTTGCGGGGCGGGTTTCGCAAGTGGGGATGCGGCCGCATTCGCCTTCACCGCCCTGCGGATATGGGCCAGGGCTTGCCCGTCCCGGGTGCGTGAGGGATCCGGCGCTGGTGTGTTCGCCGCGCGGTTCGGGGTCTGTGGGTCAGCCATGTCCGGGAACGCCTTGAGGTAAATAAAATCGGGGGGCCTGCATCGGTTTGGCTATGGGCTGCGGGGAAGTGCATGCCCGTATGCAATATGCCGGGGCGGGCAGCGTTCAGGCGGTGACTGGCCCGGGCGGCAGGGTAAATCCCTGACCCTGTCCAGCACCGCGCCGGGAAGGTCGCCATCCGCCATGAAGCTGATCGGGTAGCCGTTTGGCGCCCGCGCGGTCGCATCGCCCTGTGCGCCGATATCAAAGCTCATCACCGGCAGGCCGGTGGCCAGTGCCTCATGGGTCGTGAACGAGAATGTTTCGGGCCAGATCGACGGGATCAGCCAGCAGGTGATGCCATAGCGCCGGGCCAGACCGGCAATCTCTTCAGGGTGATAGGGGCCATGGGTCAGGGCGGAGCGGGGCAGTTTGAATGCCGGATCCAGAGTGCCGATCAGCGCCAGGGACATATGGGGCTGGGCCCGCAACCTGTGCGCGAGGTCGCAGATCAGGGCCGCGCCTTTCTGTGGCGCGATATTGCCCAACACGCCGATCACCATCCGATCCTGCGTCAAATCCGGTGTAACCCGGGCGGTTTCCCAGGTCGGCATATGCGGGGTGATGCTGATCCGGCCTGAAAGCTCCGGGAAGGCCGCGACGACGTGATCATGGCTGTCATTGGAATAGACCAGCAGCCGGGCGGCGGCCTTGAGCACCGGGCGCCAGGCCGCCTGCCATGCAGGCAAACAGACGAGGTTGCCATCGGGTCGGGTGATCTGATGCGCCGGGTCGCTACGTGCAGCGGTCACCGGCCCGCGATACTGATCACCCTTGTCCAGCAGGCAGTAAGAGGGGGAGACCGGAAAATAGTCATGGAAGCGGATTTCAATCTCTGCATCCTTCCCGGCCAGATCCAGCATGAACTGTGGCAGGGTCAGCGGGTCGCTGTCGCCCACGGCACAGGAATAGATGATGCGCCGCTTTGTAAGTGGCGCAAGCAGGTGATGGGTCAGGGCCAGATCCGGGGCGGCCGCGATCAGGCGACCCTCGGGACGGCAAAGTTCCACCTGCACGCGCAAGGCGCCACCAAAACGCAGCACGACGGCGCTTTGCTGTTTGGCCAGCCGCGCGTCAATCTCTCGTTTCAGGTGCTGATCGGCCCCGCCGCCCAGAGAATGGGCCAGATAGATCGGTACGCGCCCTTCTGCGCATGCGGCGGCTTTTCCAAGCGCCTGTATCAGTTGCTGGGTCCATTGAGGATCGGGTGGAGGTGCCCGTTCGTCCATGGTCAGGCCCAGGCGTGTTTTCACCTTCGCCTTCCATCCTGGGCCGCGGGTCAGATACCAGCAGAGCGCTGCGGGCAGGGCGCCAAGGGCGTCACGCAGAAACCGAAGACCCGTCCCGTGATCGAAAGGCAGCCACCGGGTGGCCGCCCCCAACCCGTGCGAAACGGCGGCGGCAGGTTTGTGATGCGCCGCATATCGCATGTATACGCCACGGAACCGGTTGAACACGGGCTGGATCCTTTGCAAGGGGCCGATACCGGTCTTATGGCGTATAAAGATTATGGCATATTTAACGGGCCCGCCGCCCTGCCCTGATCTCAGATCACCGGGTCCAGGCTGATCCGGCCCTCATGCAGAAAGCAGGCCCTGGTGAAAAGCGACAGGTCCACCGGATTGGGCTGTCGCACATCGGACAGATCCGGCAGGGGTTTGGCCCCTGTATCAAACCGGCGGTCAATCTGCGAGATCGCGACAATGATCGCCCCGGAGCGTCTGGCAAAATCATGCAGGGTTTTGATCTGCAACCCCCAGTTCCGGGGTCTGGCGGCGCTGATCCAGCAATTGCAGATAGTCGATGACCACAAAGGTGGTCTCTGCCGGTTCTTCCAGATGCCCGGTGATATAATCGGCGCTGATCTCATCAGAGGTATCAAGACGGAACCCGCTGGATAACACATGCGGATCGGTGCCAAGAAAACGCATATGGCCCAGTACATCGCTGTGGGTGCAATCCAGCGTGAACAGGGATGCGTGACGCCCGGTTTTAGATGCCGCAATCGCCAGATCAATCCCCAGAAGGGTTTTGCCCTGACCCGGGCGGGCTCCCAAAAGCACCAAATCGCCTGCGTGCAATTGTGCAAGAATATCCTGTGCGGGGCTGCGCGCGGTCAGGGATGCGGAAAGATGGCTCCAGCTTTTATAGCCTTCCTCGGACGCGATCTGATCCAGCGCCTTGTGGAGCGGGATCATCCGGTTGCGCGCCTGCAACCGGGCGCGTCGTTTCAGGTGGAAGATAGGGGCAGACAGTCTCATCAGAGAACCTCCTCTTACGAGCGGTCTTTGCAATCCCCCCTTATACATGCGCCCGCGCAGAGTTGGCTCAGGAAAATGGATTACCCTGCATGTGCTATACTTCCCCGGATGGAGGGGGGAGGCCCGGGCCAGGCCTGCGCCCCAAGATGAGCGGTGCCCGCTTGCGCGTCAAGAGAGAGTGCTGTGGCAGAAAGCGTGCCACTCGCCGGCGATCAGTCCCGGCCTCCGGCCCCTGAACCTGCCGGATCAGTCGGGGGTTGCGGTTTTCAGGAAATCGACAAACCGCTTCTTTGCCCCGCCGCTATCCTCGGCCCTCCAGATGGCGATGGTCTTGAGCGTTTCCTTCACCCCTGCAATCGGGATTTCCACCAGGCCCGGTATCGCCGATCTCCCGGTGCTTTCCGTCAGGATCGTGATCCCCATCCGGCTGGCGACAAGGCCAAGGATGCCTGCGGAGTTATAGGCCTCCTGCACGATGCGCGGCATGAACCCGGCGCGGCGGCATAACGGCAGAAGGTGGTAATAGAAATATTCCCAGTCCTTGGCCGGGCCATGCACGAAATCCTCATCGGCCAGGTCTTCCAGGGAAATCCGGCTACGGGATGCCAGCCGGTGGCCCTCATAGACAATGCACAAGAACCGCTCTTCCTGAATGGGGTGCGACTCGATATCGGGACGTGTGACCGGTCCGGTGACGAAGCCGAAATCAAGGGTGCCGTTTTTCAACCGCTCAAGCTGATCCGTTGTCACGCTGTGATGGGGTTTCATCGTGATGCCCGGCTCACGTTCCTGAAAGTCTTTCAGCAACCGGGGGAGCGTACCGGCGATGGCAATATCGGTATAGCCGATGCGCAGGGCGCCGATTTTGCCGGCATCGACCTGCCGGGTATTTTCAACCGTCGCCTCCATATTCGCCATCAGGCTTTTGCACCCGGCCAGAAAGGTTTTGCCCGCCTCGGTGATATGGATGCGCCTGTTTGCGCGGTCGAACAGGGTGACATTCAACTCCCGTTCCAGATGTTGAATGGCCCGGGTCAAGGCAGGCTGAGCGATATGCAGACGTTCAGAGGCGCGCCGGAAATGTTCTTCCTCGGCGACGGCAATGAAGTACCGGATATGGCGCAATCCGAATTTCATGATGCCCAAACGGTATCAAAAATTATCCTATTGATATTATACATGCAGATTTGCCCGTGCAAAGCTTTTCGGCAGGGAACTGAAAACAGCGCGAGGACTAAAAAATGGACAAGAAATCCAGACGAATTCTGGCAGGGTCTTGCATGGCTTTGTCACTGTCGGCCCAGGGTGCCTGGGCGGAGGATGTTGTCATCAATCTTGGCTATGCCGCCGCCGAAGGCAGTTCCTACAGTATTCTGGCAGACCGCTTTGAAGAGCTGGTGGAAGAATATTCAGACGGCACCATCGACGTGCGGGTTCGCTGCTGTGGCCAGTTGCTGGGCGAAGATGAAGCGTTCACTGCGCTTCAGCTTGGCACGGTCGATATGCACATCATCACCGGCAACAATGTGTCCCCGCATTTTCCGCTGATGGATGCCTTTGTGCTGCCTTATATCTTTGACGACAAAGACCATGCCTATGCGGTTCTGGATGGCGATGTGGGGGTCGGGTTCGCGGAAAGCCTTCAGGACGAAACCAATGTCTATCTGCTGACCTACGGGTTTGTGGGCGACCGGGATTTCTATAACTCCCGCAACGTTATTACCGGCGTGGAAGATATGGAGGGCCTGCGGGTCCGCGTGCCGCGCAATCAGGTTATGATTGATACCTATGAAGAGTTCGGAGCCGCGCCCATTCCGCTGCCCTGGGCGGATACGCCGACAGCGCTTCAGACCGGCACTGTCGATGGTGGAGATAACGGAACCTCGTTCATCCAGTCGCAGAATTTCTATGAAATCATGCCCTATTTCACGGCGCTTGAGCATTTCACGTATTTCTCGCCGCTGTTTGCCAGTTCACGGATCATGGATCAGCTGGATGACGGCCAGCGCGCCGCCGTGATGCAGGCCGCCGAAGAGGCGGGGTTGTATCACCGTGAGGAGATGGGCGCGCAGATCGCCGGTATCCGGGAGTTCCTGACCGGCGAAGGCGGTATGGAGACAGCCGAATTTGACCGCTCGGGTTTCATCGCGGCAGGGCGTCGGGTGCAGGATCGCTATGCGGCAGAACGTGATGATCAGTTCCGGGCCCTGATCGAGGCAATCCGCGCCGTTTCTGACTGACAGGATCGCGCGATCTCACTTAAATATCGGGGCGTGGCCGGTTGTGTGCCGCCCCCGTTCAAGGCTGCCGTGAAAGGGAGTATCGTGATGCTGTCGCGCATAGATCGGTATTTTGAAGAGGTTCTGTGCACATTCTTCCTGTGCCTGCTGGTCGGGTCTGTCCTGTTACAGGTGGTGCTGCGGTTCGGGTTTTCCTCGGCCGTGCCATGGGCCGAGGAAACCGCTGTCTATGGCATGATCTTTGCGGTCTATCTTGGCGCGATCATGGCCGTGCGGGACAGGGCGCATATCCGCATCACATTGCTGGTCAACAGATTGCCAAGGCCCTTGCAGGTCTGTTCCATCGTATTGGCGGATTTTCTGTGGGCCGGGTTTGTCATTTTCATGATCGTGCAAACCGTGGCCTATACGCAGTTGCTGTTCAGTGTCACATACCGCACGCCCGGTCTGGGGATTGAACAGCGCTGGCTGCAACTGATGATCCCCATCGCCTTTTTGCTGATGCTGTTCCGAATGGCGCAGGTCTATTGGCGTTGGGGCAAGACGGGCTGGAAGGGGCTTCCGCTATGAATGGCCCCGTGGTTATGGCCGCCATCTTCGTTCTGACGATGGCGATTGGTGTGCCGATTCCGTTTGCGGCAGGTCTAGCCACGGTGGCCGGGCTGTTGATCGCAGATATCCCGCTGACCCTGATGGCGCAGGCCGCCTGGACTGCGTTTGAACCTTTCCCGCTGGTCACCATTCCGCTGTTCATTCTGGCAGGTCAGTTGATGGAACAGGGCGGCATGTCTGAAAAGCTTGTTGCCATCGCCCAACGCCTTGTCGGGGCCTATAAGGGCGGTCTGGGTCTGGTGACGGTTGTTGCCTGCATGTTTTTCGCGGCCCTGTCCGGGTCGGGGCCGGCGACCACGGCGGCCATCGGATCAATCACCATCCCGGCGATGCAGGAAGAGGGGTATCGGTCCCGTTTTGCAGGTGCGATCGCGGCCGCTGCGGGGGCTTTGGGCAGTATGATCCCGCCCTCGAACCTGTTGATCATCTTTGCCCTTGTCACCGATGTTTCGATCCCGCGCCTGTTTCTGGCGGGCATCGTGCCCGGGATTGTTCTGGGGCTTATGCTGATGGTCGTGGTGTTCATCATCTCTCTCAGACAGGGGTATGGCGGCACCGGGGAGCGGTTCCGCTGGGGCCCGCTGCTGCAGGCGTTATGGGAGGGGAAATGGGCCGTCTTTGCGCCCATTCTGATCCTTGGCGGTATTTATGCGGGGTTCTTCACCCCGTCCGAGGCAGCAGGGGTGGCGGTGGCCTATGGCCTGTTTGTGGGCCTGTTCATCTATCGCGGGCTGACATGGGCCAAGCTGTTTCATGCCTTCAAGTTCACCGCGATTGTCATCGGCACCGTTCTGTTCATTCTGGGCTCGACCAAAGCCTTCGGGCAGCTTGTCACCATCTTTGACATCTCAACCTCGGTTGTCGGCCTGTTCCAGGCACTGGTGGACTATCCCTGGCTGGTGATGCTGATGATCGGTATCTTCTACATCATCGTCGGCATGTGGCTGGAAAGCATTCCGCAGATCATCATCTTCACAGCCGTGTTCTTCCCGCTGGTCACCGGCCTGGGCATTGACCCGGTTGTGTTCGGCATCTTCACGGTCATGACCTGCGAGATCGGGTTTCTGACGCCACCGATCGGCGTCAACCTCTTTGTCGCGGCCAGGATCAGCAAGATAACGATCGAGGATATTTCGGTCGGGGTTCTGCCGCTGTTGATCCCTTATGTGCTGATGATCTTTCTGCTGGTTTTCTTTTCGGGCTGGGTCACCTTCCTGCCTGATCTGGTCTATGGCGAGCGCCTGAGATAACGATGAAAAACATTCCCCTTATCGGGTATACGGATCGGCTGTCGGTCCGCCCGGGTGAAACCATTGCCTTCAAGGTTTCATCCGCCGCAACGGAGGCATATTCCGCGCATCTTGTCCGCTCGATCAGCGCGGATCCCAACCCCGCAGGCTGCGGGATCGTTGAAGAGGATGCCTCGGCCTATTTCACACCGGCCCGCTTCCCATCCAGGGAACAGGCGTTTCAGGCCGGGTCTTACGGGGTGGCACATGCGCAACTGACCGCAGAGGCGGGGCAGGAGATTAAGCTCTCGGCGATTGTGTTTCCGACCAAACGGGATGATGGCGATCAGGTTGTTCTGGCCTGCGGGGCAATGGAGATGCTGATCACACCCGGCGGCGGTGCCGGGTTCCGGTTTGGGCGTGCTTTGGCGGTCACGGATCAGCCATTGACCCTGCGGCGCTGGTACAGGCTGATCGGCAGTCTTGGCCGCGACGGGCATCTCACGATCCGGCAGGAGCCGCTGGGGCGCAGCTTTGAAGACGCCTGCGAGGGCTATGTGCGATCCGGGCAGACCACCGCGCCCGGCCTGTCGGGGCATCCTTCCGTGGCGGCGCGGATCGGTCAGACCGGCCCTAGCGGGCATTTCAACGGGAAACTGGAAGCCCCCGAAATACAGGTTGATGGCCAGATCTGCGCAGCCTGGGACTTTTCGCAAGATATACATTCCACCACGGCGCGGGCGACGACAGGCCCGGATATGGCGCTGATAAACCACCCGGCACGCGCGATGACCGGGTCGCGATGGGATGGCTCGGAAATGTGCTGGCGCCACAAACCGGAACATTACGGCGCGATCCATTTCCACGATGATGATATCTATGATTTCGAATGGAAGACGGATTTCACCTTCACACTGCCCGATGACATGCCATCGGGGATCTATGTCATGCGCCTGGCGGCTGGCGGCCATGAAGACGCCATTCCGTTCTTTGTCTGTGCGCCACGGGGCAAACCCCGCGCGAAGCTGTGCGTGCTGGTGTCGACCTTCACCTATACGATCTATGGCAATCATGCCCGCCCGGATTACGACCCGTCATGGCAGACGCGAATGGCTGACTGGAAGGCCTATCCCCACAACCCGGCGGAATATCCGCAATACGGGCTTTCAACCTATAATTATCACTCCGATGGTTCGGGCATCTGTCACGCATCGCATCGGCGGCCCCTGCTCAACCTGCGGCCCGGGTATCTGACCTTTGGCGATACCCCGTGTTCGGGGCTGCGCCACCTTCCGGCAGACAGCCATCTGATCAGCTGGCTGCATGCCAGGAATATCGATTATGACCTGATCACCGATCATGAGCTGCATTGTGAAGGCGTTGACGCGATCACCGGCTATGCGGCGCTGACAACCGCCTCGCATCCTGAATACCACACCGGGGAAACACTGGATGCCCTGCGCGATTTTCGCGATTGCGGGGGGGCGTTGCACTATCTTGGCGGCAATGGTTTCTACTGGCGGATCGCGCGGCATCAGGAAGATGACGGCCTGCTGGAAATCCGCCGGGCAGAGGATGGTATTCGTGCCTGGGCGGCGGAACCCGGCGAGTATTACAACGCATTTGACGGCAGCTATGGCGGGCTATGGCGCCGCAATGCGCGCGCGCCACAAGAGCTTGTGGGTATTGGCTTCGCCGCACAGGGAGAGTTTTCCGGCGCGCCGTATCAACGGGTTTGCAACGATCCGCATTTCGATTGGGTGTTTCAGGGGATCGACGATGATATTCTTGGTGCCTTCGGGTTCAGCGGTAATGGTGCCGCGGGCTATGAGCTGGACCATTGCGACACCCGGTTGGGAACGCCCGAGACGGTCACCATTCTTGCCCGGTCGATTACCCATGATGGCGCATTCATGCTGGTGCCCGAGGAACAGCTGACACATCTCACCAATCTCAGCGGCGGCCCGGCGGGCGATGTGATGCATGCGGATATGATCTATTTTGACGTGCCCGGCGGCGGGTCGGTCTTTTCAACCGGGTCCATCACCTTCTGCGGCAGCCTGCCTTGGAACAATTTTGACAACAATATCTCCCGCCTGTTGGAGAATGTGCTCAGGCGCAGCTTGTGATCCGCACCGGTTTGACCAAAGGCTGAACCGGGGACGGGTATGGTTGAGGCGGGTATGGGCCTGAACGGGACATTCCGGGGGATGCAGGGAACAGGGGACGTGCCTGCATACCCGTCCTGATCTACGGGTTGTAAACCCTCGATCCGACTCAACCGAAATACCACCCCTTTCCCAAGTCCCGTCCTTCGGCTACATCCCCTTGAAACCAACCCCAAGGGCCGTCCATGACCGACCTCTCGCGGATACGCAATTTCTCTATCGTGGCGCATATCGACCACGGCAAATCCACCCTTGCCGACCGGCTGATCCAGCTGACCGGCACGGTGGCCGAACGGGACATGCAGGAACAGTTGCTTGACAGTATGGATATCGAGCGGGAGCGCGGCATCACCATCAAGGCCAATACCGTGCGCATCGAATACCCGGCGAAGGACGGCCAGACCTATATTCTCAACCTCATCGACACCCCGGGCCATGTGGATTTCGCCTATGAGGTCTCGCGCAGCATGCGCGCCGTGGAAGGCTCGCTTCTGGTCGTGGATGCCTCCCAGGGGGTTGAGGCGCAGACCCTTGCCAATGTCTATCAGGCGATTGAGGCGGATCACGAGATTGTCCCGGTTCTGAACAAGGTCGACCTGCCCGCGGCGGAGCCTGAAAGGGTCGCCGAGCAGATCGAGGATGTGATCGGGATCGACGCCAGCGATGCGGTGCAGATCTCGGCCAAAACCGGTATCGGCATCCCCGATGTGCTGGAGGCGATTGTGACCCGTCTTCCCGCGCCCGAGGGTGACCGTGACGCGCCCCTGAAAGCCATGCTGGTCGACAGCTATTATGACCCCTATCTGGGTGTCGTGGTTCTGATCCGCGTCATCGACGGGGTGATCCGCAAGGGCGACAAGATCAGGATGATGCGCACCGGCGGCCTTTACCCGGTTGACCGGCTTGGCGTCTTCCGCCCCAAGATGCAGGATATCGCGGAACTGGGACCGGGGGAGATGGGGTTTCTGACCGCCTCGATCAAACAGGTCCGCGATACCCGTGTGGGCGACACCATCACCCATGAACGCAAGGGCGCGGATGACCCGCTGCCCGGCTTCCAGCCCTCGCAGCCGGTGGTGTTCTGCGGTCTTTTCCCGGTTGACAGCGCCCAGTTCGAAGACCTCCGCGACGCGATTGAGAAACTGGCGCTGAACGACGCCTCTTTCAGCTTCGAGATGGAAACCTCCGCCGCGCTTGGCTTTGGCTTCCGCTGCGGGTTTCTGGGCCTGCTGCATCTGGAGGTGATCCGCGACCGGCTGGAACGGGAATATGATATCGACCTGATCACCACCGCGCCCTCGGTCATCTACCATGTCTATATGCGCGACGGCACCAAGACCGATCTGCATAACCCCGCCGATATGCCCGACATGACCCTTGTGGACCATATCGAGGAACCGCGGATCAAAGCCACCATTCTGGTGCCCGATGATTACCTGGGCGATGTGCTGAAACTCTGCCAGGACCGGCGCGGCATCCAGATGGACCTGACCTATGCGGGCAGCCGCGCGATGGTGGTCTATGACCTGCCCCTGAACGAGGTGGTGTTCGATTTCTACGACCGGCTGAAATCGGTCACCAAGGGCTATGCAAGCTTCGATTATCAGATGATCGGCTATCGTGAGGATCATCTGGTGAAGATGCAGGTGCTGGTGAATGATGAACCGGTCGATGCGCTGTCGATGATGGTCCACCGGGACCGGGCGGAAATGCGCGGGCGGGCGATGTGCGAGAAACTGAAAGAGCTGATCCCCCGCCATATGTTCAAAATCCCGATCCAGGCGGCAATCGGCGGCCGGGTGATCGCCCGCGAAACCCTGTCAGCCCTGCGCAAGGACGTGACCGCGAAATGCTATGGCGGGGATGCGACCCGGAAGCGGAAACTGCTGGACAAGCAGAAAGCGGGCAAGAAGAAGATGCGCCAGTTCGGGAAAGTGGAAATCCCGCAAAGCGCGTTTATCAGCGCGTTGAAGATGGATGGGTGAGGTGGCCCGTTTTAGGGGCGGCGGGGCGAAAGCTACTTTCGAAGAAAGTCGCGTGTTCGCACGAGAACGCAATGCGCCATACACCCTGATCTCTTAAGCAAACAGACACCTCAACCCGGCGCTGCCGCCCGGCGGAGGCGGTCGTTGATGGCGCGGCCAAGGCCGGTTTCCGGGACCGGGGCGATGTGGATCTCGGGGTTGCCTTTTGCATGGGCCATGGTTTCGGCCTGGTGCAGGATGTCGAACAGGGTTGCGGCGGCTTCCACCATATCGCCGGAGCGGGACAGGCTCAGATCGCCGCCATCGGTGTCGGTGAACCCGATCCGCAGGGCGGTCTTGTCGGTCAGGGCGCTGTTCATGGCCAGGGGCACTGACGGGGCGTAATGGCGGGTCATCTGGCCCGGGGCTTCCACTCGCCCCGGTGTGGTGTCGCTGTGCAGGGGTCCGGTCAGCGCCTCGATCGCTTCCCGTGGCAGGCCACCTTCGCGCAGCAGGCGGGTGCCGGTTTCGGACGGGGCCAGGATGGTGGATTCCAGCCCCACATCGCAGGGGCCCGCATCCAGAATGGCCGCGACCCGCTGGCCCAGACCATCGGCCACATGGGCCGCCATTGTCGGGCTGATCGCACCGGACGGGTTGGCCGAGGGTGCGGCGACGGGGCCGCCAAAACCTGCCAGAACCGCGCGGGCCACGGGATGCGCGGGCAGGCGGATGGCCACGGTTGTCAGCCCGGCAGTGACCAGAGGGGACAGGCCATGCCCCGGTTTCAGTGGCAGCACAAGCGTGAGCGGGCCGGGCCAGAAAGCCTGCGCCAGATCCCCGGCTGCGGGGGGGAATTCGGCGATTTCCCGGGCCTGATCCAGAGACGCCAGATGTACGATCAGCGGGTTGAACCGGGGGCGCCCCTTGGCCTCGAAAATCCGGGCACAGGCGGTGTCGCTCCGGGCATTTCCGGCCAGCCCGTAAACCGTCTCTGTCGGGATCGCGACCAGCGCATCCTGCTTGAGCAGCGCGGTGGCGCGGGCGATGCCATCGGCCTCTTCCACAAGAATTTTCGGCTGGCTTTGTGGCATCTTTAACGTAACGTTATTGTTGAAGGAGGCGGGGCTGGGTTTCTAGCTACCGCCAGAGGAATGGCCGACGCGACGACATAGCGTGAAGTGCCCGCCAGCGCAACGCGCGCATGTATGAAAGGACAATATATGTCTTATCGCGCCCCGGTATCCGAATTCGGGTTTCTGATGGATCATGTGGTCGGGATGGACCGCGTCGCGGCAACAGACCGCTTTGCAGAGGCCACGCGCGACACTGTTCATGCAATTTTGACAGAAGCCGGAAAGATGAGTGAAGAGGTGCTGGCCCCGCTGAACCGCGCCGGTGATCTGTCGCCTGCCCGGCTGGAAAACGGCGTGGTGCGCAGCCCGCCCGGCTTTGCCGAAGGGTATCGTGCGATTGCCGAAGGCGGCTATATCGCGATCTCGGCGGATCCGGCCCATGGCGGGCTTGGCCTGCCGATGACGGTGACCACGGCGGTCAACGAGATGATGGCCTCGGCCTGTCTGTCGCTGCAACTGAACCCGCTGATGACGCAAGGCCAGATCGAGGCGCTGGAACATCACGCATCCGATGAGATCAAGGCGCTGTATCTGCCCCGGCTGGTCAGTGGGGAATGGTGCGGCACGATGAACCTGACCGAACCGCAGGCCGGGTCTGATGTGGGCGCGTTGCGCAGCAAGGCTGTGCCACAGGAGGATGGAAGCTATGCAATCTCGGGACAGAAGATTTACATCTCCTGGGGGGACAATGATTTCTCTGGCAATGTCATTCATCTGGTTCTGGCGCGCCTGCCCGATGGTGGTCCCGGCACCAAGGGGATCAGCCTGTTTCTGGTGCCGCGCGATCTGCCGAATGAAGATGGCGGCGCGGGTGTCCGCAACAGTCTGAAGGTGGTCAGTCTGGAACATAAGCTGGGGCTTCATGGCTCCCCCACGGCGGTGATGGAATATGACGGCGCCACCGGCTGGCTGGTGGGGGAGCCCCATAACGGCATGGCGGCGATGTTCACGATGATGAACAACGCCCGGCTTGGGGTGGGCGTGCAGGGCCTTGGCGTGGCCGAAGCGGCGTATCAGCATGCGGTTTCCTATGCGATGGATCGCAAGCAGGGCCGGGTGCCGGTGGAAGGGGGTCCGGGCACAATTCTGGACCATGCGGATGTGCGCCGGATGCTGACCGGCATGAAGGCCGAGATCTTTGCCGCCCGCGCCCTGGCGCTGGATCTGGCGGTTTCGATTGATCTGGCCCAGGCCACCGGCGATGCCGATATGGCCGCGCGCGCCGCGTTCCTGACGCCGATCTGCAAGGCCTATGGCACAGAAACCGGGATATCCGTTGCCGATACCGGCATTCAGGTCCATGGCGGTATGGGCTTTATCGAGGAAACCGGTGCCGCCCAGTATCTGCGCGATGTGCGCGTCACCGCGATTTACGAAGGCACCAATGGCATTCAGGCAATGGATCTGGTGGGCCGCAAAATGATGGATGACGGCGCGGCAGCAACCACCCTGCTGGATGAGATCGCGGAAACCGCCGCTGCAAGCGATGCAGGTGCGGCGTTAAGCGACGCGGCGACGGCCCTGCGAACCACCACCGCCGCCCTGACCGGGATGCAGATGAATGACCGGTTCGCAGGCTCTGTGCCGTATCTCAGAGCGTTCGCTCTGGCGCTTGGCGGGCATTATCACCTGAAGGCTGCAAAGGCGGAACCGGGCGGTGTCAGGGCCAAACTTGCCCACAGCTTCCTGCTGCGGCAATTGCCCGAACTGCACGGTCTTCTGGCACAGGTTCAGGGCGGTGCGGCAGATCTTTATGCGTTTAGCGCAGATGATTTCGCCGCGTGATCAGAACCCCGTATGAGACGGCACCCGCGGCGGGCACCGCGATAGAGATTGCCGAAGGTATCCTGTGGCTTCGTCTTCCGCTGCCCATGGCGCTGGATCATGTGAATGTCTATGCGCTGCGCGACGGGGCCGGCTGGGTGCTGGTCGATACCGGGTTTGACACGGCGAAAACCCGTGCGATCTGGGCGGATATCCTGCGCGATCCGTTCTGCGGCGACCCGGTCACCCGGGTTGTTGCCACCCATCACCATCCTGATCATATCGGGCTGGCCGGGTGGTTCATGGCACAGGGCGCCGAGTTGATCACCACCCGCACGGCATGGCTTATGGCGCGGATGCTGGTGCTGGATGAACAGGAGCGGCCAACACCGGAAACGCTGGATTTCTGGCGTGATGCGGGAATGGACGCGGGCATTCTGGCAAAACGCGCCAGCGAACGCCCGTTCAATTTTGCGGATATAGTGCACTCGCTGCCGCTTGGATACAGACGGATTTCCGAAGGCGACAAGCTCACCATCGGCGGGCGCAACTGGCATATACGCATCGGCCACGGGCATGCGCCGGAACATGCGACCCTGTGGTGCGAGGCGGATAATCTGGTGCTGGGCGGGGACCAGTTGCTGCCCTCGATCTCGCCCAATCTGGGGGTGTATGCGACCGAACCCAATGCGGACCCGGTTCAGGATTGGCTGGACAGTTGCGAGGCATTCCAGCCCCATGCGACAGCGGATCAGTTGATCCTGCCCGGCCATAAATTGCCCTATACCGGCCTGCCCGACCGATTGAGCCAGATGATTGACAACCATCACGGGGCGCTGGACCGTTTACGCGCGCATCTGAATGTGCCACGCAGGGCGGTGGACTGCTTTGCCCCGTTGTTCAAACGCAAAATAGATGATGGGACTTATGGGCTGGCCCTGGTCGAAGCGCTTGCACATCTGAACCATCTTCTCGCCCTGGGGGAGGTGACCCGGGAGAAACACAGCGACGGGGCGTGGCACTGGCAGATGAAAGGCTAGAGAATGGCAGATGAGATCATGACCTCGGCCGAGGCAATGGAAAGCGCGGCCCTTCCCGAAGCCGGGGCGGTGCATTGCAGCCCTGATGCACCAAAATCCGCCGAGCAGATACCCCTGCCCGGTGCGGTGACGCAAAAACCGGTTGCAGATAAATCCCCCGCCGAATGGGCCTATGAACGCATCATCCTTTATATCAAGACGTTTGAAGAGCAACTGGATGCCACCCATGAGGCCGCCATGGGCTTTGCGGGCAGTGATGCGGGGCTTTTACGGATTGAGGGCATGGGGTTTTTCGCCCCCGATATCGTCACCTTTTACGGCACCGATGGCGCGGGGCTGAAAACCCAGTTGATCCAGCATGTCAGCCAGTTGAATGTAACCTTGCGGGCCCTGCCGAAGGCAACGGACAAACCCGCGCAGCGCATCGGGTTTCAACTGGCCGCTGATCTTGCCAAAACCCCCTGACCCAGCGGCGCTTTGTGCCCCGTGACACGCCGTGCGAAATCGGCTATCGCAACAGGGATAAAGCAGATCGGATTTCGGAGACATCATATGGCTGAGCAGAAGTACAAACACGGCGAAATGGATATTACCACGCAGGAGAAGACATTTAACAGCTTCATCCGCATCTCGATGAACGTGGCGATTTTCTGTATTGGCGTTGTGATTTTTCTGGCGCTGTTTGCAAGATGAAGCTGCAAAAGGCCTTTCTGCTTCTCACCGTTCTGACGGTATTGTCGGCCTGTGCGGCGCCTTCGGTCTGGGCGCCGGATGATGCGGTGACACGCGCGGCCTATGCGCCGCCGCCGCCGCCCACGGTGACCTTGCTGACGGCCATCAGCAACGGCTCCGGCGCGGGCGGGCATTCATCCCTGATGATTGATGGAGCGCAACGTCTGATGTTTGATCCGGCGGGCAGCTGGCATCACCCCAATGTGCCGGAACGCAATGACGTTCTTTATGGCATGACCCCGCAGCTTTACGGCTTCTATATGGATTACCACGCGCGCGAGACCTACCATATGGTTGTGCAGGAAATTCAGGTATCGCCTGAAACCGCTGCGCGCCTGTCACAGGCCGTGCAGCAATATGGCAGTGTGTCCGCCGCGCGATGTGCCCTGTCGATCTCCCGTGTTCTCAGCCAGACGCCCGGGTTTGAAAGCATCGGGGTCACTTGGTCTCCTAGACGGATCATGAACCGTTTCGAAGACCTGCCCGGGGTGCGGACCTCGCGGGTTTATGACGACGATTCAGATGATAATCTGGAACTTCTGCAGGCCCAGGCCCGCGCGGAAAGATACGGGCTGCCCGAAGAATTCACCAACTGATCACCTGTTTTCCTCAAGGAAAACAACAGGAAAACTTGAGTTTTCCGAATCGCCGATCATGCAAAAATAAACCCCCGGGCCGGATGGCGCGGGGGTATTTCAAAGACGGTCGAAACCGCCGGTTCGCATTGTCAGGGCACGATTTACATCATGCCTTCGCGCTGTGCCTTCTTGCGCGCCAGCTTGCGGGCCCGGCGGATCGCTTCCGCTTTCTCGCGTGCTTTTTTCTCAGACGGTTTTTCGTAATGTTGCTTGAGCTTCATTTCCCGAAAAACGCCTTCGCGCTGGAGCTTTTTCTTCAGGGCACGAAGCGCCTGATCGACATTGTTGTCGCGAACACTAACCTGCATGTGGTGTCACCACCTTCCTAAGTTTGAGTTGCAAGAGATTGCAGGAAGTGGCCGTATAGCAAAGGCACCCTACCTTGTCCAGCAATGCAATATCCCCGATCTGTGGAGAATGTCATGACCGATCTGAGCGATAATCTGATTGAGGCCGCCCTTGATCATGTGCCGTTTGATGGCTGGTCCGAGGGGACATTCAAGGCCGCGATAAACGATACCGGGGTGGATGAGGCCACAGCCCGCGCGCTGTTTCCGCGCGGCGCGGTTGATCTGGCCCTGGGGTTCCACCGGCAGGGTGATGCTGCATTGGGTGCAGCGCTGGCAGCCGCAGATCTGTCACAGATGCGTATTCGTGACCGCATCGCCTTTGCCCTGCGCACCCGGTTGGAGTTGGTTGAGGACCATAAAGAGGCGGTGCGGCGGGGATCGACGCTGTTTGCGCTGCCGCTATATGCCGCCGATGGCGCAAGGGCGATCTGGAACACCTGTGATGCGATCTGGGACGGGTTGGGCGATGCGTCCGAGGATGTGAACTGGTACACAAAACGCGCCACATTATCGGGTGTCTATGGGGCAACACTGCTTTACTGGCTGGGGGACCAATCCGAAGGCCATATCGCGACCTGGGCGTTTCTGGACCGGCGGATAGAGAATGTGATGCAGTTCGAGACCTTCAAGAAACAGATCAATGACAACAAGCTGCTGCAGCCTTTTCTGGTGGCGCCGAACTGGGTGTTGAGCCGGGTGAAAGCCCCTGCCAGGATGCGGGATATGGACCTGCCGGGCCGGTGGCGCGGGCATGGCAAGACCGAGACATAAGACCATAAAAAGGAAGACCAGATGTCGCTTCCCTCTGTGATGCGCGCGGCCGAGATCAGCGAACCCGGAGGGCCGGAGGTTTTGCAGATCACCTCCCGCCCGGTGCCAGAGCCGATGGCCGGGCAGATTCTGATTGCGGTGGACCATGCGGGGGTGAACCGCCCCGATGTCCTGCAACGGGCCGGGCGCTATGCGCCGCCCCCGGGCGCGTCGGATCTGCCCGGGCTGGAAGCGGCGGGAACCGTGGCCGCCCTGGGGCCGGGGGTTACGAAATGGGCCGTCGGAGACACCGTTTGCGCGTTGCTGCCCGGTGGCGGCTATGCGGAATTTGTGGCCACCCATCAGGATCATGTGCTGCCGGTGCCTGCCGGTATGGCGATGGATCAGGCGGCGGCGCTGTGTGAGACGTTTTTCACCGTCTGGTCCAATGTGTTCATGCGCGGCGGGCTGAAAGGCGGGGAGCGGTTTTTGGTCCATGGCGGGTCCAGCGGGATCGGCACCACCGCCATTCAACTGGCCGCCCATTTCGGGAACAGGGTGTTTGCCACTGCCGGATCTGCCGAAAAATGCGCGGCCTGTACCCGTCTGGGTGCGGAACGGGCGATCAATTACCGCGAGGAGGATTTTGTTGCGATCCTGCGGGCCGAAGGCGGTGCCGATCTGATTCTGGATATGGTGGGGGGTGAGTATATTCCACGCAATATCAAGGCGCTGGCCGATGACGGGCGGCTGGTGCAAATCGCCTTTCTGCAATCGCCGAAGGTGGAGATGAATTTTGCGCCACTGATGGTGCGGCGGCTGAGTATGACCGGCTCGACACTCCGCCCGCAAAGCGATGCGGCCAAGGCAGAGATCGCGGCGCAACTGCACGATCAGGTCTGGCCATTGCTTGAGGCGGGCCGGATCGGGCCGGTGATGGACAGCCGCTTCGCGCTGGAAAATGTGGCAGAGGCCCATGCCCGGATGGAAAGCAGTGCCCATATCGGGAAGATCGTGTTGAACCTGCGGTAAACGCGCATGCGTGATACGCTGCGGGCGCTATTATGTGTCGGCAAAGGCCTGCCAGCCCTGAATCCAGCGGGTGACCGTGGTGATCAGACAGGCGGCGGCAAAAAGATAGGCCAGCAGCGGAAAGCTTTGCGGCCAGAGGCAGATCACCACGAAAAGCAGGATCGTCTCAAACCCTTCGGTCAGACCACCCAGATAATAGATGCCTTTTGACGGGTATTCCTCGGCCTGCAACCCGCGTTTGGCGGCGATGATCGAGAAGGCCAGAAAACTGGTGCCCGATCCCACAAAGGCGGTGACCAGAACGGCGGCAGGCAGGGCATTGACGCCCGGGTTCTGCAGCGCGAAGCCAAGGGGCACCAGCGCGTAAAAGACGAAATCCAGCGCGATATCAAGAAACGCCCCGCGATCGGTTGGCTGGCTCAACCGGGCAACCGTGCCATCCAGCCCGTCGGCCACACGGTTCAGAAGGATCATGGTCAGGGCCATGCCATACCAACCAAGCGCGATGGCGGGCAGGGCCATCACGCCAATTGCAAACCCGATCAGGGTGATCTGATCGGCGGCGATGCCCCGGTTATGCAGAATCCGTGCAGGCCGCATCATAAGGCGGCGTTGCAACGGTAAAAGAGCAGCGTCGATCATAAGGGTCCCGGTCACCTGCCGACCTGCGTGATCGGTGTTGTGGAATATCCTGATCGGGTCATCGGCACTGCGCAAGACACGATCCCGCGTGTTGGCATCAATCGGGATCACATTGACAGGATTCACCCCTGTCATCGCTTCCATGGCCCCGGATCAGAGACCGGCGGCCTGAAGAAGCGTGACCACTTCGCCCAGATCCGGCAATTCGCGATAGCGGCTATGGCCTGTGGGGGTTTCGGCATGTTCCAGTTCCCAGGTCAGCCCATGGGGGATGTAGATACCCCAGGCACCGGCCTCCAGCGCGGGGATCACATCGGATTTCAGCGAATTGCCGATCATCATCGCATATTCGGGGCCATCCCCGTATTTGGTAAAGGCGGATTGATAGGTGGCGGTTGTCTTGTGCGATACAATCTCGACCCCGTCAAAAAACGCCCCCAGGCCCGATTGTGCCAGCTTGCGTTCCTGATCCAGCAGATCGCCCTTGGTGATCAGAACCAGCTTGTGGGTCTCTGCCAGGCTGCGAACGGCCTCTTGCGCATGGGGCAGCAGGTGAACCGGGTGGGCCAGCATATCCTGACCTGCCGCCAGAAGCTCGGCAATCACGCTGGCAGGCACGGTCTGATCCGTGACCTCAATCGCGGTTTCGATCATCGACAGCATGAACCCTTTGATGCCGAACCCGTATTGGCCCAGATTGCGGCGTTCCGCCTCCAGCAGCCGTGTGTGCAGGTGGTCACGATCCGTATAATCGGCCAGAAGTTCGGCAAATCTTTCCTGTGTCAGGCGAAAAAAGCTCTCATTCTGCCACAGCGTGTCATCTGCATCGAAACCGATTATTTGCAATCCTTTGGGCATTGTCCGGGTCAGAGCCTCTTTTCTGTTGCGGCAGACGTCTTATATACTGCGACCTACGGCGTTTCGACGTATATGTAACGGATGATGGAACCACAGCCCCATTCCCGCAGAAGCAGGAGACAGGGGCAGGTGTTCCAGTGTAGAGTCAAAGCGCTTTAGTACGTGGCATAAGCCCCGCGGGAGACCTGATGCAGACTGACGCCTGGACGATGATGGCCGACAAGTCCAAACCGGACGATGATGCCGCTGTCATCACCAAGACAAAGCCCAAAACCGAACGGCCGCCTTTGTACAAGGTGTTGCTGCTGAATGACGATTACACGCCGATGGAATTTGTCGTGCATGTGCTGGAGCGGTTCTTTGGCATCACCCATGCCCAGGCGGTCGAGATCATGCTGACCGTCCACAAGAAAGGTTTGGCCGTGGTTGGCGTGTTTTCCTATGAGATTGCCGAAACCAAGGTGGCGCAGGTGATGGATTTCGCCCGGCGCAACCAGCACCCGCTGCAATGCACGATGGAGAAAGAGGAATAGGCCGCGCGGCCTGTTCCGGTTTGCCCATGACCCCTGACAGATGGACCCTCGCGCTGGAGACCGGCGTGTTGACCCTGCCCGAGGCAGGAAAAGCCCTGGTGCTGCGGGCCGCGGCAGAGGCGGATTTTTCCGCCCTGGGGGATGTCACGGCGGTTCAGGGGTTCTTTCCGGGGCATCGACGATTGGAGGCGCGGGGTGTGGACGTCTGCGTGGCACCCGAGGGTGTGTTTGACGTGGCGCTTGTGCAAAGCGTGAAGGCCCGGGCCGAAAGCCTGTCACTGGTGGCCCAGGCCCTGACGCATCTGCGGCCCGGTGGCCTGTTGCTGGTGGATGGTCAGAAAAGCGAAGGGATCGAAAGCTATCTGAAAGCTGTGCGTGCTGTACTGCCGGTGGAGGATGTGCTGTCGAAATCCCATGGCAAGCTGTTCTGGCTGACCCGGCCCGAAACATTGCCCCCGTCAGTGGTGGCATGGAAGGCCAGCCCGCAAAGGGTGGAAGGCGGGTATATCACGGCGCCCGGCGGGTTTTCCGCCGATGGGCCCGACCCGGGTTCGGAACTTCTGGTGGCGCTGGTGCCGCTGCTGAAAGGGCGGATTGCTGATCTGGGGGCCGGTTGGGGCTATATCGCGGCCGAGCTTCTGGCAGAGCAGGACGGGATCACCCGGATCGACCTGGTCGAGGCGGAATGGGCCGCGCTTGAGGCGGCGAAGGCCAATATCGACGATCCGCGTGCGCAGTATATCTGGGGCGATGCCACCAGCCATCACCCCGATGAACCCTATGATGTGATCCTGTCCAACCCGCCTTTCCATATCGGCCGCGATGCCGACCCGGGGCTGGGGCGGGCCTTCATCGCCTCGGCTGCGCGCATGCTGAAACGGCCGGGTCAGTTTTTCATGGTAGCCAACCGGCATTTGCCCTATGAGGCCGCGCTGAAAGACCATTTCGGCACTGGCCGGATGCTGGCCGAGCTTCAGGGCTACAAACTCTATCAGGCGTCAAAGCCCAAACAGGCGAAACCCTGATCATCAGGAGTGAGACATGTCTCTTTCTATCCAAGGTAAAACGGCGATTATCACCGGGGCGGCCAATGGCGTCGGTCTGGCCATCGCCCGGCATTTTCTGGAACGCGGCGCCAATGTGATGATGGCCGACCGGGATGAGGCACGCCTTGTCGATGAATGCGGCGGCCCGGATCATCAAAGCGGCAATGCCCGCTATTTCGCGGGCGATCTGCGCGAGAAACTGACTGTTGCCAACCTGCTGTCCGCGACCATAGATGCGTTTGACCGGGTGGATATTCTGGTCAATGCCAGCCGCCAGTTGCTGACAACAGACCCGTTGGACCCGACGGATATCTCGGTTGAAACGCTGCTGGACCAGAACATGTTTGCAGCGCTTCGTCTTAGCCAGGTGGTGGCGAAACGGATGATTTTGCAGGCCGAGGAAGACGAGGTTGAAGAAGGTGCTATCGGCGCCATCGTCAATATCTCCTCTATCGCGTCCCGGCGCACGCATCCTGATTTGCTGGCCTATTCGATCAGCACCGCCGCACTTGATCAGGCCACGCGCAGCCTGGCGGTGGCGCTGGCGCCGCACCGGATACGGGTCAATGCGGTGGCGTTCGGGTCTCTCATGTCGGCCAGCCTGAAGGATTCCTTGACCGAAACCGACGGGTTGCGCAAGGAAATCCGCGAATGCACGCCTCTGGGCCGGATCGGATCGGCCAAGGAAGTGGCCGGTGCGGTGCAGTTTCTGGCCTCGGACGGGGCCGGGTTTGTCACCGGTGAAGTGCTGACCGTTGACGGGGGCCGGACGCTGCTGGACAGTGTCACAACCGCCGCGCATTAAAGCGTTTTGCGTTTTATATGAGGCAGTCCAATCGAAAACCCCGTTCGAGCCGAAGGCGAGAGGCAGCGGTTTTCGGTAAAGATCAAACGCAAACCGCTATAAGGCGTTTCGACTTACTGTTGAAACGCCTTTCGCTGTCTTTCGCCTTTGGCTCAAACGCGAAAGCCGTTACACTGTCTCAATATAAAGTCGAAACGATATAGGCCGTGTGCATGCCTTCTGCGATGCCGTTCCACCCTTTTGCGGTAGAGCAATTCCTGTCCGAGACGGAACAGGGTGTCGTGTTCAATTTCTCGGAAAGCGGTGTGCATCCCATGCGCTATGCGGAATTGTTCGCATTGGCGCAGATCGACACCGAGGCCCTGTTCGACACTTTGGTGGATTATCCGCAGGTCAACGGCTCTGACCTGCTGCGGGAACGGATCGCGGCGCTGTATGACGGGGCCGGACCCGAGAATATCCTGGTCACGATTGGCGCGACCGAGGCCAATACATTGATCGCCAACACCCTGCTGGAGCCGGGTGACAATATGGTGGTGTTTCGCCCGACCTATGAACAGATGGCGGGCAATGCGCGCAATCTGGGGGTGGAGATCAGGGTTGTCGATCTGATTGAGGCCGAAGGCTGGGCGCTGGACGGGGAAGGGCTGGCCCGGGCCGTTGATGACCGCACCAAGATCATCCATGTGGTGAATCCCAACAATCCCACCGGTTGCGTGCTGTCAGAAAAGGACCGTGCGGCGATTGTCGTGGCCGCGGACCGATCCGGTGCTTGGATTGTCGCCGATGAGGTCTATGCCGGAACCGAGCGCGCCACCGATACGCCAACCGCCAGTTTCCTGGGGCAGGCGGATCGGGTGATTGCGATCAATTCGATGAGCAAGGCTTACGGGTTGCCGGGCCTGCGGCTTGGCTGGCTGGTCGCCCTCGCCGATCTGATCCCGGCGCTGTGGCGGCGGCATGAATATGCCGCGATCTCGGCCAGCATGATGTCGATGAAACTGGCGGAATATGCTCTGGTCCCGGTGACACGGGCAAAACTGACAGCCCGCGCGCGCGGCCTGATCCGCCGCGGGTTCGACACGCTGACCGACGCATTGGGGGCGCATCCGGGGGTCTTTTCCGTGGTCCCGCCCCAGGCCTCTGCCATGTCATTTGTGCGGTTCGATCTGCCACTGGGCGCGGACAGTTTCGCCGCGGGCCTGTTGCAGGACCATGATGTTCTGGTCATCCCCGGCACGAAATTCGGGCTTAAGGGGCATCTGCGTATCAGCTCTGCCCTGCCGGATGCGCATCTGTGCGAAGGGTTGGACCGGCTGAACCGGCTGACCGGGGATATCTTGTCAGGTGCGGGGTAGACCGTTTTCTTGCAATATTAACTCTCAAAGCGTATATTGTGATCAGTCGGTATGTACCTTCATGGTCATACACCTTTGAGGCTCGGGTAGAGTCTCTGAAAAAGGCCAGGGATGTTGTCGCATCCCTGGCCTCGCTATTTTCTAGCCTATCAAGATCATAACGATGATCGTCAGAACCAACAGAGCTATAGATAGCAGTCGATATGTATTTTCTTGCATGGTCATACTCCTTTCTGCGCCCAAAAGAGAGGCGCACCACTATTTATCAATCGGAGGGGCAAAGTAGACAGAGTATTTTTATCGAAACACAACAACGCGATATGGCACTACATATTGATCATTCTTGACGGCCAGAAGCAGTAGGGCGGTCTGCTTATAAGTTTGTTGTGTGCGCAGTTGTAAGATGTGTTCGCTCATGGCCGCGTTGCTCAACGCGGCAAGTCGAGTGTTGGTGCAGAAGAATGATGGTGTTTTCAGTCAAAGGCTTTCGAACCTGACCGGCGAAGCCGTTCGCCCGGGCCTTACCCGCTGAACTCCGTGCAATTGATCCCGTCGGGCAGGTAGACCCAGCCATCCGATTGCGGGATGACCGCCTGCCCGGAGGTGACCGTGACATACTGCCAGTCGCCCTGTGGTTCATGGGCGAAGGTCACGTGATCCCCCTCCATCACGTCGCCGATCGTGTCAGCCTCGGCCTCGGGCGCGGCCAGAAGCTGCAAAGACTCGCCAAGATACCCGGTACAGACACGTTCAGCCCCGGCGGGAGTCGGGTTTACCGTCAGCAGCCCAAGGGTGAAGGCCGGCCCCTCGCTGACCTGTGCCAGACCCGCGCAGACGGTGACTACAGCCATCACAGAAGCCAGGCACGCGCCGAAGACGGCGCGATGGTGCAGGACGAAGCCGAAGACAGGATTGAACCGGTTGATCATGAAACCCGAAAGGACAGCGGACGCTATGGAATATACATTATCACGCCCCGCGCCCGTGACCAGTGAAAGCCGCCTTTTACAGCGTTTCAGATTTTGCCTGAAACACGTCAGGGTTGTGTGTCGTCATCACCCTCATCATCGGTGTCCGGCAGGTTGAACAGACTGTCCGCATCGACAGGCGTTTCGTCTTTCTCTTCCGTCTCATCTTCGCTGCCGCCAAGCGAGAAGGTCTCCAGCCCCGAAATCGCACTTGGGATTTTGGGTTCCGGGTCCATGCCGAGGGATTGCTCGGTCGAGACCAGCTTGCGCCGCTCCTCATCGCTCATCACCTCGCCATCCTTGGCCTTCTTGGCATTGGCCTTCTGCACGGCGGCATCCAGTTCGGACTGTTTGCACAGGCCAAGGGCCACCGGGTCGATCGGCTGTATGTTGGAGATATTCCAATGGCTGCGGTCGCGCAGGCTTTGAATCGTCGGTTTCGTCGTGCCGACCAGTTTCGAAATCTGGCCATCGCTCAACTCAGGATGAAACTTCACCAGCCAGAGGATCGAGGCGGGCCGGTCCTGACGTTTCGACAGCGGGGTATAGCGCGGGCCACGGCGTTTTTCCTCCCCCGCGGCAGAGGGGTTGAATTTCAGTTTCAGGTCATAAGACGGGTCAGCCTCGGCCCGGGTGATTTCTTCCTGGGTCAGCTGGTTGTTGGTGATCGGGTCGAACCCTTTCACACCGGCGGCCACATCGCCATCGGCAATGCCCTGCACCTCCAGCTCATGCAGGCCGCAGAAGACGCCGATCTGACGAAAATTCAGAGTGGTGTTGTCAACCAGCCAGACTGCGGTGGCTTTGGCCATGATCGGTTTGTTCATCTTGCGGCTCCTCTTGGATACAGGTCGGACGTGCCGTGACATTCGGCTGCGGGGCGGGGCCCTGCGGTTCCTCGATTTCGGGGAAGTTGACCGCTATATAAGCGTGGTGGCGGTAAGAGGGAAGAGGCAAATGAAACGCGTGTTGCTGGCATGGGTTCTGATGGCGGGGATGGCACAGGCCGAGGGGGAGCCGACAGGTATATTCGATTATTACGTGCTGTCGCTGAGCTGGACGCCCACATGGTGCGCGGTCGAAGGTGATGACAGGGGGGCTGATCAATGCGACCCGGGGCAGGGATACGGGTTCACGCTGCACGGGCTTTGGCCGCAATTCGAAAGCGGCTGGCCCAGTTTCTGCCCGACGCGGGCACGCGCCCCGTCGCGCGGCATGACCGGGGCGATGGTTGATATCATGGGGTCCGGCGGGCTGGCCTGGCATCAATGGCGCAAACACGGGGTATGTTCCGGTCTCACCGCCCCGGATTACTTTGCGCTCTCGCGAGAAGCCTATGAGCGCGTCACCCGCCCTGATCTGCTGCGCCGTCTGGATCAGGAGGTGCGCCTGCCCGCCGCCGTGATCGAAGAGGCGTTTCTGGAGGCAAATCCAGATCTGGAACCCGATATGCTGACCGTCACCTGCCGGTCCGGCCGGATACAGGAGGTGCGGGTCTGCCTGACACGCGCGCTGGAACCACGGGTCTGCGGCGCGGATGTGGTGCGCGATTGCACGCTTGGCAACGCGCTGTTCAGCCCGATGCGGTAGGGGTGCGCCCTATCAAAAGGATTTGCGGGCCTTCAGCGCGGCGGAAATGGTGCCGTCATCCAGATAATCCAGCTCACCGCCGATCGGCACGCCCTGCGCCAGTGAAGTCAGGGTGACGCCGGTTTCTTCCAGCTCTCCGGCGATATAATGGGCGGTGGTCTGCCCGTCGACAGTGGCATTCAGCGCCAGAATAACCTCGGTGATCTCTTCGCGCGCCACCCGGTCGCGCAGTTTGGGAATGCGCAATTCCTCCGGGCCCACGGCATCAAGCGCCGAAAGCGTGCCGCCCAGAACATGATAGCGCCCGGTAAACACCTGCCCGCGTTCCATCGCCCAGAGATCGGCTACATCCTCGACCACGCAAAGCTGCCCGTTGCCGCGTTTCGGGCTGGTGCAGATCTCGCACAGGTCCGAGGTGCCGATATTCCCGCAATTCAGACATTCGCGGGCTGTGGCGGCCACATCGGCCATCGCCTGTGCCAGCGGGCGCATCAACGGCCCCCGCGCCTTGATCAGATGCAGCACCGCGCGCCGGGCCGACCGGGGGCCCAGCCCCGGAAGCCGCGCCATCATCTCGATCAGCGCCTCGATCTCGCGGGGTGTGTCTGACACCGCCCGTGCCTCTAGAACGGCATCTGCATGCCGGGGGGCAGGCCCAGACCTTCGGTCAGCTTGGCCATTTCCTCCTGGTTGCGGGCCTGCGCCCTGCTTTTCGCGTCCTTGATCGCCGCCAGGATCAGATCTTCGACCACCTCTTTTTCATCGGGATTGAAAATCGAGGGGTCCACATCCAGCCCGATCAACTCTCCCTTGGCGGTCGCGGTGGCCTTGACCAGCCCGGCGCCGCTTTCGCCGGTCACCGTGATGTCGTTCAGCGCCTCCTGCATCTCGGCCATTTTGCCCTGCATGTCCTGCGCCTGTTTCATCAGTTTGGCCATATCGCCAAGCCCGCCCAAACCTTTCAGCATTGCCTTTGTCCTTTCTGCTCAGTCATCCTCAAACGGGTCCCATTCCTCATTCACTTCGGGCAGCGCTTCGACGGCGGCCATCGCCGCAATCTCGTCACGGGTGCGAATCTCGGTGATCTCTGCCTCGGGGAAGGCGGCGCGCACGGCCTGCATCATCGGAAGCGCCTCGGCCTCTGCTTTCAGCGCGGCCAGACCGGCATTCTGCTGTTCCTCAAGGGTTGCGGCCCCGCCTTCATTGGCGATGGTTACGGCCCATCGCACACCGGTCCAGCCTTTCAGGCTTTGCCCCAGACGCTGGGCCAGATCGGCCGGGGCCCTCTCGGTCGGCTGAAAGGTGATCCGCCCGGGCTGGTAAGACACCAGACGCAGCGTGGTTTTCACCTCGATCAGCAGTTTGATATCGCGATTGGCCTCGATCAGCGCAACAACACTTGCGAAGCCGGGGTAATGGGCCAGCGCCGTTTCAGAGAGTTCGGCCAGTGCCGGTTGCGCACCGCCCTGCGCCCGGGGCGATGACGGGGCATGGCCCTGCGGCGGGGCGGATGGCGGTGCATCGGGCGCCCGCGCGGAACCGCCCGCAGCAGGTGGGGCGGCGGTTGATGGGGCGGGCGTGTTGGACAATTTGCGCACCAGATCGCCGGGCGGCGGCAGATCGGCCACATGGGTCAGGCGGATCACCGCCATTTCGGCGGCCATCATCGGGTTCGGGGCCAGGGCCACCTCTTCCAGCGCTTTCAGCAGCATTTGCCACATCCGGCTGAGCACCCGCATCGCCAGACGCTCGGCCAGCCCCTGACCCCGGGCGCGTTCATCCGGCCCGACGGTCGGGTCATTCGCGGCCTCTGGTGTGATCTTGATCACGCTCAGCCAATGGGTGACCTCGGCCAGATCGCGCAAAACCGCCATCGGGTCGGCCCCGTCCGCATATTGCGCCCCAAGCTCGTTCAAGGCGCCGGGGGCATCGCCGGTCATGATCATGTCGAACAGGTCCAGAACCCGGCCCCGATCCGCCAGGCCCAGCATTGCGCGCACCTGATCTGCCGTGGTGCCACCGGCCCCGTGGGAAATCGCCTGATCCAGAAGCGAGGTGGCGTCGCGGGCCGAACCCTCCGCCGCGCGGGTGATCAGCGCCAGCGCGTCATCGGCAATCTCGGCCCCTTCGGATGTTGCGATCTTGCGCATCAGTGCGATCATCTCTTCGGGTTCGATCCGGCGCAGATCGAACCGCTGGCAGCGCGACAGAACCGTGACCGGCACTTTGCGGATCTCGGTTGTGGCGAAGATGAATTTCACATGGGCGGGCGGTTCTTCCAGCGTCTTCAGCAGCGCGTTGAAGGCGCTGGTCGACAGCATGTGAACCTCGTCGATGATATAGATTTTGTAGCGGGCCGAGGCAGCCCGGTAATGCACCGAATCAATGATCTCGCGGATATCGCCGACCCCGGTGCGCGAGGCTGCGTCCATCTCCATCACATCCACATGGCGGCCCTCGGCAATGGCCCGGCAGGGCTCACAAAGACCGCAAGGGTCTGTTGTCGGGCCGCCCTTGCCATCGGCCCCGACACAGTTCAGGCCCTTGGCGACAATCCGTGCGGTGGTGGTTTTGCCGGTGCCCCGGATACCGGTCAGAATGAAAGCCTGCGCAATCCGGTCAGCGGCGAAGGCGTTTCTAAGGGTTCTGACCATCGCCTCCTGACCGACAAGATCGGCAAAGGTTTCGGGGCGGTATTTCCGCGCCAGAACCTGATAGCCGGTGTCGGGTATGTCGGTCATCCTGCCTCATCAAATTGCATGACGGCAAGGTTATGCCGGGCGCTGCGCGGCGTCTACCGGATTAGGGGGCTGGCGGCTTTATTCCATCATTCCGGTTTTGACGGGCTTGCCGCTGCCCGGCACCTGGCGTATCCTTGCCATGCCGCACGGGGCGGCATCCAGGTTCGCGGAAAGCCGTCATCGGCCCCCCTGCAAGACGATATATGACAGACCATTTCGGTCTTTCTCATGCCCGGATCAGCGAACCGGCGGGCGTATCTGATGAGGAAGCCGATGACAAAATCCATCGAACAATTGCGCCGGGATGCCAAGGCGCTGAAGAAAGCCTATGAGGCGGAAGACAGGGTTGCCTGGATCAGGGTGAATAACTATCGCCCGCGACCCGAGGGCACATCCCTGAAACTGGCCGATTATCTGCATGTGGTGGCGCGCGAGAACAGCTTTGCCAGCTGGCCGCATCTGAAACTGGCGGCTGAAACCATGGGTATGGACAAGGCCGCAAAGCTCCAGCGTCTGAAAATCGCGGTGCATCACGGCCAGGCCCATGTGATTGACCAGTTTCTGAAAGACACGCCCGATCTGGCCAAAGGCGTTCTGGGGCTTGAGATCGCGCTTTACCATCGCGAGGCGGTGGAGGAGGCCCTGCGGTCTGATCCGTCCCGTGCGACGGCAACGCTTGGGATCAGCCCGCCGATTATCCATCTGGCACAATCGCGGATGATCCATCTCTGGCCCGAGCGTGAGGCGGATATGCTGGCGATTGCGGAGATGCTGCTGGAAAAAGGCGCTGATCTGAATGCCGGCATGCCGTCTTATGAAGGCAGCACCCACATGCTCTCAACCCTCTATTTCGCAATCGGGCATGCCGATAACATGGTGCTTGGCCGCTGGCTTCTGGAACACGGGGCCAACCCCAATGACGACGAATCGCTGTATCACGCGACCGAGCTTGGCCATCACGAAGGGCTGCGCATGCTGCTGGAACATGAGGCCGATCCGCGCGGCACAAATGCGATGCTGCGGGCGATGGATTTCCATGATCATGAGGCGGTTCAGATGCTGCTTGACGCAGGCGCCATGGCCGATGATTTCGATGGCACCCATGTGGGGGGCGAGGCCCCGTTTGTGGTGCCGGCGTTGCATCAGGCGGCGCGGCGGATGTCTGACCCTCGGATGATCGACATGTTGCTGAACGCAGGCGCCGATCCGTCGCGTGTGTTCGAAGGGGCCAGCGCCTATGGCTATGCAAGGGTGTTCGGCAATTCCGATCTGGCCGCGGCGATCCGGGCCATGGGCGATCCGCCCGATCTGACCCCGGAGGAACGCCTGCTGGCCATGGCGGCGGATGGGGATGTGCCGGATGGCGTTTATATCGACCCGGCCAGACTGCCGGAGGCGTATCGCAACATCATCCGGTCGATCCAGCATCTGCCCGGCAAGCTGGACCATGTGAAACGGCTGGTGGCTTTGGGGGTGGAATATGACCGCCCCGATAGCGAAGGTCTGACGCCGGTCCAGACCGCCGGTTGGGAAGGCCTGCCGGAGATGATGGCGTATTTCCTGAGCCTCAAACCCGATCTCAGCCATATCAACGGATATGGCGGCACATTGCTCAGCACCATCATCCACGGGTCCGAGAATTGCCCCGAACGGGCGGAGCGGGAGTATCTGACCTGTCTGGAGCTGGCGCTCAACGAAGGTGTGGCCCTGCCCAAACGTGCGATTGATCTGGCCGGAGACCCGGATGTGTCGGCGTTTCTGACCGATTGGGCCCGGGCCCATCCCGGTCAGGTGGTCGAAGGCGGTGTGGTCTGACGGGGATATCGGGCAGTTGCGATATGTGTCCGATGCGCCATAGACCGGGCGGCCCGCGCAAGCCTTTGCGACAGGTGGGAAATTTCAGTTCACCATGACGCCGAAACGTTTTAGGTTTGGCCCCGAACCAATATTCGGGGCCAAATCATGAAAGTCAGTCGCACAACAATCTGGATTCTGCTGGCGATGTGGATGCTGTGCATGCTGTTCGCGGGCCTGTCTTTGAGCGAAACGCCGATCGGCGACGGGTTCACCCGCGGGCAGAACCGGATGTCGGGGTTCCTCAGCTGGCAATTGGTGGGCGGGATGCTGGCCCTGATGCTGTGGGTTCTTGTGCGCCCGTTGCCGAAAGGCGACCGGCTGCGATGGGTCGGCCTTGCGCCGATCTGGCTGGCGGTCGCGCTGCTGATAGTGGTGGTTTCCAGGATCGGGTATGCTTTGCTGACCGGGTAGCCGCAGGCCGCTTTTGCCATCTGATCGTGGATATCGTCTCAAATTGAAATTCTGAAGCATCTTCACCGTCCCCTTCGCATAAGCACGCGAAAGGGACGGTGATCTGTTTTCAGCTACGGGTCCGGTCACGTTTGCCCTTCTGGGCAGAGCGATACATCTTCCCAAGGGCCCGGTCATGGCTGCGCGCCTCGTGCAGGCTGCGGCTGTTGCGGGCATCCTCCCGCGCCAGTTTGCGCCAGCGGTCCAGCCTGTCGGGGTCGATGTCGCCCGCTGCGATGGCGGCCTGTATCGCGCAGCCCGGCTCGGTCTCGTGGCTGCAATCCGAGAACCGGCAGTCCAGTGCCAGCGCGCCCAGATCGGAAAACACCGTTTCGATCCCCTCTGCCGCATCGGTCAGGCGCAGGGCGCGCATGCCCGGCGTGTCGATCAGCCAGCCGCCAAAGACCGTCCGGTCCAGCCCGCGCGCGGTGGTGGTATGGCGGCCCTTGGCGTCATCCTCACGAATGCCCCGGGTGGCCGCATCCCCGCCGGTCAGCGCATTGGCCAGTGTGGATTTGCCGACACCGGAAGAGCCGAGCAGCGCCAGAGTCTGCCCGTTCCGGCACCAGGGGGCGAGGGTTTCGGCCATATCCGGGTCGGTTGCATTCAGCGCGATGGCGGTGACCAGAGGGGACAGGCGCGCGGCCTGTTTGCGATAGCTGTCAGGGTCATCGCAGAGATCCGCCTTGGTCAGGATCACAAGCGGCAATGCCCCGGAAGACCCGGCCAAAGCCAGATACCGTTCCAGCCGAGCCAGGTTGAAATCCGCATTGCAGGAGCTGACGATGCCAAGCGTGTCGACATTGGAGGCGATCAACTGCCTGTCAGCGCCCGTGCCCGCCGCCCTGCGGGACAGTTCGGTCAAGGGCTCCAGCCGGCGGATGACCCGGGCGCTGACCGGATCGAAGATAACCCAGTCACCGGTGGCATAGGCACCGCTGCTTGTGCCGGCTGTCGGCAGCAGGGTCAGGGATGTGTCTGGCGTCAGGGCGCCAAGACGGTCCCGCGCCACGGTGGTGATGCGGGCAAGATTGCGGGTTTCCGCCTCCTCCGGCGTCAGTTGCGCGAGGAAACGATACGACCATCCAAGGTCGGTAAGGGAAAAATGGGTCAATGTCTGAAGTCCCGAAAACACGTCAAGAAGGGGCAGACGCCAGTGACGGGGTCTGCGCAGATGCGTGCCGGGCTTTGGGCTGTCTGTTTAGACGGCGCCTGCCCGGAGGGGGGATACAATATCCATGAAGCCTCCGGCTTTGTGGTCTCGGTATTGGCCGCGTGTTGCGACCCGGGTTGCCCTTTGTCGGGCTGACGCGCGCCGCGCAAAGCGCATTACGCTTTGGTGAGAGGCTGGACTGCGACCCAAGCGGGTCTCGTTATGGCTGCTTCCTTCCGGACCTGACCAGGTTGGCGAGGTGCTTGCCCGCGCCAACCTCTCACCGCATCAGATAGGGATTTTGCGCGACAGACGCAACCCATAGCACCAGCGGCGCGGCGGGCCGGAAAACGCGCGTTTTCCATGTGGAATTCCCGGGAATTCCGCGTCTGCCTGTTTCAGCCTGGGCTGCGTTCGGCCCAGCCCGCGAAGATGCGTTCCAGAAACACCACGATGTAGAACAGCAGAATGCCCAATGCGGCCAGGGCGAACAGAACCGCAAACATCAGCGGATAATTGGCGTTGATCCGGCCGCTGTCGAACAGATCCCCCAGACCCCGCCCATGGGGGGAGACGATCTCCATCAGATTGGTGCCGATAAAGGCCAGGGTCACCGCCACTTTCAGCGCGCCGAAAAACTCCGGCAGGGTCTTCGGCAGGGCGATCTTCCAGAAGATCGTGATATTGGAGGTACCGAGGGACCGCAGGATATCGCGGTATTCCGGCTCCAGCGTCGACAGGCCGATAGAGACCGAGACCGCGATCGGAAAGAAGGAGATCATGAAGGCGATCAGGATCGTGTTGAAATCATGCTGGCCCACGAAGATCAGCGCGACAATCGGCACCACGGTGGCCTTGGGGATGGCATTGAACCCCACAAGCAGGGGGTAAAGCCCCTCCCGCGCCATGCGGGAAAAGCCCATGATCATGCCGATCAGCGTGCCGACAATCACCGCCAGTCCCAGACCCATCACCGTGCGCCAGAGGGTTTCCCATGATTTGATCAGGAACAGATCCCAATAGCGCGCAAAGGCGGGGATCAGATCCGAGGGGGAGGCCATGCGGAAATCGGGCAGCTGATAGAACCAGACCAGAAATTCCCAGATCACCAGAACCGCCAGAATGGTCACGACCGGGGCGGCAATTTTGCGGATCGTGTCGCGGGTCATTTGGCGGCTCCGATCTCGGCTTTGGTGGGATGGCGCTCAAGCGGGGCATCGGCACTGTCGGCGCGGCCCTGGGCCACCTGAATCTGGTGGCGCAGGATGGCCAGCATCTCAACCGCCTTGGGCGTATAGAGATCATCCAGAGAACGTTTGCCCGGAATGTCCACGTCAAGCGTGTATTGCGCATGGGCCGGGCGGCCGGACATGACCACAACCTGATCGGCCAGAAACACGCTTTCGCGCAGATCATGGGTGATCAGCAGGCAGGTGAACGGTTCCTGCGCGCGCAGATCATGCATGGTTTGCCACAGATCCTCGCGGGTGAAGGCATCCAGTGCACCGAAAGGTTCATCCAGAATCAACACTTCCGGGCGATGCACCAGCGACCGGCAGAGCGAGGCGCGCTGGCGCATCCCGCCGGAGAGTTCAGAGGGGCGTTTGCCCTCAAACCCGTCCAGCCCCACAAGGGCCAGCAGACCCATGGCGCGCTCCACCTGTTCGGCTTTGCCCATCGTGGTTGAGACAATCTCCAAAGGCAGCATCACGTTTTGCAGGATCGTGCGCCATTCCAGAAGCACCGGGTTCTGAAAGGCCATACCAACGGTCGGGCGGGGCGAGGTGACCTTGTGACCGGCCAGCCAGACCTTGCCCTGATCGGGTTTCATCAGGCCGGAGACCAGACGGGTCAGCGTGGATTTCCCGCAACCGGAGGGGCCGACAACGGCGGTAAAGCTGTCTTTGGCCATCTGGATCGACAGATGATCCAGCACAGGCAGCGGGCCGCTATTGGTGCGGTAGGCGTGGGTGACGTCACGCAGTTCGATCTGGAATTGAGAGGTCATGACCTGCCTTTAAAAAGATCGCGGGCCGGAACGATCAGCCCGCGATATTCACTCATAAGAGACCGTTTTTTCTATTCCGCTGCGATCATCCGTATCTCGGCATCGGGCAGATAGGCATCGGTGAAATACAGTGCCGCGTCCGGTTCCGACTGGAAGTCATAGGTCATGCGCAACTGTTCAATGGCGCGGTCCATGCGATCTGCATCGACCTGTCCCATGCCGTTTCCGCGCACATGATCGGTCAGCACATTGGCGTCAATCGCAAGTTCCAGACGCCGAGCCTCAAGCTCCGCGTCACCGGCAGGGTTGCGGGCAATCACGGCGGCGGCACCTGCGGCGGGGTCTGCGATGGCATCGGCCCAGCCATGGGCAACAGCGGTCAGAAACCCGGTGACCATCTCGGGGTTTTCCGCCGCGAAATCGGTATTGACGATGATCGCGTTGCCGTAAAGTTCAACCCCGTGATCGGCGAACAGGATGGTGGTGATATCATCTTCGGGAATGCCCAGACGGGCCAGCGACAGATAGCTGGAGAAGTTGAAGCCGGTCACCGCATCCACATTGCCCTCGGCCAGCATCGGCTCACGGGTGGGAAAGCCGACCGGTTCGACCGTGATGGTCGAGACGTCGATATCATTCACCTCGGCCAGAATCGGGAACTGTGCCCAGGCCCCATCGGGGGGCGGGGCGCCAAGGGTGGACCCTTCCAGATCGTCGATGCCGGAAATCCCCAGGCTGACCCGGCCCACAATCGAAAAGGGCGGGCTGTCATACACCATCATCACGGCGGTCACCGGGGCGCCGGGGTTCTGATCCAGAAAGCGCACAAGGCTGTTGATATCGGCAAAGCCGAACGGAAACGCGCCCGAGGCCACTTTCGGGATCGCATCAAGCGAGCCCTGACCGGCTGTGATCTCGACAGCCATGTCTTCCGCCGCGAAATGGCCGTTATCAATGGCCAGGAAATAAGGGGCGGACGGCCCTTCGAACCGCCAGTCCAGCGCAAAGGCAATATCGGTTTCCGCAGCCAGTGGGGTGGCAGCGATGGCACCGGCGGCAAAGGTGGTGAGCAATCGGGTAAACACGGGGCAGTTTCTCCTTTGATAGGGTGCGCGTCTTGATCCGTTATCTCAGGCAGGCAGGAGGACAGGGTCAATTGATGCGCGGTGCGCCGGGCATGGCGGACCAGCGCTTGCCTGAAAAACAAGCACTGTGGTGAGAAAACTGGCAATTCGGATGTGCCGGGCGGTGTTAAACCGTAAGCGCAAAACGGATAAATCCGCTGTCGCTCTGGCCCAGATAATCCAGCCCACAGGCTGTGATCCGTTCCGGGTAGGCCAGCGCGCCCGGGCCAATTTCAGCCACGGCGCGGATGCCGCCAGCGGGGTGAAAGCGCCAGGTTGCCCCGGGCTGCGGGTTCAGTGTTTTGCAATATGTGAAATACCGGATCAGCACGTCACGGACCGGCATCTTCGGGGTCAGAACCGGGGTGGCGGCCCCGGCTGCGGTAAACCGCCCGCCGCCTGCGGCCCGGTGGCTGTTGGTGACAATCAGGAACTCCTGATCCGGGGTGACCGGCTGGCCTGCATGGCACAGATCGTGGATGCGGCCGGGCGTATCGAAACAGCGTTCGCCATCGGCGCTGTAGCGCGCGGGTGCGGTCACGTCGATCGCATAGGTCAGCCCGTCCAGTACATCAAAATTATAGGCGGCAAACCGATGATCTATCAGCGCCTGATCATTGCGTCCGGGGTGTATCTGGTGAAAGGCGCAGGCGGCGCGTTCCAGCCAGTCGGTGACCTGCGCCCCATTGGCCCGCAGGATCGCAAGGCTGTTGGGAAAGATATACAGATCGGCGGCGTTCTTGATGGCCAGCGGCCCTTTGGGAATGTCTGTGTAGTTCTGTGGCCCGGCGGGACCGCCCGATTTGAACGGCGCGGCCGCAGCCAGAAGCGGCAGATGTTGCAGTGCATGTCCATCCAGCGCCTCCCGGGCAAAGGCGCGTTGGGCATCGGCCACAACCTGAACTGCGGCGGAATTGGTGATCAGGGCAAAATAGCTTTCCAGCGGCACCCGGGTTTCGCCGATCCGGCAGCGGATATGGTTCAGCGTCGCCTTATGATCCTGCGCGGTTGCCTTGATCACGCTTGAATAGCCGGCTGTCGCAATGCGGGCGGCCGCGGCATCCTCCGGCAGCTCCGGTCCGACCGGATGTACGGAACTTTGGCTTGCGCTGACCCGCCATTTGCCCTGAGTGATCTCTGACAGGGTCAGGTCGATCACCCCCAGATGGGAGCCGCCGTAACCCGGCTGTACAACCGGGGTGCCATGAACCGTGCCGGTGGCGATATCCATCCAGGCCGGGCATGTCTTTTGCGGTGCAGGGAAAAGCCGGTGTGTGTGCCCCGCGACCAGCGCATCAACCCCTGTCAGGGCTGCCAGGGGTACACCCGCATTCTCCATGCCTTCATAAGCCTGGGCTGCACCAAGGCCTGAATGGCTCAGCACCACCACCAGATCGGCCCCGGCTTTGCGCATCGCGGGGATGTCCCGGCGGGCGGCGGTCAGCATATCCTCGGCTTCCAGCCTGCCATCCAGAATGTAGCGATCCCATTGCAGGGTTTGCGGCGGGGCCAGCCCGATCAGCCCGATGCGCATCTGTCTTGGCCGCCCGGCGCTGTCACGCATGGTACGATCAAGGATCACCCAGGGCGGAACCAGCGGCGCGCCGCCCGCCCATCGTATATTGGCCAGAACCGCCGGAAACGCGGCACCCGCCAATGTGGATTGCAGGAATTCCAGCCCATAGTTGAAATCGTGGTTTCCCAGCGTCATCGCATCATAGCCAAGGGTGTCCATGGCGGCGATCATCGGATGCAGGCGCCCTTTCTCGGCCGGGGTGTGCGCTGCGAAATCACCAAGCGGCGTGCCTTGCAGCGTGTCGCCGTTATCAACCAGCAGGCAATTATCGGCCTGATCGCGCAATTGTGCAATCAACCCGCCTGCGCGGGCCAACCCGCCGCCATCATGGGGACGGTCGGTATAATAATTGTAAGGGTATAGGTTCGCATGCAGATCCGAGGTTGCCAAAACGCGAAGGTGAAGGCTGCCAAGCACTGTATGCTCAGAACTGGCAACGGCAGGCATCTGTTGGCCCTTTCAGGGACTCTGCGAAGTAAACATCATTTCGTGATGTTCATCTTTTGTAAGGGCTGTTGGCTGCGGATGCCAGAGGTCTGGTGGTTAAATCTGATTGTTTGCACCCGTTGGGCGGGTCTGCAACAGTCACGCCATATTGATGGACTGACCATGCTGACAGATAGGTATGGGCCGGGCAGTATAAGGCGGGCAGAGAGTGAAACTGGCGGAAACCGTGACCTTTGGCGGCTCCGGGCTGGACCGGGCCGCGCATCTGCGTGGGGATGAGGCGGCCCTGACGACCGCGTTGCGCGGCGGCGCGGATGTGGTTTTGCCCCTGTGGCGGGGCAAACCGCTGATGAGTGGTGCGGCGGGTACAGGAACACTGACCTGGCTCAGGGGCGATCACCCGGTTTTGGCCGAGGCGGCTGATTTGCGGGTGTTTCTGGGTCTGGATGACGGGCAGATGCGCTTTGCCGCCGATATCTCGGCCTGGGTGCCGACCGAGGTGGATGAGGCGCAGATCGGCGGGTTTCTGGATGCGAGTTTGCAGGTCCATCCCGCAGCCCCTGAAGGCGCGGTGTTTCAGGAATTGCGCGCATCCATGACCTGGTTGAGCGCGCGGGAGGCCGAACTGGCCGCGACTGCCAAGGCGCTGCTGGACTGGCACCGGACCCATCGGTTCTGTTCGCGCTGCGGGGCCGAAAGTGTCGTGGCCGAAGGCGGCTGGCAACGCGCCTGCGCGGCCTGTGGCGCGCGGCATTTTCCGCGCACCGACCCGGTGGTGATCATGCTGGTCACCCATGGCAATGACGTGCTGGTGGGCCGATCCCCCGGCTGGCCCGAGGCGATGTATTCGCTGCTGGCGGGCTTTGTGGAACCCGGTGAAACGCTGGAGGCCGCCGTGCGCCGGGAAGTGTTCGAGGAAACCCGCGTGCAGGTCGGGGCGGTCAGCTATCTGGCCAGCCAGCCCTGGCCTTACCCGGCATCCCTGATGTTTGGCTGTCAGGCCGCCGCGACCAGCCGCGAGATCACAGTGGACCCGGTGGAGATTGAAGACGCCCTGTGGCTGAGCCGTGAAGAGATGACGGATGTTTTCGCCGGGCGCCATGATCGGATGCGCCCCCCAAGGAAAGGTGCAATTGCGCATTTTTTACTTGAAAACTGGCTTGCGGATCGGCTGGATTGAGCCGAGATTGCGCGCGGATCAGGTTTGGGCATCAGGCCAGACTTGGGTATTAAAGCGTTTCGACCTTAGCCAGAGACATTGACACATCGCCAATCGCGTTCAAATCTTTGATTTGAGGCAGAGTATGGCGATTCATGTTTAAGCCGAAACGCTATAGGATGGTGAGGCGATGAAGTTCAAAACAGCCGAGGATATGGATGCGCCCATCGGTTTTGTCTATGAACATATGACGGATTTCGCCCATTTTGAGGCGGATATCCGGGGCCGGGGGGGTGAGCTTCGTCGGGTGGATGGCTGGACCGAGGCGGCCCGGGGTGTGCGCTGGCGCGGTGTTGCTGCGGTGCGTGGCAAGACGCGCAAGATCGAGGCTGAACTGGTTGAACTGACCCGGGACGATATGGCGGTGATCGAGATTGCCGTGGGCGGCATGGATGCCCGTTACCAACTGGCCTTTATCGCCTTGTCTTCAAATGTGACGCGGGTGGCGACGGAATTGAACCTCAAACCCAACACGCTGACCGCGCGGTTGATCATCCAGACGATGAAACTGGTCCGGGGGCGTGTGCTGCAACGGATGACGGCCACGCTGGCCCGCCAGGGTAACAGGATCGAAACGGCGTGGCGGCGACGCGCCAAATCCTGACCTCACCCACGCGATTTCAGCGCCGCGATCAGCCTGATCGCCCTTCGCAGGGCAGTGGCCAGAGTGCCGAGTGTTACCCCCCATAATGTGATCCACAGCGCATGGCTGCTGCCCAGAAGCACAAGCTCGATCACGGCGGCAAGGCTGCCAAGGGTCACAGCCGCCATACGATGCGGTTTGGCCATGGGGCCGGAAAAATCCGCAGGCAGGCCCTCGGCCCGGCCAAGTTCCCGCATATAGGCGGTGGCAATGGCAAAGGCGGAGGCTGCCAGACCAAGGGCCAGATGACCGATGGCAAGCCCGAGGCCAGTCAGGATCAGAAAATCCGCGGCGCGGTCCGGCACCTCGTTCCAGAACGGCCCGTCCGGGGCGGATTTGCCGCCCTCCACCGCGACCATCCCGTCCAGCAGGTTACATAACAGGCGCATCTGAACCGCGACAGCGGCCAGGATCAGCAGTGCCATGCTCAACCCGCTTCCCGCCAGAGAGGACAGCCAGAATGCCGCGCCTGCCAAAGCTGCAAAGCCGATGCTGGCCTGCGAGATTTGGTTCGGCGTGATCCGGGAGCTGGCCAGCCGACTGGCGACGAACCGGGTCAAACGGGCATTGCGGCTGGCGATAGGGCGGCGGCTGGTCGTCATTGGTGGGACCTCAGGCGAAATGTGTAAAGCGCGGCATAAAGCGTGGCGATGGTGGAAGGGAACGCAAGCGTTGCCCAGACCTCGGGCGTGCCCGCCAATCTGTGGATGGTAAACAGCAGCGTCACCGAGATGATGCAGGTGGTCAGCGGGGGCAGAACCAGGCCGGGCAGGCCGGTTGTGCGGGCCGAGATCGCTTCAATCATATGTTTCAGGCCAAGGGTGACAATGGCACTCACCATACCCTGAACAAGGCCTGCGATCAGCGGGGCAGGCATCGGATGGGCCATATTCGCAAAGACGGCCCACCCGCCCTGAAGCGCGAAACCGCCTGCCATATGGGCCAGGGTGCTGCGCCAGAGACCCATCAGACCGATGACCAGAAATACCGCACCAGATGGAAGAAGATCGGGGCCGAGAAAACCACGGAATCCAGCCGGTCGATAAACCCGCCATGGCCCGCGATCAGATGCCCCCAGTCTTTCACCCCCCGGTCGCGTTTGATTGCCGACATGACCAGCCCGCCAAAGAACCCCGCCAATGTGATCGCCAGCGACAGACCTGCCGCCTGCACCGGCGTGAAGGGTGTGATCCACCAAAGTGCTGCCCCGATCAGCGTGGCCGTGGCAACGCCGCCGATCAGCCCCTCCCATGTCTTGGAAGGGGAAAGCGCGGGCGCAACGGCATGTTTCCCGATCAGCTTGCCCCAGGTGTATTGCAGCACATCGGAAAGCTGCACCACCACGATCAGGAAAGCGATCAGCAGAACATTCCGGCCTTCATAGCCTTCAATCCGCAGGCTGAGCAGGGCCGGCACATGCGAGGCGCAATAGACGCAGATCATCAGCGCCCATTGGGTTTCCGAGATGCGGATGAAGACGTTTTTCGTATCGCCCTGCAGCACCGTGACCACGGGCAGCAACAAGAAGACATAGACCGGAATGAAGATCGAATAGAGCCCATACCAGTCGATCCAGACCAGATAGTACTGCACCGGCAGGATGATGAAAAACGCCACCGCGATCGGCCAGTGATCGGCGACCCGTTTGGTGGTCAGCGTCATGAACTCGCGCAGTGCCGCGAAAGAACAGAAGGCAAACAGGATCACAACGCCGGCCCGGCCCGCAAGAAAGGCCACCGCCAGCAGCGCGGCCATGCCCCACCAGGCGGTGATACGGGCGTTCAGGTTTTCAATGGTCGGGTTCGACCCGTCCGGCGCGATACGCCGTTTCAGGATTGTCCCGATCAGCGAGGCAAGCACCAGAATGCCGCCGATACCACACAGAAGCAGCAGGAAATCACCTCTGGGACCGGTCATATCTCCGCCTCCTCCGTTTTCGGGGCCAGGGCCAGAACGGCGGCTTGTGCGCGGGTCAGAAACGCCTCGCGGGTTTCGCCTTCTTCCACATGGATCGGCGCCCCGAAGGTGACGGTGCAAAGCAGCGGGATCGGGATGATCTTGCCCTTGGGCATCACGCTGTTGAGGTTTTCGATCCAGACCGGCACCAGATCGACCTGCGGCCGGGCGCTGGCAATGTTGTAAATGCCGGATTTGAAGGGCAACAATGATGTCTCTGTGGTGTTGCGCCCACCCTCGGGAAAGATGATGAGCGAGGCGCCGTCATCCACCGCCTCCAATATCAGGTCCATCGGGCTGTGGTCGCGTTGCTCAACGCGCCGGTCGATCAACACGGCGTTCAGAACATCCTGCCCGATGAAACGCCTGATCGGCGAGGTCAGCCAGTAATCGGCGGCGGCCACGGGCCGGGTGCGGGCGCGCATCGCCGTGGGCAGCACCGTCCAGATCAGGATCGTATCGCCATTCGAGGCATGATTGGCGAAATAGACCCGTTGCCGGGGCACGGGGTCTGCCCCGTCCCAGATGGCGCGGACGGCGGTGATGAACCGGGCAAAGAGGATGATGGCGCCGCCGGTCAGGCGCGCGAGGAAAGGTTTCATAAATCCGTCTATCCGCATCAATTGACACAGCTTACCGCATTTGCCGGCATCGGGAAGGTCAGGTTTGCCTTACCTGTCTGCTCAGGCCTGATCAGGCATCCCGACAGAGCCAGCCTTGCACGTTAACCTTTCGTTAACTATCTATTTTCCTATGCAACGGATTATGGTCCTGATCTTGGGTTTGGGAGCGCTTGTCGGGTCTGTCCTGATTGGGCCTGACCCCGCTGGCGCGCAATCCTGCCATCCCAGTTATCAGGGTGCGTGCCTGCCGGTGAACGGCCCCGATGTGGATTGTGCAGGCGGTAGTGGAAATGGTCCGATCTATGTCAGGGGGCCGATCCGTGTCGTGGGTTCCGATCCCTACCGGTTGGACCGGGATGGGGATGGCATCGCCTGCGAGCGACGCTAAGCTGGCACCCGTAACACCCGGGGCACTTTGAATTCCACGTTTTCCTGCGCCGTTTCCACCTGCTCAACCGTCACCTCGTAATGGGCGCGGAAGGCGTCGATGACCTCATTGACCAGCAGTTCGGGGGCCGAGGCGCCAGCGGTGATGCCGATACTGCCGATGCCTTCCAGCGCCCGCCAGTCGATATCTGCGGCCCGCTGAACCAGTTGCGCATATTGGCATCCGGCGCGGGCGCCAACCTCGACCAGACGTCTGGAGTTGGAGGAATTGGGCGCCCCCACCACCAGCATCGCATCCGCCTTGGGGGCCATGGCCTTCACCGCCTCCTGCCGGTTGGTGGTGGCATAGCAGATATCTTCCTTATGCGGCCCGATGATCGCGGGAAACCGCGCCTGAAGCGCGGCCACGATCTCAGCCGTGTCATCCACGCTGAGTGTGGTCTGGGTGATGAAGGCGAGTTTGCCCGGGTCACGCGGTTTGATCCCGGCCACATCCGCGACGGTTTCGACCAGAATCACCTCGCCCGGTGGCAATTGACCCATCGTGCCTACGGTTTCGGGGTGACCCTCATGGCCGATCATCACCATCTGCAGACCGTTTGCATGATGGCGTTCCGCCTCGATATGCACTTTGGAGACAAGGGGGCAGGTGGCATCCACATAGACCATCTCGCGCCGCGCGGCCTCCGCCGGTACGGCCTTGGGCACGCCATGGGCCGAAAAGATCACCGGGCGGTCACCGGGGCAATCCTCCAGGTCCTCGACAAAGACGGCCCCCTTGGCGCGCAGATCATCGACGACGAATTTGTTATGCACGATCTCGTGGCGGACATAGACCGGCGCGCCCCATTTCTGCAGGGCCATTTCAACGATCTTGATCGCCCGGTCGACACCGGCACAAAACCCGCGCGGGGCGGCGAGATAGAGGGTAAGGGGCGGTTTGGTCATTCGGGTCTCCGGGCGCGACGGGGCAAAGGTAGAACCGGGGGGCTGCGGCGTCCAGAGGCGGATCGCGCAGAGTCTCTGCGCACGAGGATGTGAGCAGGCAGGGATAGACGACCTCCCTGGGGCATGATTGGGTCGCGATCTGACAGAGAAAGCGTTCCGATATCACCCCGAAACGCTGCAATACCGGAGATTTCCCATGCTGATGCCCCGCAAAAAGACCCCTGACCTGACCGTACCGCTTCTGGGGGGAGGCCAGTTTGATATCAGCGCTGTAAACAGCCCGCGCGGTTCCGTGGTCTGTTTCTACCGCGGCCTGCATTGCCCGCTTTGCGCAACCTATCTGACAGAGTTCGAGAAGCTGGCGGATGATTTTGCCGAACGCGGGCTGGCCTGTGTGGCAATCTCGTCTGACGGCGCTGACCGGGCGCAGGGGATGGCCGACAAGATCGGGGCTTCCAAACTGCAATTCGGCTATGATCTGAACCTGACGACGGCGCGGAACTGGGGGCTTTATATCTCCACATCGCGGGGCAAGACCTCGATCGGGATCGACGAGCCGGCCCTGTTTGCGGAACCGGGATTGTTCCTGATCAACGCCGATCAGACGCTGTATTACATGTCGGTGCAGACCATGCCCTTTGTCCGCCCGCATTTCCGGGAACTTCTGCGTGCCGTGGATTTCGCCATCGAAAAGAATTATCCGGCGCGCGGTGAATATGACGGCCCCGTCTGAGGGGGCCGCGCACAGGTTTCGTGTCTGTCGCAGACGCGCCCGTGCGGGGCGCAGCGCCTGATCTCAGGTTTCGACGGTTTCGACCTGCTGTGGGGTTTCCATCTCGCGCGGTTCGCGCGGCGGGCGGCCGATGACGTCTTTCAGCTCATCCAGTTCGATGAAATTATCGGCCTGACGGCGCAGATCGTCGGCGATCATCGGCGGCTGGCTGCGGATCGTCGAGACAACCGAAACACGGGTGCCCTTGCGCTGAATGGCGGCCACCAGCGGGCGGAAATCCCCATCGCCCGAGAACAGGACAATATGGTCCACATGGGGCGCGATTTCCATCGCATCCACGGTCAGTTCGATATCCATATTGCCCTTGACCTTGCGGCGGCCCTGGCTGTCGGTGAATTCTTTCGCAGGCTTGGTGACCATCGAGTAGCCGTTGTAGTGAAGCCAATCAACCAGAGGGCGAATGGGTGAGTATTCGTCATTCTCCAGCAGGGCGGTGTAGTAAAATGCACGCAGAAGTTTGCCGCGCTGCATGAATTCCTGGCGGAGGAGTTTGTAGTCGATATCGAACGCAAGCGCTTTGGCTGCGGCGTAAAGGTTCGATCCATCGATGAACAGCGCCAGCCGTTCGTCTCGGTAAAACATTATTTGATCCTGTAGAACTTGGTGGCACCAGCCGCCTAGAGTGATAGGTCAGTGAGAACAAAAAAGTCGGCGTCTGGCAATGGGTAAGGGAAATATGTGAACTTTGGGCAGTCACAAGAAACGAGATGTCATAAATCTGTTACAGGTGCATTGGTTGCCGTAGGGTCAAACCTGTCTTTTAAGGGAAACCCGCCGATTTCCGTTGTTTGTGAAGCACTCACGCAATTGGTTAACGTCGCGCAACACACCCCGGTTTTCAGTCATCTCTATCAAACACCGGCGTTTCCGCCCGGGTCCGGCCCGGACTATGTTAACGCCGCGATTGCCCTTGATTGGCCCGGATCGGCGGCAACTCTTATGCAGGAACTGCACATTCTGGAGCAGGGATTCGGTCGAATCCGACGCAGGCGATGGGAGGCGCGCGCCCTGGATCTGGACCTGATTGCCTTTGGCGACACGGTTCTGCCGGACCCTGAAACCCAGACCCGATGGCGCGATCTGCCGCCTGTCAGGGCCGCAGAGATCGCACCCGAAACCCTGATCCTGCCCCATCCCCGTCTGGCGGAGCGGGCCTTTGTTCTGAGGCCCCTGGCCGATATCGCCCCTGATTGGACCCATCCGCTGACCGGTCATAGCGTGACAGAAATGCTGGCGGCCCTGCCCGAGGAGGACCGGGCGGCAATGCGCATTGTCAATCCGCCCTCCGGGGCCTTGCCTTTCCCCCCTTCGGGCCTTAAATAACGATTTCCCGACCCTCCCGAAACAGGATGCTGGAGTTTCTTAGATGGCCCGCGTGACGGTTGAAGACTGCGTTGACAAGGTTCCGAACCGGTTTGAACTGGTGATGCTGGCGTCCCATCGGGCGCGTGAAATTGCATCTGGCAGCCCGCTGACCATTGATCGGGACAATGACAAGAACCCGGTTGTGTCCCTGCGTGAGATCGCGGATGAGACACAAGGCGCCGATGATCTGCGCGAACGTCTGATCGAAAGCCACCAGACCCAGATCGAGGTGGATGAGCCGGAAGAGGACGCCATGGCGCTGCTTCAGGGTGTCGAGCAGGACAAACCTGCCCAGGATGACATGACCGAAGAACAGATGTTGCGCGCCCTGATGGAAGCGCAAGGCCAGAAATAGGCCGATCCGGGCGCGGATGGAGGATCGATGATCGACGCCTCTGACCTGCTGAGCCTGGTCAAGACCTATAACCCGAAATGCAACGAGGCGCTGTTGACCGGCGCCTATGATTTTGCGCGGGACATGCATGAAGGGCAGCTGCGCCATTCCGGTGAGCCCTATTTCACCCATCCCGTGGCGGTGGCCGCGATCCTGACCGAACAGCGGCTGGATGACGCGACGATTGCGACTGCCCTGCTCCATGACACGATCGAGGATACCAAGGGCACCTATTCCGAGATTGCGGACCGGTTCGGCAAGGATGTGGCGGAACTGGTTGACGGGGTGACCAAGCTGACCAATCTGGAGCTTGGCAATCGCGAAAGCAAACAGGCCGAAAATTTTCGCAAGCTGTTCATGGCGATGTCCAAGGATATGCGGGTGATCCTGGTGAAGCTGGCCGACCGTCTGCACAATATGCGCACGATCCGGCATATGGTCTATGAAAAGCAGGCCAAGAAGGCCCGCGAGACCATGGATATCTTTGCGCCTCTGGCAGGCCGGATGGGCATGCACTGGATGCGCGAGGAACTGGAAGACCTGTCCTTTCGGGTGATCAACCCCGAGGCACGCAATTCGATCATCCGCCGCTTTCTGACCCTGCAAAAGGCGACCGGCGATGTGATCCCGAAAATCACCGATGATATCGAGGCGGTGATGGAAAAACACGGGGTGACGGGTGAGGTGTTCGGGCGGGCGAAAAAGCCCTTTTCGATCTGGCGCAAGATGCAGGAGAAGGAACTGGCCTTTTCCCGTCTCTCCGACATCTACGGGTTTCGTGTCATCACCCAGAGTGAAGATGACTGCTATCGCATTCTGGGCGCGATCCATCAGCGGTGGAAATCCGTGCCCGGCCGGTTCAAGGATTATATCAGCCAGCCGAAATCAAACGGCTATCGCTCGATCCACACCACGGTCAGCGGGCGCGACGGCAAGCGGGTCGAGGTGCAGATCAGAACCCGGCAGATGCATGAGGTTGCCGAAAGCGGCGTGGCGGCGCATTGGTCATACCGCGATGGTGTGCGGGCGCAGAACCCGTTTGCGGTTGATCCTGCGAAATGGCTGGCCAATCTGACCGAACGTTTCGAGATGGCCGAGGATCATGACGAGTTTCTCGAACATGTGAAGCTTGAGATGTATTCCGACCAGGTGTTTTGCTTCACGCCCAAGGGCGATGTTGTGAAGCTGCCGAAAGGGGCGACACCGCTGGATTTCGCCTATTCGATCCATACCCGGATCGGCCATTCCTGTGTCGGGGCCAAGGTTGACGGCATTCGTGTCCCGCTCTGGACCCGGTTGAAGAACGGCCAGTCTGTCGAGATCATGACCGCCGAGGGGCAGACGCCGCAGGCCACCTGGATCGACATTGCCGTGACCGGGCGCGCCAAGGCGGCCATTCGCCGGTCCCTGCGGGAAGAGGATCGGGGGCGGTATATCAAACTGGGGCAGGAGCTGGCCCGCGTCGCGTTTGAACATGTGGACAAGAAAGCCTCGGACAAGGCGCTGGCCACTGCGGCGCGGACCTTCGGACTGGACAGCGGCGATGAGCTTCTGGCCCGGATCGGCAGTGCCGAATTGTCAGCCCGCGAGGTCGTGGCCACGCTTTACCCCGAACTGGTCGGGCACAATGGCGAAGGCGAGGTCGAGGCGCGGCGCGCCGTGATCGGCCTGCCACCCGGGGCGGTGATCCTGCGTGCACAGTGCTGTCAGGCGGTTCCCGGTGAACGGATTGTCGGCATCACCTATCCGGGGCGCGGCCCGATCGTTCATACAATTGACTGCCCGGCGCTGGCCGATCTGGATGATCAACCCGACCGCTGGATCGACCTGCACTGGACCGATGGCCGACACGCGCCTGTCCACAATGTCACCATAGATGTGACATTAAGCAATGCGAATGGTGCCCTGGGTCGCATTTGCACATTGATCGGGGAACAGAACGCCAATATCTCGGACCTGCATTTTATAGATCGTAAACCGGATTTTTACCGGCTGCTGATCGACCTGGATGTACGAGATGCCGAACATCTTCATGCGGTGATGATGGCGGTAGAGGCCGATAGTGAAGTGGCCATGATGGAGCGATATCGCGCCTTGGAGCGCCGCCCCTGATCGGCCTGAAAGGGAGGAGACCCGAAAGATGGTCTTCAAACGACGCGATAACCGTCCCTGGGGGCAGGTCGTGGCCGAGTGGTTTTACCCGCGCGGCGGCTGGACCCGTGCGTTTCACTATATCAAACATCGTCTGCGCCGCCTGCCCGATACGCCGCAGACCATCGCGCGCGGTATCTTTGCGGGCGCCCTGACGGTGTTCACCCCGTTTTACGGGATGCATTTCATTGTTGCCGCGATCATCGCCAAATTGCTGCGCGGGAATATTCTTGCCGCCCTTCTGGCGACATTCCTGGGCAACCCGCTGACCTATATCCCGGTCGGGATTATCTCGTTGCAGACCGGGCATTTCCTGCTGGGAAGCCAGATGCGGGACGATGTCGGGGGCAATCTGTTTTTCAAATTCTCCCGCGCGGCGGGGGATTTGTGGTATAATTTCATGGCGATCTTCACAGACCGGGTGGCCCATTGGGACCAGTTGGCGGTGTTTTACCGCGATGTATTCCTGCCCTATCTGGTGGGCGGGATCATCCCCGGGCTGATCTGCGGCACGATCTGCTATTACCTCAGCGTGCCGGTGATCCGGGCCTATCAGAAACGCCGCGCAAACAAGCTGAGGGCAAAAATGAAAAAGCTGGCCGAACAGTCTGGCGCAGGGGTGACAAAGCAGTAGATTGGCCCTCGCAGAGGATCCGATGATGGCTGACAGATTACAGCATGCTGCCTTAAACCTGAGACATCGCGCATCACAAATACCCTGGGAACGCGAAGCGTGGCAGGGTATTTGTGATTCAAGTCTAAGGCAGGGTGCTTTAGGGCCGCGTCCCGAAGGGAGTTCGCCAAAATTGCCCATTTCTGCGTTAAGATCGCTTGCATTAGCGGGCTAGTTCTGCGCGATCTTGCCTGGAACTGAGCAATTTTGGACTGAAACCAGTGACCAAATATGAACGTCAACAGGCCCTAAGACTTGGTGTGAATATCGACCATGTGGCGACCTTGCGGAATGCGCGGGGGGGGGCTTTGCCCGACCCGGTGCGCGCTGCGATGGCCGCACAGGGGGCAGGCGCTGACGGGATCACCGCGCATCTGCGCGAAGACCGTCGTCATATCCGCGACGCGGATATCGAGGCGATTCTGAAAGCCATCGAAATCCCGCTGAATTTCGAGATGGCCGCCACCGATGAGATGCAGGAAATCGCCCTGCGCCACCGGCCCCATGCGGCCTGTATCGTGCCCGAGCGGCGCGAGGAGCGCACCACCGAAGGCGGGCTGGAAGTGGCCGCCGACCAGAACCGGCTGGCTGATTTCATCGGCCCTCTGGGGGAGGCGGGGTGCCGGGTTTCGCTGTTCATCGCGCCGGACCCCGCGCAGGTGGAGGCCGCCTACCGGATCGGCGCACCGGTGATCGAACTGCATACCGGCGCCTATTGCGATTTCGATGCCGACGGCGATAGCGTTTCCCGTGATGCGGAATTCACACGTCTGCAAGAGGCCGCGATACAGGCCGACGACCTGGGGCTGGAGGTGCATATGGGCCACGGGCTGACCTATAGAAATGTGGCCCCGATCGCGGCCCTGCCGCAGGTGAAAGAGCTGAATATCGGCCATTTCCTGATTGGGGAGGCGGTGTTTGTCGGTCTCCCCGCCGCGATGGCCGAGATGCGGCGTTTGATGGAAGAGGCGCGGTCCCAATGACGGTTGAAGCACTTCTTCCGATCCTGCTGATCGCGCTTGTCGCCGCAGGCAGCCCCGGCCCCGCCACCCTGGCAATTGCAGGCACATCCATGGGCGCGGGGCGACAGCATGGGCTGGCACTTGCCGCGGGCGTGGTTCTGGGAAGCTGGACCTGGTCGCTGGCCGCAGCACTTGGGCTGGGCGCGATGATGGCGGCCCATGGCTGGGTGTTCGAGGGGATGCGCTATGTGGCGGGGGCATATCTGCTCTGGCTGGGCCTGAAAGCCGCCCGCCGCGCCTGGCAGGGGGCCAAACCCGCCACGGTTGCGCAACTGGCCGGGGCCGGAACCGGCAGTGCCTTTGCCAAAGGGCTGGCGCTGCATCTGACCAACCCCAAAGCGATTCTGTTTTTCGGGTCTTTGTACTCCATTGCCTTGCCCACAAACGCCCCGTGGCGCGATTTTGCACTCATTGGCGGGTCGGTCGGCGTGCTGAGCCTGACCGTGTTCCTGGGCTATGCGCTGCTGTTCTCGCGCCCGCCGGTGGTGCGGGTCTATGCCCGCCTCGGGCGCTGGTTTGATACGGTGTTTGCGGTTCTCTTCGGGGCTGCCGCCCTGCGTATCCTGATGGGGCGTGCCACATGAGCGATCCTGCGTTTCTTGCCGCTGCAACCAGTGTTGCAACCTTTGCCTTTGCGGCGGGCTCCCCCGGCCCGGCGACGCTGGCGGTGGCGGCAACCTCCATGGCGGGGGGCCGGGGGCGGGGCCTTGCCATGGCGGCAGGCTTGTCGGTCGGTCTGGCGATCTGGGGCGTGGCGGTGGCGCTGGGATTTGGCGCTTTGGTGGCGCAAAGCGCGTCCATTCTGGTGGTGCTGAAGCTCCTCGGGGCGGTCTACCTGTTTTATCTCGCGGTGAAATCCGGCCAATCCGCCCTGCGGTCCGGGGCTGCGGCCGATACCGCCCCGGCTGTGGCCGATGCAAGGCAGCTGTTCCGGCGCGGGCTGATGCTGAACCTCAGCAATCCCAAAGCGGTGCTGGCCTGGGTGGCGGCGCTGGCGCTGGGCACTGATGGAACAGGGCAGGCCATGGTGGTTCCGATAGCGGTGGTTGCGATCTGCGCCGGGTTGGGCGGGGGGCTCTATGCCGGCTATGCCACCTTGTTTTCCCGCCGCGCTGTTATGGCCGGATATGTCCGGTTCCGGCGCTGGATCGAAGGGGTCTTTGCCGCGTTATTTGCGCTGGCGGCGATCCGGCTGGTCCTGTGGCGGAACGCCTGACATGATTCTCGGTATCGGCACCGATCTGGCGAATATCGAACGGATAGAGCGCACGCTGGACCGGTTCGGCGACCGGTTCCGCAATCGGGTCTTTACCGAAACCGAACAGCGCCGGGCCGAACGGATGCCGGCGCCCGCCGCCAGTTACGCCAAACGCTGGGCCGCGAAAGAGGCCTGTTCCAAGGCGCTTGGCACCGGGTTGCGCATGGGCATCGCCTGGAAAGACATGGCCGTGACCAATCTGCCCACGGGTCAGCCGGTGATGCATGTCACCGGCTGGGCGCAGAACCGGTTGAGACAGATGACACCTGACGGCTGTGAGGCGATGATCCATGTCACGCTGACCGATGATCACCCCTGGGCGCAGGCCTTTGTGGTGATCGAGGCGCTGCCCGACGGGCAGATGCCCGCCCGCCCGCCGATGCCCGCGCGCCCGCGCCCGCTTGCTTGACACTTGCCGGGTCTGCGCCCATGACACGCGGGATTGGATCGGTCCCGGATGAGGCAGGATAAATGGCAGCAGACGCAAAGAAAGACGGCATCTGGGAAACGGTGAAAACCGTGGTCTATGCCCTGTTGATTGCGGGTCTTTTCCGCACGCTGTTCTTTCAGCCGTTCTGGATTCCATCCGGCAGTATGAAAGACACGCTGCTGATCGGTGATTTCCTTTTCGTCAACAAGATGGCCTATGGCTATTCGCGCTATTCCTGCCCGTTTTCCATGTGCCCGTTCGAGGGGCGGCTGTTTGGCTCTGACCCGGCGCGTGGCGATGTCGTGGTGTTTCGCCACCCGGTCAATGACAGCGATTTCATCAAACGTGTGATCGGCCTGCCGGGGGATACGATTCAGGTCCGCAATGGCGTGTTATACGTGAACGGAGAGCCCGCCCGGCTGGCACCCGAAGACCCGTTTATCGAAACCTTCGAACAGCAGGGTCCGGTGGGCCACACCCCGCGCTGCGCGAATGCGCCGGTGGGTCAGGGCGCGGATTGCATCAAGGACCGGTTTACAGAAACCCTGCCCGGCGGGGTCAGCCATTCGGTTCTGAATATCGAAGACAGATCATTCGGGGATAACACGCCGGTTTTCACCATCCCCGAAGGGTATTTCTTTGCCATGGGCGACAATCGAGACAACAGCCAGGACAGCCGGTTCCCGCAATCCATCGGCGGGGTCGGCATGGTGTCGATGGAAAACCTGATCGGCCGGGCGGATCGGGTCATGTTCTCGTCTTCCGGGCGGCGCATGGTCTATTTCTGGACCTGGCGCAGTGATCGTTTCTTCCGGGCGATCGAGTGAAACTGTCGAAGGATCTTGGCGCCTTCTGCGGCCGTCTGGGGCATGTGTTCGATGACCCTGCCCTGCTGATCCGCGCCCTGACCCATTCCTCCCTGTCATCGGATACCAGACCGGATAATCAGCGGCTGGAATTTCTGGGGGACCGGGTTTTGGGCCTGGTCCTGGCAGAGGCGGTTCTGGCACAGGACCTGCTGGCACCAGAAGGCACATTGGCACCCCGCTTCAATGCGCTGGTCCGCAAGGAAACCTGCGCCGATGTGGCCCGCGAAATTGATCTGGGCAGTGTTCTGAAACTGGGCAAATCGGAAATGATGACCGGCGGACGGCGCAAAAACGCGCTGCTGGGCGACGCGATGGAGGCGGTGATTGCGGCGGTCTATGAGGATGCGGGTTTTGATGTCGCCCGGGCGCTGATCCTGCGGCTTTGGGGCCAGCGGGTCGCCAATGTGGAGGCGGATGCCCGCGATGCCAAAACCGCGCTTCAGGAATGGGCGCAGGCGCGCGGCCAGACCCCGCCCGCCTATGTCGAGATTGCGCGCAGTGGCCCGGATCATGCGCCGGTCTTCGTGATCGAGGCGCGGTTGCAATCGGGCGAAACCGCCCGGGCCGAAGCGCGGGCCAAACGTCAGGCAGAACAGGCCGCCGCCGAAGCCCTGTTGAAACGGATGAAGGGATCTTAGAAAGCTATCTTTGAGCGGGTGGACAACGTCCATTCATTCGGGCATCTGCACGCCACAATTTCTTACGTATGCCCTGTTGCTCCAGATGCTTATACGCGCCATCCGAGAATTTTGGCCAATCTAGCGCCAGACCTAATTTGACTAGGCAGCGTACTTACAAAGAGCTTCACGTTTCCAGCCTGTTATGATTCATTTCCCGCAAGACAATATGCGGAGCAGTGGAATGGCGCGGTCAGATTTGAGCGATTTGGAGTGGGAGTTCATCAAAGCAGTGCTCCCAAATAACAGCCGAGGGGTTAAGCGTGTCGATGATCGGCGTGTGATCAATGGCATCTTCTATGTCTTGCGCACAGGCATCCCGTGGCGCGATTTGCCCGATCAATACGGCCCCTACACAACGATCTACAACCGTTTCAACCGATGGACTTATGCGGGCATTTGGGATCGGGTAATGGAGGCGGTCGCCGATGCGCACAATATCGACACCGTGATGGTGGATGGCACATCGGTTCGGGTTCACCATTCTGCAGCGACGCTCAAAAAAACGACCCGCGTCGTTGCATGGGCCGGTCGCGGGGTGGGTTAACCACGAAAATACATGCACTTACCAATCAGGACGGGTTGCCGATCCGCTATGAACTGACGCCGGGCCAAGCCCACGATGCACCCCCATGCGAACAGCTTTTGGACGGGCTGCAACCTGGCCAATACGTTCTGGCTGACAAGGCATATGACGCGGATTGGATCCGCAAGATGATCTGGGAACAGGGCGCCATCGACGTCATCCCGTCCAAATCCAACCGCAAACTGCCCGCCGAGTTCGACGTCGATATCTATCGCGAGCGCAACAAGATCGAGCGGTTCTTTGGCCGCCTCAAAGCTTCCTTCCGCCGTATAGCCACCCGATACGAAAAGACATCTGCCAACTTCTTGGCGATGATCAAACTCGCATCCGTCAGGCTATGGTGCCAGTTTTATGAGTCCGCTGCCTAGCTCTGCGGCAATATCCGTTCCATCTGGTAGAAAGCATTTGGCCACAGCCCTGTCATGCGATGTATCGCCATTGAAAACAGCAGTTATTGTCTTGCCTTTCGTCATGTTTAGGACTGCCCATTTGGCCTTCTGTCCCCAAGGATGGTCAAGCTCAGGCGCGTCAATCCCCCAGAGCCGGATCCGTAGTTTCCGTATGACGATCGTATCGCCGTCGATCACATAACAATTCCCAGAAATGCGATCACGAGCGACCCGGATCACAGGCGGAGCCTTGCGCCGAGGTGCGTGTTTGCGTGTCGGCGTATCGCTAAAGGTCTTGGTAAGTATTCGCAAAATTCTAAACACGCAATATTCCTTTGCTGTGTATTGATAGCTTGCAAAACAGCGGCGAGCATTACTCAAAAGGGGCTTTGAAGCAACACATTAGGTTCGGGTACCCCTCGGTTCTTTGAGAAAGACAGAGTGCCGAAACCGGGTAGGTTCGGCACTCTCCTTCTTACAGTACTTGCCGGAACCACTGCTGGTCCCGCCCGGCGAATTGGGATAGAGCGCACAAATTGCCAATCAAGGACCAAAAAATGACCACACGCGCCGGATTTGTCGCCCTGATCGGAGAACCCAATGCGGGTAAATCCACGCTTCTGAACCGGATGGTGGGGGCGAAGGTTTCGATCGTGACCCATAAGGTGCAGACCACGCGGGCGCGCATTCGCGGTGTGGCGATGGCTGGTGAGGCGCAGATCGTGTTTGTCGACACGCCGGGCCTGTTTCGCCCGCGCCGCAGGCTGGACCGGGCGATGGTGGCGGCGGCCTGGTCGGGGGCGGCGGATGCGGATGTTGTGGTCTTGCTGATCGAGGCACATCGCGGGTTGACCGAAGGGGTTCAGGCAATCCTTGACGGGCTGGCGTACCGGGCGGGGGGGCGCCCGGTGGCGCTGGCGATCAACAAGATCGACCGGGTGAAGTCAGAGGTATTGCTGGCGCTGACCGAAAAGATGAATGCGGCCTTCACCTTCGAGAAGACCTTTCTGATTTCGGCAGAGAAGGGTCATGGCGCGGATGATCTGAAAACCTGGCTGGCTGATACCATGCCCGAAGGGCCCTGGCTTTACCCCGAAGACCAGATCGCCGATCTGCCCATGCGGATGATCGCCGCCGAGATGACCCGCGAGAAACTGACCCTGCGCCTGCATCAGGAATTGCCCTATCAACTGACCGTCGAGACCGAGGGCTGGGAAGAGCGCAAGGACGGCTCTGCCAGGGTTGATCAGATCATCTATGTGATGCGCGATGGCCATAAGGGGATTGTGCTGGGCAATAAGGGCGAGACGATCAAAGCCGTCAGCAAGGCCGCGCGGGAAGAGCTGGAAACCTTTCTTGACCGGCGTATCCACCTGTTCTTGCAGGTCAAGGTCCGCCCCGGCTGGCTGGAAGAGGCCGCGCGGTATTCCGAGATGGGTCTGGATTTCAAGGATGGCGCATGAGCCCGAGGCTGACCGCGGAATTCTGGGTGCAGGCCTATCTGGCGCGGCTGAGACTGGCGGATATACCGGCCTTCGTGACCGCCAAGGGCGATATCACGGCGGGCGCGGTTCTGGTCAAGCTGAACACGCTTGACGGGCAGGCCTGGGCCTTTCACCGGTCTTTCGATCTGATGACCGGCGACCGGGCCTGGATCGTGCTGGCCGAGGGGCCGGATGCGGAGGTTGACGCGGCTTTGGCCCGGCAGCGCGGGTTTGACCCCGATCTTTGGGTGATCGAGGTCGAGGACCGGGCCGGGCGGCATTTGCTGGACGAGGACGGGCTGGCCTGAGAACCCCGATGCGATGGACAAGCGCCGCCGCCCGTGGAAAATGAGCCCCATGGAATGGCGCGACGAGGGGGTTTTGCTGGCGGTCCGGCCGCATGGGGAAACTGCCGCGATCATCGAGATGTTCACGCCCAAGCAGGGGCGGCATGTGGGCGTGGTGCGGGGCGGCACATCGCGGCGGATGACGCCGGTGTTGCAACCGGGCGCGCAACTGGATGTGACCTGGCGGGCGCGGTTGCAGGATCATCTGGGGGCCTTCACCGTGGAACCCGTCAAAACCCGCGCGGCGGAGGCACTGTCTGACCGGCTGGCCCTGGCCGGTCTGGCCTCTGTCTGTGCGCTTCTGTCTTTCACCCTGCCCGAGCGGGAGCCGCACCCGGCGCTATATGCGCGTTCGGTGGCGTTGCTGGACGGGTTGGGGGCGGAAAACTGGGCCCGGGCCTATCTGGGCTGGGAGATGGGGCTGTTGGAGGAGGCAGGCTTTGCCCTTGATCTGACCTCATGTGCTGTCACCGGGTCCTATGACGATCTGGTCTATGTTTCACCGCGCACGGGCCGCGCCGTCAGCCGGGCGGCTGCCGGGGCCTGGGCGGATCGTCTGCTGCCCCTGCCGGAATGCCTGTTGGGGCAGGGGCCTGCGGATGCCCGTCAGATCGACGATGGGCTGCGCCTGACCGGGCATTTTCTGGCCCATCATCTGGCCCCGTCTCTGGGCGAAAAACCCCTGCCTGCCGCCCGCCAGCGCCTGATCGATCTGATCGTCCGTCAGTCCGCCAGCTGACGGGCAAAGATCAGCTCTTCCCCCGCCTCATTGGACAGGATCAGGACATCGCCGGTCGCCTCGGCCAGGGTCATGGAGTGCAATAGGGCCAGATACCGGGTTTCGGCCTCAAGCTCCGGGCAGGCCATGCGGGTGACGGAAAGCGGCCCGGTCTCGAACCAGGGATAAGGCACATTCTGGGACCCGGAATAGCGGTTGCAGGGGGAGTGACCCGAAATCCGCCCCTGTTCGGTGACATCAAGGATCACCTGCGCCGGGGCGGGGCCGCCATCCATCTCGGTCAGGGTCCAGACGCCATTGGCATAGCCGGAAATCGTTTCATCCCCCTGACAGGCGGTCAGCAGGAGGCTGGCAAGACAACAGGCGGTCAATCTGGGCATGGGGCATGGTCTCGGCTGGCTATAGTGAAATCGTTTTATTCTGTATTATTGCTCGTCGAAATTCACGTTCTAGCGGTTTTCGGGTAGGCTTTTAATCAAAAATCTGCCTCTCGCTTTTGGCTCGAACGTGTTTTTCGATGTAATCTGTAACGCATATACATAGCGCGAAGGGCAGCGCCGCCGGGCGGGAGCATGGTGCGGGGTGGTGAAGGATTTCAGGCCGAAGCTATAGGCTATTTGTGATCAGTGATGTCACAGCTTTAAGGCGGCATGCTGTAACCAACATTCTCCCATCAGCCCAACAGGCGTCGCGCGATGACCTGCGCCTGAATCTCTGCCGCCCCCTCGAAGATGTTCAATATCCGCGCGTCACACAGAATGCGGGAAATCTTGTATTCCAGCGCAAACCCGTTGCCGCCATGGATCTGCAAGGCGTTGTCTGCCGAGGCCCAGGCCACACGCGCGCCAAGCAGCTTTGCCATTCCGGCCTCCAGATCGCAGCGGCGGCCATTGTCCTTTTCCGCCGCGCTGAAATAGGTCAGTTGCCGGGCCACCATGATCTCCACCGCCATCATCGCCAGTTTCGAGGCGACGCGGGGAAAGGCGATCAGCGATTTGCCGAATTGCTTGCGATCCTGGGCATATTGCAGACCCACATCCAGTGCCGATTGCGCCACGCCGATGGCCCGGGCGGCGGTCTGGATACGGGCGGATTCAAAGGTTTCCATCAGATGTTTGAACCCCTGCCCCTCGACACCGCCCAGAAGGTTCTCCCCCTTCACATGGAAATTGTCGAAGCCAAGCTCATATTCCTTCATGCCGCGATAGCCGAGCACTTCGATCTCGCCACCGCTCATCCCCTCTGTCGGGAACGGGTTGGCGTCATCGCCCGGGATCTTTTCGGCCAGAAACATGCTGAGACCTTTGTAATTGCTGGTCTCGGGGTCGGTGCGGGCCAGCAGGGTCATCACATGGGTCCGGGCCGCATGGGTGATCCAGGTCTTGTTGCCGGTCACCCGGTAATCATCGCCGTCCTTCACCGCCCGGCTGCGCAGACTGCCGAGGTCAGAGCCTGTGTTCGGTTCGGTAAAGACCGCTGTTGGCAGGGTTTCGGCAGAGGCGATCCGGGGCAGCCATTTCTGTTTCTGCGCATCCGTGCCGCCGGTCAGGATCAACTCGGCGGCAATCTCGGAACGGGTGCCAAGGGACCCAACACCGATATAACCCCGGCTCAATTCTTCCGAGACCACGCACATCGAGGCTTTGGACAGGCCAAACCCGCCATATTCCTCGGGGATGGTCAGGCCGAACACGCCCATTTCGGCCAGTTCCTCGATCACCTCGATGGGGATCAACTGATCCTTCAGGTGCCAGTCATGGGCAAAGGGTTCGACCTTTTCGACCGCATAGCGGCGGAACTGTTCGCGGATCATCTCCAGCTCCTCATCAAGGCCGCTGGCCCCGATGGTGATATGGGCCGCCTGATCCTCCATCAGTGCCACCAGACGCAGGCGCGCGGCCTGGGTATTGCCGCTTTGGCACAGGGTCATGACCGCAGGCGCCATCATCGCGCGCTGGTCATCCTGGGTCAGGCCAAGGTCCTGCATCCGCAGGATCTCTCCCTGGCTCATCGGGATGCCGCCATAGATCTGCCAGAGATATTCGCCGAAGGCGATCTGGTGGATCAGGGCCTCGGTCTCACCGAACCGGTCTTCTGCTTGCAAATCTTCGGCCCATCCCTGCATCTGGCGGAGCGATTCCACATAGGTGGCCAGCCAGGCCAGCCCATGGGCCGCAGTCTGGTTTTCCTCCATCGCCTTGGCCGACACGCGCCCCGCCTCGGTGACCTGGTCGCGTACCCTTTCGGTCGCGCTGGACAGAAGCGCCGCAACCGGGGCCAATGCATCCCCCGTCAGGGTGAGAAGATCGGGCAGAACCGGGGTTTGAAGCGGAGTGTCGGGCATCGGCTGTCCATCATGGGGCATGGGAAATATCCTCTCATCACGGGTCTGGCCCGGGAGTAAGGATTTTGCAAGTGCAGCGCAAGAAAAATACAACAATGACGGTTAAAAAGACCGAAAATATCGCACTTGTTTTGCGGTGCAGTGGCTCTATAGCTGGACCGGCCCAAGAGGTCTGACCATGGAAGAAACGCTGAACCTGATGACCCTCGGGGCCTTTGCCGCAGCCTTGGGTGTGACTTTCGTGGCCGGATTCGTCAAAGGCGCCGTCGGCTTTGCCATGCCCCTGGTGATGATCTCGGGGCTCAGCCTGTTTCTGGAACCGCAACTGGCCATCGCCGGGATCGTCCTGCCGATTGTGGTGACGAATTTTCTGCAGGTGCTGCGGTTTGGCCTGGCCGAGGCGCGTCTGGTGGTGGTTGAATACTGGCGCTATATTTTGATTGTCTGCGTGATGATCCTGATCGTGGCGCAATTTGTGACCATGATCCCGGCCGAACTGTTCTATCTGGTTCTGGGTATCCCGGTTGTGGTTCTGTCGCTGATCCAGCTTGCCGGTGTCCGGTTTCATGTGCCACCCGCACGCCGCCGCAGCGTTGAATGGGGGGTCGGCCTGTTCGCGGGGGGCTTGGCGGGCTGACCGGCACATGGGGGCCGCCAACGGTGCTGTATCTGATCGCGCTGGAAACACCGAAGGCCAAACAGATGCTGGTACAGGGTGTGGTTTATGGGCTGGGCGCGATCAGCCTGTTTCTGGGTCATGTGCAGTCAGGGGTGTTGAACACGGTGACGGCGCCGTTTTCCGCTGCGCTGTTGATACCGGCCTTTCTGGGGATGCAGGTGGGCTTTCGGTTGAGCGACCGGCTGGATGCGGGTCTGTTCCGCAAGATGACCCTGATCGTTCTGGTGGTTGCGGGCGCCAATCTGGTGCGGCGCGGGATCATGGGCTAAAGCTTCGGCCCAAAACTCTGCAACACATATACATTACGCAGAGGGCCGCGCCCGGACCGAGGGGTAGGAAGCGAAGCGCCCGCGCCCTTTGGGGGCGGTTCGGGCGCTGTCCGGCGGTGCCGCCGGGCGGAAGGATGGTGCAGGGCGATTCAGATTAAACGGTTTCGCTCTATATATTCCGCCTGCGGGGTGGCCCGGAATTCTCGAGAATTCCCACGGGTTTCCTTGAGGAAACCTGCTTCCCGGCATCACGATACCGCACCGCCCATGCAGGTGAGCGCAAACTCGGGCATGGCAGTGCCGGGCAGAACCTGAAACGTGACATGGTAAAGCTCCTGCCCCTTATAGCTGGCGCTGAACGTCCAGTCGCCGGGAACCCGTTCCGCCTCATATTCAAAACTGAACCCGTGCAGGCTGGGGCTTTGCCCGTCGATCCGGGTGAGCCATTGCTCCACCTCGATCCCGCTATCGGGGAAGGGGGGATGCGTCACGGTGATGATGACCGGGTCCAGCACGCGATCATCCCCGGTCTCGATAATCACCCCGAAGCCAATGCCGATATCGGCGGGCACCTGAAATTGCGGCCAGCGGATCGCCGGGATTTCAGACACCAGATTCACCACACCCGCAGCCGTGCCGGGCGCCTCTTCGGTCGCGTCCGGCTCCTGGGCGCAATAGACACCGTATTCCAGACGGGCAATTCCCGGTCCGATAACCGGATTATCGTCATCGGGTTGTGCCAAGGCCGGAAAACCCGGCGCAATGCAGGCCAGCGCAGCCGCAAGGACACAGGCCCGCAGACCTGCCCCCTGCCATCTCATGAGATGGCTGCCGCTTTCACGTCATCGTCAATATAGGGTATGTATTGCGCGAAATTATCCACAAACATCTGCACCAGACGCCCGGCCTGCCGGTCATAGCTGTCGGGCCGGTCCCAGGTGCGGCGCGGGTCCAGCAGAAGATCGGCCACGCCATCGACAGAGACCGGCACATCGAAGCCGAAATTCGGATCCCGGCGGAACGTCGCATCCTGCAAAGACCCATCCAGCGCGGCGGTCAGCAGCGCCCGGGTCGCCCGGATCGGCATGCGGCTGCCAGTGCCATAGGCACCGCCGGTCCAGCCGGTATTGACCAGCCAGCATGTGGCATCGTGATGGGCGATCTTGTCGCGCAGAAGATTGCCATAGGCTTCGGGGCGGCGGGGCATGAACGGCGCCCCGAAACAGGTGGAGAAGGTCGGCTCGGGCTCGGTCACGCCGCGTTCGGTGCCCGCCACTTTCGAGGTGAAGCCGGACAGGAAATGATACATCGCCTGTGCCGGGGTCAGCCGGGCAATCGGCGGCAGGACGCCAAAGGCATCGCAGGTCAGCATGATGATGTTTTTCGGATGCCCGCCAAGCGCCTTTTCGGATGCGTTGGAGATATAATGCAGCGGATAGGCGCAGCGCATATTCGCAGTCAGGCTGTCATCGGTGAAATCCAGCGCAAAGCTGTGCGGGTCATGGACCATATTTTCGATCACCGTGCCGAATTTCGAGGTGGTCGCATAGATCTCGGGCTCGGCCTCGGGGTTCAGATTGATGGTCTTGGCATAGCAGCCACCCTCGAAATTGAAGATCCCGGTGTCAGACCAGCCATGTTCGTCATCACCGATCAAAACCCGGCCCGGATCGGCGCTGAGCGTGGTTTTGCCCGTGCCCGAAAGCCCAAAGAAAACCGCTGTCTCCTCGGGCTTGCCAATTGCATGGTTGGCCGAACAATGCATGGCCATCACATCCTTGCCGGGCAGGATGTAATTCAGCAGCGTAAAGACCGATTTCTTGTTCTCGCCCGCATAGGCGGTTCCGCCGATCAGGATCAGCTTCCGGTCGAAATTGAGCGCGATCACGGTTTCACTGCGGCAGCCATGGCGCTTGGGGTCGGCCTGAAAGCTGGGGCAGTTGATGATGGTGTATTCCGGCACGAAGCGCGCCAGTTCCTCCATATCGGGGCGGCGCAGCATGTGGCGGATGAACAGACCATGCCAGGCCAGTTCGGTCACCAGACGCACATCCAGCCGGTGGGCCGGGTCGGCGCCGCCATAGAGATCCTGCACGAAATATTCGCCACCTTTCATATGCTCCAGCATATCGCTGTGCAGCTGATCAAAGGCTTTTGGGTCCATCGGGCTGTTGTTTTCCCACCAGATCGTATCTTCGACCAGTGGTGTGCGGACGACGAATTTGTCATTGGGGGACCGGCCGGTATGTTTGCCCGTGGTCACCAGCAGGGCGCCACCCTGACCCAATATGCCCTCGTTGCGCTGCAGGGCTTCCTGTATCAGCGCGGGTTCCAGCAGGTTGTAATAGACCGTGTCCAGACCGGTAATGCCTTGCTGGTCCAGCGTTTCAGCCGGGTTCACATATCCGATTGTCATCTGCAAGCTCCTTGCCCGAATGGGTCCGGTTCTGGGGGGTGGAAATCCCGTCGGCGAGGGTCGATACTCCCCGCAGCACGGCCCCTATAACATGGCGATTTTATTCATGAACAGGTCGCAAAGGCACAGTTAGCGCAACCAAAGCGAAACATTTTTGCATCATTAGGGCGGCATTAACGTCGAAAAGGCCTGAATTGGGGTGTCATGGCGCGATGATTCGCAAGTTAGCGATTGATTCTAAAGCGTGAAAACCTGAGAATGAGGAAAAAATAAGGCAACTTGAGCAGCATAAGGGATGACACCATGTCAAGGATCGCGCTTGTCGATGATGACAGAAATATCCTGACCTCCGTATCCATGACCCTTGAGGCAGAGGGTTTCGAGGTCGAGACGTATAATGATGGCCAAAGCGCGCTGGACGCGTTTACCCGGCGGATGCCGGAACTGGCCGTTCTGGATATCAAGATGCCCCGTATGGACGGCATGGACCTGTTGCAGCGTCTGCGCCAGAAATCCAAGGTGCCGGTCATTTTTCTCACCTCCAAGGATGATGAGATTGATGAATTGATGGGCCTGCGCATGGGCGCGGATGATTACGTGAGGAAACCTTTCTCGCAGCGTCTTCTGGTGGAACGTATCCGCTCGATCCTGCGCCGTCAGGATGCGATTGCATCCGATGCCACGGACACGCCCGAGGAAAGCCAGGTTCTGGTGCGCGGTGAATTGTCGATGGACCCTTTGCGCCACGCGGTGACCTGGAAGGGTAATGACGTATCCCTGACCGTGACCGAGTTCCTGCTGTTGCAGGCGCTGGCGCAACGGCCCGGTTTCGTGAAATCCCGCGATCAGCTGATGGATGTGGCCTATGATGAACAGGTCTATGTCGATGATCGTACGATCGACAGCCATATCAAACGCCTGCGCAAAAAGATGCGTCAGGCGGATGGTGAGTTTTCGGCCATCGAAACCCTGTACGGCATCGGTTATCGTTACAACGAAGAGTAGATGACTCTGGCCTCTGATCTTTCAATGACCAACAGGCGCGCCCGCGACCGCGGCGATATCGTGCTTGGTGAAGACTGGGATCGACCGCAGGGCGCGGTCGAATCCGAGCTGCGCGCCGCGCGACAGCGTCGGGGCATGCGGTCGCTGAACCGTTCGCCCCTGGCACGAAAGATCATCATCTTCAACCTGCTGGCCATTGTGGTGCTGGTGGCAGGGGTTCTTTACCTTAACCCGTTCCGGGACAGTCTGGTGTTGCAGCGGGAGCGCGGGCTTGCGATTGAGGCACAGCTGATCGCCGATGTGTTTGAGGCCAGCCTGCCGCGGAACGCCCCCGCCGACCTGAACACCGGTGACGGGATCGACCCGGAGGAGGTGCTGGGCCGGATCGGGCTGACCGCAGGGCTGGATGTCTTTATCTATACCCCTTCGGGTGTGCTGGTCGCCTCCACCGATACGGTGGCGCGCAACCCGGTGCGCCCGGTGCAGGGCCTTGTGGATGACCGGCGGGGCCGGTCGATGCTGATCACCGATTTCCTGAACAGCGTCTGGGATGGAATCGCCTCGGTCCTGTCAAATCGGGAGACGCCACAACCGGTCACCGATAATGAGGTTCTGGCCCGCGCCCTGCTGGAGGATGTGGTGACCGGCGGCACGGTATTGCGTCGCGGGGTTGAAATGGCGGGCACGATCTATGTCGCGGCCACCCCGATTGAAGGTGCGACCGGTCTGGTCGGCGTGGTGGCGGTGACCACGGCGGCCGGTGAGATTGATCAGCTTGTGCGTGCCGAACGCGAACAGCTGTTGCAGATGTTCGTCATTGCGCTGCTGGTCTCCATCGGGCTCAGCCTGGTTCTGGCCTCCACCATCGCCAACCCGCTGTCGGATCTGTCTGCCGCCGCTGAACTTGGCCGCGATAAAAACGCCCGCAAGATGAGCCCGACCCGCGTGCGCATTCCCGATCTGACCGGGCGCCCGGATGAAATCGGGCGCCTGTCCGGTGCGTTGCGCGGCATGGTGGATGCGCTTTATGACCGGATCGATTCAAACGAACAATTCGCCGCCGATGTCTCTCATGAGATCAAGAATCCGCTGGCCTCGCTGCAATCGGCGGTTGGCACCATGCGCGTGGCCCGGACCGAGGATCAGCGCAATCGCCTGCTGGAAGTCATTGAACATGATGTGAAGCGGCTGGACCGGCTGGTCAGCGATATCTCCAACGCCTCCCGGCTCGACAGTGATCTGGTGAAAGAGGAAGAGGAAGAATTTGACCTGATCCATATGCTGGAAAATCTGGGCACCCATCATCAGAAACTGGCCGAAAAGGCCGGGATAGATTTCATCGCTGATCTGCCGGCAGAGCCGGCGGTGATCAATGGGCTTGAGGGACGTCTGGCGCAGGTATTTGTGAACCTGATCACCAATGCCATATCGTTCTGTGAGCCTGGCGATGCAGTGCGCCTATGGGCCCGAAAACGCCAGAACCGGGTTCTGATTGTCGTGGAAGACACTGGCCCGGGCATTCCCGAAGAGGCGTTGACCAAGGTATTCAACCGGTTCTATTCCGAACGCCCGGAGCAGCAGTTCGGCGATCATTCGGGCCTTGGACTGGCGATCTCGAAACAGATTGTCGAGGCTCATGGCGGCGTGATCTGGGCCGAAAATATCCGCCCGACCGAGGTGGATGTGACCTCGGAACCGTTCGGCGCGCGTTTCGTGGTCGGCCTGCCGGTCTGACCGGTGGGCGCAGCACCTGACCTGATCTGCCCGCTTGATGCTTACGGCACAGCATTCGACACTTATCTTCACTGCCACGGTACGGCGGTCAGTCTTGCCGGGCAGGGCCTGTTGCTGCTTGGGGCCTCGGGCTCCGGCAAATCGGCCCTGGCGCTTGCCCTGATGGCGCATGGGGCTGTGCTGATTGCCGATGACGGGGTGCGGGTCACCCGGGTTGAGGATATCCTGACCCTTCATCGCCCCGCGACAGCCCCGCCATTGATCGAAGCGCGTCATATGGGCCTGCTGGCCGCTGAACCGGCCTCAGGCCCGGTGCCCCTGCGCCTGGCGGTCGATCTTGATCAGCCAGAACCGGCGCGCCTGCCCCCCCGGCGTGCAATCAGTTGGGGCGCAGCCTGCGCCCCGTTGATCCATGGCGCTGGCCAGCCGATGCTCTGGGCGGCGCTGATACAATATCTGCGCGGCGGTTATGCGGGCTGAAATGCCGGACCAAAGGCCCCGGCAATGCCCCAGCCCGGTCAGGCCGCATACGAAAAGGTGATAGGATATGGTTCCGAATATCCGTTCGAATCTATAGACCCCAATCTTCATCTGCGCGAGGGTAAGCCATGAATGATGCCCAGCCTCCCAGCCCGCCCGAGACTGCCGCCGCCATGGCCGAGGACGTCACGCGGGTTGTCTTTGTCTCGGGCCCCTCGGGCGCGGGCCGGTCCACGGCGATCCGCGCCCTGGAGGATCTGGGTTATGAAGCGATCGACAACCTCCCGCTCAGCCTGTTGCCGCGCCTGCTGGAAGGGCCGCCGATCACCCGCCCCCTGGCGCTTGGCACTGACCCGCGAAACCGCGATTACAGTGCCCAGGCCCTGATCGCGGCGGTGGACCGGATGGCCACAGACCCTGACATCCTGTCTGATCTGGTCTATCTCGACTGTGCCGCAGACGTGCTGGAGCGACGCTATTCCGAAACCCGGCGCCGCCACCCTCTGGCACCCGAGGGGCAGCCGATGCTGGGCATCGGGCTGGAGCAGGATCTGCTTGCCCCGGTCCGCGCCCGCGCCGGCATTCTGATCGACACGACGGATATGACCCCCATGATCTGCGGGCCGAGATCAATCGCTGGTTCGCCGCGGGCGGGCATCAGAAACTGGCGCTGTCGGTGCAGTCCTTTTCCTATAAGCGCGGCCTGCCGACCGGTGCGGATCTGGTCTTTGACTGTCGCTTTCTGAACAACCCCTATTGGCAGGAGGATCTGCGCCCTCTCGACGGGCGCGATACGGCGGTGGCAGAGTATATCGCCGCAGACCCGCGCTTTCCCCCCTTCGCCGATCAGGTCACCCAGTTGATCGAAACCCTGCTTCCCGCCTATCGGGACGAGGGCAAAAGCCATCTCAATGTCGCGTTCGGATGTACCGGCGGGCAACACAGATCGGTCGCCATGGCCGAAAATCTGGCCACCCATCTTGCGCGTGCCGGGTGGCAGGTATCTAAAAGACATCGTGAATTGGAGAGGCGGGGCGTGATCCAGACGCCGTAAGCCGGGAAGCATACGAATTGATCGGTATTGTCATTGTTGCGCATGGGGGGCTCGCACGGGAGTTGTTGAGCGCGACCGAACATGTGGTGGGGCATCAGGCGACCATGGTGGCGATCCCTGTCGGGGTTGACGATGACCGCGCCCGCCGTACGGCCGAGATTTGCGATGCCGCCGATCGTGTGGATACCGGCGACGGGGTGGTGGTGGTCACCGATATGTATGGCGGCTCCCCTCGAACCTGTCGCTCAGGGCCTGCCGCCCGCAAAACCGCAAAATCCTGACCGGGGTCAACCTGCCGATGCTGATAAAGCTGGCCAAATCCCGTCATTTGCCTGTAGAGACCGCTGTCAGCCGGGCGGCAGAGGCCGGGCGGCGCTATATCGACAGTTTCGACGGAGCCCCTGAATGAGCACCGCGCCGGTGACCCGCGATCTGAAGATCGTGAATATCAAGGGCCTGCACGCCCGTGCCTCGGCGAAATTTGTCGAGGTTGTCGAGACGTTTGAGGCCCGGGCCACGGTGCGCCGCGATGGGCTGAGTGCTGCCGGGGATTCGATCATGGGGCTTTTAATGTTGGCAGCTTCGCTTGGAACCTCTATTGAGGTTGAAACATGTGGCACGGATGCCGAGGCGCTGGCTGACGCATTGGAGGCCCTGGTGGCCGACAAGTTTGGCGAAGGCAACTGACCCCGTGCCAAGGGAAAAAATCCGGGGGGACCGGGTGCGTTGACAGATATCACCACGCCCACAGTAAAGCCCAGAAACCGGCCCGCAGGCCGGCGCCCTTCTATTGTCTATGACCATCGCACCCTGACATACGCCAACTCGTTTGATAATGCGGTGACGCGCCATTCGATCAAGACGCTTGAATGGCTGACCGGCAAGCTGACCATTCTGCGCCGGGTGCGCCGGTTTGAACGTATGGGCGCGCCCGCAGGGCGGGCGTTCTGGCCCGCGACGATGAAAGCCATGGGGATCGAGCTGCAGACGCCGCAGGCGCAGCTTGACAGGATTCCGGCTGACGGCCCGGTTGTGTTCGTTGCCAACCATCCGCATGGGCTGGTCGATGGGATGATCCTGGCCGATCTGATCGGCCGACGGCGGGATGATTACCGTATTCTCAGTCGCTCGATCCTGACCGGGATTGATGACAGCGCGGGCAGTTACATGATCCCCGTGCCGTTCCCGCATGAGCCTGAATCCCAGCAGAAAATGATCGAGATGCGCAAACAGGCGATGACGCATCTGGAGCAGAAAGGGCTGATTGCGCTCTTTCCCTCGGGCGTTGTGGCAACCTCGAAAACCATGTTCGGTCCTGTGATCGAGGCGGAATGGAATGTCTTCACCGCCAAGATGATCCGCAAATCCGGTGCCACGGTGGTGCCATGCTATTTTCAGGGGTCAAATTCGCGCTGGTATCAGGCCGCCAACCAGATTTCATCGGTTTTGCGTCAGGGGCTGCTGATCCATGAGGTTGTTCATGCGTTCGACAAACCCCAGGCACCGATCATCGGAAACCCGATCCGGCCTGAAGACTGGGATGGTCATGCGGACAACCCGCGCCAGTTCATGGGCTGGCTGCGGGAGCGGACCTTGTCTTTGAAAGAGAACCCGGACCAGACCTGACAGGGTCGGAAAACGCGGGTTTTCCAGATGTTTTCCGCGCGGAAACGCCCAACCCCTCACCGTGTCGGAACCGGCGTGTCCCCGCGATAATCGTAAAATCCCCGGTCGGTCTTCCGGCCCAGCCATCCGGCTTCGACATATTTCGTCAACAGCGGGCAGGGCCGGTATTTCGTATCCGCCAGCCCGTCATGCAGCACATTCATGATGGCCAGACAGGTATCCAGCCCGATGAAATCGGCCAACTCCAGCGGCCCCATCGGGTGGTTCGCCCCCAGTTTCAGGGATTCGTCGATCGATTTCACATTCCCCACGCCTTCATAAAGCGTATAGACCGCCTCGTTGATCATCGGCATCAGAATGCGGTTGACGATGAAAGCCGGGAAATCCTCGGCTGTGGCCGAAGTTTTACCAAGTGTGTCAACCACCGCCTTGCAGGCCGCGAAGGTCTCTTCATCGGTGGCGATGCCACGGATCAGTTCGACCAGCTGCATCACCGGCACCGGGTTCATGAAATGGAACCCCATGAATTTCTCAGGCCGGTCCGTGCGGCTGGCCAGCCGGGTGATCGAGATTGACGAGGTGTTCGAGGTCAGGATTGTCTCGGGTTTCAGATGCGGCAGAAGGTCTTCAAATATCGCCTGTTTTACGGTTTCGCGTTCTGTCGCGGCCTCGATAATCAGGTCCGAAGGGCCAAGATCAGCCAGGCGCAGGGTCGTCGACATCCGGCCCATGGCGGCGGATTTCTCCTCGGCCGAGATCTTTTCGCGGCTGACCTGCCGTTCCAGATTACGGTCAATCAGACCCATGGCCTTGTTCAGCATGTCCTGGGAAATGTCATTCAGAACAACCTCATAGCCTGCAAGTGCACAGACATGGGCAATGCCGTTGCCCATTTGCCCCGCGCCGACAATCCCGATTTTCTGAACGTCCATGTCCGGCATCCTCCAGCATCCGATTTCCGCCGCACCATAGGCGCGGCGATGGCCCGCGCACAAGGGCCAAGGGGCGTGACAGATTCTGTGAAAAACCCATTCAACTTGGTTGTTTAGCCAAATGGAAACGGCTCCCGGCCCATCTGGAGGCGGGTGAGTCGAAATTAGGTGGGAGCAGGCGATGAGCTTTGCGCAACCGGGGCATGGCCCCATTGAATACGATCCGGTGCAATATCCCGGATCGCAGGTGATGTTTCGTGGTCCGGCGGCGGATCTGAGCCAGCCTTATGTGCTGTGTCTGGGCGGGTCGGAAACCTATGGGAAATTTGTCAGTGCGCCGTTCCCAGAACAATTGTCCCGGGCCCTGAACAGGCCGGTTGTGAATATGGGTGTGATGAATGCGGGCCTTGATCTGCTGCTGCATGACCCGGCGATTGCAGGGGTGATGACCGGGGCCGAGGCGGTGGTGTTGCAGATCATGGGGGCCCATAATCTGAACAATCGGTTCTATCGGGTGCATCCGCGCCGCAATGACCGGTTTGTAAAAGCCTCTGGCCTGTTGCAGACGGTTTATCGCGACGTGGATTTCACCGAGTTTCATTTTACACGCCACATGCTGTCGAGTTTGCAGATTCTGTCAGAAGACAGGTTCGCGATCGTGGTGCAGGAGGTGCGTGAGGCCTGGGTTGCACGGATGCGCCAGGTGATCGGGCAGATCAACGTGCCGCTGCATCTGCTGTGGATCGCAGATCATCGCCCGGATGAGCAGCCCCGCGATGGCACCCTTGGCACGGATCCGCTGTTCATCGGTCAGGAGATGCTGGAAGACATCGCCGGAGAGGCAACCACGCTGAGCTTTTCGGTCGCCGATGAAACAGATCGGGTGAACCCCACGCGCGGTATGTTCTTCGCCCCGGGAGAGGCCGGTGCCGCACGGGCTTTGCCGGGTCCGCATCTGCATGACCGCGCGGCTGAGATGCTGGCCCCGTGTCTGGCAGGATAAAAAAGCCCGCCGGGTCATCGGCGGGCTTTCCTGTCTGATTTTACAAAGGCTCAGCCAAGCTTGCCGGTCAGTTCCGGCACCGCATCGAACAGGTCTGCGACCAGCCCGTAATCCGCCACCTGGAAGATCGGGGCTTCTTCATCCTTGTTGATCGCGACGATCACCTTGCTGTCTTTCATACCGGCAAGGTGTTGGATCGCGCCGGAAATGCCGACCGCGATATAAAGGTCGGGGGCCACAACTTTACCGGTCTGCCCCACCTGCCAGTCATTCGGGGCATAGCCCGAATCGACCGCCGCACGGGAGGCCCCGACAGCGGCCCCCAGCTTGTCGGCCAGCGCCTCGATAATCGCGAACTGTTCTTCCGATCCTACGCCGCGCCCGCCGGACACGACGATCCCTGCCGATGTCAGTTCGGGCCGGTCACTGGCCGCGACCTTGTCTTCAACCCAGGAAGACAGGCCCGGATCCGCCGCCGCGCCGATTGCCTCGACCGGGGCGCTGCCACCGGTCGGCGCCGCATCAAAGGTCGAGGTGCGGAAGGTGATGACCTTGGTGGCATCGGTGGATTTCACCGTCTGCACCGCATTGCCCGCATAGATCGGACGGTCAAATGTATCCGCATCCACCACCGCAATCGCGTCAGAGATCACCATCACATCCAGCATCGCGGCGACCCGGGGCATGATGTTTTTGGCATCTGTCGTCGCGGGGGCGGCGATATGGCTGTAATCACCGGCCAGCGATACGATCAGACCGGTTGTGGGTTCGGCCAGACGGTGGCCATATATCGCATCTTCCGCGCAGAGCACCTTGGCCACACCCGAAATCGTCGCGGCTTCATCCGCCGCCTCTTTGGCCGTTGCACCCACACAAAGCAGCGTTACATCGCCCAGGGTTGCGGCGGCGGTTACGGCCTTGGCCGTGGCATCCATCGCCAAGGCCCCATCTGTCACTTCGGCAAGAACAAGAACAGCCATCAGATCACCCCCGCTTCGTCTTTGAGTTTCGTGATCAGCTCATCCACCGAGCCAACCATGACACCGGCCTTTCGGCTTTCCGGTTCAGTGGTTTTCAGAACCTCAAGACGCGGTGCAACATCGACGCCGTAATCTGCGGCGGTTTTCTCGTCCAGCGGCTTTTTCTTCGCTTTCATGATGTTCGGCAGCGAGGCATAGCGCGGCTCGTTCAGGCGCAGATCGACGGTGACAATGGCGGGCATCTTGACCGCGATGGTCTGCAACCCGCCATCAACCTCGCGGGTCACATTCGCGGTGTCGCCCTCGATCTCGATGGCCGAGGCAAAAGTGGCCTGTGACCAGCCAAGCAGGGCGGCCAGCATCTGACCCGTGGCATTCATATCATTGTCGATGGCCTGCTTGCCCGCCAGAACCAGACCGGGCTGTTCCTCGTCAATCACGGCTTTCAGGATTTTCGCAACCGCCAGCGGCTCGATATCCTGGTTCACATCTTCTGCGGCAATGACAAGGATCGCACGATCCGCACCCATGGCAAGCGCCGTGCGCAGGGTTTCCTGCGCCTGTTTGACACCGATCGAGACGGCGACGACCTCCTCAGCCTTGCCTGCCTCCCGCATGCGGATCGCCTCTTCCACGGCAATCTCGTCAAACGGGTTCATCGACATTTTTACATTGGCGAGATCGACCCCGGACCCGTCCGCTTTCACCCGGACCTTCACGTTATAGTCAATCACGCGCTTCACAGGCACCAAGACCTTCATCGCCACGTCTCTCCTATTCATGGGCCGGTGCGCATTGCCCGGCCACTTCTCCGTTCCCAAGCTGTGTTATCGTTCTTGCTCAGGCGAAAACAGCCCAAAATCGACCCCTGCCCCTGCTCAGACGCCGCGTTACGACATCAGACCCCGGAAGCGTGGACCAATTGGACAAACACAGCCGCATAGACCAGGCCGGTCGCGATCAGAACGAAGACATGCCAGATGGTGTTGTGAAACGGCAGCGCCTGCCAGATATGGAAGACCACGCCCGCAGTATAGGTCAGCCCGCCGATCAGAAGCAGGATCATCGCTGCCTGGCTCAACCCTGCGAGGGCCGCACCGCCAAAGGCCACCCCGGCCCAGCCCAGACCCAGATAAAGCGCCAGTGCCAGATAGCGGCGGTGCCGGGCACTGAACAGAATGATCGAGGCGCCGGTCAGCGCCACGCCCCAGATGCCCGCCAGAAACCAGCCCGCATGGCTGCCCGCCAGCGCCACCACGGGTGTATAGGTTCCGGCGATTTTGAGATAGATCGCCGACTGGTCGATACGGCGCAGCCAGTCCTGCCACGCAGGCGCCGGGATCATGTTGTAAAGCGCCGAACAGAACAGCATCGCGATCAGGCAAAGCGTATAGACGGTTGTGGCGGTGGTGATCGTGGCATCCCCGATCCAGACAGCGGCCAGGGTGATCATCACCGGCCCGCCGATCATCGCCGCAGACAGGCCCGAGACATGCACCACGGCATCAGAAACATATTCGGCGCGGGAATAGACGTCTGGAGGGTGGCGTTGCAGCATGCGGTGGCCTTCGGAAAATGAGGATGTCAGCCTAACGCGGAATGGTGACGGGTCAATTGATCATATCGTGACAGCCGCGTGAGGGGGGCGTGTTCCGATTGACCCGGAGCCCTCGCCGCTTTCAGCGGTTCGCACCTGGAATCCATAACACATCATCCTTGCCATCGTTATTGGCGATCCGGCCGGCGACAAAAAACCAGTCCGACAGGCGGTTGAGGTATTTCACCCCCTCGGGGTTCACCGATTCCATGGTGGCCAGTTCCACGCTCATCCGTTCGGCCCGCCGTGCGACCGTGCGGCATATGTGCAGATGCGCGGCCAGGGCCGTGCCGCCGGGCAGGATGAAACTGCGCAGGGGCGTCAGTTTTGCATTCATCCCGTCAATCTCGGCCTCAAGGCGCAGAACCTGCGCCTCGGTGATCCGCAGGGCCGGATATTCCCGGGCGCTGTCTTTCTCCATCCCCGGGGTGCACAGATCCGCGCCCAGATCGAACAGGTCATTCTGGATCGCGGCCAGCCTGTCATCCATCTCTCCTTCGGCCTGCAACCGGGCGATGCCAAGCGTCGCGTTCAGCTCATCCACCGTGCCATAGGCCGCAACCCGCATTGAATGTTTCGCCACCCGGCTGCCATCGCCCAGGGCGGTTTCCCCGGCATCGCCGGTCTTGGTGTAGATCTTGTTCAGAACGACCATTCGGGTCAGCCCCCTGTTTGACGACGGAAATAGACAAAGGCGAGGATCAGCAATACCGCCACAAACTGTGCCAGCAACCGCCAGCGCATGAATTTATTGGCGTTCCTGCGGTTATACTCTCCGCCGATACGAAACGAATTGACGCCCATCAGCAATATGACCAGCACCCCGAAACAAGCCAGGGCCACGATGATGAACAGCGGGTCGGAAAGCATGGCATATCCTTTTATGCGGTATCTGGACATCTAGGGGCCTGGCCCGGTTTGGCTATAGCGAAATCGTTTGTTCTGCACCATCACTCATCAAAATTCGCATTCGGTATCAGCGTCTTGCTGACCCGCAGACAGCGAATTTTGATTCAGATGAAATGATTTCTGCTTTAGGCCTTTGCAAGAATCCAGTCAAACACCCGTTGCGGTAGCACCCGCCGTGCAATCTCGACAATCCATGTGGCGGTGGTGATGAAATAGCGGGCGCGGGGGCGGCGGGCCTCCAGCGCGTGGATCAGTCTGGCGGTCACGGCGGGCGGTTCCAGCTGGAAGGCCGCTTTGCCCGTGTCCTGATACAGATGGTGGATCAACTCGGTTCGATAGCGATCCGCAAGGGCAGAGCTTTCCCAGTCGATCCAGGTCTCGAATCCGGGGATCGAATTCACCCGGAACTTTGATGTCACCGGGCCGGTGTTCAGGATCGAGACGTAAATTTCCGTATCCCGCAATTCCAGCCGCAGGCTGTCGGCCAACCCCTCCACCGCGTGTTTGCTGGCGGTATAGGCACCGCGCCAGCGCAGGAACATCCGCCCCAGGGCCGAGGAATGCTGGACAATCCGCCCATGCCCGCCCTGCGCCCGCATCACCGCCACCGCCCGGCAGGTCAGGTCATGCAATCCGAATACATTGGTCTCGAAAATCTCACGAAGGGCGCCCGGCGGCACATCTTCCATCGCGCCGGGCAATCCATAGCCCGCATTGTTGAACAGCGCATCCAGCGTTCCGCCGGTGCGGCGCAGGGTTTCGGCCATCCCTTGCGCAATGCTGTCGGGGTCGGCCACATCCAGCACGAAGCTTTCCAGCCCTTCGGCCTTTAGCCGCGCCACATCTTCGGGTTTGCGGCAGGTGGCGAACACCCGCCATCCGCGCGCGTGCAGCCTGCGTGCCGCATCTTCCCCCAGGCCTGAGGAACAGCCCGTGATCAGGATGGATTTTGCCATGCTGCCCTCGTCTGGATTGCGGCCCCATGCCTAAAGCGTTTCGGGTCAGCCTTGCATCGAAAAAAGCTGCCTCTCGCCTTTGGCTCGAACGCGTTTTCGATGCGGTCTGTTTCAGGTTAAACCCAAAAAGCTATAGGGCACGGGCCGCGTCAGGGCAATGGTGTCAGGGACGGTCAGCGGACAGAAAGCGCTCGGCCATATAGCCGGTCTGATCGGACGCCAGATCGCGGATCTGGACCCAGCCATCGGTCACGTCGCCGATCTGCTCAGCCTCGGCCCCGAACCCAAGTGACAGGATCACCGCCGTTCCGGTGGATGGCCCGGCGCGCATATTCACCCGGCGACCGGTGACATAGACCACCGGGCGCGGCGCCTCTGCGATCTCGGCCGCCGGTGTGGTTGCGGGGGCGGCAGGACGGGTCAGGCTGATGATCTCGTTTTCCGCCTGTGATGGCCGGATCACGGCGCTGATCGCGATTATTTCCCCATCCGGGCCGGTCAGGGTCATCACCGGCGCGTCCGGGACCGGTGGCTGTGGTGCAGGGTCCACAAGCGCCGCGCGGATCACCTGGGCGGTGCCTGTGCTGTTGGCAATCTGCGGCACAGGCGGGGCATGGGGTGTCGGCAAGGCGACAGAGGGGTCAAATTCGGCCCGGGTGCTTACCCCGTCCGGTGTCTCAACATCGCGTGTCGCGGGGTCGGAAAATATGATCATTCCGCTGTAGATTATGGCGCATAACAAAAGGGTCAGGCGGATCATGGCAGTAATCCTTAAAGGTCGTCTTCAAATACAAACCCATCTCTAGGGCGCTGTCAGCGATTCTGACACGGGGAAAAAACGCAGCTTTGTCTCGTTTGGTTCCTTTACGGTTGGTCGTTGCTTGCGTATCACAGGTTCAAATGAGCGAGCAGAACACGCCAGACGACAACGCAGACCAAAGCGAATCGCTGAGCCGGGCGATCGGGTCTCGCTATTTGCAATATGCGTTGAGCACGATCATGCACCGTGCCCTGCCCGATGCGCGGGACGGTCTGAAACCGGTGCATCGGCGCATTCTTTATGCGATGCGGGAATTGCGCCTGTCCTCGACCGGGGGGTTTCGCAAATCCGCCAAGATCAGCGGCGATGTGATGGGCAATTACCACCCCCATGGCGATGCCGCGATTTATGACGCGATGGCGCGTCTGGCGCAGGATTTCACCATTCGCTACCCGCTGGTCGACGGGCAGGGGAACTTTGGCAATATCGACGGCGATAACCCGGCCGCCAGCCGCTATACCGAGGCCCGGATGACATCGGTGGCCGAGGCGCTGCTGGAAGGTCTGGCAGAGAATGCGGTCGATTTCCGCGACAATTACGATGGCACGCTGGAAGAGCCCGAGGTGCTGCCCGCAGCCCTGCCCAACCTTCTGGCCAACGGGTCATCGGGCATTGCCGTGGGCATGGCCACGAATGTCCCGCCCCATAATCTCGATGAGCTGATCGCGGCCTGCCTGCATCTGATCAAAGTGCCGGATGCACGGGATGATACGCTTCTGAACTATGTCAAAGGCCCGGATTTCCCGACCGGCGGCGTCATTGTCGAGCCCGCCGAAAGCATGGCCGAGACCTATCGCACCGGGCGCGGTGCCTTCCGTCTGCGCGCAAAATGGGAGGTGGAAGACCTGGGCCGGGGCCAGTGGCAGATCGTGGTCACCGAGATCCCCTATCAGGTGCAGAAATCGAAACTGATCGAGAAACTGGCCGAGGTCATCCAGACCAAGAAAATCCCGATCCTGGCCGATGTGCGCGACGAAAGTGCCGATGACATCCGCATCGTTCTGGAACCCCGCGCCAAGACCGTCGACAAAGACCTGCTGATGGGCATGCTGTATCGCAATTCCGATCTGGAAACGCGGTTTTCCCTGAACATGAATGTGCTGATCGACGGGCGCACGCCGAAAGTGTGTAGCCTGAAAGAGGTTTTGCGCGCCTTTCTTGACCATCGTCGCGATGTGTTGATCCGCCGGTCCCGGCACCGGATGGAAAAGATCGACCATCGTCTGGAGGTGCTGGAAGGCTTTATCATCGCGTTTCTGAATCTGGACCGGGTGATCGACATCATCCGCTATGATGATGACCCCAAAGCGGCGCTGATGCGCGAGGATTGGGGCCGCGATTTCACCCGCGCTCGCGATGAGGCCGATTACAAAACCCCGCCCCGGGCGAAGGGGAGTTGAGCGATGTGCAGGCCGAGGCGATCCTGAACATGCGCCTGCGCAGCCTGCGGCGGCTGGAAGAGATGGAATTGCTGCGCGAGCAGGAAGCGCTGATGGAAGAGCGCGCGGGCCTCGAAGACCTGCTGGAAAACGACGATATCCAGTGGTCCGCCATCACCGACCAGTTGAAAGACATCCGCAAGCAATTTGGCAAAACCACCGAATTCGGCGCCCGTCGCACCCAGTTTGCCGAAGCCGGAGAGGTGGAAGAGGTGCCGCTGGAGGCGATGATCGAGCGTGAGCCGATCACTGTGGTCTGCTCTCAAATGGGCTGGATCCGCGCCATGAAGGGCCATATCGACCTGGGCAGCGAGTTGAAATTCCGCGATGGCGACGCGCCGCGTTTCGCCTTCCATGCGGAAACCACCGACAAGCTGTTATGTTTCGGGAATAATGGCCGCTTTTACACGATTTCTGCCACAAATTTGCCCGGAGGCCGTGGGATGGGGGAACCTGTTCGCCTGATGGTGGACATGCCCAATGAGGTCGAAATCGTGGATCTGTTCATTCATCAGCCTGACGGCAAACTGTTGGTCGCCTCTTCGGCGGGGGACGGGTTTGTGGTGCCGCAGGCCGATGTGGTGGCGCAGACCCGCGCAGGCAAGCAGGTGCTGAATGTCAGGGGAGATGTGACCGCGAAGGTCTGCAAACCCCTGGCGGCTGGCGATGATCACATCGCCACAGTTGGTGAGAACCGCAAGGTTCTGGTTTTCGCGCTGGAGGAGCTGCCCGAAATGGGCCGCGGCAAAGGTGTGCGGCTGCAGAAATACAAAGACGGGGGCCTGTCTGACGCCCGCGCCTTTGGTCTGTCCGAGGGGTTGAGCTGGAGTGATCCGGCAGGCCGCACGCGGACGGAAACCGATTTGACCGAATGGATGGGCAAGCGCGCCAGCGCGGGCCGTATGGCCCCGCGCGGGTTTCCCAGGGATAATCGGTTCACCTGAAGGCAGGACATGTCAGGACTTAAAACGGAATTCGGCGGCGACCGGGGCGAGCTGTTTCAGCTGGCCTTGAAAACCGGGCTGCTCACCGCACTCACCTTTGGTCTTTATCGTTTCTGGCAGATCGCGCGGTTCCGGCGCTGGTACTGGTCTTCGGTTCGCCCGGGGGGCACGCCGATGGAATATACCGGGACCGGGCAGGAAAAACTGGTCGGGTTCCTTTTCGCCATTATCCTTCTGGCGATCTATCTGGCGTTGTTCAATGTCGCGGCGATGTTCATCCTGATCCGTCTGAGCGAAGGCCCCCCCGATATCCTGACATTCGGGGTGGCCGCCACGCCACTGTCGCTTGTGCCGATCGTCTTCATGGCCCGCTATCGTAACCGGCGCTATATCCTGGCGCGGTCGCGCTGGCGGGGTATTCGGTTTGCCATGTCGCCTGGGGCCTGGGGCTATGCCTGGCGGTCTTTCATGTATTGGGTTCTGACAATCCTGTCTGTCGGGCTGTTCTGGCCGTTGATGACGTTTCAGCTTGAAAAATACCTGACCGACCGTAGCTGGTTCGGCACGGCACGGTTCACCCAGTTCGGACATTTCGGGCAGCTATACGGATCGCTGCTTCCCTTTCTGGTCTGCCTGTGGGGGCTGGTCGCGCTGCCGCTGATTTCGGTGCAGCAGCGATCCGAGTGGTATATGCTGGCTGCGGTGTATCTGGTGTTGCCGCTGACCCTGCTTTTCGCGGTTTATTACCGGGTCTCGGCGTTCCGGATCATGGCGGCGATGAAGACGCTTGGCGACGGGCTGGAATTTGACATTTATCCGCGCACGCGCACCCTGGTGAAAATCCATATTCTCGGCAATCTGCTGACCAGCCTCGTGGGCGGGTTTGCTGCGATGCTGATCCTGGGGCTGGCCATTGGCATCCTGTTGCTGGGGGGTGTCGCCTCGCCAGCGATGCTTGAAAACCCACCGCTTGCGATCATCATGCTGATCCTGGCCTCGGCCTTTGCGCTGATCGCTGTCTTTTACAATGTATTCCGCCAGGTGTTTGTCACCTTCCCGATGGTCCGCCATGTGGCTGAAACGCTGGAAATCCACGAACCCGCGCTGCTTGGCACGATCCGCCAGCGCGACCGTGATGATATGCGCGATGCAGGCGGATTTGCCGAAGCGCTTGATGTGGGGGCGGCATTCTGATGGCCCTGTCCCGACGCACCCCCTCCTTCGCCGCCGCCGCAATGATCTATGCCGAGCTTTATGACGGGATCAGCCCGATGGTGCAGCGGGTCAGCCTGCGCGTGGCCGGGCAGGGCTCCACCGCAATGCTGGAGTTGAAGAATGTCGAGACCCAGGGCAGCCAGCGCTGGTCTTTGGCCGATATGCGCCAGGTGCCCGATCAGGCCAGTGCGGATGCGTTTATCTTCGCCCCTGACAATGCCGGGCCCGCGCGCCTTGTGATCCGCGAGAGAGAGGCGCTGCGCATATTGCTCAGCGCGCTCCCCGACCTGAAACCCCTGCGGCCCCGAAACGGATCGCCGCTCAGGCTTCTGGGTCTGGCGGGTGCGGCGGTTGTCGCGTTTGGCGCGATCCTGTTCGCGTTGATCCCGTTCATGGCGGATAAAGGCGCCGAGATGATCCCGCCCGCGACCGAAATGGCCCTTGGGCAAACCACATTCAACCAGATCTACCCGGCCATGGGGGCCTATGAATGCACCGATCCGGCGGGGCAGGCGGCCCTTGCGGTGATGCAGACACGGCTGACCGATGGGCTGGATCTGCCCTATCCGGTGCAGGTGCATGTGGTTTTTGACCCAAGCCTGAACGCCACGGCACTGCCGGGCGGGTATGTGACCCTTCATAACGGTCTGATCCAGGCGGCTGAAACGCCGGAGGAAGTGGCGGCTGTTCTGGCCCATGAGATCGGCCATGTGGCCCATCGCGATGGCACCCGTGCCGTGCTGCGCAGAACCGGCTCTTTCGGGATCATCGGGTTGGCCTATGGGGATTTTCTGGGCAGTTCGGCTGTTGCCGCGGTGACACAGCAATTGGTGAATTCCTCCTACAGCCGCGAGGCAGAGGCCCGCGCGGATGCCTATGCCCATGATCTTCTGGCGCATGCAGGGGTTTCCCCGGCATCGCTTGCGGTGTTTTTTGAACGGTTGCGGGCTGAAGGTCTGGATACGGATCTGGGGGTGTTCCGCCATCTCAGCAGCCATCCCGGACTGCTGGACCGGATCGCGGCCTCGACTGCTGCCGCCGATCACGGGTTCACCCAAGGGCCGCCGATCCTGTCCGGGGCAGAATGGGGTGCCCTGCAAAGCATATGCCAGAACAGCGCACACACGGCGATCGACAAAAGTTGATCTTTGATATCCGCCTCATGCATCTGCTCAGGCAAGGTCCTGACGCGCTTTGCACCCATGCCGGGTGATCCTCTGACCGCCGGTTGACCGGGTCGTCCCAAGGCAACGTTGCGTGGGTGCATCCGCTGGGGTATGGCTTGTCCGTTGCTTGTCCCGGGGGATTTCTCATGCGCTTCACGGCCCGTATCGCGGCGTTTGGTCTGGTCTGTTTTCTGGCGGCCTGCGCGGCGCCCGACCCGGTGGAGGAGGACCTGCCGGATATGGGCGATTTCCGCCTCGAATATAACATCGTCGTGGCCGAGAACATGCGTCGGGTTTCCCCTTCGCGGAACGCCACGCAACAGGAATGGATCGACGCGCTGACCGCCGAGGTCGACCGCCGTTTCGGGGGCTATGAGGGCGATCGGCTCTATCATATCGCGATCAATGTTGACGGGTTTTCGCTGGCACCACCGGGCATTCCCGTGGTGCTGGCACCAAAGTCGGTTCTGGTGATTTCCGCCAATGTCTGGGATGACGCGGCCCAGATCAAACTGCATGAGGAACCGGAGCGGATCACCGTTTTCGAAGGGGTCAGCGCCGCTTCGATCTTCGGTTCGGGTCTGATCCGCACCCGGGAAGAGCAGATGGATATCCTGGCCCGCAACGCCGTCCGCCGGGTGCAGTTGTGGATGTTGCAGAACCCGGACTGGTTCAACATCGACCCCGACGCCGCTGCGGTGGACGCTGCCGAGATTGAAGCGATTGCAGACGCATCCGAGACCGATGTCGCCATACCCGAAGATGTGGAGCCGGAGGCGGTCAGCAACTGACGCTTGATTTTCCTCTCACATCTTCGTAACGAGCGCCCGGATATGAAACCGGGCCTCATACGGGCCCCATATGACGAGGCATCAGGGCGATGGCTAAGGAAAAGTTTGAGCGTAGTAAGCCGCATGTTAACATCGGTACGATTGGTCATGTTGATCATGGCAAGACGACGTTGACGGCTGCGATCACGAAGCAGTTTGGCGATTTCATGGATTACGATCAGATTGACGGTGCGCCGGAAGAGAAGGCGCGCGGGATCACGATCTCGACGGCGCATGTGGAATACGAGACCGAGGCGCGCCACTACGCCCATGTCGACTGCCCCGGCCATGCGGATTATGTGAAGAACATGATCACCGGTGCGGCGCAGATGGATGGCGCGATCCTGGTGGTGAACGCTGCCGATGGTCCGATGCCGCAGACCCGCGAGCATATCCTGCTGGGCCGCCAGGTTGGCATCCCCTACATGGTCGTGTTCATGAACAAGGTCGACCAGGTCGATGACGAGGAACTGCTGGAGCTGGTCGAGATGGAGATCCGCGAGTTGCTGTCCTCCTATGAATACCCGGGCGACGATATCCCGATCATCGCGGGCTCTGCCCTGGCGGCGCTGGAAGGCCGCGACCCGGAGATCGGCGAACAGAAGATTGCCGAGCTGATGGCGGCGGTGGATGAGTATATCCCGACGCCGGCCCGGGCTGTTGACCAGCCGTTCCTGATGCCGATCGAGGATGTGTTCTCGATCTCTGGTCGCGGCACGGTTGTGACCGGCCGGGTGGAACGTGGCGTGATCAATGTGGGCGACGAGATCGAGATCGTCGGCATCAAGGACACGACCAAGACGACCTGCACGGGTGTGGAGATGTTCCGCAAGCTGCTGGATCGTGGCGAGGCGGGCGACAATATCGGCGCGCTTCTGCGGGGTGTGGATCGCGACGGGGTGGAACGTGGCCAGGTGCTGTGCAAGCCGGGCTCGGTGAACCCGCATACCAAGTTCGAGGCCGAGGCGTATATCCTGACCAAGGAAGAGGGGGGCCGTCACACGCCGTTCTTCGCCAATTACCGTCCGCAATTCTACTTCCGGACGACGGATGTGACGGGCACGGTTGAACTGCCCTCGGGCACCGAGATGGTGATGCCGGGCGACAACCTGAAGTTCAACGTGGAACTGATCGCGCCCATCGCCATGGAAAACGGCCTGCGCTTCGCCATCCGCGAAGGCGGAAGAACCGTCGGCGCGGGCGTCGTCTCCAAAGTCATTGAGTAAGCGGCTGGGGCTTGCCTGCTGCTGATCTGAGCAGGCGTTTAGCCTTTCATGAAAAAAGGGGTCGCATCACGCGGCCCCTTTTCGGTTTCCATAAGCTGTCAAGCTTACTGGTTCACGAATGTGTCGATGGCCCCGCGCATTTCGCCGGCGCTATCGCCATTGCTCAGCATCTGCTGAACCAGGCGCAGTTCGGCAATGGTCAGGTTTTCCAACCCTTCCGTTTCGATACCACGTGTGGACAATTCACTTTCCAGTGCTTCCATCAGCGCGTCGATCTCTGCCTCCATGGCAAAGCTGGCGGTGGCAAGACCAGCGGACAATGAGGCCGCAATGGCCAGTGCACTCAGTGTTGCTTTCATGATCAGTCTCCTCAGAGTGTGTTTGGTTTCAAAACTGCGGGTTTGTTCCGCGATGTCACCATCGACAGCCTTGGCTCCGGGGTAAAAACACCATTTTCCTCACGCCTGATCGCGCAGGGTTGGATTGTCAGGCCGAGACCGTGACCCGCTTGTGAGTGCAGCGGCGGGATATGATGCAAACATCTGAAATTATTATGTAACTTTTTTCACAAATTCTCAGGATCTGTGATCCGCATGTCGGGCGTAAATCACAGATCTGTGCTGGGTTTCGCAAGTTTCACGACAACACCTTTTCGTGGGTCAATTACTTGTGAAACAGCGGGCTGCGCCTCTTCACCGATGCGTCAAAAAACCCCCTGACCGTGTTACATGGCAGGGGGTTCGATGCCTGAGAAGGCGCGCGGGATGGAATCGGTTTTGGGTCGATCCTTGCGGATCAGGCGGGCTGAAAATCCAGACTTGCCCCGTTGATGCAATGCAGCAGCCGTCCCTCGATTGCCACCATATGGCCCAAATGGCTGCCACAGCGGCGGCAATGCGCCTCGACAAAGGCCCGCGCTCCGTCTGCGCCCGGCATCGGGCTGATAATCACCTCGGTCTCATCCATACTGGCCTCCTCTTCTGACGGTTGCGGGCCGTTATCAATGCCGGTCAGTACTGCATTCTGTCTGGAATGCTCGAAAAAGACCCAGCCAATGGGCAGGATCACTTTCCAGTCGCTGTCATAAAGGGTCAGATCGCAGCCACGACAGCAATAAGTTCCGCTGCGGCTTTCTTCCCAAAGCGGGCTGGATCGTGGAATTTCGGTCTGGTTCAGCCGCAAGATGCGAAACTCCGGCTCGCTCAGACGATGCAGCCATTCAGGCAGGCTGCGGGTAACTTCATATTGGAAGTCTTCCGACCCTTCGATGGTTGGGCTGGCATTGGCATGGGTCGGTTCCGCCAGCAAACCGGCGGCAGAACTGATGGTGACTGCGGCCAGAAACTGGCGGCGGGGGATGTGCGTTGGCAGCATGGTGAATCTCCTGATTTTACAGGGAAAGCCTAGCGCTGATACCTGCTAACAGCCCAACCAAGCCTGCGTGACGGATCGTGATGGAGAAATCGCTTTTTGGTGACATGCCCCGGGGCCTGATACGGTCATTCCGCAGCGTTGATGCCGGTATTCTTGACCATAGGGAGGTGAGCGCGAACCATTGGGGAAACAGGTCTCCGGGGCGGCGTCGGATTTGTACAGGGGCTGCATGGCACAGATTTGAAATGATGCCCTTCATCCCGCGCTATAACTGTGGCGCGGCATGCCCGACCCGGGCATCGCATTCTGCGCTGACGCCATTCATGAACGCACCCAGATCATCGGCCAGCGCCTTGGCCTCGTCAGCTTGTAACCGGCGGGGAATGTCGCGTTCCCACTGCCGCCACATCAGACTGAGCTTTGTGAAAGGGGCCGGCCACATCAGCCGGTCCCAGCTTGACCAGCTCAAGTAGCGCCGTGCCGAGAAGGTAAACACAAAAACCGGTATTTGTGTTGCCCGCGCCCATTGAATCGGGGTCACCTTGGCCACCCGCGCCGGGCCTCTTGGCCCATCGGGCGAGATCCCGATCGAGATCCCGTTCTGCAACCCTTTGAGCACTTCACGGATCGCACCTGCCCCCAGCATTCCATGTTTCATCGGCATGGTTTCATAGCCGAAAGCGCGGTGAATCCAGCCCATCAGCCGCCCGGCACGGCTGTTCGAGGTCAGGCTGCGGCAGGGGGCCTGGGTCAGGTCGAACATCCAGGGTGTCAGCATCAGACGCTGATGCCAGCAGACAATCAGGACCGCGCCATGGGTCTCTATCGCCTGCGAGACCGCCGCCCATCCATCCTCATCACAGCGGGAACTGGCCCGCACGAACCGCATGTAAAGGCCGAACAGCCCGGCCACGGCGCGGTTTGCGGTCGGATGATCAGCGATGCGTTTGCGGAGGTTCATATGCCTTGGCGGATTTGATTTCGGAATGTGGTTGAAATGGGCGATTGTGCGGTGCGGGTCAATCCTATAGCGGTTTGCATTCGATCTTTATCGAAAACCGCTGCCTCTCCCCTTCGGCTCAAACGCGGTTTTCGATGGGGATGCCTCATATAAACGCAAAACGCTTTAATATGCGGGTCCGACATGTGGGCGCTACATACTGGCGGCACGTTCATTCGCCGGTTAGGGTGCCCCGGAACCGGACAGGAAGAGTGGAGTGTCGAGATGGCGGAACAGGCAGAAATCGGGCTGATTGGTCTGGGCACGATGGGGGCAAATCTGGCGCTGAACATCGCCGAAAAAGGCCACCGTATCGCCGTCTTCAACCGTACCTTTGCCCGCACCCAAGGCTTTCTGGCCGAGGCAGGCCCGCTTGCGGACCGGTTGCTCCCGTCTGAGACGCTGGAGGCGTTTGTCGCCAGCCTGAGCATGCCGCGCCGGATCATTCTGCTGGTGCCTGCGGGGCAGCCCGTCGATGATCAGATCGCGACCCTGAAACCGCTGCTTGATCCCGGTGATCTGATCATTGATGGCGGCAATTCCGACTGGCATGACACCAATCGCCGTGTGGCCTCTGCCGCACCGCTTCTGCATCTGGGTCTCGGAGTGTCCGGCGGGGCCGAAGGCGCACGCCATGGACCGTCGATGATGGCGGGCGGCGCGGCGGAGGCCTTTGCCATGGTCGCCCCGGTGCTGAAAGCCATTGCCGCCGATTTCGCAGGCAGCCCCTGTGTGGCCCATCTGGGGCCGGGGGGTGCGGGGCATTATGTGAAAATGGTCCATAACGGCATCGAATATGCCGATATGCAGATGATCGCCGAAATCTACGGGCTGATGCGCGACGGGCTGGGTATGGGGGCTGCTGATATGGCCCCGATCTTCGCGGGCTGGAATGAAGGCATATTGCAGTCTTACCTGGTCGAGATCACAGCGGACATCGCAGCCGCCACAGACCCGGAAACCAGCCGACCGATGCTGGATGTGATCGCCGATCGCGCAGGCCAGAAAGGCACAGGCCGATGGACGGTGATGGATGCCCAGGAACGTGGTGCGCCGCTTTCTGCGGTCGAGGCGGCGGTGACCGCGCGCATCCTGTCCTCCCGTGCGGCGGATCGTGTTTCGGGCGAGGCGCTTTTCGGTTCCGGGCCATCGCCCCTGCCACGCGACGCGTTGAGCCAGACAATGATGGAAGGCGCGCTGATCGCCGGCAAGGTTCTGGCCTATGCGCAGGGGTTTGAATTGCTTGCCAAAGCCAGCGCCGAGGAAGACTGGGCCCTGCCGATGCCAAAGGTGGCCGAGATCTGGCGCGCGGGCTGTATTATCCGGTCGGCCATGCTGGACGATATGGCGGCCGCCCTAGGTGAGGCTGCCGACCGCTCCCTGATCATGGCCCCCTATTTCGCGGGCCTTCTGATCGAGCACCATGGGGCATTGCGCCAGACCGTCAGCCTGGCATCGGCCCATGGTATCGCGGTGCCAGCCTTATCCGCCGCATTGGGGTATTTCGACACGATGCGCACCGCGCGGGGCACCGCCAACATGCTTCAGGCACAGCGTGACTTCTTTGGCCAGCACGGGTTTGAACGGCTGGACCAGCCGGGTCAGACCGGGTTGCACGGCCCCTGGGGGTAAGTGTTTCGGATTATGCCCCGTAAGCCCATGGGTCGTAGGGATGGAAAACTCCAGTTTTCCACGTGGAATTCTGGAGAATTCCGCCTCAGACCGCTATTATTGATAAAGGATCAGTTGATCAGGCCTTCGCGCCGGAAAACCGCGTTGATCCGCTGGCGCAGGTAATTCCGCTGGATCTCGCCCCGGTTGCTTTGGTCCAGCAGGAAATAGATCTGGACGATACCCGCGCAGGACAAGGCCTGAACCGGAATGTCATGGTTCAGTCGCGGTAAGCGGGCCTCGACGGATCTGATAAGCTGACCGGAGCATTCATGGGCCCCCTGTGCCTGGGCCGCCGGTACGCTTATCGGCAGGGCAAGGGCCAGGGCGGCGATCAGGGCAAGGGCGGTTCTGTGGGCATGTGACATAAAAGGCCTTCGAGGCTCAGCGGCGTCTGATCAAGACATGAGGCGCGACGCAGGCATGGTCAACCCACGGCGCGTAACGCTTTCGCGTGATGCCGGTGTCGCCGGTTTGCCGGATCATCGCCTGCGGCACCTGTCCCGCCAAATTCGATGGGCGTGCATGGTCGGCCTGTGATCTGCCTCTTTGCGGCTTGCAATGATGCAGGCCCAGGGCTAAACGAGGCTCCGGTCTAGGGGTGTAGCTCAGTTGGTAGAGCATCGGATTCCAAATCCGACGGTCGGGGGTTCGAGTCCCTCCGCCCCTGCCAGACCTCAGGGCCAGACCCCAGGGCCAGACCTCAGGGATTGCCAGAAAAGCCGTATGGATTGCTGTCGCCCGGCTTGCGCGCCTCGCATGTGATGCGTATATGCCCCGCAATACCCGCGAAGGATCGGACAGAGCCATGGCCATGACCAACCCGTTTCAGTTTCTCCAGCAGACCCGTGCCGAGATTGCCAAGGTTGTCTGGCCCGGTCGCCGCGAGGTGCTGCTGACCACCGTTATGGTGTTTATCATGGCGTTGCTGGCCGCGATCTTTTTCTTCGGTGTCGACCTGTTGATCCGCCTGGGCCTGGAGCAGATCCTGAACATGTTCGGCTAAAGCGTTTCGACTTTATGTTGAAACGGCTTTCGCCTTTGGCTCAAACGCGAAAGCCGTTACACTGTCTCACTATAAAGTCGAAACGCTATAGCAGGGAAATCGGGTCAGAAAACCTGCCCCGACCCCTTGATTTTCCAAGGCCCGGGCGGTAGGTCACACGCGACTTCCCCAATGATAGCGTGCGTCGATTCGTGATGCGCGCTGTTTTTTATTGATGGGGCGCGGATTAAGTCGTTGAGATGATGGTAATTTTCCGGTTGCTGCGGGCGCCGGTGCGAGGGACGGGCAAGACATGGCGAAACGGTGGTATTCGATCAGCGTGCTGTCGAATTTCGAAAAGCGCATTGCCGAGCAGATCAGAACTGCCGTGACGGAGAAAGGCCTCGAAGACGAGATCGAGGAAGTTCTGGTGCCCGAAGAGGATGTGATCGAGGTGCGTCGCGGCAAGAAAGTCACGGTGCCGCGCCGGTTCATGCCCGGCTATGTGCTGGTGCGGATGGAGCTGACCGACAGCGCCTATCACGCAATCAACTCGATCCCCCGGGTCACCGGGTTTCTGGGCCCGCAGGGCCGCCCGATGCCGATGCGCGATGATGAGGTGAATTCGATCCTCAACCGGGTTGAGGAAGGTGAAGCCTCGCCGCGCAACACCATCACCTTTGAAGTGGGTGAGAAGGTCAAGGTCAATGACGGCCCGTTCGAGGATTTCGATGGTATGGTCGAGGAAGTGGATGATGAGAACCAGCGCCTGAAGGTGATGGTCTCGATCTTTGGCCGGGCCACCCCGGTCGAATTGGAATATACGCAGGTCGCAAAGCAGATCTGAGTTCAGGGAATGGTGGGCACCTGCCCATCTGATGGCGGCAACGCCAATCATCTGTGGGAGGCGAGGGCGCGCGCGTCTGAACCGGACCACGCGAAGCGACAGGGCCGGATCGCGTTCCGGTTCTCAGGGTGGGCGCTCTGCCTGCCGATGACAAAAGGAGAGGCCGGATGGCCAAGAAACTTGCTGGAACGATGAAGCTCCAGATCCCGGCCGGTCAGGCCAACCCAAGCCCGCCTGTTGGCCCGGCTCTGGGTCAGCGCGGGATCAACATCATGGAGTTCTGCAAGGCGTTCAACGCCAAGACCCAGGAGATGGAACAGGGCAGCCCCTGCCCGACAATCATTACCTATTATCAGGACAAATCCTTTGCGATGGAAATCAAGACGCCGCCTGCGTCTTATTATCTGAAGAAGGCCGCTGGCCTGAAACCCGTCGGCAAGCGCAACCGCCCGCGTGGCGCAGAGGCGCCCGGTCGTGAAACGGTGGCCTCGGTTACGGTGGCGCAGGTGCGCGAGATCGCCGAAGCGAAGATGAAAGACCTCAGCGCCAATGACGTCGAGGCTGCCATGAAAATCATCGTTGGCTCCGCCAGCTCGATGGGTATCGAGGTAAAGGGGTAAATCATGGGTAAGCTTGGAAAACGAAGCACTGCGGCCCGTACGGCCTTTGCCGGCAAGACCGATCTGAGTGTTGAAGAGGCTGTTGATCTGATCAAGGCCAGCGCGACCGCGAAATTTGACGAGTCGGTCGAGATTGCGATGAACCTGGGTGTTGACCCGCGCCATGCCGACCAGATGGTGCGCGGCACGGTGACCCTGCCCAACGGCACCGGAAAATCGGTTCGTGTGGCCGTGTTCGCCCGTGGTCCGAAGGCCGAAGAGGCCACCGCGGCAGGCGCTGATATCGTAGGGGCCGAAGACCTGATGGAAACCGTTCAGGGCGGCACCATCGAGTTTGATCGCTGCATCGCCACGCCCGACATGATGCCCATCGTGGGCCGTCTGGGTAAGGTGCTGGGCCCGCGCAACCTGATGCCGAACCCGAAAGTGGGCACGGTGACCATGGATGTGAAAGAGGCCGTGGAAGCGGCCAAGGGTGGCCAGGTGCAGTTCAAGGCCGAGAAGGCCGGTGTCGTGCATGCGGGCATCGGCAAGGCGAGCTTTGATGCCGAGAAGCTTGCCGCGAATATCCGCGCTTTTGTGGATGCGGTCAGCAAGGCCAAACCTGCCGGGGCCAAAGGGTCCTATATGCAGAAAGTTTCGCTCAGCTCCACCATGGGGCCGGGTGTGACGGTCAGCGTGGAAAGCGCGACCGGCAATTGAGATTGCGGGCAGGCGCATTGCCTGCCTGACAGGATTTGCCCGGTTCGCCGGGTGAATGGCGGGGCCATCAATACGGCCCCGTTCTGTCCGAGACGGAGGGTGTGGCATCCGCCACATAATTCCTTCCTGAGATGGGACGCGAGAGACGATTTCCGGGGGCAACCTCGGGCGATCTGGCCTCGGGACCCTGACTTGGACCCGAAGTGGTTGGGGCAACCCAGCCAAATATGAGCCGGGAGGGAAACCTCCCAATTTGGAGTGAAACTGTGGATAGAGCCCAGAAAGAGAAAGTGGTCGAGGAACTCGGCCAGATCTTTGAAAGCTCTGGCGTCGTCGTGGTCTCGCACTACGAAGGCCTTACGGTTGCTGAGATGCAGGACCTGCGCGCGCAAATGCGTGAAGCGGGCGGGTCCGTGCGTGTCGCCAAGAACAGGCTCGCCAAGATCGCCCTTGAAGGAACGCCTGCCGCTGGCATCGCCGACCTGATGGCGGGGATGACAGTTCTGTCCTTTTCCGAAGATCCTGTGGCTGCGGCCAAGGTCGCGGACGGGTACGCCAAAAGCAATGACAAGTTTGTCATTCTTGGCGGCACGATGGGCGAGAACCTGTTGGATGCTGACGGTGTGAAGGCCGTTGCGAAAATGCCGTCGCGGGAGGAGCTTATCGCTTCGATCGTGGGCTGCATTGGCGCACCTGCCAGCAACATCGCCGGGGCCATTGGCGCACCTGCTTCGAATATCGCGAGCATTCTGTCTTCGATCGAAGAGAAGGCAGAGGCCGCGTAAAGCAACTTTGAGACCTGTCGTAGGGCCTGGCCCTTGCGATGTTGGAACACAAACCTACATACGGAAACCGTTAACATGGCTGATCTGAAAAAACTGGCAGAAGAGATCGTGGGTCTGACCCTTCTCGAAGCCCAAGAACTGAAAACCATCCTGAAAGACGAATACGGCATCGAACCCGCCGCTGGTGGCGCGGTGATGATGGCCGGGCCTGCCGGCGATGCCGGTGGCGCGGCTGCGGAAGAGCAGACCGAATTCGACGTGATCCTGAAGGCCGCTGGTGCCTCCAAGATCAACGTGATCAAGGAAGTCCGCGCCCTGACCGGCCTGGGCCTGAAAGAAGCCAAAGAGCTGGTTGAAGCCGGCGGCAAGGCCGTCAAGGAAGGCGTCAGCAAGGATGAAGCAGAAGAGGTCAAGGGCAAGCTGGAAGCAGCTGGCGCCGAGGTCGAACTGAAGTAAGTCCTGTGCCTGCCTGCGGGCAGGATGCAGATATCTGGCTGGATCCGGGCAATGCGCCCGGGTCCAGCCGACCCTGTCTTAGCGAGGGCCCGTTGGAAAGATGGGCGGGTCTTCCCTAAGGCGGTGTTCAATGGATCGGGAGCTTGCCGGTGGGACGGTGGGCATGAATTGGTCCGAACCCGTTTGTTTCAGTGTGTGGCCGCGTCGGTGCCCCGACGGCGTGTGCGGCACGAGGAAACGGAAAGGTGTTTGAGAGCATGGCTCAGACCTACACAGGCGCGAAACGTATTCGCAAATTCTATGGTAAAATCCGCGAAGTTCTGGAGATGCCGAACCTGATCGAGGTTCAGAAATCTTCGTATGATCTGTTCCTGAAATCCGGCGATGAACCGCAGCCGCTGGATGGCGAAGGCATCAAAGGCGTGTTCCAGTCGGTGTTCCCGATCAAGGATTTCAATGAAACCGCCGTGCTGGAATTCGTGAAATACGAACTTGAGCATCCGAAATATGACGTCGAGGAATGCCAGCAGCGCGACATGACCTATGCGGCGCCGCTGAAGGTGACCCTGCGCCTGATCGTGTTTGATATCGACGAGGATACCGGCGCGAAATCGGTCAAGGACATCAAGGAGCAGGACGTGTTCATGGGCGACATGCCCCTGATGACCCCCAATGGCACCTTCATTGTCAACGGCACCGAGCGGGTGATTGTCAGCCAGATGCACCGCAGCCCCGGCGTGTTCTTCGACCATGACAAGGGCAAGACCCATTCCTCGGGCAAATTGCTGTTCGCCTGCCGCATCATCCCCTATCGCGGCTCGTGGCTGGACTTTGAATTCGATGCCAAGGATATCGTGTTCGCCCGGATCGACCGCCGCCGGAAACTGCCTGTCACCACGCTTCTCTATGCCTTGGGGCTGGATCAGGAAGGCATCATGGATGCCTATTACGACACGGTCGATTTCAAGCTGAAAAAGAACAAGGGCTGGGTCACCAAGTTCTTCCCCGAACGTGTGCGCGGCACCCGCCCGGTGATGGATCTGGTGGATGCGAAAACCGGTAACGTGATTGCCGAGGCCGGCAAGAAAGTCACGCCGCGTGCGGTCAAGCAGTTGATCGACGAGGGGAAAGTCACTGATCTTCTGGTGCCCTTTGATGCGATTGTCGGCCGTTTCGTCGCCAAGGATATCATCAATGAGGACACCGGCGCGATCTATGTCGAGGCCGGGGATGAACTGACCTGGGAACTGGATAAAGACGGTGAGGTGACCGGCGGTTCGCTGAAAGAACTGATGGATGCGGGCATCACCGATATCCCGGTGCTCGACATCGATAACATCAATGTCGGCCCCTATATCCGCAACACAATGGCCGCGGACAAGAACCTGAACCGCGAAACCGCGCTGATGGATATCTATCGCGTGATGCGCCCGGGGGAGCCGCCCACGGTTGATGCGGCCTCGGGCCTGTTCGATCAGCTGTTCTTCGATGGCGAACGGTATGACCTGTCAGCCGTCGGCCGGGTCAAGATGAACATGCGTCTGGCGCTGGATGCCGAAGACACGCAGCGCACGCTGCGCAAGGAAGATATCATCGCCTGCATCAAGGCGCTGGTTGAACTGCGCGACGGGCGCGGCGATATCGACGATATCGACCATCTGGGCAACCGCCGTGTCCGCTCGGTCGGTGAGTTGATGGAAAACCAGTATCGCGTCGGCCTGCTGCGCATGGAACGTGCGATCAAGGAGCGTATGTCCTCGGTCGAGATTGACACGGTGATGCCGCAGGATCTGATCAACGCGAAACCGGCTGCGGCTGCGGTGCGTGAATTCTTTGGGTCCTCGCAATTGTCGCAATTCATGGACCAGACCAATCCCTTGTCGGAAGTCACCCATAAACGCCGTCTTTCGGCGCTTGGGCCGGGCGGTCTGACCCGGGAGCGTGCGGGCTTCGAAGTGCGCGACGTGCACCCCACCCATTACGGCCGGATGTGCCCGATCGAAACGCCGGAAGGCCCGAATATCGGCCTGATCAACAGCTTGGCCACCTATGCGCGGGTCAATAAATACGGCTTTATCGAAACGCCCTATCGCAAGGTCGCGGATGCCAAGGTGACCGATGAGGTCCATTACATGTCCGCCACCGAAGAGATGCGGCACACGGTGGCCCAGGCCAATGCGACGCTCAGCGAGGATGGAAAATTCCTCAATGATCTGGTGTCGACCCGGAAATCCGGGGAATACACGCTCTCGCCCCGCGAGAATGTGGACCTGATCGATGTCAGCCCGAAACAGCTGGTCTCGGTGGCCGCCTCGCTGATCCCGTTCCTTGAGAATGACGATGCGAACCGGGCGCTTATGGGCTCCAACATGCAACGCCAGGCGGTGCCGCTGTTGCAGGCCGATGCGCCATTTGTCGGCACCGGGATCGAAAGCGTCGTGGCCAAGGATTCAGGCGCCGCGATCATGGCGAAACGCGGCGGCATCATCGATCAGGTCGATGCGCAGCGGATCGTTGTGCGCGCCACCGAAGATCTGGAACTGGGGGATGCGGGTGTGGATATCTACCGCCTGCGGAAATTCCAGCGGTCGAACCAGAACACCTGCATCAACCAGCGCCCGCTGGTGAAAGTCGGCGACAAGGTTTCGAAGGAAGAGGTGATTGCCGATGGGCCTTCCACCGATATGGGGGAACTGGCGCTTGGCAAGAACGTCATCGTCGCCTTCATGCCGTGGAATGGCTATAATTACGAGGACTCGATCCTGATTTCCGAGCGGATCGTGCGCGATGACGTCTTCACCTCGATCCATATCGAGGAGTTTGAGGTTGCCGCCCGTGACACCAAGCTTGGCCCGGAAGAGATTACCCGCGACATTCCCAATGTGGGCGAGGAAGCGCTGCGCAACCTCGACGAGGCGGGGATTGTCTATATCGGCGCCGAAGTGGGCCCGGCGGATATTCTTGTCGGCAAGATCACCCCGAAAGGCGAAAGCCCGATGACGCCGGAGGAAAAACTGCTCCGCGCGATCTTTGGCGAAAAAGCCTCGGATGTGCGTGACACATCCCTGCGCCTGCCGCCGGGGGATTTCGGCACCGTGGTCGAGGTGCGTGTCTTCAACCGCCACGGGGTGGAGAAAGACGAACGCGCCCTGCAGATCGAGCGTGAAGAGGTGGAACGCCTGAGCCGTGACCGCGATGATGAGCTGCACATTCTGGAGCGCAACATCTATGCGCGTCTGAAGGGGATGATCCTCGGCAAGACCGCCGTGAAAGGCCCCAAAGGCGTCAAATCCGGTTCGGACATCACCGAAGAGCTTCTGGAAACCCTGTCTCACGGGCAGTGGTGGCAATTGGCCCTTGGTGAGGAAAAAGACGCGGCCCATGTGGAAGCCCTGAACGAACAGTTCGAGGCGCAGAAACGCGCATTGGATCACCGATTCGATGATAAGGTCGAAAAGGTGCGCCGGGGCGATGACCTGCCGCCGGGTGTGATGAAGATGGTCAAGGTCTTCATCGCCGTGAAGCGCAAATTGCAGCCGGGTGATAAAATGGCCGGGCGTCATGGCAACAAAGGTGTGATCTCCAAGGTTGTGCCGATGGAAGACATGCCGTTCCTGGCCGATGGCACGCCGGTGGATTTCGTGCTGAACCCGCTTGGGGTGCCAAGCCGGATGAATGTGGGCCAGATTCTGGAAACCCATATGGGCTGGGCGGCCCGTGGCATGGGCCTGAAAGTCGACGAAGCGCTGCAGGAATATCGCCGCTCCGGCGATATGACACCGGTGCAGGATGCGATGAAGATCGCCTATGGCGAGGATGTCTATAACGACGCCACCGCCGGGATGGAGGACAGCCAGATCCTTGAGGCGGCCTCCAACGTCACCCGTGGTGTGCCGGTGGCCACCCCGGTCTTTGACGGGGCGAAAGAGGCGGATGTGAACGATGCGCTGCAACGCGCAGGGTTCGATACATCCGGTCAGTCCGATCTCTATGATGGCCGCACGGGGGAGCAATTCTCCCGTCAGGTCACGGTGGGTGTGAAATATCTGCTGAAACTGCACCATCTGGTCGATGACAAGATCCACGCACGCTCCACCGGGCCTTACAGCCTGGTCACGCAGCAGCCTTTGGGCGGTAAAGCCCAGTTCGGCGGCCAGCGCTTCGGGGAAATGGAGGTCTGGGCGCTGGAAGCCTATGGCGCCGCCTATACCCTGCAGGAGATGCTGACCGTGAAGTCGGACGACGTGGCCGGACGGACGAAAGTCTATGAGAGCATCGTCAAAGGCGAGGACAACTTTGAAGCCGGCGTGCCGGAAAGCTTCAACGTGCTTGTCAAAGAAGTCCGCGGCCTCGGCCTCAACATGGAACTCCTGGATGCGGAGGGGGAGGAATAACGGAATTCGCAAGAATTCCCGGTGGAAAACGCGCGTTTTCCACCTCCCTCGACCCCGCACCTTTGTGTAAGGAAATACGATGAACCAGGAACTGACCAACAACCCGTTTAACCCGCTGACCCCGCAAAAGGCCTTTGACGAGATCAAAGTCAGCCTGGCGAGCCCTGAGCGGATTCTGTCATGGTCCTATGGCGAGATCAAAAAGCCCGAGACCATCAATTACCGGACCTTCAAGCCCGAGCGTGACGGGCTGTTCTGCGCCCGTATCTTTGGCCCGGTCAAAGATTACGAATGCCTTTGCGGCAAGTACAAGCGCATGAAGTATCGCGGCGTTGTCTGCGAGAAATGCGGTGTGGAGGTGACCCTGCAAAAGGTCCGCCGCGAGCGGATGGGCCATATCGAACTGGCCGCGCCCGTCGCCCATATCTGGTTCCTGAAATCATTGCCGAGCCGCATCGGCCTGATGCTGGACATGACCCTGCGCGATCTGGAACGGATTCTCTATTTCGAGAATTATGTGGTGATCGAGCCGGGCCTGACCGATCTGACCTATGGGCAACTGATGTCCGAAGAAGAGTTCATGGATGCGCAGGACGCTTATGGCGCCGATGCGTTCCAGGCCAATATCGGGGCCGAAGCCATCCGCGAGATGTTGCAGAATATCGACCTTGAGGCCGAAGCCGCGCAACTGCGTGAAGACCTGAAAGAGGCCACCGGTGAGCTGAAACCGAAGAAGATCATCAAGCGGCTGAAAATCGTCGAGAACTTCCTGGAATCCGGCAACCGCCCGGAATGGATGATCCTGACCGTTGTGCCGGTGATCCCGCCAGAGCTGCGCCCGCTGGTGCCGCTGGACGGGGGCCGGTTTGCGACCTCTGACCTGAACGATCTGTATCGCCGGGTGATCAACCGCAACAACCGTCTGAAACGGCTGATCGAACTGCGCGCGCCCGACATCATCATCCGCAACGAAAAGCGGATGTTGCAGGAATCCGTTGATGCGCTGTTTGACAATGGCCGTCGTGGCCGGGTGATCACAGGGGCCAACAAGCGCCCGCTGAAATCGCTTTCCGACATGCTGAAAGGCAAACAGGGCCGGTTCCGTCAGAACCTTCTGGGCAAACGGGTCGATTTCTCGGGCCGTTCGGTGATTGTGACCGGGCCGGAACTGAAGCTGCATCAATGCGGCCTGCCCAAGAAGATGGCGCTGGAGCTGTTCAAACCCTTCATCTATTCGCGGCTGGAGGCCAAGGGCCTCAGCAGCACGGTGAAGCAGGCAAAGAAACTGGTTGAGAAAGAGCGCCCCGAGGTCTGGGATATCCTGGATGAGGTGATCCGCGAACATCCGGTGCTTCTGAACCGGGCGCCGACGCTGCACCGTCTGGGCATTCAGGCGTTCGAGCCGACGCTGATCGAAGGCAAGGCGATCCAGCTGCATCCGCTGGTCTGTTCCGCGTTCAATGCCGATTTCGACGGCGACCAGATGGCTGTTCACGTGCCGCTTTCGCTGGAGGCACAGCTGGAAGCACGCGTTCTGATGATGTCGACCAACAATGTTCTGTCGCCGGCCAACGGCGCGCCGATCATTGTGCCCTCGCAGGATATGATCCTGGGTCTCTACTATGTGACCCTGGAACGCGAAGGTATGAAGGGCGAAGGCATGGTCTTTGCCTCGGTCGAAGAGGTGGAACATGCCCTGAACGCCGGTGAGGTGCATCTGCACGCCAAGATCACCGCGCGTCTCAAGCAGATCGACGAGGAAGGCAACGAGGTTTATGAGCGGTTTGAAACCACGCCCGGCCGGATCCGTCTGGGCAGCCTGCTGCCGCTGAATGCCAAGGCGCCGTTTGAACTGGTGAACCGTCTTCTGCGGAAGAAAGAGGTCCAGCAGGTGATCGACAATGTCTATCGCTATTGCGGTCAGAAAGAGTCGGTCATTTTCTGCGATCAGATCATGACGCTTGGGTTCCGTGAGGCATTCAAGGCCGGTATCTCCTTCGGCAAGGATGACATGCTGATCCCCGACACCAAATGGACGCTGGTTGACGAGACCCGCGGCCAGGTGAAGGAATTCGAACAGCAATATATGGATGGCCTGATCACCCAGGGTGAGAAGTATAACAAGGTCATCGACGCCTGGTCGAAAGCCAATGACAAGGTCACTGACGCCATGATGGGTTCCATCTCGGCCAAGGTGACCGATGATGACGGCGCCGAACAGGAGCCGAACTCGGTCTATATGATGGCCCATTCCGGCGCCCGTGGCTCTGTCACCCAGATGAAGCAGCTGGGCGGGATGCGCGGGCTGATGGCCAAACCCTCGGGTGAGATCATCGAGACGCCGATCATCTCGAACTTCAAGGAAGGTCTGACCGTTCTTGAATACTTCAACTCGACCCACGGCGCCCGGAAAGGCCTGTCGGACACCGCGTTGAAGACCGCGAACTCGGGCTATCTGACCCGGCGTCTGGTGGATGTGGCGCAGGATTGCATCGTTCGGATGATTGATTGCGGCACCGAGAACACGATCACCGCCGAGGCCGCCGTGAATGACGGGGAGGTTGTGTCCTCCCTGGCTGAGCGGATTCTGGGCCGGACCGCGGGTGAGGATGTGCTGGTGCCGGGCACCGATGAGGTGATCCTGACCAAGGGAGAGCTGATTGACGAACGCAAGGCCGATGCGGTGGAACAGGCCGGTGTCGTGTCGATGCAGATCCGCTCCCCCCTGACCTGCGAGGCCGAGGAGGGCGTCTGTGCCACCTGTTATGGGCGTGATCTTGCGCGCGGCACACGGGTGAATGTGGGCGAAGCTGTCGGCATCATCGCCGCACAATCCATTGGTGAGCCGGGTACACAGCTGACCATGCGGACCTTCCATATCGGCGGTGTGGCCCAGGGTGGCCAGCAATCCTTCCAGGAGGCGGGTGCGGACGGCAAGATTGAATTCCGCAATGCCAACCTGCTGGAAAACGCCGCCGGTGAGATCATCGTCATGGGGCGCAACATGGTCATGGCGATCATGGATGAGCATGGGGCCGAACGGGCAAGCTTCAAGCTTGGCTATGGCACCAAGGTTCATGCCGCCGAAGGTGCCGAGGTGACACGCGGTGACCGTCTGTTCGAATGGGACCCGTATACCCTGCCGATCATCGCCGAAAAGGCCGGGAGCGTGCGGTTTGTCGATCTGGCGGTGGGCACGGCCCTGCGGGACGAAACCGATGATGCCACCGGCATGACCCAGAAGATCGTGATGGACTGGCGCGCGGCCCCCAAGGGCAACGAGCTGAAGCCCGAGATCCTTGTGGTCGGTGAAGATGGCGAACCGGTCCGCAATGACGCGGGCAACCCGGTGACCTATCCGATGTCGGTGGATGCGATCCTGTCGGTCGAGGATGGCCAGACCATCGAGGCCGGTGATGTCGTCGCCCGTATCCCGCGTGAAGGCGCCAAGACCAAGGACATCACCGGGGGTCTGCCCCGGGTGGCGGAACTGTTCGAGGCGCGGCGCCCGAAAGACCATGCGATTATCGCCGAGAAGGATGGCTATGTGAAATTCGGCCGCGACTTCAAGAACAAGCGCCGGATTGCGGTGGTTCCCGCCGAAGACGGGCAGGAGCCGGTGGAATACATGGTGCCGAAGGGCAAACACATCCCCGTTGCCGAGGGCGATTTCGTCCAGAAAGGCGACTACATCATGGATGGCAACCCGGCGCCGCATGACATTCTGTCGATCATGGGTGTCGAGGCGCTGGCCGATTACATGATCGACGAGGTGCAGGATGTGTACCGGTTGCAGGGCGTGAAGATCAACGACAAGCATATCGAGGTGATCGTCCGCCAGATGTTGCAGAAATGGGAGATCCTGGATTCAGGGGAAACCACGCTGCTGAAAGGCGAAAACGTCGATAAGGCCGAGTTTGACGAGGCCAATGAAAAGGCCCTTGCCGAAAAACGCCGCCCGGCAACGGGGGAGCCGATTTTGCTGGGGATCACCAAGGCCAGCCTGCAGACCCGGTCGTTCATCTCGGCCGCATCGTTCCAGGAAACCACCCGCGTGCTGACCGAAGCCTCGGTGCAGGGCAAGCGCGACAAGCTGGTGGGGCTGAAAGAGAACGTCATCGTCGGCCGCCTGATCCCGGCGGGCACCGGGGGCGCCACGCAGCGGGTGCGCCGGATTGCAACCGAACGTGACGCAGTGGTGATCGAAGCAGCCCGTGCCGAGGCCGAAGCGGCTGCCGCACTGGCCGCCCCCGACGAGTCTGAGAGCGGGGAAAGCGCGGCGGAATAAACCGCACAGCCCCGTATCATGAAAACCTGCCCCCGCCGAATACGTATTCGGCGGGGGTTTTCTTTTGTGGATGCATGTCAAGCGAAGCGGTGCATGCTGCCGGTGCTTAATCGGCTTTCAAATGGCGGGGTTGAGGCCAGACCTACCAATTTCTGCAAGATTGTGAATGCCGACTGTAGAGCGGGCTTGCTGCAACCCCAAATAGAAGGGGTTTTGCGCTTCAAACTGCGTTGTTTTCCATATCTTGCGGCAAAGGGTTGACCTGCCGCTAGATTTCGGGGTAATGGAAAGATGTGGTACAATTTTGTACCGGATCAGGAGGGATGCTATGAAGCAAGTCACGCCCTATGGAAGGTTCGTGCGGATCAAGCGCATGGAGCAGGGTCGTTTGCTGGTCGAGCAGGCGATCTTTATGGATTGCACTCCGTCGTTACTCAGCAGCGTAGAGTTGGGCCGTAAACCAGTCCCCGAGAGCTGGATTCCAACCATCACTGACTTTCTAGACCTCGACGAGAAAGACCAAACCAAACTTCGCACCGCAGTAGAAAAATCTAACGTTGAGTTTCGGTCACGCCCCCGCGTGAGTGAACGCGTTCATGCTCTGGCCGCAAGCAAAAAGTAACCGACCCCGAGGGACAGGAGAGGGCAGTGAAAAACAAGAAGCGGAACATATCGGATCGACGGACAGCGGAACTGTTGCTAGATGCGCAGGACTATCGCCGCCGGTTTGGATTTAAGGACGACGAGCCGTTCAACCCTCTTCGGCATATCGAGCATGATATGTTGTTGAGAAAGCCCCATTGCGTCTACGGGTACGAAGAAGAGCTCATAGAGGACGATGGAACCGAAAACGACGGCCAAGTCGTTTTTGACCGTCACCCATTTCTACAAGTCACCGACGAAGTGGTGAGAGGAGCATTCGAAGCCTTGAAGCCCTTTGATATCCACAAGGGGCCTAAGGACGGCGCCGCACTAACGACCCTCTGTCACGAGATCGCCCATGCCGTTCTGCACACCGAAAAGATGAAAAAGCGTGTGGGGCAAGCTTTGAAACGGGGCATGCCGAATAGCGGTACGTCCTTTCGGACTGATCCCATTGAGGAAGAAGAGGCAAATGTTTTCGGCGGGGGCTTATTGGCCCCCGTTGACGTAATTACCTCGCACACGAGGGCCAGAGACCTCAAGCTTCGTTATCGCATGTCCATGCAAGCTGCACAGAAACTCATAGAGCAGGTGCGAGAACTTGCGCCTCTTTTGGAGGAGCTACGTCGTGCCCGCGCCGCTTAAGGAATTTGCCCACTTAGTGCGTTCGAGGGAGAGAGAAAAAGCAAAAAACGGACCATAAAGGCCCGTTTTCCGCAGTTTTCGCAAGGGGTTAGCGCACCCAAGCGAAAGGCTCCGATGATCAAAGCCCTCACTGTAGCAACTGAGGCTTAGCTTTGATTGAGGTCGGGGGCAACACTTTCCTGCGCTCAAGAGGAGTAAGCCAATGGCTTCGATAAAGGGGCTGACACACCATGACGTGTCGATCATCAAAGCTCGCCTTCTTATGGGTGAGTTCCAGCATCGCATCGCCGCAGATTATGACCTAAACCAAGGCCGTATTTGCGAGATTGCGAAGGGCAAGCGCTTTGCGCAGGTGCGCCCTGCAACGCTTTCAGATGAGCAGGGAGGGGCTTCTCATGTCGGGTAAGCTGTATAAACCGGGCCAGAAAGCCCCGCGTTCTGGACAATATGAAATTGTCGGGCCGAAAGGTGGAAAAACCGGCGTCGAGCGAACCGTGGTGCGGGGTGAGCCTCTGCCCCCACCTGAGAGTAAGGGGCAAAAGTTCCGGCTCACTGATCCGACGAAACATCGCGGAAAGTAAGCAAAACACTCAAGGCTGGCGGCAGCAGTTCCACCGTCGCCAGCCTAAAGCATCCTGCCTTAAACTTGAATCACAAATACCCTGCCACGCTTCGCGTTCCCGGGACATTTGTGATGCGCGATGTCTCAGGTTTAAGGCAGCATGCTATAAGGGACGATTTGGGTGGGTTCAGCTTACGTATTGAGAAGGAAAGCATAGATAGATATGGGCAAGAGCCCGAACCTCAAAGGCGCGTTGTTCATGATGGCCAGCATGGCGGGGTTCACCTTGAACGACGCCTTTGTGAAACTGCTGGCCGGGGATTTGCCGCTGTTTCAGATCGTCTTTCTGCGCGGCGTGACCACCACTGCGATGATGGCCGCGATGGTCTGGGCGATGGGCGGTCTCAGCTTTCGTATTCCGCGCGGGGATCGGGGGCGGGTGGCCATGCGCACGGTGGCCGAGATCGGCGCGATGATCGCCTTTCTGACCGCGCTGATCAACATGCCGCTTGCCAATGCCTCGGCCATTCTGGCGGCTTTGCCCCTGACCGTCACTCTCGCGGCCCATGTGTTTCTGGGGGAGCCGGTGGGCTGGAGGCGTCTTCTGGCCATTCTGATCGGGTTTGGCGGTGTTCTGCTGATCATCCAGCCCGGCGGAAGCGGGTTCAACATCTATGCGCTGGCGGCCTTGCTGGCGGTGATGCTGGTGACCACGCGCGATCTGGTCACCCGGCGGTTGAGCGCGGATGTCCCCTCAACCGGGGTGGCGGTGATCACGGCGGCGGCTGTGGGGCTGTGCGGTGGCGCTTTGTCGCTGGGCACATCATGGCAACCGGTTGACATGAAGGCCGCGGGGCTGGTTCTGGCGGCCTCGACCGTGATCATCGTGGCCTATCTGTTTTCGATCATGGTGATGCGGGTGGGCGAGATCGGGTTTGTCGCCCCGTTCCGCTATACGGCCCTGATCTGGGCGCTGATCCTGGGCTGGCTGATTTTCGGGGAATGGCCCGACAATCTGACGCTGCTGGGCAGTGCGATCGTGGTGGCGACCGGGCTTTTCACCCTGTGGCGTGAACAGGTCGCGGTCAGGCGGGCGCGACAGTTGTGCACGGCCTGAAATACCAGGGCCGGGGCGCTGTTGACAGCCTATCCGATTCCTCCTATACCGCGCGCCACTTGGCAGGGCTGCGTCATGCACCCATTTGCCAGAGATACAGATTTGAGTGGCCATGATCCGGGTTGTTTAAGTGCCCCGATCCTCTGGGAATTCCACCGCGGCGTCCTCCAGGTAGGGAAGGGACGCATGCGGTTTTGGTGTTGTCGTCATGTGACGGTGCGCCAGTTGACATGAACGAGCAAGACGGGGAACCGAATGCCGACGATCCAACAGCTGATCCGCAAACCGCGGCAGCCCAAAATTAAACGCTCCAAATCCCAGCATTTGGAAGCCTGCCCGCAAAAACGCGGCGTGTGCACGCGCGTCTACACCACGACACCGAAAAAGCCCAACTCGGCCATGCGGAAAGTGGCCAAGGTGCGCCTGACCAACGGGTTTGAGGTGATCAGCTATATCCCCGGTGAAAGCCATAACCTTCAGGAACACTCGGTGGTTCTGATCCGTGGCGGTCGTGTGAAAGACCTTCCCGGCGTGCGCTATCACATCCTGCGCGGTGTTCTGGATACGCAAGGCGTGAAAGACCGCCGTCAGCGTCGTTCGAAATACGGCGCCAAGCGCCCCAAGTAAGAGGAACAGCCCATGTCCCGCCGTCACGCTGCCGAGAAGCGCGAAGTTCTGCCCGACGCCAAATTTGGTGACCGGGTCCTGACCAAATTCATGAACAACCTGATGATCGACGGCAAGAAATCCGTCGCTGAACGCATCGTCTACAACGCGTTTGACCGGGTTGAGGAAAAACTGAAACGCGCGCCCGTGGAAGTGTTCCACGAAGCGCTCGACAACATCAAACCCGCGCTGGAGGTTCGGTCCCGCCGGGTCGGGGGCGCCACCTATCAGGTGCCTGTCGAGGTCCGCCCTGAGCGCCGCGAGGCCCTGGCCATCCGCTGGTTGATCAATGCCAGCCGGTCGCGCAACGAAAACACCATGGAAGAGCGTCTGGCAGGGGAACTGATCGACGCCGTGAACGCGCGGGGCTCTGCCGTGAAAAAGCGCGAAGACACCCATAAAATGGCCGATGCCAACCGGGCATTCAGCCACTACCGCTGGTAATCGTCGGGGGTTCCCGGCGTCTTCAATCTCTGTCTGAGGACTGACTCAAATGGCTCGCGACTTTCCGCTCGACCGCTACCGCAACTTTGGGATCATGGCCCATATTGATGCAGGCAAGACCACCTGCTCGGAACGGATTCTGTATTACACCGGCAAATCCCACAATATCGGGGAAGTGCATGATGGCGCGGCCACCATGGATTGGATGGAGCAGGAGCAGGAGCGGGGCATCACCATCACCTCGGCGGCCACGACCACCTTCTGGGAACGGACCGAGGATGGCCAGTCGGCAGATACCGAAAAGCACCGTCTGAACATCATCGACACCCCCGGCCACGTGGATTTCACGATTGAGGTTGAACGCTCGCTGGCGGTTCTTGATGGTGCTGTTGCCGTGCTGGACGCCAATGCCGGGGTTGAGCCGCAGACCGAAACCGTCTGGCGCCAGGCCGACCGCTACAAGGTGCCGCGGATTGTTTTCGTCAACAAGATGGACAAGATCGGCGCCGATTTCTTCAATTGCGTTCACATGATCCAGGACCGTACCGGCGCAATCCCCGCCCCGGTTCAGATCCCGATCGGGGCCGAGACCGAGCTGGAAGGCATCGTTGACCTGATCACCATGGAAGAATGGGTCTGGGCCGGTGAAGACCTGGGCGCGACCTGGGAAAAACGCCCGATCCGCGACAGCCTGAAAGACACTGCCGAGGAATGGCGCGGCAAGCTGATCGAGACCGCCGTCGAAATGGATGACGACGCGATGATGGCCTATCTCGAAGGCGAAGAGCCCGATGTGGAGACCCTGCGCGCGCTGATCCGCAAGGGCACGCTGGCGATCAAGTTCATCCCGGTTCTGTGTGGCTCGGCCTTCAAGAACAAAGGCGTTCAGCCGCTTCTGAACGCGGTGATCGACTATCTGCCCAGCCCGCTGGATGTGGTGGATTACATGGGCTTCAAACCCGGTGACGAAACCGAAACCCGCGACATCGCGCGCCGCGCGGATGATGCGATGCCCTTTGCCGGTCTGGCATTCAAGATCATGAATGACCCGTTTGTCGGCTCATTGACCTTCACGCGCATCTATTCAGGCATGCTGAAAAAGGGCGACACGATGCTCAACTCCACCAAGGAGAAGAAAGAGCGTGTGGGCCGGATGATGATGATGCACTCGATCAACCGTGAAGAGATTGACGAGGCTTTTGCCGGTGACATCATCGCGCTGGCCGGTCTGAAGGACACCACGACCGGTGACACGATCTGCGATCCGCAGGATCCGGTGGTGCTGGAAACCATGACCTTCCCCGATCCGGTGATCGAGATCGCCGTTGAGCCGAAGACCAAGGCCGACCAGGAAAAGATGTCGCAAGGTCTGCAACGTCTGGCCGCCGAAGACCCGTCTTTCCGGGTGGAGACCGATCTTGAATCCGGTCAGACCATCATGAAGGGCATGGGCGAATTGCATCTGGATATTCTGGTGGATCGTCTGAAGCGCGAATTCAAGGTCGAGGCGAATATTGGTGCGCCGCAGGTGGCCTATCGGGAAACCATCGGCCATGAGGTCGAACATACCTACACCCACAAGAAACAGTCCGGTGGATCGGGTCAGTTCGCCGAGGTCAAGATGGTCATCTCGCCGACCGAGCCGGGCGAGGGGTATTCCTTCGAGTCCAAAATCGTTGGCGGGGCGGTGCCCAAGGAATACATCCCCGGCGTGGAAAAAGGCATCAAATCGGTGATGGATAGCGGCCCTCTGGCAGGCTTCCCGGTGATCGACTTCAAGGTGGCCCTGATCGATGGCAAATTCCACGACGTGGACAGCTCGGTTCTGGCCTTTGAAATTGCCGCCCGCATGGGCATGCGCGAAGGCATGAAGAAAGCCGGGGCCAAGCTGCTGGAACCGATCATGAAGGTCGAGGTGGTGACGCCCGAGGATTACACCGGTGGTATCATCGGCGATCTGACCTCGCGTCGCGGCCAGGTGACCGGGCAGGAGCCGCGCGGCAATGCGATTGCCATCGCTGCGATGGTGCCGCTGGCCAACATGTTCGGCTATATCAACACGCTCCGCTCCATGTCTTCGGGCCGGGCGCAGTTCACGATGCAGTTCGACCATTACGATCCGGTGCCGCAGAACATCTCGGAAGAGATTCAGTCGCAATACGCATAAACCCGGGTGGCGGGGGTTCCCCGCCCAACCCACCACCCGCAGGGCGGATTTCCCGCCGATAGACAGCAAAGACAGGAGGCCATCATGGCTAAGGAAAAGTTTGAGCGTAGTAAGCCGCATGTTAACATCGGTACGATTGGTCATGTTGACCATGGCAAGACGACGTTGACGGCTGCGATCACGAAGCAGTTTGGCGATTTCATGGATTACGATCAGATTGACGGTGCGCCGGAAGAGAAGGCGCGCGGGATCACGATCTCGACGGCGCATGTGGAATACGAGACCGAGGCGCGCCACTACGCCCATGTCGACTGCCCCGGCCATGCGGATTATGTGAAGAACATGATCACCGGTGCGGCGCAGATGGATGGCGCGATCCTGGTGGTGAACGCTGCCGATGGTCCGATGCCGCAGACCCGCGAGCATATCCTGCTGGGCCGCCAGGTTGGCATCCCCTACATGGTCGTGTTCATGAACAAGGTCGACCAGGTCGATGACGAGGAACTGCTGGAGCTGGTCGAGATGGAGATCCGCGAGTTGCTGTCCTCCTATGAATACCCGGGCGACGATATCCCGATCATCGCGGGCTCTGCCCTGGCGGCGCTGGAAGGCCGCGACCCGGAGATCGGCGAACAGAAGATTGCCGAGCTGATGGCGGCGGTGGATGAGTATATCCCGACGCCGGCCCGGGCTGTTGACCAGCCGTTCCTGATGCCGATCGAGGATGTGTTCTCGATCTCTGGTCGCGGCACGGTTGTGACCGGCCGGGTGGAACGTGGCGTGATCAATGTGGGCGACGAGATCGAGATCGTCGGCATCAAGGACACGACCAAGACGACCTGCACGGGTGTGGAGATGTTCCGCAAGCTGCTGGATCGTGGCGAGGCGGGCGACAATATCGGCGCGCTTCTGCGGGGTGTGGATCGCGACGGGGTGGAACGTGGCCAGGTGCTGTGCAAGCCGGGCTCGGTGAACCCGCATACCAAGTTCGAGGCCGAGGCGTATATCCTGACCAAGGAAGAGGGGGGCCGTCACACGCCGTTCTTCGCCAATTACCGTCCGCAATTCTACTTCCGGACGACGGATGTGACGGGCACGGTTGAACTGCCCTCGGGCACCGAGATGGTGATGCCGGGCGACAACCTGAAGTTCAACGTGGAACTGATCGCGCCCATCGCCATGGAAAACGGCCTGCGCTTCGCCATCCGCGAAGGCGGAAGAACCGTCGGCGCTGGTGTCGTCTCCAAAGTCATTGAGTAAAAGACCCTAAGGGTTCGACGAGGGGCGGCCATGGTGGCCGCTCCTCCTATCAACTCCAATTGCCTCGAAAGGCTGATAACATGGCAGTCCAAAGCCAAAATATCCGCATCCGGCTGAAGGCCTTTGACTATCGCGTTCTGGATGCCAGCACGCAAGAGATCGTCAATACGGCCAAACGCACCGGTGCGCAGGTGCGCGGGCCGATCCCGCTGCCGAACAAGATTGAGAAGTTCACGGTCCTGCGCGGGCCCCATGTGGACAAGAAAAGCCGCGACCAGTGGGAAATTCGCACCCATAAGCGTCTTTTGGACATTGTTGACCCGACCCCGCAGACCGTGGACGCGCTGATGAAGCTCGACCTGGCTGCCGGTGTCGATGTCGAGATCAAAGTTTAAGGGGGTGACGGATATGTTGCGCTCTGGAGTGATCGCGAAAAAGGTGGGGATGACCCGCCTGTTCATGGAGGATGGCCGCCAGGTTCCGGTGACCGTTCTGCAACTGGACAAATTGCAGGTGGTGGCACAGCGCACGCCCGAGAAGGACGGCTATTCGGCGGTTCAGCTTGGCGCGGGCACGGCCAAGGCCAAACGCACAAGCGCGCCGATGCGCGGCCATTTCGCCGCCGCCAAGGTGGAGCCGAAGCGCAAGGTGGCCGAGTTCCGCGTGGCCAATGAAAACCTGATTGGCGTGGGGGAAGAGATCACCGCCAACCATTATTTTGAAGGCCAGTTCGTGGATGTCTCGGGCACCTCGATCGGTAAAGGCTTTCAGGGCGCGATGAAGCGGCATAATTTCGGGGGTCTCCGGGCCTCCCATGGTGTGTCGATCTCTCACCGTTCCCACGGGTCCACCGGCCAGTGCCAGGATCCGGGCAAGGTGTTCAAAGGCAAGAAAATGGCCGGCCATATGGGCGCGGCGCGGGTGACCACGCAGAACCTTCAGGTTGTGCGCACCGATGCCGACCGTGGCCTGATCATGATCAAGGGCGCGGTTCCCGGATCCAAAGGCGGTTGGGTGACGATCAAGGATGCGGTGAAAAAACCGTTCCCCGAGAACGCCATTCTGCCTGCCGCGCTGAAATCGGCCGCTGAGGAAGCCGCGAAAGCCGCAGAAGAGGCTGCCGCCGCCGCCGCCGCCGAGGCGGAAGCCGCCGCCGCTGCCGCCGCCGAGGCGGAACAGGCCGCGATGGAAGCCGCTGAATCCGACACCGCAACCGAGGCGCCTGCTGAGGAAGCCGAGAAGAAGGACGGTGAGGAATGAAACTCGACGTGATCAAACTGGACGGCAAGAAAGCCGGTTCCGTCGATCTGGGCGAAGATATCTTCGGCTTGGAACCGCGTGCCGACATTCTGCACCGTGTGGTCCGCTGGCAGCGCAACAATGCGCAGGCCGGCACCCATAAGGTCAAGACCCGGTCCGAGGTGAGCTATTCCACCAAGAAGATCTATCGCCAGAAAGGCACCGGCGGCGCCCGCCACGGCGCCCGCTCGGCCCCGATCTTCCGTGGTGGCGGCGTCTATAAAGGCCCGGTTGTCCGCAGCCATGGCCATGATCTGACCAAGAAGTTCCGCAAACTTGGCCTGAAGCACGCGCTTTCGGCGAAGATGGCGGAAGGCTCGCTGGTCATCATCGACAATGCCGATCTGGATGCCCCCAAGACCGGTGCGCTGGCCAAACAGGTCAAAAGCCTTGGCTGGAAACGCGCATTGATCATCGACGGCGCCGAGGTGAATGAAAATTTCGCCATGGCCGCACGCAATATCGAAGGTCTCGATGTGCTGCCGTCGATGGGCGCAAATGTCTATGACATCCTCAAACGTGACACCCTGGTGCTCACCAAAGCGGGTGTCGAAGCACTGGAGGCTCGCCTGAAATGAGCACAGACGCATCCCATTACGACGTGATCCGCAAGCCGGTCATCACCGAGAAGGCCACCATGGCGTCCGAACAGAACGCCGTGGTCTTCGAGGTGGCAATCGACGCGAACAAACCACAGATCAAGGAGGCGGTTGAAACCCTCTTTGGTGTGAAGGTCAAAGCGGTCAACACCACAATCACCAAAGGCAAATCCAAACGGTTCCGGGGCCAGCTCGGCCGCCGCAAGGACGTGAAGAAAGCCTATGTGACCCTTGAAGAGGGCAACACGATTGATGTGAGCACGGGTCTTTAAGTTTCGAGATCAGGTGTGAAGATTGAAGCCCCGGCTGCGTGAGCGGTCGGGGTTTTTGATTCCGGTGGGCGGTTGTCAAGAGATGCTTATTCAACAGCCAAAGTATTGTTTGATTTTAAGCGGTGTGTCTGGCGATAAACACACCCCACCTTCTACCCTACTAAAGACTTCTTCACCGATATTGGGCTGACGTAGCAGGATACTTGAATTCAATCCTTTGCGGATTCTATCTGCTTCGACAAGCAACGATTTGGCATAAAATACATAAGACAAATGCTGTATGAAGTCATGGTCGCCCTGATCAAGCTCGCAGGTGGTATCGCAACCGTCATAAAAGGTGCACACCGGCACCAAGAGGTTCAAACCTAGGTGGCAAGTGTCGTTGCAAACAACGTGCAAGTGCTTTTTTGCTAAGTTGTTACTAGGACCGGAAGGGACAAGTAACGTGTTTTTACGGAAGATTATCCGATTGCCAATCAAAGACGAGCAAACACATTGGCTGCGCGGTTCACGCTTTCGAGTTCTTTTGCCCTTTCAATAGGGTTCTCTAATCCAACCGCTGTCATGATCCGGTCCAATGGGATCGGTGTAGATGAGCCATTGGGATCTTGCCATTCCGCAATGTGATTATGCGTCCAATCAGCAAGATCAAATCGGTCGAAGTGCCCGAATTGGTCCCAAGTGCTTTCGAGCATCTCCAAATCGCCTTCGCTGAGAGAGGATAGGTGATCAGTAGTGAGGTCTTTTTGCACCACACCGACATCGTTATTCGCGCGATCACGTAGATACTCAGACCAACCACCGTCGTCGCGATAGGCACCGTTGAGGTAGTTGAGTGTCACAGAATTGACTGGTCCATGCGGCATCGAAACCCGGGCTTCATCTTGAATTGGATGTCCGCGTGTCCGCACGCTCTCGCGATCAGCAAGGTAAACCAGTTTCACGACCTTAAGCACATTGATCGAACCGCCTTCTTGCATTGCAAAGAAGGCGACAGTCTGGGCGGCTTTTTGGGGATCGTACGGCATAATCTTATATCTTTCCTCTATTTTCAATATGTGCGTCTAGTCTTCGTCAGGCAATACATGTGCTAACAAAAGTGAATAAGCTGTTGCTGCATGGTTTGCTTGTGCTCGTTCCGCTCCGCCCCTCGCCCCTTCCCCCATCCCCTAACAGACCCCACCGGCAAGGCCCCGGATTCGTCCGAGGTTCTGCTTTTGGTCGTATGGTCACAAAATTCGGGGACCTCAGGGTCCCTATATATCAAGAGACGGGATCAACCTCCCGCAATGCAAACGGAAGACAGAAAGCATGTTCTGATCGACCGTTCGGGGTTTGCTGGCTTGATTTTCGATAAGTTCAGACTTAGCTAAGACTTAGTCAACACTTTGGGAGCCGCTCATGCAAGCCTCCGTCCATGAAGCCAAGACGAACCTGTCGAAACTGCTCGAAGCGGTCGAGCGGGGGGAGCGGGTTGTGATCACGAAATACGGGAAACCGGCGGCGGAATTGATCCCGGCGCGGAAGAAGACGGTACGCTTTGGCATTCTGAAAGACAAAATTGGCGAAATCCCGGACAGCTTCTTCGAGCAGATGTCCGAGGAAGAGTTGCGCCTGTGGGAAGGCGGCTGATGCCACTGCTGTTGGACACCGGTCCATTTGCGATGCTGCTGTTGGAGAGCGCTCGCATGAAACCGGAGGTGCGAATCCTTATTAAGAAAAGCAATGCCGTTCTGGTGTCTGCCATCTCGTTTTACGAAATCGCGCAGAAGTCGCGATTGGGTAAGTGGCCTGAGATGGAGCCGTTCATGGACGAGCTTGAAACCAGCGCATTGGCCAGTGGCTTGGAGCTTCTGCCTATGTCAGCGGATTTGTGCTTGAAAGCCGCCCTGCTGGACTGGCCCCACCGCGATCCGTTCGACCGGATAATCGCGGCGACTGCATTGCGGGAGAGGGTGCCGCTGGTGTCGTCGGATGCCGCGTTTGATGCGGCGGGGGTGGAGCGAATTTGGGATTAGGAGTTTAACTGCGCCCGGAATCAAGCCGAAGGCGCCGGGCGAGCGCCTGCCCGTTCCGGCGGGCTGGCGCTTCTGCGACCATTGCGTATGCTATCATGGGATAGGGGGGCTTGGCTGGCGTTAATCACCTCACATATCTGTAGCAGCGCCATCCCACGGGCAGGCGCTCGCCCGGCTTGTGTTGCGACCCGTTGAATCCGCACGGTAAAGCTGCCCAATCCGTTGACTTCCCGCCAGCGCCACTTGACCCCCCCACCCCCATCCCTTAACAGACCCCATCGGCAAGGCCCCGGATTCGTCCGGGGTTCTGCTTTTGGTCGCAAGGCCACAAAATTCGGGGACCTCCGGGGCCCTACATATCAAGAGACGGGATCAACCTCCCGCAAAGCAAACGGAAGACAGAAAGCATGGCACTCAAGTCGTATAAGCCGACGACGCCGGGCCAGCGTGGGCTGGTTCTGATCGACCGTTCGGAGCTTTGGAAAGGCCGCCCGGTCAAATCCCTCACCGAGGGTTTGACCAAGAATGGCGGCCGGAACAACACCGGACGGATCACGATGCGCCGCAAGGGCGGTGGCGCGAAGCGTCTGTATCGGATCGTTGATTTCAAACGCAACAAGATGGATGTATCCGCAACCATCGAGCGGATCGAATATGACCCCAACCGCACCGCCTTCATCGCGCTGATCCGCTATGAAGATGGCGAACAGGCCTATATCCTGGCGCCGCAGCGTCTGGCGGTTGGCGATCAGGTCGTCTCTTCCGCCAAGGCGGATATCAAGCCGGGCAACGCGATGCCGTTCTCGGGCATGCCGATCGGCACGATCATCCACAATATCGAGATGAAGCCCGGCAAGGGTGGCCAGATCGCGCGGGCCGCCGGCACTTATGCGCAATTCGTGGGCCGCGACGGTGGCTATGCGCAGATCCGGCTTTCCTCGGGCGAACTGCGCCTGGTCCGCCAGGAATGCATGGCCACGGTTGGCGCGGTGTCGAACCCCGACAACTCGAACCAGAATCTCGGCAAGGCGGGCCGCAACCGGCACAAGGGCATCCGCCCCTCTGTCCGTGGTGTGGTGATGAACCCCGTCGATCACCCCCATGGTGGTGGTGAGGGCCGGACATCCGGCGGCCGTCATCCGGTATCGCCCTGGGGCAAGCCCACCAAAGGCGCCCGGACCCGCAACAAGAACAAAGCGTCGTCGAAGCTGATCATCCGCTCGCGCCACGCCAAGAAGAAGGGGCGCTAGATCATGTCGCGTTCTGTCTGGAAGGGTCCTTTTGTCGACAGCTATGTCCTCAAGAAGGCCGAAAAATCCAAGGAATCCGGTCGCAACGAGGTCATCAAGATCTGGTCGCGCCGCTCCACCATCCTGCCCCAGTTCGTGGGCCTCACCTTTGGGGTCTATAATGGTCGCAAACATATCCCGGTCAGCATTTCCGAGGATATGATCGGTCAGAAATTCGGGGAATATTCGCCCACGCGGACCTATTACGGTCACGCCGCCGACAAAAAGGCGAAACGAAAATGAGCAAGGATAAGAACCCCCGCCGCGTGGCGGAAAACGAAGCCATGGCCAAGGCCCGCATGCTGCGCACAAGCCCGCAGAAGCTGAACCTTGTGGCGCAGATGATCCGGGGCAAGAAGGTTGAAAAGGCGCTGGCCGATCTGACCTTCTCGAAAAAGCGGATCGCGGCAGATGTGAAGAAATGCCTTCAATCCGCCATCGCCAATGCCGAAAACAACCATAACCTGGATGTGGATGATCTGGTCGTTGCCGAGGCTTATGTCGGCAAGAACCTGACCCTGAAACGCGGGCGTCCGCGGGCACGGGGCCGGTTTGGCAAGATCATCAAGCCGTTCAGCGAGCTGACCATCACGGTCCGCCAGGTCGAAGATATCGTCGGGGAGCAAGCGTAATGGGTCATAAGGTCAATCCGATCGGCATGCGCCTGCAGGTGAACCGCACCTGGGACAGCCGCTGGTATGCCGATACCAAGGATTACGGAAATCTTCTGCTGGAAGATATCCGTATGCGCGCGTTTATCGCGGAAGAGTGCAAACAGGCGGGTGTGTCCCGTGTGATCATCGAGCGTCCGCACCGCAAGTGCCGCGTCACGATCCACACGGCGCGCCCGGGCGTCATCATCGGCAAGAAAGGCGCAGATATCGAAACCCTGCGCCGCAAGCTTGCCGCCATGACCGACAGCGAGTTGCACCTGAACATCGTCGAGGTGCGCAAGCCCGAGCTTGACGCGGCCCTGGTCGCCGAAAGCATCGCGCAGCAGCTTGAGCGCCGGGTGTCGTTCCGCCGTGCGATGAAACGGTCGGTTCAGAACGCGATGCGCATGGGGTCACTTGGCATTCGCGTGAATGTCGCGGGTCGTCTTGGCGGTGCCGAGATTGCACGGACCGAATGGTATCGCGAGGGCCGGGTGCCGCTGCACACGCTGCGCGCGGATATCGACTATGCCCATGCAGAAGCGAAAACCGCCTATGGTATCATCGGCATCAAAGTCTGGATCTTCAAAGGCGAGATCATGGAGCACGACCCGTCGGCCCGTGATCGCAAGCATCAGGAGCTTCAGGAAGGTGGCGGCCCACGTCCGCGCCGCGACCGTTAAGGAGTAGATGAGATGCTGCAACCAAAGCGCACGAAATTCCGCAAACAGTTCAAAGGGCGGATCAAAGGGGAAGCCAAGGGCGGGTCTGACCTGACCTTCGGCACCTATGGCCTGAAGGCGCTTCAGCCTGAGCGTGTGACCGCACGCCAGATCGAAGCCGCCCGCCGCGCCATGACCCGCCACATGAAACGTCAGGGCCGGGTCTGGATCCGGATTTTCCCCGATGTGCCGGTCACCTCGAAACCCACCGAAGTGCGGATGGGCAAGGGGAAAGGCTCGGTCGATTTCTGGGCCTGCAAGGTCAAACCCGGCCGGATCATGTTCGAGATCGACGGCGTGTCCGAACCGGTCGCCCGCGAGGCCCTGCGCCTCGCCGCGATGAAACTGCCGGTCAAGACCCGCACGGTCGTTCGCGAAGACTGGTAAACGGCGGCTTCGCCGCCAAGTGGGGTATAGGCGATTTCGAAGAAAACGTCCGGGCCCCACCCCGGTTGAGATAACGAAGCCCCCGCCCGAGAGATCGGCGGGGGTTTTCTTTTGGTGCGTCCGCCGTCATCTGTCCCCATCCGACACCGCCGGGTCGCGCCTGCGCAATGGCATGGGGCCTGAATGCTCAAACGGGTTTAAGGTGCCAATCAAAATATCGCGGAGAAGGTTGAAACCAATACGCAGCTGTCGCAAAAAATGGCATGATCACATAGGTTTGGCTTTCGGGTGGCGTTCTGGGGATTGTAAGAACTTGGACTACAGACGTGAAATCGACGGGCTGCGAGCTGTTTCTGTCATCTCAGTGGTGATCTATCACGCAGATTTCGTTTTGGGCGGCATGAAGCAACTGCCCGGTGGCTTTGTCGGCGTTGACGTGTTTTTCGTCATCTCTGGCTTCCTGATCACGCAACTGATCGCCGGTGAGCTAACGGCGCGGCGCTTTTCGATCCTGCGGTTCTATGAAAGACGAGCCCGGCGTATTCTGCCTGCACTGCTTTTTGTCATATTGTCGTCAACGCCGTTCGCTCTGGCCCTTATGGATCCGGAAGCACAACAGGAGTTTGCAGGCTCGGTTGTCTCGACTTTGCTTTTCTTTTCAAATTTCTTTTTCTGGTTTCAGGACAGTTACGCAACAGAGCCTAGCCAACTCAAACCATTGCTGCACACTTGGAGCCTTTCCGTCGAAGAGCAGTTCTACATTTTCTTCCCGCCGCTGATGATGGCATTGAGTGTGCTGGCATTTAGAATACGCCTTATGTTGCTTTTGGCACTGGCGCTACTGTCGCTTTTGCTGGCGCAGTATCTGTCGACGCGATTTGTTGACGCAAATTTCTTTGTTACCGCAACACGCGCCTGGGAGTTGATCTGTGGCGGGTTGCTTGCGTTGATACCGGCGAGCCGTAAGCCCCGGCTGGGTCTGTTGGGCCGCTACCTGCCCACTCTTGGTCTGGGGTTGATTTTAGGAGCAATCATTACCTTTTCTGACACCATGCCCCATCCATCATTCTATACACTTATTCCGGTGCTGGGCGCGGTGTTTGTCATCGGATGGGCGAACCCGAATGATCCGGCAACCCGATTGCTGTCCTCTCGGCCGTTTGTCGGTATCGGATTGATCTCCTACTCATTTTATCTTTGGCATTTCCCGGTTTTTGCATTCGCCCGGATCTCCAGCACGCAAGATATATCCGCAATGGTGATGATTGTCCTGATCATCCTAAGCGGCCTGATGGCGGCTGTAACATGGCGTTGGGTCGAACAGCCCTTCCGAAACCGCAATCAGATCAGTACCTCGGGTCTGATTTATGGGTGCGGGGGATTGTCAGCCGTCTTTTTAGTGGTCGCAAGTAGTGTTGCACTGCGCGATGTCGAGCAGGTCTACAGGTCAATACCTGTGGTGCGGGTTGGGAGCCGCCGATGGTGATATCGAATTCCTGCTTATTGGAGACAGTCACGCTGAGGCGATTGCATCTGTCTTCCATTCGGCTGCCACAGAGGCTGATTTGCGCGGACTGGTTGTCTCTCGTTCGGGGTGCCCTCTGCTGCTGGATCTTGAGCCGAACCGTGGCGAACCGTTGTCGGAACAATGCCTAACCTTAGGATATGCCGTTCTCGATTATGCCATAGAACATGACATCGAGCGGGTCGTTTTCGCATCTCGCTGGAATTACTATTTCTGTGGTGAGCCCCAACCGGACTGTGGATATACTCAAAACACCCGCTTTCTGGGCGCCGCATGGGGACAGAATGAAGACGACCGCCTAGGGTATCTTGAAGCGGCAATTATGAGGACACTCCAGACTTATCAGGATGCGGGAATATCCGTGCAGCTTGTGTCTCAGGTGCCGCACCAGCCATACGATCCCCGGAGAGTGTATGACCTTTTCTTCGAGACATCTCGGCCTGAATATCTGACTGATATGGCTGTATCTGCGTCAGCACATCAATCATTCACCGAACATGTTCATGCGCTTATGGAGGATGCAACGAGTGCATACCCTTCAGCCCGGCTTTATGATCCGGCGGAAATTCTCTGCACGCCTGGCGGCATTTGCCGGATAGGCGATCTACGAAACAGCTATTATTCTGACGATGATCATCTAAGCTTGGGAGCGGCAAACCTGTTGAATGACTGGGCGCTAAGTGTCTTGGCCCCCTGACCCTCTGTTGTGAACACAGTAGCTCTGCTAGTCAGGTCCCATGTCAAACATCCGCTCCCTCTTCGCCACCCGCCTTTACCACGCCCGCCTGTCCGAGCTTGGCAAACCCATCGACCCGGATGAGCTGGAGGTGTCCTGTCTGTCCATTGCCGAGGATGACACCGCCGGGCAGGACTGGAGCGCCGAGAACGGATTTCCGGGCTATACCAGCTATGCATCCCTGACCGATCTGCCCTGGCGGTTCCCGATCTTCAAGGATCTGAAGAAGGTGCTCGACAAACATGTGAAGGCGTTTGCGGGTGATCTGGAATTCGATCTGGGCGAGAAGAAGCTGAAACTTGACAGCCTGTGGATCAATATCCTGCCCGAAGGCGGCATCCATACCTCCCATATCCACCCGCATGCGGTGATCTCGGGCACCACCTATGTGGCGGTGCCGCCCGGCGCGCAGTCGATCAAACTGGAAGACCCGCGCCATGCGATGATGATGGCAGCCCCCAACCGGCGGACGGATTGCCGCGAGGAATTGCGGGCCTTTGTCTATCCGGGCCCGAAGACGGGGGATGTGCTGCTCTGGGAAAGCTGGCTGCGCCATGAGGTGCCGATGAACATGGATGCAGAGGACCGGGTGAGTGTGAGCTTTAACTATGGGTGGGAGTGAGCGCCGATCCGGGCAAAGCCCGGCGAAAGGTTCAGTGGACCTTTCGAGGCGCGAACGGGCGGAGCCCTGACTTGGATTTACGACCAGCTTAGGTCTGACAGAGCATCTCCACAAAGATCCGACCAGACTCGGATGTGGTGGAAGCGTTTCAAAAGGACGGCCGGGATGGCAGAGCCGGATGAATTCGGCGTTGCGGAAGACGGCAGGGATTTGAGATAGTCAAATGGTTAGCTATTCGTGTTGTGTTCTCGCTTCGTCGGCTTCACATAACGCAAACGAGTAAACGTCCTCTGCGTATGCTGATGCTCCATCAGCAAACTCGGTGGCATCAAGCGCGTATTGCCGCGCGGCGTCGGCATAGGCGTTCGCATTAGAAATGTATAGATTTAAGTCTCGGATATATGCATCAACATCATTGAAGTAGCGGTCGAGCTCCCATTGGGAACAGGTGTGGGTCCCGGAATAACTGTAAGATGTAAGGCAATAAGGCACTCTAGGTATTGCAAACGCCGACGGAGCACTCGGTGGGCTTTGCGCGAAGTGTGGCTCGTAACCATTGAAGGAAGGTTCGAAACAAAAGCCAAATGAGCTTGTGGTCCCGAATGCGTTAAACCCAATGGCAAGGCAAAGCATGGCTGTGCGCGTTGACATCTGACGTTATCTCGTGCCTCAAAAGTCGACAATGGCTTCGACGGTTGCAAAAAACAAGGGTTGCACGCCAAGCAATCGACCCCTATAGCCATCCTTCATTCACCACCTCCACCAGAATCACGGTGACCCAAAGCGGGGCCGTCTGGTGATGTTGAAAGGAAGACCAGATGGCGACCAGCGCCCAGGACCTGCGTGACAAGACGCCGGATCAGCTTCGCGAGGAGCTTGTCCAGCTGAAGAAAGAGGCTTTCAACCTCCGTTTCCAGCAAGCCACCGGTGCGCTGGAAAACACCGCCCGTATGCGCGAGGTCCGTCGGGGCGCCGCGCGGGTGAAGACCATTTTGAATCAGAAAGCCGCCGAAGCGGCGTCGGATGTCACGTCCGCAACCAGCGAAGCGGAGGCGTAAACCATGCCCAAGCGTATTCTGACCGGCACCGTGACCAGCGACGCCAATGCACAGACCGTGACCGTATCCGTGGAGCGTCGCTTCAAGCACCCGGTCATGCAGAAGACCATCCGGAAGTCCAAGAAGTATCGGGCGCATGATCCGGAAAACACGTTCAAGGTCGGGGACCAGGTCCGTATTCAGGAATGTGCCCCTGTCTCGAAATCCAAACGCTGGGAGGTGATTGCCTCCTAAAGGTAACCACCAACCGGTTTGATCGAAACCCTGGGGCAAAAAGGTCCCCAAAGGTCGGGAGAAACCAAAATGATCCAGATGCAGACCAATCTGGATGTGGCTGACAATAGCGGCGCTCGCCGTGTTCAGTGCATCAAGGTCCTGGGTGGGTCCAAGCGGAAATACGCAAGCGTCGGTGACGTGATCGTTGTGTCCGTGAAGGAAGCCATCCCTCGGGGCCGCGTGAAGAAAGGCGATGTCCGCAAGGCCGTCGTTGTGCGCACCGCCAAGGAAGTGCGCCGTGAAGACGGCACCGCGATCCGCTTTGACCGCAACGCCGCCGTCATCCTCAACAACAATAACGAGCCGATCGGCACCCGGATTTTCGGGCCGGTGGTGCGTGAGTTGCGCGGCAAGAACTTCATGAAAATCATTTCGCTTGCGCCGGAGGTGCTGTGACATGGCTGCGAAACTGAAAAAAGGCGACAAGGTCGTCGTGCTGGCCGGCAAGGACCGGGGCAAAGAGGGCGAGATTTCGTCTGTTGACCCGAAAGCCGGCAAGGCAATCGTCGATGGCATCAACATCGCCATCCGTCACACCAAGCAAAGCCAGTCCAGCCAGGGCGGTCGCATCCCACAGGCGATGCCGATCCAGCTGAGCAATCTGGCGCTGCTGGATAGCAATGGCAAAGCCACCCGCGTCGGGTTCCGTATGGAAGATGACAAGAAGGTGCGGTTTGCCAAGACCACGGGGGACGTGATCTGATGCTGGATACTGCAACCTACACACCGCGTCTGAAGGCGCTTTATGCCGCTACGATCAAAGCCGCTCTGATCGAGGAATTCGGGTATAAAAACCCGATGATGGCGCCCCGTCTGGACAAGATCGTGCTGAATATCGGCGCCGGTGCCGAGGCGGTTCGTGACACCAAGAAGGTGAAATCGGCGCAGGAAGATCTGACAGCGATTGCCGGTCAGCTGGCCGTTGTCACCAAGGCCAAGAAATCCATCGCCGGGTTCCGGGTGCGTGAAGAAATGCCGCTTGGCACCAAGGTCACCCTGCGCGGCGACCGGATGTATGAATTTCTGGATCGTCTGATCACCGTCGCATTGCCCCGGGTCCGCGATTTTCGCGGCGTCAGCGGCAAATCCTTCGATGGCCGCGGCAACTATGCCATGGGCATGAAAGAGCATTTGGTGTTCCCCGAGATCAACTTTGACAAGATCGACGAGAACTGGGGACTGGATATCGTGATTGCCACCACCGCGAATACGGACGCGGAAGCCAAGGCGCTGTTGAAAGCTTTCAACATGCCCTTCAACAGCTGATCGCGGGAGAGAAAGAGACATGGCAAAAAAAGCAATGGTCGAACGCGAATTGAAGCGTCAGCGCCTGGTGGAGAAATACGCCACCAAACGCGCCGCGCTGAAAGAGATCGCGAATGATGAAAGCAAACCGATGGAAGAGCGTTTCACGGCCCGCCTGAAACTGGCGAAACTGCCGCGCAACAGCTCTGCCACCCGGTTGCACAACCGGTGCCAGCTGACGGGCCGCCCCAAGGCGTATTACCGCAAGCTGAAAATGTCGCGGATCAAGCTGCGCGATCTGGCCTCCAACGGTCAGATCCCCGGCATGGTCAAGTCAAGCTGGTAGGGGAGATATAGATATGACTGATCCTATCGCAGATATGCTCACCCGGATCCGCAACTCTTCGATGCGCGGCAAATCCACGGTGATGACGCCCGCCTCCAAACTGCGGGCCTGGGTTCTGGATGTGCTGGCCGATGAAGGCTACATCCGCGGCTATGAAAAGACGACGGGGGCCGATGGCCACCCGGCGATCGAGATTAGCCTGAAATACTATGAAGGCACGCCTGTTATTCGCGAGTTGAAACGGGTCTCCAAACCCGGTCGTCGCGTCTATATGGGCGTCGGTGACATTCCGCAGGTCCGTCAGGGTCTGGGTGTGTCGATTGTCTCCACGTCCAAGGGCGTGATGTCGGATGCAGCCGCACGCAACGCCAATGTCGGCGGCGAAGTGCTCTGCACCGTATTCTAAGGAGGGAATGATGTCTCGTATTGGCAAAAGGCCGGTTGATCTTCCCTCGGGCGTCGAGGCGAACATCTCGGGTCAGACGATTGAAGTGAAAGGCCCGAAAGGCGCCCGCAGCTTCACCGCGACCGATGATGTGACCCTGGCCGTGGAAGACAATGCCGTGACGGTCACCCCGCGCGGCAAGTCCAAACGCGCCCGTCAGCAGTGGGGCATGAGCCGCACGATGGTGCAGAACCTGGTCACCGGTGTGACCGCCGGGTTCAAGAAAGAGCTTGAGATCCAGGGCGTGGGCTATCGCGCACAGATGCAGGGCAACACCCTGAAACTGTCGCTTGGCCTGTCCCACGAAGTGAACTTTGAGGTGCCGGCCGGTGTGACCGTGACGGCCCCCAAGGTCACCGAAGTGATCATCGAGGGCAATGATGAACAACTCGTCGGCCAGGTTGCGGCCAACATCCGTGAGTGGCGCAAGCCCGAGCCCTATAAGGGCAAAGGCATTCGCTACAAGGGCGAGTATATCTTCCGCAAGGAAGGCAAGAAGAAGTAAGGGCGCGAACAATGGCAAACAGCAAACGAGTTCTGTTCCAGAAACGCCGCCTGCGCGTTCGGAACAAATTGCGGAAGATGGCAGATGGGCGCCCGCGCCTGTCGGTGCATCGGTCCAACAAAAACATCAGCGTGCAGCTGATCGACGATCTGAATGGCGTGACGCTTGCCGCGGCCTCCAGCCTTGAAAAGGATCTGGGTGTTGTGGGCAAGAACAATGTCGAGGCAGCGACCAAGGTGGGTGAGGCGATTGCCACACGCGCCAGGAAAGCCGGTGTCGAAGAGTGCTATTTCGACCGGGGCGGGTTTCTCTTTCATGGCAAGGTGAAGGCTCTGGCCGACGCTGCCCGTGAAGGTGGTCTGAAGTTCTAAAGGTGCGGGCAAGCCGAAAAGCGGAAACCGGTTTTCGGAACAGGTCGCGCGACCACTAGGAAAAGGCAGGCGGCGGTTGCGCCGCCTCGATGATCGGGGGGTCTTTGGACAGGCCCACTGCGATCGGAATTCAGGGGCGCGACATGCGCGTGCCGTCAGGAAAGGATGCCACTTATGGCAGAACGTGAAAACAGAGGGCGTGGCCGCGGTCGCAACCGTGAAGAGGAAACGCCGGAATTTGCCGATCGTCTGGTGGCGATCAACCGGGTGTCCAAAACCGTGAAAGGCGGCAAGCGCTTCGGCTTTGCGGCCCTTGTGGTTGTGGGCGATCAGCGGGGCCGCGTGGGCTTTGGTAAGGGCAAGGCCAAAGAGGTGCCCGAGGCGATCCGCAAGGCGACCGAACAGGCCAAGCGCCAACTGATCCGCGTGCCTCTGAAAGAGGGCCGGACATTGCATCACGACATGCTGGGCCGCCATGGTGCCGGCAAGGTTGTCATGCGCACCGCACCGGAAGGGACGGGCATCATTGCCGGTGGTCCGATGCGCGCCGTGTTCGAAATGCTGGGGATCAAGGATGTGGTGTCGAAATCCACAGGCTCGCAGAACCCCTATAACATGATCCGCGCCACGCTGGATGGTCTCAAGAAAGAGTCCTCCCCGCGTCAGGTTGCGGCGCGTCGTGGCAAGAAGGTTGCCGATATCCTGCCCAAGCGGGAAGAAGCCCCGGCAGCCGAGGCGGAAACCGCGGCTGAGGAGGCCTGAGAGACATGGCAAAAACGATTGTTGTGAAACAGGTGGGGTCTCCGATCCGGCGCCCCGCCAAACAGCGCCAGACGCTGATCGGCCTGGGCCTGAACAAGATGCACAAGACCCGCGAGCTTGAAGACACCCCCGCCGTGCGCGGCATGGTCAACAAGATCCCGCATCTGGTGGAGATCATCGAAGAACGCGGGTGAGCTTCTTCGATACAGGATTGAAAACGCCCTGGTGAGTGACCGCCGGGGCGTTTTCCGTTTGAGGTGCAATGCCGAGCTGCCCATCAATTGGCTTGATCCGGCCTGCCGCCCCGTCTATATGCCCCCGGTGGTCCCTTGCGGACCCGACTCACACATCAAGAAACGCCGTGTCTGCCCATCTCGCTTCGGGGGCAGTTCCGGCCAAGGAGAAGCGATATGAAACTGCATGAACTCAGCGACAATCCCGGCGCCACCAAGAAAGCCAAACGCGTTGGTCGTGGGCCCGGTTCTGGCATCGGCAAGACCGCTGGCCGGGGGATCAAGGGGCAGAAATCCCGTTCAGGTGTGGCGATCAACGGGTATGAGGGCGGCCAGATGCCGCTTTACCAGCGTCTGCCCAAGCGTGGCTTCAACAAGCCGAACCGCAAGAAATTCGCTGTCGTCAATCTGGGCCTGATCGAGAAATTCGTCGAGGCCGGCAAGCTGGACGCCAAGAAAGACATCACCGAAGACACCCTGCTTGAAGCAGGTGTTATCCGGCGCAAGCTTGACGGGGTGCGCGTGCTGGCAAAGGGAGACGTGTCCTCCAAGCTGAAACTCACCGTCACCGGCGCGTCGAAAGCTGCCGTGGATGCGGTGGAAAAGGCGGGTGGCAGCCTGACTGTTGCCACGGCACCTGCGGCGGAATAACCCGCCCGCGCGCTGAGGACAGTATAGGCGCTTGTGAGGCGCGCGTTCGCCCCTTACATCTACGCCCAAGGTTTATATCCGCGCCGCGTGATCGACCTCCGATCCCGCGGCGCAATGCATAAGAGAGACAGCATGGCATCTGCGGCAGAGCAAATGGCAGCCAACATGAGCTGGAGCGCGCTTGGCAAAGCGACCGAGCTGCGACAGCGCATCCTGTTCACCCTGGGGCTTCTGATCATCTACCGGATCGGCACCTATATTCCCGTGCCGGGGATTGACGGGGTCCAGCTACAGCGCTTCTTTGAAGATGCGGGCGCCGGGCTGGGCGGTGTGTTGAACATGTTCACCGGCGGTGCCCTGTCGCGGATGGGCGTGTTTGCCCTGGGCATCATGCCCTATATCTCGGCCTCGATCATCGTGCAGCTGATGTCGGCCATGGTGCCGCAACTGGAAGCGCTGAAGAAAGAGGGTGAATCCGGTCGCAAGAAGCTGAACCAGTACACGCGCTACGGCACCGTGGTTCTGGCGACATTCCAGGCCTATGGCATCGCGGTCTCGCTGGAATCCGGCGGGCTGGTCACCGATCCGGGCCTGTTCTTCCGGGCGGCCTGCGTGATCACGCTGGTGGGCGGCACCATGTTCCTGATGTGGCTGGGTGAACAGATCACCGCGCGCGGGATCGGCAATGGTATCTCGCTGGTGATTTTCGTGGGCATCATTGCCGAGCTTCCGGTGGCCTTTGCCCAGTTCTTCGAACAGGGCCGTCAGGGCGCGCTGGCCACCCCGGTGATCCTTGGGGTGATCGCGATGCTTCTGGCGACGTTGACATTCGTGGTGTTCATGGAACGCTCTTTGCGCAAGATCCATATCCAGTATCCGCGCCGCCAGGTGGGGATGAAGGTCTATGATGGCGGCACCAGCCATCTGCCGATCAAGGTGAACCCGGCAGGTGTGATCCCGGCGATCTTTGCCTCATCGCTGCTGCTTCTGCCGACGACGCTCAGCGCCTTTTCGGGTACTGAAACCTCCGGCCCGGTGATGTCCTGGCTGCTGGCCAATTTCGGCCCCGGTCAGCCGCTTTACCTTCTGTTCTTTGTCTCAATGATCGTTTTCTTCACGTATTTCTATACGCTGAACGTGTCGTTCAAGACCGATGATGTGGCCGATAACCTGAAAAACCAGAACGGGTTTATCCCCGGCATCCGGCCCGGCAAAAGAACCTCGGAATATCTGGAATATGTGGTCAACCGTGTTCTGGTTCTGGGCGCCGGTTATCTGGCGCTGGTCTGTCTTCTGCCCGAAATTGTGCGGACGGAACTGGCGATCACGGCCTATTTCGGCGGCACCTCGATTCTGATTATTGTGTCGGTGGGGATGGATACGGTTCAGCAAATCCAGTCTCATCTGCTGGCCCATCAATATGAAGGGCTGATCGAAAAATCGCAGCTGCGCGGCAAGAAAAACCGCAGCGGCAGCGGACGGAAGGGACCTGCACGCAGATGAATATCATACTCCTGGGGCCGCCAGGCGCTGGCAAGGGCACACAAGCCCGCCGGTTGGTGGAAGATCGCGGCATGGTGCAGCTCAGCACCGGAGATATGCTGCGCGAGGCGCGAAGCTCAGGGACAGAAATGGGCCAGCGTGTTGCGGCCATCATGGATGCAGGCGAACTGGTCACCGACGAAATCGTGATCGGCCTGATTGAAGAGAAACTGCTGGGCGATATCGGTGGCGGGGTGATCTTTGACGGGTTCCCGCGCACGCTGGGCCAGGCGGATGCATTGGCCGATTTGCTGGAACTCAAGGGTCAGGCCCTTGATCATGTTGTGGCGATGGAGGTGAATGACGAGGCGCTGGTGGCGCGGATCACCGCACGGTCCACCTGCGGCAATTGCGGCGAGGTCTATAACGACATCACAAAGCCGATCCCGGCGGATGGCAAATGCACCAATTGCGGCGCATCCGATTTCAAACGCCGGGCCGATGACAATGAGGAAAGCCTCAGAACCCGGCTGATGGAATATTACAAAAAGACCTCCCCCCTGGTCGGCTATTATCATGCCAAAGGGCAGCTGCGCTGGGTTCCGGGCCTGGGCGAGATTGACGAGGTTGCCGGAGAGATCGCCACGGTGCTTGACTACAGCATGCTGCCTTAAACCTGAGACATCGCGCATCACAAATGTCCCGGGAACGCGAAGCGTGGCAGGGTATTTGTGATTCAAGTTTCAGGCAGGGTGCTTTAGTCTCACCTTAGCTCTCTTCCCGATTGACGCTGCATATTTCTGCGTGCAACAGTTTCCCTGCTAATTAAGCCAGGAGAACAGATATGGTAGTCGGTAGTAATCTTAAATGCGAATTCTCTCTGAGTGAAGCAATCGGCCAGTTGATCATCTGGATATTGCTTGCGATCATCACGTTCGGCTTGGCGCTGTTTGTACTGCCCTACTATTTCGTGAAGGCACCAATTAACCGTACATTTGTCGTTGATCGTGACGGGACCAAGCTTGCACGCCTGAATGTTGAGGTCAGTTTCAGTGACATTCTGGGCCATGCGCTGGTCTGGTTGTTGCTGACCATCGTGACCTTCGGTCTGGCCTATCTCGTTTATTGGCCTGCGGTGATCAAACGAGTGCTGAATGCGAGCAAGATGGTTGAGCTTTAGAACCCGGCCAAAGCATCAGTTTTTGCGAAACGCAAAGAGCGTCAGTCGAAACAGGAACACCTCTTGACGCCTGCATGAAATGATCTTAATTGCAGGCCTTCCCTCGGGAATCAAATGGGTATGGGCGCCTGCCGGGCACCCCGATACACCCGACCAGATATGACAGGGCCCGCAGGACCACATCCTCGGGCCTTATGTTGTGAAAAAAGGTTCTGGCATCACGGAACCGCAACGAAGAAGGATAAAGATACGTGGCACGTATTGCCGGGGTGAACATCCCCACCGCCAAGCGCGTCCCAATCGCGCTGACCTATATCACAGGCATCGGACATAACTCAGCCGCGCAGATCTGCGAAGCTGTCGGCATCGACACCGCGCGCCGGGTCAATGAATTGTCGGATGCGGAAGTTCTGCAAATCCGTGAACATATCGACGCGAATTTCACCGTTGAGGGTGATTTGCGCCGGGACACGCAGATGAACATCAAACGTCTGATGGATCTGGGCTGCTATCGCGGTCTGCGCCATCGCCGTAACCTGCCCGTGCGCGGTCAGCGGACCCATACCAACGCACGCACCCGCAAAGGCCCCGCAAAGGCCATTGCCGGTAAGAAGAAGTAGGGGGCAGATCAATGGCACGCGACAAGACACGGACCAAGAAAAAAGAGCGTAAGAATATTGCCGCAGGTGTGGCGCATGTGAACAGCTCGTTCAACAACACCAAGATTCTGATCTCGGATGTGCAGGGCAATGCGATTGCCTGGTCCTCGGCGGGGACCATGGGCTTCAAGGGCTCGCGCAAATCCACGCCTTATGCGGCGCAGATGGCGGCGGAAGATGCCGGCAAGAAAGCGCAGGAACATGGTGTGAAAACCCTTGAGGTTGAGGTTCAGGGCCCCGGTTCGGGCCGCGAATCCGCGTTGCGCGCGCTGGCCGCTGTCGGGTTTTCGATCACCTCGATCCGCGACGTGACGCCGATGGCCCATAATGGCTGCCGCCCACCAAAGCGCCGCCGCGTTTAAGACATGATTTATCCGTGACGAGCTGCGGTATTTGCGCGTGGCTCGTTACCGTCATTTTTGATCCTCGAGCGTTCGGGGCCACGGATCCAGGCCCTGAACAAGAATGGAGGCGACACCATGATCCATAAAAACTGGCAAGAGCTTATCAAGCCCACGCAACTGGTCGTGAACCCGGGCAATGAACCCGCACGTCAGGCAACCGTTGTGGCCGAACCACTGGAGCGGGGCTTTGGCCTGACGCTTGGCAACGCCTTGCGCCGCGTGCTGATGAGCTCGCTGCAGGGGGCGTCGATCACCAGCGTGCAGATCGACAATGTGCTGCATGAGTTTTCCTCGATCGCCGGTGTGCGGGAAGACGTCACCGATGTGGTTCTGAACCTCAAGGGCGTGGCGATCCGCATGGAAACCGACGGCCCGAAACGCGTGTCGATCTCGGCCAAGGGCCCGAAGGTTGTGACCGCGGGCGATATCTCGGAATCCGCAGGCATCGAAGTGCTCAACAAAGAGCATGTGATCTGCCATCTGGATGAAGGCGCGGACCTCTATGTGGAACTGACCATCAGCACCGGCAAAGGCTATGTCGCGGCAGATAAGAACCGCCCCGAGGATGCACCGATCGGCCTGATCCCGATTGATGCGATCTATTCGCCGGTCAAGAAGGTCAGCTATGACGTGCAGCCGACCCGTGAGGGCCAGGTGCTGGATTACGACAAGCTGACCCTGAAGCTGGAAACCGACGGATCGGTTACGCCTGACGATGCGGTGGCCTATGCCGCGCGGATCATCCAGGACCAGTTGTCGATCTTCGTGAATTTCGACGAGCCGGAAAGCGCCAGCCGTCAGGATGATGAGGATGATCTGGAATTCAACCCGCTGCTGCTGAAGAAAGTGGATGAGCTGGAACTGTCGGTGCGTTCGGCGAACTGCCTGAAGAACGACAATATCGTTTATATCGGGGATCTGATCCAGAAAACCGAGGCCGAGATGCTGCGGACCCCGAATTTTGGCCGCAAATCCCTGAACGAGATCAAGGAAGTTCTGTCAGGCATGGGGCTGCATCTTGGTATGGATATCATCGACTGGCCGCCCGACAATATCGAAGATCTGGCCAAGAAATACGAAGACAATTTCTGAAACGCGGCAATCGCGCTTCAGGCCTTTGAATGCCCGCATGGATGCGGGGAAAATCCGGGCATAGACGCCCCAAGGAGAGGGCCCCGCACGCATGGGGCCCCGGACAAAGTATAAAACGGAGTAAATGACATGCGTCACGCACGAGGCTACCGCCGCCTGAATCGCACCCATGAGCACCGCAAGGCGCTGTTTGCGAATATGGCCGGCTCGCTCATCGAACATGAGCAGATCAAAACCACCCTGCCGAAAGCCAAAGAGCTGCGGCGGATTGTCGAAAAGCTGATCACGCTTGCCAAACGCGGCGATCTGCATGCCCGTCGTCAGGCGGCCGCACAGCTCAAGCAGGATGCCTATGTGGCAAAACTGTTCGAGGTTCTGGGCCCGCGCTATGCCGAACGTCAGGGCGGTTATGTCCGGGTTCTGAAGGCGGGTTTCCGTTTCGGTGATATGGCGCCGATGGCGATCATCGAATTCGTGGATCGGGATGTGGATGCAAAGGGCGCCGGTGATCGCGCCCGTATCGAGGCCGAGGAGGCCCTGGAAGATCAGGGCTGATCACAAGAGCCGCATTTTCGACACAGTTTCAGAAAAACGAAACCCCGCCGATTGGTGGGGTTTCTTTGTATTATGATAGTTTTTTCGCCTGATTGTCTTTGATTGCCGCATCAATCAAACGTTCCAATTCCTCGTCTGCAACCGGCGTTTCGCCCAAAAATTCAAGAAGATCATCGCGAACAGGCTTTGGTAATTTCATTAACCGGGCAAAAATTTCCGGGTTAATCTTTTCCGACATGCAGCATGACCTCTGATAGGAGAATCAGAGTTTATGGTTGACCGCGTTCCTGGCAACCTGTCTAAAAAGACATGTCTTTTCGTCGGTTCCATGTCAAAAACACCTGCCCTCGACTTACTCTTGCATGAGCTCGCTTTGGCGACTCCGGGTGGTTATGCAATCGGCCTTCACATTCGATATGTGGCGCCGCTGATCATGGTGAATACCTACCCGGAGGAATGGCAGGAAATTTACACAGCCAAGGTTTATGGCCTTCGCGATCCGACACTTGCATGGGGGCTGAGCCATACGGGGGTTCGCCGATGGACAGAGATTGGCCTGCCGGATCCGTTCGGGATTCTGAAAGAGGCTGCCGAATATGGAATGCATTTCGGGATGATCTGCGCAATCGGCCCCTTGTCGTCGCGCACCATCGCCGGGGCAACACGGTTTGATCGCGAATATACACAGGAGGAAATGGAACATGTCCACAGGATCGTGCAGCGCATGCATGATCTCTCTGTGCCGCCCACGAAACTCTCAAAGGCGCAGATAGAAGCGTTAAGATGTATCGCGGATGGGGACCGCCATGCAGCTGCCGCCGCCAGACTTAAGATATCCGAAAGTGCTTTCAAGGCGCGTCTCACCTCTGCCCGTCAGAAGCTTATGGCCCGGACAACGGCCGAGGCTGTCCAGCGGGCAAAAGAATACGGATTGATCTGAGGGATAGGACATTGGCAGGCTGCTGAGCGTTTCCGCGGTGAAGGTTTTTTTAACCAGAGCCACAGGAGGCCAACCTATGCAGGCAACGACACTCTCTTTCAACAACATGCACAATTATGGAGAGTTGTTCGCAAATATGTTACGTGCTCGTCATTCGACGTTCATTGACCATATGCATTGGGATCTTCCGAGTGCGGATGGAATGGAATTCGATCAGTATGATACCCCACAAAGCCGTTGGGTATGTGTGCATGAAATGGGAAAAGTTCTGGCGGGGGTGCGGTTGACGCCCACCATCGCGCGATGTGGAATTTATTCTTATATGGTGCGCGACGCGCAACGGGGGCTGTTAGATGCGATACCCTCCAATCTGCTTTATGAAGAAGCACCGATTGCGCCGCATATTTGGGACGCGAACAGGTTATTCGTCGTCGATGGTGTCAGCACGGAAATCCGGCGCGAAGTTCAGATGTCGCTGATGGGGCATATGGTACGGTCCGCGCGGGCATTGGGGGCGACAACGCTTCTGGGGCTTCTGCCCATCGGCATCCCGCGATTGGGCCGCCGTCTGGGTATTCAAATGGAAGCGGGGGGGCCGATGATGAAGATCGGCGGCATATCCCACCGGTGCTATTTCGTGTCGATGGCCTCGAAGATGCACTGACATGGCCATTCTCTCCGGATGGGGCCCATAACAACCATGGGCAGGCTGCCTGCGCCTGCCCGCCGTTTTCCTGTTGCAGGCCCGTTTTCCATCGAAAGCGCGCGCCTGTCCCCACCGGCATGACCGCAGCTTTCGATATGTCCTGTTTCAGATGAAACGCAAAAGGCTGTAGACAGGGGATATGGCCGATTTGTTTGATACAACCTCTGCACCGCCAGATGCATCCGCCGCCGGTCCGCGCCCCCTGGCCGACCGGCTGCGCCCGCAATCCCTGTCCGAGGTGATCGGCCAGACCCATCTGATGGGCCCCGAGGGCAGTTTGCGGGTCATGCTGGACAGTGGTGCCCTGTCATCGCTGGTCTTCTGGGGTCCGCCCGGGGTGGGCAAGACCACAATCGCCCGGTTGCTGGCGGCGGAAACCGATCTGCATTTTGTGCAGGTCAGCGCTATTTTCACCGGCGTGCCGGAACTGCGCAAAGTGTTCGAGGCCGCCAAGCTGCGCCATGCCAACGGGCGCGGCACGCTTCTGTTCGTGGATGAGATTCACCGTTTCAACAAGGCGCAGCAGGACGGGTTCCTGCCGCATATGGAAGACGGGACAATCCTGCTGGTCGGGGCCACAACCGAAAACCCGTCCTTTGAACTGAATGCGGCCCTGCTCAGCCGGGCCCAGGTTCTGGTACTGGAGCGGCTGAATGACGAGGATCTGGAGCAGCTTCTGGCCCGGGCCGAGGCGGTGCTGGATCATAAGCTGCCGCTGACGAAAGAGGCCCGCATGGCCCTGCGCGAGATGGCGGATGGGGATGGCCGGGCGCTGTTGAACCTGGCCGAACAGGTTGCCGCCTGGACGCCGGAGGCCCCGCTGGACATTGCCGCCCTCGGGGCGCGCCTGTCCCGCCGAGCTGCGCAATACGACAAATCCGGCGATGCCCATTACAATCTGATCTCTGCCCTGCATAAATCCGTGCGCGGGTCTGACCCGGATGCCAGTCTCTATTGGCTGGCCCGGATGCTGGAAGGTGGCGAAGACCCGCGCTATCTGGCCCGCCGGATCACCCGGATGGCTGTCGAGGATATCGGCCTGGCCGAGCCACAGGCGCAACGGGTCTGTCTGGATGCCTGGGAAACCTATGAGCGTCTCGGCTCCCCCGAGGGGGAACTGGCGCTGGCGCAGGCGGTGGTGTACCTGGCCCTGGCGCCAAAATCGAACGCGGCCTATACCGCCTATAAAGATGCCCGCAAATCGGCGAAATCCACCGGGTCAAAGCCGCCGCCGAAACATATCCTGAACGCGCCCACCGGGCTGATGAAAGATCAGGGTTATGGTGCGGGTTATGATTATGACCATGATGCCGAAGACGGGTTTTCCGGGCAGGCCTATTTTCCCGATGGTATGGGCCGGGCACAATTCTATCAGCCGGTCCAGCGCGGGTTCGAGCGCGAGCTTGCCAAACGTCTTGCCTATTTCAACAAGCTGCGCGCGGACCGCCAGCACAGTTGACAAGCCGCGCCCAAGCGCCGAAACCCCGCCCATGATGACAGCAGTTTTTCAGGTGGCCCTTGGCGGCGCGGCGGGGGCGGTTTTGCGCTATCTGACCGGTCTGGGCATGGTGCGTATGCTGGGGCATACAGGGTTTCCCTATGGGGTGATCACGGTGAATATCATCGGCTCGTTTCTGATCGGCGCCTTTGTGGGTGTCGCGGCACAACGGGGGCTGACCCATCTGTCGCCTCTGGTGATGACCGGGTTTCTGGGCGGCTTCACCACCTTCTCGGCCTTCTCGCTTGAGGCGGTGACGCTTTATGAACGGGGTGAGGTGATGTCGGCCGCGATTTATGTTCTGGCATCGGTGATCCTGTCCGTCGGAGCCCTGTTTCTGGGCCTCTGGCTGGCACGCGGTGTCATTGCATGAGCGGTGTGCAGACCCTTGAAGTGGCCGCTGGCGATGGCGACCAGCGGCTGGACCGCTGGTTTCGCCGCCAGTTTCCGCAGATCAGCCAGGGCCGGATCGAAAAGATGTGCCGCAAGGGCGAGATCAGGCTTGATGGCGGTCGGGTGAAACCTGCGACCCGGGTTGCCGCCGGGCAGATGGTGCGCGTGCCGCCCCTGCCGGATCAGGCCGCACCTCAACCGATCACGCCCCGCAGCACCGTGTCCGAAGCGGATGCCGAGATGATCCGCGCGGCGGTTCTGTACCGGGATGATCACCTGATCGCGCTGAACAAACCCCCCGGCCTGCCCAGCCAGGGCGGCAGCAAACAGACCCGCCATGTGGACGGTCTGGCCGAGGCGTTGCGCTTTGGCCTGGAAGACAAACCGCGGCTGGTGCACCGGCTGGACAAGGACACCTCGGGCATTTTGCTGCTGGCGCGGACCCGTCAGGCCGCCGCCGCCCTGACCAAGGCCTTTCGGGCGCGCGATACGCGCAAGATCTATTGGGCGGCTGTCGCCGGCGCGCCCCTGCCACGCATGGGCACGATCAAATTCGGGCTGGTGAAGGCGCCGGGCCATGGCATGGGCGGAGAGGGCGAAAAGATGCACTGCCTGCACCCCGATCAGGCCGACAGCACGCCGGATGCGAAACGCGCCACAACCGATTATGCGGTGCTCAGCAATCTGGGCGGTCGCGCGGCCTGGGTTGCACTGGTGCCTGTCACCGGGCGCACCCATCAGTTGCGCGCCCATATGGCCGAGATCGGGCATCCGGTGATCGGCGATGGCAAATATGGTGGTTCGGGTCAGGAAAACCTTGGCGATGGCTGGGGCGCGCAACTGGGTGGAGAGATCAGCCGGAAACTGCATCTTCATGCGCGCTCATTGTCTCTGACCCATCCGGTCACCGGCGCCCGCCTGAACCTGACAGCGCCTTTGCCGGATCATATGGCGCGCAGTTGGGACACTCTGGGCTGGTTTGCAAATGACGTGCCCGCCGATCCGTTTGATGAGGATACGTGGTGAGCGCAGGCACCCTGAAACTGATCATCTTCGATGTGGATGGCACCCTGGTCGACAGCCAGGCGCATATTCTGGCCTCGATGGAGGGCGCCTTTGACGCGATGGGCCTGCCCGCCCCGGATCGGGCGGCAACCCTGTCGATTGTCGGTCTGTCCCTGCCGCAGGCGATGATGCGGCTGATCCCGGATGCCTCCGAGGCCGTCAGAACGCAGCTTGTGGAGGCCTATAAAAGCCGCTTTGCCCAGTTGCGCCAGACAGGGGATGGCCGGGCCTTGTCGCCGCTATATCCCGGTGCGATGGCGGGTTTGCAGGCTCTGGCCGCGCAGGAGGAGGTGTTTCTGGGCATCGCCACCGGAAAATCCCGGCGCGGTCTGGACCATCTGTTTGAAATACACGGGATCGGGCCGCTGTTTCATACGGTGCAGGTGGCCGATGATCACCCGTCAAAACCGCATCCCTCAATGGTGCTGACCTGTTTGAGGGAGACAGGTGTCGCCCCGGAACACGCCGTCATTCTGGGTGACACCACCTATGATATCGAGATGGGCCGCGCCGGCGGCATTCACGCCATTGGCGTTGACTGGGGGTATCACCCGAGTACGACACTGACCGGGGCGGGGGCGGCAACGATCCTGTCGGATTTCACAGAGCTTCCCCCGGCACTGGACCAGCTTTGGGGCCGGGGATGAGCGAATGGGCCGCAAAGAGGTTCTGGGACAAGGCCGAGGTGTCAGAGGCCGGGGCCGGGTTTCAGGTCACCCTGGATGCGCGCCCCCTGCGCACGCCGTTCAAATCGGCCCTCATTCTGCCGACACGCGCCATGGCGCGCGCTGTGGCTGGGGAATGGGGCGCCCAGGGCGAACAGGTTGATCCGCTCAGCATGCCGGTCACCCGCTCGGCCAACTCCGCCATCGACAAGGTGGCCCCGCAACACGCGGCGGTGGCGGCGATGCTAGCGGGGTATGCCGAAACCGATCTGCTTTGCCACCGGGCCGGCACGCCAGAGGGGCTGGTGCAGCGCCAGACCAAGGGGTGGGACCCGGTGCTGGACTGGGCCGCGCGTATCTATCATGCACCGCTGATCCCGACCGAAGGTGTGCTGCCGGTCGGCCAGCCGGAAGACAGTTTGACGATCTATGGCAATGCGGTCTCGGAATTGCGCCCTTTCTCGCTGACCGGCTTTCACGATCTGGTCACATTATCGGGGTCTTTGATCCTCGCATTGGCGGTGCATAAGGGGCAGATCACCGTGCAAGAAGCCTGGTCCTTGTCGCGAATCGATGAATCCTGGCAGATTGAACAATGGGGTAAAGACGATGAAGCGACGGAATTTGCGGCCCGGAAGAAAGATGAATTTTTTCATGCTGCCCGCTTTCTGAAACTGTCAGACGGGGCGTGATTGCGCTAATGTCATATAACCATATGTGATGCTTAGCATTTGGGCATCTTATAAAGTTACGGCCCGGGAAATGACCTGACCTAACGGAAACCAAGGTTCTCACTCTTGACCTGTTGCGACATATTTGCCCAATTAAGAGGCGATGAAGAGCGTAAAAATTCTTCATAAACTACGCCAGGGAAATCCTGGCATCGGAAACTGTCAACAAAGGCAGTCCATCAGGAAGAGGTTAAAAATGAATAAATCCGTACTTCTCGGCACTTTGGCCATCGCTGGCCTCGCCGCAGCAGCCGGTTCCGCGCAAACCCTGGACGAGGTCCGGGCGCGGGGCAGCCTGAACTGCGGCGTATCAACCGGTCTGGTTGGTTTTGCCGCTCCCGACGCCAGTGGCGAGTGGGAAGGCTTTGACGTCGCTATTTGCCGCGCTGTTGCTGCTGCCATCTTTGACGATCCGACGGCTGTAAGCTTTGTGCCCACCACCGGTCAGACACGCTTTACGGCGCTGGCATCCGGCGAAGTGGACATGCTGGCCCGGAACACAACCTGGACCTTCAGCCGCGATGTTGACCTGCGATTCGAATTCGTGGGCGTCAACTATTACGATGGTCAGGGCTTCATGGTTCCGCGTGATCTGGGCGTGGCCTCGGCCATGGAACTGGACGGCGCGACCGTCTGCATCCAGACCGGCACCACGACAGAACTGAACCTGGCTGATTTCTTCAGCTCGAACGGCATGAGCTATGAGCCGGTGCCGATCGAAACCAACGCCGAAGCGCAGCAGCAGTATCTGGCTGGCGCCTGTGACGTTTACACCACCGATGCATCGGGTCTGGCTGCCACGCGCGCCACATTCGAAGATCCTGATGCCCATGTGGTTCTGCCTGAGATCATTTCGAAAGAGCCGCTTGGTCCTCTGGTCCGTCACGGTGACAACGAATGGGGCGACCTTGTTCGGTGGACATTGAACGCGCTGATCTCGGCGGAAGAGCTGGGCATCACCTCGACCAATGTGTCGGAACTGGCAGCCGGAACCGATAATCCTGAAATCAATCGTATTCTCGGGACCGAAGGCGATCTGGGGGCCATGCTTGGCCTCGAGGCGGACTGGGCCATGAACGCGATTGCAGCCGTCGGCAACTATGGCGAGCTGTTTGAGGAAAACATCGGCGCGTCGACCCCGATTGGTCTGTCGCGCGGGTTGAACGCACAATGGACCGATGGCGGCCTGCTCTACAGCCCGCCGTTCCGGTGACATAATCTACGAAGGGCGCGGGTCATCCCGCGCCCTTCGTTTATCTGGAAGCGCAAAGACCGAACCGGGCAGAAACCGATAGGTATTCTGCTAAAGAGTTCGGCTATCCAACAGTTGCAGGGGTGCACGATATGGCAACGATGACGGAACCGCCTACCGAGTCTTTCCGAATAAGTCAGTTGATCTACGATACCCGCTACCGATCCATGACGATTCAGGTTGTGGCATTTATTCTGATCATGCTGTCGCTGGCCTGGCTGGTGAACAACACGATCCAGAATCTGGCAGATCTGGGCAAGGATTTCGATTTCGGATTTCTCAGTTCCCGTGCCGGCTATGACATCAACCAGCGTCTGATCGCCTATACAAATGACAGCACCCATGGCCAGGCGGCCCTGGTCGGTATCCTGAACACGCTTCTGGTGGCGTTTCTGGGCTGTGTGCTGGCAACGATCCTTGGGGTTATCGCCGGTGTCTTGCGGCTGTCCCAAAACTGGATCGTCGGCCGCCTGATGACGGTTTATGTCGAAGGGTTCCGCAATATTCCGCTGCTGCTCTGGATCATCGTGATTTTCGCGGTGATGACCGAAAGCACACCGCAACCAAGGGATTTCAGGGGCGATAACCCGGATGCCAGCATGTTGCTGTTTGACAGTGTCGCAGTCACCAACCGGGGGGTGTTCATACCTGCCCCGGTCTGGGGGAATGGCTCTGCCATTCTGATAGCAATTTTTGTGGCCTCTCTGGTGGCGATATGGGCCTTCCGCCGCTATGCGCGCAAGCGCCAGGAACAGACCGGGGATATCCTGCCGGTGTTCTGGGTGTCGCTTGGCCTGTTCTTTGTGCCGGTTGTGCTGTTCTATTTCATTCTGGGCCGTCCGGTGAGCCTGGAATACCCGGAACTGACCGGGTTCAATTTCACCGGCGGCACGCATCTCAGAAACTCGCTGATCGCGCTGTGGATTGCGTTGTCTCTCTACACCGGGGCTTTCATCGCTGAAATCGTGCGCGCGGGTATTCTGGCCGTCAGCAAAGGCCAGACCGAGGCCGCCTTTGCCCTGGGTATCCAGCCAAGCCGAACGATGAACCTGGTGATCCTGCCGCAGGCGCTGCGCGTCATCATTCCGCCGCTGATCTCGCAATATCTCAACCTGACCAAAAACTCGTCGCTGGCAATCGCGGTGGGGTATATGGATGTCCGCTCCACCCTTGGGGGGATCACCATCAACCAGACCGGGCGAGAACTGGAAGGGATGATGCTTCTTGGCCTGTTCTATCTGATCACATCCCTGGTGATCGCGGGCGTCATGAACATCTACAACAATTCCGTCAAGCTGAAGGAGCGTTGATATGAGTGATCATCATGCACAAACCGTCAGCTATGTCCGCGATACCATGCTGCCGGAGAAAGAGCCCCCGGTCACCCAAAGGGGCGTATATAAATGGGTGCGGGAAAACCTGTTTTCCGGTTGGTTGAATTCCGCGCTGACATTGATTTCCCTGGCTTTTGTATATTGGGTTCTGGCCCATACGCTTGGCTGGATCGTCTATGGTATCTGGGATGCCGGGTCGCTGACAGAATGCCGCGCGATCCGCGATGAGCTTTATGGCGACGGGGCCAGTGTGGCCTGCTGGGCGGTGATTTCCGACCGGTGGGATCAGCTTTTGTTCGGCTTCTACCCGTCGGATGCCTATTGGAGGCCGCTTCTGGCCATTGCCGTCTTTGGCATTGGTCTTGCACCGGTTCTGTTCGACACCGTGCCGCGCAAACTGCTTTTGTTCACAGCGCTGGCACCGTTCATCTGCTACTGGCTGCTGTGGGGCGGGTCGCTTTGGGGGCCGGTTGCTGTTGCGGCGGGGTTTGTTCTGGGCTGGGCCATTCTGACATACGGTCAGGAGATGGCCGGCGCCCTGACGGCAACCCTGGGCGCGATTGTGGTGCCGATCCTGTACTGGCTGTTTCTGGCCGGGCCTCTGGCCGGCGTGCTGCACAATATCCTGCCTCTGGGGATCGAATATATCGCCTCTGACCAGTTTGGCGGCTTCCTGTTGGCGGTTGTTATCGGGGCGTCGGGGATTGTGCTGTCCTTCCCGCTTGGCATCGTTCTGGCACTTGGACGACAGTCGAATCTGTTCATCCTGAACCGGTTCAGCGTGATCTTTATCGAAACGATCCGGGGGGTTCCCCTGATCGTGTGGCTGTTTACCGCGCAACTGTTGCTGAACTACTTCCTGCCACGGGGGACGAATTTCGACCTGCTGCTGAGGGTGATCATCATGGTGACCCTGTTTTCCTCGGCCTATATCGCCGAGGTGATCCGGGGTGGGTTGGCGGCATTGCCACGGGGCCAATATGAAGGCGCGGACAGTCTGGGCCTGAATTACTGGCAATCCATGCAGCTGATCATTCTGCCCCAGGCTCTGAAAATCTCGATCCCCGGGATCGTCAGCAGTTTCATCGGTCTGTTCAAGGATACCGTCCTTGTGGTGTTCATCGGCCTGCTGGACCCGATCGGCTTTTCCAATGCGATCCGTGCCAGCACCGACTGGAACGGCATCTACTGGGAATTGTTCATCTTCATTGGGCTGTGCTTCTTCATCAGCTGCTTCTCAATGTCCCGTTATTCGCAATGGCTGGAGCGCAAGCTTCGCACTGACCACCGTTAAGGAGACGTCCCTATGACTGACGCGCAAACTTCCCCTGCCGTCGACCGCGAGATCGACCGCTCGAAAATGGCTGTCTCTGACGAGGTGGCAATTGAAATCCAGGGTATGAACAAATGGTACGGCACCTTCCACGTGCTGCGTGACATCGACCTGACGGTCAATCAGGGCGAACGTATCGTCGTCTGCGGCCCGTCAGGCTCGGGCAAATCCACCCTGATCCGCTGTATCAACGCGCTGGAAGAACATCAGCAGGGTTCGATCACGGTGGACGGCACGCTTTTGTCCAATGACCTGAAGAATATCGACAAGATCCGGTCCGAGGTCGGGATGTGCTTTCAGCATTTCAACCTGTTCCCGCATCTGACGATTCTGGAAAACTGCACGCTGGCCCCGATCTGGGTGCGCAAGACCCCCAAGAAAGAGGCTGAGGAAACGGCGATGTATTTCCTCAACAAGGTCAAGATCCCGGAACAGGCCGACAAATACCCCGGCCAGTTGTCAGGCGGTCAGCAGCAGCGGGTCGCCATCGCGCGCTCCTTGTGCATGCGGCCCCGGATCATGCTGTTTGACGAACCGACCTCGGCGCTTGACCCTGAGATGATCAAGGAGGTTCTGGATACGATGATCCAGCTGGCCGAAGAAGGCATGACGATGATCTGTGTGACCCATGAGATGGGCTTTGCCCGCCAGGTCGCCAACCGGGTGATCTTCATGGATGCAGGCCAGATTGTCGAACAGAACGAACCCGAAGAGTTCTTCAACAATCCCAAAAGTGAACGGACACAATTGTTCCTCAGCCAGATTCTGGGTCACTGAAACAGGTCGCGGAATACCCGAGATCCAAAGCATGCTGCCTTACACCTGAGACATCGCGCATCACAAATGTCCCGAGAACGCGAAGCGTGGCAGGGTATTTGTGATTCAAGTTTAAGGCAGGGTGCTTTAAAGCATCGCAAAAGCCCGAAGAAAGCCAATACGTGGCAGGGCTTTTGCGGTTTGTGGGGTTACACGCTGATGGCCGGAATTCTGCAGAATTCCACATGGAAAACTGGAGTTTTCCACCCCTGCGGCGCTCCGCCGTAAACGCGCATCTACTCTCACGGAAAGGCGAAACGCTTCAAAGATCCCGCGGGGTCACGAAGCCCAGAACCCGGCCCTGTCCGGCTGTAACCTGATCCCAGCTTTGCACATCAAACCCCAGAACCAGACAGGCGCCGGTCGGGTAGCTCTCGAATTTCGGATGCGCGGGGGGCCTGTCGCATAGCGACCAGGCCAGACTGCCGATGCCCGGGTTATGGCCGATGATCGCCAGCGCCGTGCCCTCTGCCGTGTGGGTCTGTGCCAGTATGGTAGAGGCATCGGCATGATAGAGTGTTTGGGTGAAGCGTATTTCGGGCGGATCGTTGAACCGGCTCTTGATCCCGCTGCATGTTTCCTGTGTCCGCCGGGCGGTGGAGCAGATCACGGTTTGCGGAACAAACCCCTCCGCCCGCAGCCAGCCGCCGATCTTCGGGGCCGCCCGGCGCCCCCTGTCGTTCAGCGGGCGGTCATGATCCACCTGAAGCGGATCCTCCCAGTCGGATTTCGCGTGGCGGATCAGGATCAGGGTCAGGCTCATGGGTGAAAACTTCTCATATGAAAGGCCGATTGTTCGGGCAGACGATCATAGGACTGGCTGACCGGGCAGGCGCGGCGCACATCGCAGCCCCGGGTCATGCAGGCCGTGCCCGGGGCGGTGTCAAGGTATCGGTGGCAGGTGTCGGTGTCATAGCCATCCGATGTCAGCGCATTGACCGGGCAGGCGGTCAGGCAGGGTTTGGCGCAGGTCTCACAAGGGGGTGGCGGCGGCTCTGGCAGGTCGATCTGCTCGGTCAGGGCCAGGGCCCCGCGATAGGACAGCATCAGCCCGGCGGTATCATGGACCAGAATGCTGACCGGGCTGACCCAGGCGCGGCCTGTCCGCCCGGCCCAGCGGATGAAAGGCGCATAGGGTGGTCCGCCAAAGGGAAACTGCGCCTTGGCGCCCAGATCACAGGCCAGATGCCCGATCACCCGGCGCGACCAACGGTCCATCGGGTCGGGTTTGCCATCAGCGAATTCCGGTTCAGATGTCACATGCGCCCAGAATCCCGGTTCATCGGGCCCAAGCAGCAGCAGCGTCCCGGTGCCTTCGGGCGCGCAATCTTCGGGACGCGGATGGAAACCGCCGAAAATACCGAGATGCTGAACACGGATAATCTGGGAGAGTGCGGCATAATCCATACCCTCACCCTGTCCGGCATAGGGCAGGGGCGCAAGCGTCAGACGCGGATTATGCTGCCTGCCCCGTGATCTGTGAACAGTTCCAGCAGCACCGCATTGGCCACGCGCCCATCGACGATGGAACAGGCCCGCACGCCGGCACGCACCGCCTCCAGCGCGGTCTGCGTCTTGGGGATCATCCCGCCCGCGATCACGCCCGCCTCTGTCATCTCTTCGACCTCGGCGGCGGATAATTCGGTCACGACCTCCCCGGCGGCGTTTTTCACCCCCGAGACATCGGTCAGAAGCAGCAACCGGTCAGCCTTCAGCGCGGCGGCAATCGCGCCTGCGGCGATATCGCCATTGATGTTGAAGGTCTCCCCCGCCCGCCCGGTTCCGATCGGGGCAATCACCGGGATCATCTCGGCCTCGAAAAGCTGCTCCAGAATGCCCAGATTGATCTCGGCGGGCTGGCCCACAAAACCCAGATCCGGGTGCGCCTGATCACAGACAATCATATCCGCATCCTTGCCCGACAGGCCCACGGCCTTGCCACCGGCGGCATTGACCGCCTGCACGATGCGCTTGTTGACCTGACCGGAAAGCACCATCTCGACCACATCGACCGTTTGTTCATCGGTCACGCGCTGGCCATGCAGAAACACCGTTTCAACCCCAAGCCGGGCCAGCAGATCGTTGATCATCGGCCCGCCGCCATGCACCACCACCGGGTTGATACCCACCGTGCGCATCAGCATCACATCACGGGCGAAACTGGCCATGCCATCGTCGCTGCCCATGGCGTGACCGCCCAGTTTGATCACCACAATCGCCCCGGCATAGCGTTGCAGATAGGGCAGCGCCTCGTTCAATGTGCGGGCTGTGGCGACGTAATCACGGGTCATGGCGGTCTGTGTCTTCATTGCGGCTCTGGTCTTGGGGTTGCGCCTTGTTACGGGCGCGCCGTGTTTGAGGCAAGCGCGGGGCTCAGTCAATCCTGGCGATGATGCTGCGCAGCCCGGCAATCCCGTCGCCTTTTTCAGAAGATGTCAGCACCAGTTCAGGAAAAGCCGCAGGGTGTTTCGACAAGGCGCGGCGGACCTGCGCCAGCATTGCATCGCGATCCCTGTCTTTCACCTTGTCAGCCTTGGTGAGGACCACCTGAAAGGTCACGGCGGCCTTGTCCAGAAGGCCCATGATCTCTTCATCCACCGGTTTCACCCCATGGCGGGCGTCGATCAGCACAAAGGCCCGGCGCAGGGTCGCGCGCCCGGTCAGATAGGCTTTGAGCAGCCGCTGCCATTTCTCGACCACGGCAACCGGCGCATTGGCGAAGCCATAGCCGGGCAGATCCACCAGATAATGGCTGTCGGCGAGGGTGAAAAAGTTGATTTCCTGCGTCCGCCCCGGCGTGTTCGAGGCCCGGGCCAGCGATTTGCGGCCGGTCAGCGCATTGATCAAGGTGGATTTCCCCACATTGGACCGGCCCGCGAAACACAGTTCTACCCGGTCGGCAACCGGCATGCCGTCCATCGCGACGACACCTTTCAGGAAATCCGCGCCCCCCGCGAACAGCTTGCGCCCAAGCTCGGTTGTGGCGTCATCGGGGGTTTCGGCCAATGGGAAGGGCAGGGTACTCACGCGGTGACCTCAACCGTGTCGCCAAGGGCGATATCGCCGCCCCGGGTCACGCGTGCATAGACCCCGAAATTCGTATGGCCCCATCCGTCCTGCAACGCGTCCAGGGTGTTGGCATCGCGCTGTCCGGTCTCGGGGTTGGCCTCGGTCGCGCGGCAACGTCCGATGGGCTCCACCACATCCATGGCGGTGGTGCCGATATGCAGGGTTTTGCCGATCAGATCGAACTCTTCCCAGGGGGCCAGCCCTTCCAGCCACAGATTGCCGCGAAACCGGCGCGGGTCGAGCTGTTGACCGATCTTCTGGGACAGGGCGCGCAGCGAGGACAGGTTCAGCACCGAGACCGACGGGAAGGGCGCATCGCTCATCCCCTGGGGCGGGGCCGCGACCAGTGCCACCGGCGCGGGCCGGGTGTCGGGATAGATCGGGCCAAGCCAGGCGATCAGATCGCTGGCATCCCCTGACGGGTCAACGGTCAGATCGGGCCGCTCCGGGTGGCTGAGATGGATTTGGTTTCCCTCAACCCGCGCGGTGACAGCCATCAGGCCCGGGCCTTTCGCTCCGCGCAGGAAATTGCGGCAGGAACTCCAGCCGCCATCGAACACAGCCCCCTCCTGCAACACGGCCCAGGCCCGGTCAAGCGGCAGAGGGCGATCAGCGCTGAGCGTCACCTGATCCAGGGTTTCGGCACCGATGCCTTTGATCGGATGACGCCAGATATGGGCCAGACGCGGGGTCATTTCTTTTCGGGCTTCGACCGGCTCAGGCTGGACCTGATATTGCCGAACACATCGGGTTTGAAACCCTGGGATCGCATGATCGAATATTGCTGGGCAAAGGTGACCGTGTTGTTGGTGATCCAATAGACCAGCAGACCGCTGGCGAAGCTGCCAAGCATGAACATGAAGACCCAGGGCAGATAGGCAAAGATCATCGCCTGTGTCGGATCGGTGGGTGCCGGGTTCAGCTTTTGCTGCAACCACATGGAGACACCCAGAAGCAGCGGCAGGATGCCGATGAAAAGCAGTGCCATGATCGTGCCCGGTTCCGGCGGGGCCCAGGGCAGCAACCCGAACGCGTTGTAGATTGACGAGGAATCCGGCGCCGACAGGTCGTTCAGCCAGCCGAAGAACGGCGCCTGACGCAGTTCCAGCGTGACGAAGATCACCTTGTAGAGGGAAAAGAAGATCGGAATTTGCAGAAGGATCGGCAAACAGCCCGAGGCCGGGTTCACCTTGTTCTTCTTATACAGTTCCATCATCCCCTGTTGCAGTTTCTGCCGGTCTTCCCCGGCCTTTTCCTTCAGCGCTTCCATTTCCGGCTGAAGCTCTTTCATCCGGGCCATCGAGACATAGGATTTGAAGGCCAGCGGCAGCAAAGCCCCCTTGATGATCAGCGTCAGCGCGATGATCGCGAGGCCCATATTGCCGATCAGCCCGTGCAGCGTGTGCAGCAGCCAGAAAATGGGTTTCGTCAGGAAATAGAACCAGCCCCAGTCGATGGAATCGAGGAAACGCACAATACCGCCCTCGTTCTGGTAATTGCGGATGGTTTCCCATTCCTTCGCACCGGCGAAAAGCTGGGTCGTGATCTCGACGGTTTCTCCGGGTGCGGCGCTCATCGTCGGCAGGCGGGCCTCGGTCTGGTAGATATCGCTGGCGGGCACATATCGGGTGACCGAGCTGAAGGGCTGCTCCTGACCGGGGATCAGGGTGGTCATCCAGTATTTGTCGGTAAAGCCGATCCAGCCGTTTTCGGTGACATCGACCACATCCGCCGGGGTGCCCTCGCGCTGCACGAAATCCAGATCGGGCATGTCGTCATAGGCAATTTCGTCCAGCGAGCCATCGACCTTGCGCACCACCCCTTCATGCAGGATGAAGAAGTTCTGCAAATCCGAGGGCAGGCCATGGCGCGCGACGATGCCGTAAGGGGCCATGCGGGCAATCGTATCGGTTGTGTTCTCGACCGATTGGCTGATGGCGAACATGAAATTGTCGTCAATCTCGATATGGCGGCGGAACACAAGGCCATTGCCATTCGCCCAGACCAGGGAAACGGGGCTGTCGGGGGTCAGGATGTCACCGCTTTCGATCTGCCATTCGGTATTGGCGCCGGGCACATCATCAAAGCCCAGATCCCCCGCCGGGGCCCATCCGTAAAGGGCATAATACGCCTCGGCCTCGCCCACCGGCGACAGAAGCGTGACCGTCGGGCTGTCATCTTCCAGGGTCTCGGAATAATTGTTCAGCGACAGATCGTCGATGCGCCCTCCAATCAGCGAGATGGAGCCGGAGACGGATGGCGTCTCGATGGTGATCCGCTCGGCCTCGGCCAGAACATCGGCACGGGTTTCCGCGTCACTGGCCAGTTGCGGCGTGTCACCGCCCGTGGCCACGGGCGGGGCCAGGGCAATCGCGTTGCCTTCGTCATCCACAACCGTGGCGGCGGGGGTGTTCGGGTCGGTGATCTGTGGATCGGGCGGCGGGAACAGAACGAACCAGATCAGTATCACCAGAAAGCTCAACGCCGTCGCAAGGATCAGGTTTCTGTTCTGATCGTTCATTGTCGCAGACCACCCCTTTGTTGAAGTCACCGAGGTTCAACAGATTGAGGGTGGAAAGGTCAAGCGCTTTTCCCTTTCGGGCGTTGACCGCCTCGCTGCCTGTGCCCTGCGATGTAAGGCCGTTGTCGGAACCCGGCGGGTGCAGCCAGGACAAGACCGGCATTTGCCGGGCACCGGGTCACGTGATCATGGACTGGCGGTGGATCAGCCCGCCTGCCGTCCGATCCGGGCCGGGCTGGCCAGTTTGTCCGTATGCGCCCGTGCCCAGGCGATCGTGTCTTCAAAGGGCATCGGCCGGGCCAGGCCGAACCCCTGCACATGGCCGCAGCCAAGCTGCGCCAGCATGCTGTGTTCGCCCGTGGTTTCCACCCCTTCGGCCAATGTGTCGACGCCCAGATGGTCCGCCAGCGACAGGATGGCGGAAACCATGGATTGCTGTTTGGCATCCTTGTCGAGCCGGGTGATGAATGACCGGTCGATCTTGATCCGGTTCACATGGAACCGCCGGATATTGGCGATCGAGGCCTGCCCGGTGCCGAAATCATCCAGATCAAGGTTGAACCCATGGCTTCCCAGCATTTCGATATTGCGGATGATGATGTCATCTTCGGATTGGGCGGCCACGGTTTCAAGGATTTCAATCGTCAGGCGGCTGGCGCGCAGGTCAAACCGGTCCACATCCCATTTGATCCGGTCCGCCAGTTGCGGGTCGCGCAGCTCTTCAGCCGAGAAATTCACCGCGACGGAGGGGATTTTCAAACCGGCCTGATCCCAGCTTTTCAGCGCAGACAGGGCATTATACAGCATCACCTCGCCCAGTTTCGCCATATGTCCCGCATCGGCAATCGCACCCAGAAACTCCACCGGGGGCAAGACGCCTTCGTCAGGGTGGTGCCAGCGGGCCAGCGCCTCGAACCCGCTTATCACGCCTGTATCGGTGGACACCTGCGGCTGATACCAGGCCTTGATCTCACCGCCTGCCAACGCGGTCTCCACCTTGTCGACCAGATCAACCCGTTTGCGGCGTTTCATGTTGAACTTTTTTGAAAAGGCGCGAATGGCCGAAGGGCCATGACGCCGGGCCTCGGTCAGGGCCGTATCGGCCGCCTCAAGCACGGATCGGCCGGTGCGCGCCGGCGCCATGTCCAGCGTGCAATAGCCGAAAGAGGCGGTGACATGGACGGTTGTGCCCGCTACGGCAACCGGCTCCCCAAAGGCGGCCTGAATCCTGTCGATCAGCCCAAGGATAACATCCAGATTGGTGCTGGACATCGGGCGCAGCACAATGCCGAACCCCGCATCGCCGATCCGGGCGATCAGATCATCATTGCGCAGGGTGCCGCGCAACCGGTCAGCGGATTTGTTGAGGATCGTATCAACCGCTTCACTGCCCCAAAGCTCGGTCACGCTGTCCAGCGCGTCGATATGGAGAAAAATCGCCACGGTCGATTTCGCCGGGGCCAGTCCGGCCACGCGGTCGGCCATGGCGGTCAGGGCGGGGCGTGTGGGCAGTTGGGCCAGCGCGTCCTCATCCCCTTTGTCCATGTCATCGGGCCGGGGCTGGGCCATTTTCACAAATGCCTGAAGCGCCAGAAGACCGGGCAGCAGGAAAGCCGTGACAAGCAGTATGTCCAGATGTCCAAGCCAGACGGCAACAAGGACAAGACCGGGATAAAGCGCCAGAACTTCGATCCGGGACATCCCGGCGCGCAGCCGGTCCATCCGCGCAGAGAAGCGCAATTTTCCAAATCTCACCATGATCGCCTCTTTGCAACGCCACCCGTCAGGAAACCGGGTCAGGGCCTTGGCTAGGGCAAACTGGCTGATAGGGCCTTAATGCCCCGGGCGCTTATTCCGGCGAATTTTCATCAATTCCCGCCGATCTTGTCAGCCCGGCAAAGTCGAACAGCGCCGGGTCCAGCAGATGCGAGGGGCGCGCCGACATCAGGGCCGACAGCATCTTTTGCCGCCGTCCGGGGCCTTGGCCTCCCACCCGTCCAGCATCTGTTTGATCGCCTGGCGTTGCAGCCCGTCCTGGCTGCCGCACAGATCGCAGGGGATGATCGGATAGCCCATCGTCCGGGCAAAGCGGTCGCAATCGGCCTCGGCCACATGGGCCAGCGGACGATAGACAAACAGGTCCCCCTCGTCATTCAGCAGTTTCGGCGGCATGGTGGCCAGTTTTCCGCCATGGAACAGGTTGAGGAAAAACGTCTCAAGAATGTCGTCACGATGATGGCCCAGCACAACGGCCGAGCATCCCTCCTCACGCGCGATCCGGTAGAGATTGCCGCGCCGCAGCCGGGAACACAGCGCACAATAGGTGCGCCCCCGGGGCACCTTGTCCATCACGATGGAATAAGTGTCGGCATATTCGATCCGATGGGGCACGCCCATCTTTTCAAGGAAATCCGGCAGAACGGTCGCGGGAAAACCCGGCTGTCCCTGATCAAGATTGCAGGCCAGAAGCTCAACCGGCAGCACCCCGCGCCACTGTAATTCCACAAGCGTCGCCAGAAGGGTATAGCTGTCCTTGCCGCCGGACATGCAGACCAGCCAGCGGCTGCCCCGTTCGATCATGCCATAACGGTCAATCGCGTCCCGGGTCTCGCGGATCAGCCGTTTGCGCAGTTTCTTGAATTCGGCGGTCTTCGGGGCGCCGTGAAACAGCGGGTGAATGTCGTCACTTTCGTCCAGCATGGCGGGCCTTTTGCGGGTTTGCCCCGGCATAGGGCCGCAGGCCGGGTCAGGTCAAGTGGGCTGCGATGACCCGGCCCGATTTGGGTATTTTGCAAATTTGCGATAAAATAGATTTTATTACAGCATGCTGCCTAAAACCTGAGACATCGCTTATCGCAAATGTCCCGGGGCCGCGAAGCGTGGCAGGGTATTTGTAATTCAAGTTTAAGGCAGGATGCTTTAAACGTAATTATTTCGGGGGAATATCCATGGACTATATCATTTCAACCCGCAGTGTGAATTCGGGTAAATTCACCAATAATCCCGGCGTGACCCGATATCTGAAAATTATCCCGGGTGCGGCTGGCCAGAAAGTGGCGCATTTTCTGACCGCCGATGCCTGGGCTGCCGAGGTGCTGGCGCAGGCCAACGGGCAGGGGGTTCTGATCCATGTGCACGGGTTCAATATCCAGCAGCGTGAGTTGATGGCGCGCCATGACCTTGTGCGCGACGGGCTGAAAGCACAGGGGTTCGGCGGGGCTGTGGTCAGTTTCGACTGGCCGACCAATGGCGTTTTTCTCGAATATGCCAAGGATCGTGCCGATGCCCATACGATCGCACCGCAACTGGTGCTGGATGTGATCGGTGTGCTGCGCAAGGCCAAAGCCGATGTGAAGATCGACATTTTCGCCCATTCCATGGGCAATCTGGTGACCCGCCATGCCTTCACGCGGCTGGTGGAATTGGGCAAGGCCACGGCGCTGGATTTCTCGGTGGGCGAGGTGTTGATGGTCGCGGCTGATATCGCGGGCAAGTCGATGAATGCGGGGGCAAAGAAATCCAAAGCGCTTTATGATTTTTCGGGCCGGATCACCAATTACTACAGCCGGGCGGATGAAATTCTCAGCCTGTCGCAGATTTATCGTCTGGGTCAGGCCTCGCGCCTTGGGTTTTCAGGCCTTCCCGACAGGGCTCCGGCGGATTGTGCGAATGTCACGGTGCAGAATTATTACATCCAGCATAAGAATGAATGGCCGCAAAGCACGTCGATCTCTCATAATTGGGAGTTTCTGGACGCCACCTTTTATCGGGATGCGGCCCTGACGCTTGCAGGAACGCCCGCCAATGCCATGCCCACCCGGGGTGTGACCGATCTGGGCAATCAGGCATTGATCGGGTAACGCGAACCGCTTCAGCTCCGCCCGGCCGCTGTTTCGGGCTCGGGCTGTGTTGCCTCTGCCTCGGCGGCCGGGTCGGCATCCACCACATCCCCATCGCCGCGACTGTCTTCCAGCGCGCCGACGATCAGTGGCAGCATCCGGTCGGGGCCGGTCAGGGCGGCCTCGCTTTGCGGGGCTTCCTGCCAGCTCAACGTGTCGAACCGGTCGCAATTGGCGCAGATCGGGTGCCATTCCCCATGCACATGGCCGCAGGCCGAGCATATCCATTGCGGCCCGCGAGACGCGGTGACCGCCTTGGCCAGCCAGGCCCGCACCAGTTGATCCTCTCCACCCTCGCCCCGTTCGATCGCGGCCATGATGGTCAGCGAGCGGGCAGTCGGGCGGGTTTCGGCCAGATCGCCAAGGGCGGCGCGTGCGGCCAGGAAATCCTCCGCCGCGATCTGCAATTCGGCTTTCAGCAGCCGGGTTTCTTCTGCATCCGCATGGCGGTTGGTCAGGGTTGCAAACCGGCGAATACGCTCCTGCGGGGTTTCGTCTGGCGCAATCGCGGCAAAGGCCGCGGCCAGATCGGGATGCGGGCCGGTATCCCAGGCTTTGACGATGATCCGGGCAGCGATTTTCGGTTTGCCCTCATCAATCTCCAGACGCGCGGCCATGACAGCGGCGGGCACCAGACCGGGAGACATGCGGTTGGCGGCTGTTGCATCGCGCTGCGCCTCGGCGATCTGGCCATCGGCCAGGGCTTCGCGCGCATGGGCCAGCGCCAGCACCGCATCGCGCCGTTTATGGACATCGCGCGGCAGATGGCCGGCTTTCAGCTTGGCTGCCAGCGTTGTCCGTGCGCCCTGCCAGTCTTCATGCCGGGCCTGCAGATGCAGCAGCGTATCCTGCACCTCTTCATGCTGTGGCCTCAGCGTCAGGGCCTTTTCGGCCAGTTTCAGCGCGGTGTCCGTGTCGCCGGCCTCAAGCTTTTGTTTCATCAGCCCGCGCACGCCCACAAACCGGGTGCGGTCATCCTGCACCAGCGCTTTCAGCGTGTCGGTGGCCAGCGCGTCATCGCCAACCATCTCGGCCCCCTGGGCCACGATCAGATTGGTGATCTCGGGCCGTTGCAGATAGGTTTCGGCCCGCTGCGCCTTGCGGATCGCCAACCGCCCCTCGCCTGCGGCCAGCGCCAGCATGCCGTCGGCCAGCGCCTGATAGCCCTTTTGCGTGCCGCGCCGGTTGAAATAGCGCGAGATCGCGGTTTCATCGCCATTGAGAAACCGCAGCGTGGCGACCAGAAGACCGGCCAGCCGCAACACCACCCAGACCACCACCAGCACCACCAGTGCTGCAAGCACCGCCGTCAGCGGGGTCAGCGCAAATTCGCGGCCCGCCACGGTGATCAGCACCATATCGCCAAGTTCCAGCAAATAGCCGACGCCCAAAGCCAGGGCGGCCACGATGACAACAAAGACAAGGATCCTGAGAAGGGACCAAAGCATCTTGCAGCTCCTTAATTCGCGGCATCCAGCGCGGTGGCAAGCCCTTCAAGCGCCTGTGTCGCGTCCAGCCGGGTCTGGGTGTCGGTGATCCAGATCGCCATCTGGTCGCGGGCCGCTTCGGGCAGGTTTTGCAGCTCATCCAGCGCGGTGGTCAGATCGCCGGTGGCCAGCGCCGCCTCGGCCCGCGACAGGACTGCATCCGGGTCATCGCCTTCGCGGGGTTCCAGGGAGCGCCCGCCGATCTGCCCGCGCAGAAACGCACCCACCCGGTTGGTGGTGCCGTCACCGGCGGTTTCACGCAGGGCGACGGGCAGGGCGGCCCGGGCCACGGCGGGGAAATCCGCCTGCAATTCTTCCAGCGTGGGCGCGCCGGTTTCGGCGATGGCGCTCAACCGGTCGGGCACCTCCAGCGCCGTCGCACCGGCCAGATCGGCCAGCGGTTGCGCAAACGGATTGCCTGCGGCCAGGGCGATCCGCAACTGGCTCAACGCGGATTGTGCCATGGCGCTGTCGGCGCGGGCCTCCGCACGCGCCTCGGCGGCGGCAATGCGGGCCTCGGCCTCGGCAGCGGCGGCGGTGATCTGATCGGCCATGGCGGTGTTGGCGGCCCTGAGATCGGCCATCGCGGCGGCGATGGCCTGATCATCAAGATTGCCCTCTCCGGTCAGAACCGGGCGGGCCTCCAGCGTGGTGATCCGCGCGGACATATCGTCGATCCGGGCCGTGATCCCGTCCAGTTGCCCCTGCAGGGGCGACAGGTCGATCTCGGGGGTCTCGGGCAGGGCGGCAAGCCGCGCCTCGATCCCGTCTGCACGATCATTCAGCGCCGAGAGATCGGTGGATTGAGCCTCCAGAGCAGCGCCCAGATCCTCGATGAGCATGCTGCGATCAGGGGTCGGAAGATAGCCCATATAGGCCGCGCCATAGCCAAGCGCCACCGCAACGATACCGCCCAGAACCAGTGGGAAAAACCCGGGCCCGCGCCGTTCAATCACGGTCTGCGCCGGGGTGGCATTGGCCATCAGCGTGGCCATGGGGCTCGGCCCCGTATCCGCCTCGGCGTCGGCCTCATCCATGCTATCGGGCTCCGCCTCTGCCGTTTCCAGCACCAGCGGTTCGGCGCGCGCCTCCGTCGGTCCGTCCGCCCCGGTTTCTGCTGTGGTCTCTTCGGGGGCGATGGTTTCCTCTGCGGTCGCGTCCTGCGCTTTATCCGCGCCTGAGTGGTCTGAGGTCTGTCTTGCCACCACGCCATCCCTTCAATTGTCAGCGATTGCACTGCCTGCCTGGCCCCAATGGGCCGCGAGTCAGTTTAAAGCAGCGTTGCATGCCTCTCAAGGCGCGGCTAGGGGGAAAAATGGCCCTCAATCGTCGCAGTCAGCGCTGCTGCATCCGGTGTCTCAGAGACAGGGGCAAGCGCCTGCAAATCCATAGGCAGGGCCGCGCGCACAGGCTGGCTGAGACAGGGCAGAACCAGCCGGGCCGTGCGGGTCTGGCCCATGGCTTTCACAAACAGATCCGCGCTTCTGGGGGAGAATAAGGGCGCGATGACCGGGCGCCCCCGGCTGAGCGTCCCGTCAAATGCGGCGGGGCGCGCGCAGGCCCGCTGTTCATAGGTCGCAACCCCTCGGGCCTCCAGACCGGCAGCGGAAAGCAGCCCCGCCACATCGCCCCGCGTGTGGCGCCCATGTATATGCAACACCCGGCCCCCGGTATGGGCTGCCTGCACCAGCGCCACAAGCTCTGCCGCCGTGCCCCCGGCGGACCGGGCCTGCAAGCCTGCGGCCTGTGCCACCTCTGCGGTGTGGTCACCGACACAGAATACCGGCAGATCGCGCCGGTCTGACATATCGGCAAATCGCCTGACCCCGTTTTCCGATGTGAAAATCAGCGCGCCCACCCCATCAAGGCTGAGCCGTGGCTCTAGCGGGGCAATCTCCTGCAAGGGGGCGATCACCACCTCTATCCTGCCGGTGAACCGGGCCGCAAACCGGCTGGATTGCGGGGCAGGGCGGGTCAGCAACAACAAAGGCGCGGCATTGTCAGGCATGGGCCCGAGTGTTACCTGCGATCCGAACCCCAGGCAACGAACCCGATCATGACCGCGCCCCTGACCCTTCTTGGTATCGAAAGCAGCTGCGATGATACGGCGGCGGCGGTTCTGCGCGACGATGGGGGGCCGCAGATCCTGTCCTCCATCGTTTCCGGCCAGACCGATCTGCACGCCGCCTTTGGCGGGGTCGTGCCCGAGATTGCCGCCCGCGCCCATGCGGAACGTCTTGATCTGGTGGTGGCGCAGGCGCTGGAACAGGCGGAAACCGCGCTGGATAAAATTGACGCGATTGCGGTGACCGCCGGGCCCGGGCTGATCGGCGGTGTGCTGTCCGGTGTCATGGCCGCCAAGGGGCTGGCCTTTGCCCTGAACAAACCGCTGATCGGGGTGAACCATCTGGCCGGTCACGCCCTGACCCCGCGCCTGACCGATGCTCTCGCCTATCCCTATCTGATGCTGCTGGTCTCTGGCGGCCATTGCCAGTTTCTGCGCGTGGACGGGCATGACGCATTCACCCGCCTTGGCGGCACCATTGACGACGCCCCGGGGGAGGCCTTCGACAAGGTGGCGCGTATCCTTGGCCTGCCGCAACCCGGCGGCCCCGCAGTCGAGGCTGAGGCCGCGCGCGGCGACCCCACCCGCTTTGCCCTGCCGCGCCCATTATTGGACCGGCCCGGCGCGGACCTGTCATTCTCAGGGCTGAAAACCGCCGTCCTGCGCAGCCGTGATGCGGTGGTGGCGGAAAAATCCGGCCTGACAGATCAGGATCGCGCCGATCTTTGCGCCGGGTTTCAGGCGGCTGTGCGCGATGTGCTGGCCGAAAAATCCCGCCGCGCCCTGACCGGCCAAGGCGATCTGACCGGGTTTGCCGTTGCCGGTGGTGTTGCCGCGAACCAGACCCTTCGGGACGCTTTGAAACAGGTCGCGGCGGATGCGGGCCTGCCCTTCATCGCGCCGCCGATGGCGCTTTGCACCGACAACGCGGCGATGATCGCCTATGCGGGGCTGGAGGCATTCCGGGATGGGCATAGGGATGGTATGGATCTGGCCGCGCGCCCCCGCTGGCCGCTGGATCGCACCAGCCCGGCGCTGATCGGCTCTGGTAAAAAAGGTGCCAAGGCATGAGCGTCATAGCTGCCATCGACATTGCAGGCGCGGGCGCCTTCGGCACGGCGCTGGCGATCACACTGGCCAATGCGGGCCATCCGGTGACGCTTTGGGCGCGCCAGGGCGCCGAAAAGATGCAGGCGCAGCGCCAGAATACCCGCCGCCTGCCCGGTCATGATCTGCCGCCGGGTATCCGCGTCACCGGCGATCTGGCAAGCCTGACGTCCGATATCCTGATCCTGGCGATCCCGACCCAGAAGCTTGACGGGTTTCTGGCCGGTGCGCGCCTGTCTGCCGGTCATGTGATCTCCACCGCCAAGGGCATTCACCGGGCCACCGGGCTTGGCCCCACCGGGTTGATCGCCCGCGCCTTGCCCAAAGCCATCCCCGCCCAGTTGACCGGTCCCAGCTTTGCCGCGGATCTGGCCCATGGCCTGCCCACGGCGCTGACGCTGGCCTGTGCCGACGCATCGGTGGCCAGCCATCTGCAACAGGCCGTTTCAACCCCCGCGCTGCGCCTTTACACCACAAGCGATGTGATCGGGGCCGAGCTTGGCGGTGCCCTGAAAAACGTGATTGCCATTGCTGCGGGCGCAGTGATCGGTGCCGGGCTTGGCGAAAGCGCCCGGGCCGCGCTGATGGCCCGTGGATTTGCCGAAATGCGCCGGGTCGCCCGGGCCGCAGGCGCGCGTGATGACACGCTTTCGGGCCTGTCGGGCTTTGGCGATCTGGTGCTCACCTGCACCTCTGACAAATCCCGCAATTTCCGCTTCGGGGCCGGTCTGGCCCGGGGGGAGGCCTTTGATCCGGAGATCACGGTGGAGGGTCTGGCCACCGCGCAGGAGCTTGCCGCCCGCCCGGAACCCGACACCCCCATCGCCGATGCGGTCACGGCCCTGGCCGAGGGACGGCTTGACTTTGCCGCCACGCTGGAGACCCTGTTGTCGCGCCCCCTGAAACCGGAGTGACCCCGATGCGTTATTGGCTTTTCAAATCCGAAACCTCCACCTGGTCCTGGGACCAACAGGCCGCCAAAGGCGCCGAAGGGGAGGAATGGGATGGCGTGCGCAATTATCAGGCCCGCAATTTCATGCGCGAGATGGCCGTGGGCGACCGGGGGTTTTTCTACCATTCCCAGAAGGACAAGGAAATTGTGGGCATTGTTGAGGTGATTGCCGAGGCTCACCCGGACAGCACCATCGATGACGCGCGATGGGAATGTGTGGATATCAAAGCGGTGGAGGCGCTGGCCAGCCCGGTGACACTGGAACAGATCAAGGCTGATGAGCGTCTGGCCGACATGGTGCTGGTCAGGAATTCCCGCCTGTCTGTGCAGCCTGTCCGGGCAGAGGAATGGCGGCTGATTTGCCAGATGGGCGGGGTCGCAGGCTGAAAGCTCTGCGCGGCTTGCAATCTGTTGAAACGGGATATCCAGACCCGATCAGAAAAAGGCGGAGAGCCCCGATACCGCACGCCGGGGCCCTCCAACACCCACGCGGGTCTCTCGCTCCGCTGGTGTTCTGTGGCATTTCGCGGCTTGTCCGAAACAGGGCCTGTTGAAAGACGCGGTCAAACCGAAGCCGAAAGGCTGCAGTTATTGATGCGATGCAAACGCAAAATGCTGTATAATGAAGACCCGCCATCCTGGTCGGGCGCCAATTCAGGATATGGCAGTGCCGGGTCGGGTGCAAAGAAATAACCGGGAAGATTTATCTAAATCTGCCCCTAAAGTGCCGACCCAAAACTCTGCATCACATATACATTGCGCAGAGGGCAGTGCCCGAACCGAGGGGAGGGCGAGAAGCGCCCGCCCCGTGGGGGCGGTTCGGGCGCTGCCCGGCGCTGCCGCCGGGCGGAAAGGTGATGTGGTGTGTTTCAGAATTTCAGGTCGAGACCATAGCTGTTGATGATAGAGCCATTTATTTGTTGCGAATCATGAATCTATAATCGTATTAAATTTTCATAAATTTCACGATCAACGAAAATACTATAGCGAAATCGTTTTATTCTGCACCACCGATTATCAAAATTCACGTTCGAGATCAGCAGTTTGCTGATCGAGAGGCAGCGAATTTTGATTCAGATTAAACGATTTCTGCTTTAACGCATAGATATTCTATTTGAGGATGTAAATGAAACTCCGTGCCTTTGCTGATACTGTTATATCTTTAATGGGGTGTGTTCCAGCTACTCCCATTGTTTCAGAATATAATGGAGCGAGTGTAACAATTGTGACTTCCCAATGGGCAAACGCTGATGAGGCGGGTATTGCATCGCAGGCCGAGGCAACCAGAATTTGTCGGGCCGGAGGTGACTCGCGCGCTGAATATGCGTCGACACGAGCTAATGCAAATACCTACGAGAATTATGATCTCTATCTTTGCCTGTGAAGTAGAAAAGTTTAAAATTTCCTATAGTGGTTTGCGTTTATGCAAGGCAGATCTATCGAAACCCGCTTTAGGGATTCCGGGCTCCATTTGGGAAATTTCACGGCCCTTCCATCCCAAAAGGGCCCGCAGATACTGCAGGCCCTTCAAAACTGAAATATCAAACAGGTTCAGCCGTAAACGCTTTCTTTGCCGAAATGTTTGGTCAGCATGTAATAGACCACCGCGCGGTATTTGTTCCGCTCGGATTGCCCATAGGTTGCAATCACGCTGTTGATCGCCTCCATCAGCTGCGGGCCATCGGCCAGACCCAGCTTCTTGATGAGAAAATTGTTCTTCACGGTTTCCAGCTCACCGGGCTGCGTCGCTGCGACGGTTGAGGCATCGGCGTCGTAAATCGCCGGTCCGCATCCGATGGTGACCTTGGTCAGCAACGCCATATCCGGTGTCATACCGCATTTGTTTTTCAGATCATCCGCATAGACGGCGATCAAATCGTCTCTCTTTCCCATCATTTTCTCCCAGTCAGTTTGGTCTTGGGGTAGCCCCAATGTGCAGGGGAGATTGGCGTGAACCGCGTCAAAAAGAAAGGGGAAATACGGGCCGGTCTGCTCAATCCCGCGCTGGCGGAGGTGTAATGAGCGGCCCCGTATCAGCACCCTCTCGCCCATTTATGTTTATGCGTCGCATATGCAAGGACATACGGCTTTCATGCAAAGTGCCGGTTATCGTGGCCGGATTGTGATTGAAGCCTGAAATTGCAGGGCAATCTCTGCTTCCGATCACCGGCAGGTGCCCCAGCCGGTGGATTGTAAATGAAAATGATCCGCATGCAGCCTGTTGAATTCCGGCCCCAGTACGGTGCTGAACCAGCGGCAGGCGCCATCCCGCGCAGCCCGGTAAAACTCTGCCTCCGGTGTGGAGCCACCCCAGTTGCCCAGCAGGTCCACGCGCTGCCCATCGGCCAGCACAACGCCACGAATATCAATCGCCTCAGCGGTGGCATGGCTGCTCATCCGGGTCCCTGCGCCGCCTGTCATGCGAATGGGGCGGCAGTTATAGCTTGATTGATGGTGAAGCGCCGCAATGCCCTGCCCGAATGCGGTTTCCGCCGCCGGTTGCAGAACGTGATGTTCCCACATGGTCAGCCGCAGGGCGATGGCGCAGGTGGTTTCCACCGGGACCAGATCGGCCCGGCCTGCCCGGTCAAGCCGCAGGCGCGGGTCGATGAAACAGGTCGCGCTTTCCCGCAAAGGCGCCATGCGGGTCAGACGGGCCTGCCCGTCCAGCGCCGCGAAACAAGCCTCGGTCGAGCGCAGCGCCGCGCGCAGTTTGAGACCGGTCAGCGGTGTCACCGGGGCCGCCACATCCAGCGGTGTCAGAGGGTTCCAATGATCAGGCAGCGGGTGGCTGAGCAGCCACCAGCCGCCCCAGAGGACCAGCCCCGCCCAGACAAGCGCCGTCCCCCCCCGCCAGAGCCGTGCCACCGGCCGTTTCAGAGCACGATCTCGATCAGATGCGGCCCGGGCGTGGCCAGCGCCTCCTGCATGGCCTCGACAAAAGCGTCCGTGGTCGTCGCCCGGCGGCCCGGCACCCCATGCCCCTCTGCCAGGGCGACCCAATCCAGCAGCGGATCATCCACATCCAGCATGCGGATGGCGTTGCGGCCAACACTCTCGACGCCCACATTGGTCAACTCGCCGCGCAGAATCTGATAGCCCCGGTTGGCAAAGATCAGCACCGTCACATCCAGCCGTTCGCGGGCCATCGTCCACAGCGATTGCAGCGTGTACATGGCCGATCCGTCACCGCTCATCGCGATCACCGGCCGGTCGGGGCAGGCCACGGCCGCCCCGGTGGCAACCGGCAGGCATTGCCCGATGGCCCCGCCGGTGGTGACCAGCAGATCATGGGCGCGGGCGGTTTCGGTCGCGGTCAGGATCGGGGCGGCGCTGGTCACGGCCTCATTCACCACAATCGCCTGTTCCGGCAGAAGGGCGGTAATGGCATCCGCGATCTTGTCGAGATCCATCGCACCCGTTGGCAGATCGGGCAGGTCCAGAGCGGCGGCGTCAAAGGGGGCGTCCTGCGCCAGGCCCAGATGATCCGCCAATGCCTCCAATACCCATCCCACATCCATCCCCGGCAGGCAAAGATCATGGATCGCGCAGCCCGGCGGTGTCGGCACGCTTGGCTTGCCGGGATAGGCGAAGAAATTGACCGGTGGATGCGCCCCGCACAGCACCACCGCCTCCAGCGTCGCATGGGCGGCCAGATTCTGTTCCACCACATAGGGTTGCAGCGCCACCTGCGCCCGGTCCGCGCCCCGGCTTAAACGCGGCACCTGCAAGGGGGACATCAGCTGCGCGCCCGTGGCTGCCGCGATCTGCCCCGCCCGGGTCAGAAGCGGTTCACAAAGCGCCGGCCCGCTGATCAGAAGGGCGGCGTTCCCGCCTGTCAGAACCGCCGCCGCGCTTGCAATCTGATCGGGTGAGGGGTGATGCAGCGCCGGTGGATCCGCCGCCACGACCGGCCCTTCGGCCTCCCCCCAGGCGGTATCGGCAGGCAGGATCAGCGTGGCAATCTGCCCGCCCCGGCTGCGCGCCGCGGTGATCGCGGCGGCCCCGTCCCGCGCCACATCGCCTGCGCTTTGGGCCGACCGTGCCCATTGGGAAATCGCGGCGCTGATCCCCGCAGTATCGCCTTTCAGCGGGCTTTCATGGCGCATGTGATGGGTCGCATGATCCCCCATCACATTGACAATGCCGCTGCCGGCCTTCCGCGCATTGTGCAGATTGGCATAGGCATTGCCGAAGCCCGGGGCCAGATGCAGCATCGTTGCCGCCACCCGGCCGGTCATCCGGTAATACCCGTCCGCCGCGCCCGAGGCCCCGCCCTCGAACAGGCAGAGCACACAGCGCATATCGGGATGTTGATCCAGCGCCGCAACGAAATGCATCTCTGACGTACCGGGATTGGCGAAACAGACCTCCACCCCGCTTTGCAGGAAGGTGGTGACAAGGCTTTCGGCACCGTTCATTCGCGGGCTCCTGTTTTCGGGATGGTCTGGCCGCCACCCGATCACGGGGCGCATGGACTGCCAAGGGGATTCTGCACATCGCTTAAGCTTGGTTTAACCAATTTCTGCCATAGGGGAGGGCGGTATACCATGCGGACCGGGCCTCGGGCCTGCCCGCGATGACAGGACACCGGTTTCGAGGGCCTTTCCGAAGACAGCCCCGAACGGGCCAAGGACGGGCCGCACAGACCGCGCGCGTTCCCCCCCCCGGCCCGGCGCAAACCGGGTGCCGGGTGGATCAGAAACCGCTTCCGTCTCTGAAGCGGCGCCGCTTCTTTCTGTCCTGCCGGATGGCACATGCCGGGCTTTGCACCGGGATGTTTCCGAGAATGTCTTGTATCCGACCCGCGCAGATTTCGCCTTTGCGGTGTCGTAAAGCTATGCGCCTTGGAGCGAAATCGTTTTAATCTGTACCATCGCTCATCGAAATTCGCGTTCGAGATCAGCAGCTTGCTGATCGAGAGGCAGAGAATTTTGATTCAGATTAAACGATTTCTGCTTTAGAGAAATTTGCGCTTGATCGCTATCCCGTCCCGAAGCACCTGAAACATTCCCCTCGGAATAGTTATTATAAAACAATATCTTGCAAGATTTCAGGTGAAACACCAGACTGTGGAAAACGCCCGTTTTCCACATGGAATTCTCGCGAATTCCGGCGATCATCGGGTGCGGCACAAAAGCGGGGGTGGCGAGGCACAGCATGTTCCTTTGCCGTGGCGTGATGAGTTTGCGCAAAATGCCTTAACTGCCGGGCAGAGATACATCACCTCCCGCCTCCCAGACCGCGAAAAGCCGATGCAGCCGGTCCTCGGACAGGCTGCCCGGCTGTGTGTTCCGCGCGGCCATCTCCGCCCCAAGATCGCACAGAAAACTGTTCACGGGGGCGGGGATACCCTGCTGCCGGGCGATCAGAACCACCTCACCATTCAGGTAATCCGTCTCCACCGCGCCGGTGCCGCGCAACAGGCTTTGCGTCGTCGATCCGCCAAGCCGGTCGGTTCCCGAAATCTTGCCGGTCTGCATCAGCGCGGCGCGGCGGGGGTTTTGCATGCCAACATCGTCCCAGCCCAGACCGGCGGCCTTGAAGGCGGCGATGGCCTCGGCTTTGGCGCGCGCCATGAATGCGCCTTTATCCACGCCCTGGCCAAGACCGGCTTCCAGTACATTCCCGATATTCATCAACAGCTTGCCGCGTTTGCTTGCCATCACGTCCGAATGTACGAACCCGGCCATTTCCGCGCTGTCGAACAGGGCTGCCAGCGTCGCATCCGCCGCATCCGAACCCTGCGGATAACGCCCGATATCGAAGAGCCCGAGCTTTGGCGTGCCATGGCCGGTCACTTCGCCCGGTTCTGTAAACCCGGCGGGCATCATCACCGTGACCCCATGCACATTGGGGAACAGCCGCAGGGCCATCCGTTCATTCGCGATACCGTTCTGCAGGCAGAAGATCGCCTGATCGCGCCCCCCGGCCGCGCGCAACCGGGTCAGCGCCGGACCGGTATCCTGGGTTTTCATCGTCAGCAGTATCACGTCATCGGCGCGGAATGTGATTTGCGCCGGGTCCTCCACACAGGGCAGGGTCACATTGACCTCTCCACCCGGGTGGCGCATCCGCAGCGGCCCGGCGCAAAGCGCCTCTAACTGGCGCCCGCGGGCAATCCCGATAACCGGGTGCCCGGCATGGGCCAGCGCGGCGCCAATGACACCGCCAACCGCCCCGACGCCGTAGATCACCACGCGCATCGGCCGTTCCTCAATACCGGTAATGTTCCGGCTTGAACGGCCCTGACTGCGCAACACCGATATAATCGGCCTGTTCCTTTGCCAGTTCGGTCAGCTTCACCCCGATCTTCTTCAGATGCAGCCGCGCGACTTTCTCATCCAGCAGTTTCGGCAGAATATACACCTGGTTCTGATAGGCATCGCCTTTGGTGAACAACTCGATCTGCGCCAGCACCTGATTGGTGAAACTGGCGGACATCACGAAACTGGGGTGCCCCGTGGCATTGCCAAGGTTCAGCAAACGCCCCTCGCTGAGCAGGATCAGACGGCTGCCCGAAGGCATCTCGATCATGTCCACCTGCTCTTTGATATTGGTCCATTTGTGGTTCTTCAGCGCGGCCACCTGAATTTCATTGTCGAAATGGCCGATATTGCCGACGATCGCCATATCCTTCATCTCACGCATATGCTCGATGCGGATGACATCCTTGTTGCCGGTGGTGGTGATGAAGATATCGGCATGCGCCACTTCATCCTCCAGCAGAACCACCTCAAACCCGTCCATCGCCGCCTGAAGCGCACAGATCGGGTCGGCCTCGGTCACTTTCACCCGTGCGCCCGCCCCGCGCAGCGACGCGGCAGAGCCTTTGCCCACATCGCCATAGCCGCAGACAACGGCCACCTTGCCGGCCATCATCGTGTCGGTTGCGCGGCGGATGCCATCGACCAGCGATTCCTTGCAGCCGTATTTGTTGTCGAATTTCGACTTGGTGACGGAATCGTTCACATTGATCGCGGGGAAGGGCAATTGCCCGTCACGCTGCAATTCATAAAGACGATGCACCCCGGTCGTGGTTTCCTCGGACACGCCCTGGATCAGATCGCGCTGTTTGGTGAACCAGCCGGGGGAGGCCGCCATGCGTTTTTTGATCTGCGCGAAAATCGCCTCTTCCTCCTCGGATTTCGGGATCGCGATCAGGTCGGTCTCCCCGGCCTCGACCCGCGCCCCCAGAAGGACATAAAGCGTCGCATCGCCGCCATCGTCGAGGATCATGTTCGCGCCGCCCTCAAACAGGAATATCTGGTCCTGATAGTCCCAGTGTTCCTCAAGCGTCTGTCCCTTGACCGCATAAACCGGAATGCCCGCAGCCGCGATGGCGGCCGCCGCATGATCCTGGGTCGAAAAGATGTTGCAAGAGGCCCAGCGGACATCCGCGCCAAGCTCCACAAGGGTTTCGATCAACACCGCCGTCTGGATTGTCATGTGCAGTGAACCGGCAATCCGCGCGCCTTTCAGGGGTTTGCTGTCGCCATATTCCTCGCGCAGCGCCATCAGGCCCGGCATCTCGGTTTCTGCGATATCCAGTTCCTTGCGGCCGAATGCGGCGAGATTGATATCCTTCACGATATAGTCGGTCACGGGGCCTCTCCTTTGGGCGGCATCTCGGGGTTTTCCGTCCCATAACAGCGCGCCCCGTTGGCGGCAATGGCGGGGCAGGGCCGGAATGCGGAACCCTGACGGAATGTAAAAGGGCCGCGTCACAGATTGCGCGGCCCCTTCCGGTATTCTGTCAGTATGTGAAAGGCTTATTTGCCTTTTTCCGCACCCTTGCCGCCACCGGGCATTTTTTCGGTCCCGTGGGGTGTGGTTCCGGGGCCTTTGCCGCCGCCCTTTTCATCTTTTGACATAATCATCCTCCCTTAAATTGCGAATAGTGGAGAAAGCTTAAGCGCAAACCTGCGCCTGCACCTAGAAAATTCTGTGGCCTATCCCCTCACGGTTGTTCTTTGCACCGCTGCCGCCTATGCCTTTTCGGGCCCAGAGATTGCCGGACAGGACCAGATGCCGAAACAGCCCCCCGCGCCTGGCAGCGCATGTTGTCGGGTCGCAGATTAGACCTGCTGGACCCCACGCCGGTGGATATCGAGATCGAGGATATCGCCCACGGGCTGGCCTTTGTGGCGCGCTGGAACGGGCAGACCCGGGGCGATTACCCCTATTCGGTGGCAGAACATTCGCTGCTTGTGGAAGAGATTTTTGGCCGCGCGATGCCCGATGCGCCGGTCAAATGGCGGCTGGCGGCGCTTTTGCACGATGCCCCGGAATATGTGATCGGCGATATGATTTCCCCGGTCAAGGCGGCGGTCGGCCCCGGCTACGGGGCACTGGATGACCGGCTGACTGCGGCTATTCATCTGCGCTTCGGTCTGCCCGCGATGCTGCCCAAAACCATCAAGGCCCGGATCAAACGGGCCGACAAGCTGTCGGCCTGGTTGGAGGCGACACAACTGGCAGGTTTCACCGAGGCCGAGGCCAACCGGTTTTTCGGGCGCCCTGTGGCGGCCCTCACCCGTGGGTTGACCCTGCGCCTGCGCCCGCCCGCCGAGGTGCGGGCGGATTTCACCGGACGCCATGCAGAATTGCTGGGGATGTTATGACCCGGAACCTTCACATTCGCCCGGCCCACGGGCTTGACACAAATGGCATGGCAGAACTGCTTTGCCAGATCATCAGAATTGGCGGCACCACCGCGATGACCCGGCCGGTTACGGCTGTGGATATTGCCGGTTGGATGGCCCGCGCGCCGGGCAAAAGCGCCTGGCATGTGGCCGAGGATGCAACCGGGCAGATCCTTGGGTTTCAATGGATCGAACCCGCCGAGTATCTGCCCCCCGAGGCGGCAGAGATCGCCACATTCGTGGCGCCCGGGCGGCATGGTCTGGGGATCGGATCAAACCTGTTCCGCGCCACGCAGGCAGCAGCGCGGGATTTGGGATATGCCTGGATCAACGCCAATATCCGTGCCGATAACAGCAGCGGGCTGACCTATTATCAAAGCCGTGGGTTTGAGGATTACGGGGTTAAACCCGGGTTCCGGCTGGAAAATGGCCAGACCGTGGACAAGGTTCTGAAGCGCTACGCCCTGGATTGAGCGGGCCGGGAGGCGCCGCAACCATGTTTCGTATTCTCAAAAAACGGCCGAAGGACAGGGGCGTTTGGGGCGCCACTCTCCCCCGGCCAGAGTAAGGGCGGCCATAACGGCCCGCCACAGGGATCAGTTGTTGCCGGTGTAAGATGGGATCACAAAATACCGGTGTCGCGCAGCCAGCGGCGCATGCTGCGCTGGTCACGTTGCTTTTGGGGCAGGCGCGACCTGGGGGGGTCTTCCATCTGGCGCCAGTAATCCGGCGCATCCCATTTTCTCTGCCGTAAGGCGGTTTTCATACTGTCAGCGTAAAGGCGAAGCATGGCTTGTTCCTTTCCATGTGATCTGTTCCCACAATAGCCGGGCTTGACCTGGTTCGGCGAGTCAGCAATAGCTTGCACATGTAAGCTGAGGTTACAGGTATGGATTGGCGTGATATCCCCTCCCTCTCGGCGCTGCGCGCGTTCGAGGCCGCCGCCCGGCTGGAGAATTACTCCGCCGCCGCCCGCACGCTGAACGTCACCCATGCGGCCATCGCGCAGCATGTGCGTGCATTGGAAAGCCATTTCGGCCAGTCCCTGATCGAACGGGAAGGCAAGCGCATGGTGCCCACATCTGTGGGGCGGCGGCTGGCCAATGATCTGGCCAACGGGTTTGCCGAGATCGCGGCGGGCGTTCGCACCCTGATGGACGCCGCCGAAGAGGGGCCGATTTCGCTCACCACCACCCAGACATTTGCCGAAAACTGGCTGATGCCGCGCCTGTCTGGTTTCTGGTCCGCGCATCCCGATATCCCGCTGACGATCACGCCCGATAACCGGGTGCGCGATCTGCGGCGCGAGGGCCACCATCTGGCGATCCGCTATGGGCGCGGAACCTGGCCGGGGCTGGAGGCGCGGTTTCTGACCTCGGCCAACAAGGCCGTGGTTGCGCATCCCTCTGTGGTCGCGCAACTGCCTGACAGCTATGACCCGGCGGCGCCGGACGCGGTACAGATGCTGGCCAGACTGCCCTGGGTCATCGACACCAGCTTTGGCGAGTTCTTTTCCTGGTTCCGGGCCCAGGGGCTGGAGGAAAAGGCCCTCTCGACAACCAAGCTGATGTCAAACTCGCTGGTTCTGGCCGCCTGTCGCGCCGGCGCCGGGGTCAGCATGCAGCCCTACGCGGTGGTCGAACGGGATATCGAAGAGGGTCGGCTGGTGTTGTTGCGGCAGCAATGCGATGCGGAACTGGGCTATTACATCCTGCGCCAGCCGGGCCCTGTGCCCGCCCGGGTGAAGGTGTTTGAAGACTGGCTGGTCGCCTGCGCGGCGGAATGTTAGAGGCGGCTGTCTGACCCTGCAAAGCGGGTTTGCGGAGTTTTCAGCGAAGACATGGGAAGCAGGCCTTTATGACTTAAGGCTCTCATTTGGGGCGCGACTTTGGCATCTTCCCGCCCGGCGGCACCGCCGGGCAGCGCCCGTACCGCCCCCACGGGGCGGGTGCTTCGCTTCCTGCCCCTCGGTTCGGGCGCGGCCCTCTGCTCTATATGCGCAACCGGACGCTATTATGTCTCGCCGTATTGGTGTGATCACGGCTCAGGAGAGGTCCGGGTCCAAGGCGCTCTTCCTCACCGAAAGAAACAGGTCGTGCCGCTCCAGATCAGGTCAATGGCGCTGCCGTCTTCGCCCAGAAGGCCATATTCGCCGCCTTTCCGGAATTCGCTCCCAAGCGAGGTTTCCGTGGTCTGCACGGCCCCCAATGCGTCGCGCGGCTGACCCACAGACAGGCCCTGTGCGGTGCGGAGCCCCGGCTGGTTCAGCACCCAGCCCCGGAAATCGCCATCGGTGAAGTTGAGTGTCAGGCCATTCGACCAGCGCGCGGCGGTCACCGGGCCTGCGCCGCATTCATCCTGCCGGGTGATCTCCACCGGGCCTGCGCCAAGCAGGCGCGACACGGTTTCGATCACGCCCTCCCGGGCGCGGCCAAAGCTGATCTCAAGCGGGCTGCCCGCCGGTTGCAACCCGATGGCCGAAGGGCTGAGCGGGGCGGGCAGGGCCATGGGGGTGTCGCTATTGCCGGGCACACAGGCCGCCAGCGCCAGAGCCGCGACGGCCAGCGCGCCATATCTCACCGGGGGACCGTTTGGCCAGGATACGTTGCAGGGTCCGGCGGTGCATGTTCAGCCGCCGCGCGGTTTCCGAGACATTGCGGTCACACAGCTCATAGACCCTTTGAATATGTTCCCACCGGACCCGGTCGGCGGACATGGGGTTTTCCGGCGGCGGCGGCATTTCTTCCTCGGCCGCCAGAAGGGCCGCGGTGATGTCATTGGCATCGGCGGGTTTCGACAGGTAATCGGTGGCGCCGATCTTCACGGCGGCCACAGCCGTGGCAATCGCGCCATAGCCCGTCAGCACCACAATCCGGCAATCCGGGCGCTTTTCCCGCAGAATCTCAACCACATCGAGGCCATTGCCATCTTCCAGCCGCAGGTCGATGACCGCATAGGCGGGGGGCCGCGCCGTGGCAATCGCGCCGCCCGCCGCGACAGAGCCCGCCGCCTCGACCTCGAAGCCGCGTTTTTCCATGGCGCGCTGCAACCGGCGCAGAAACGGCTCGTCATCATCCACGAGAAGCAGGGACTTGTCAGGCCCGATCTCCCGTAGCCTGCGTTCCTGAGACATGCGGCATCCTCCGATAGTTGCGCAATTTAACCCTCATACGCGCAATTATTGCGAGAGGTCAATTTGTGCTTACGACCCGGCCTCAACAAAGCAGCTGACCCGCTCGGCCAGTTGCGCAGGCGAGAGTTCACGCCGGAAGAATTCCACAAACCCATCCTCTGGCATCACCAGATAGGTGAAGGTGGAATGATCCACCAGATAGAATTCATCTGATGTGTCATGGGCCTGGTAATAGGTGCGATAGGCCTGGGAGGCTGCGGCGGTCTGTTCCGGCGTGCCGGTCAGGCCAATCATGTCGGGGTGCACATTGCCGACAAAGGCCCCCACCACGTCCGGCGTGTCACGGCCCGGATCAATGGAGATGAAGGCCGATGTCACCGGCATCCCCTGGTCGGCCAGAATATCTACGGCATCCGCATTGCGCACGGTGTCAAGCGGGCAGACATCGGGGCAGAATGTATAGCCGAAATACAGCAGCGTCGGCCGGGTGATCACATCCGCATCGGTGACGGTTTCGCCTGCTGCATTGACCAGTTCGAACGGGCCGCCGATGCTGTCCGCCCCGCCGGCGATCTGCGTTGCCCGGCAATGGCCATACAGATCGGCATTCGCGTTGTTCTGACCCCGGTTCAGATAGATCACCAGCGCAATCCCGGCCAGCATGGCGGCGATCAGAGTGACGGCACTGATGGCATAAATACGGGTCATCCTGTCCTCCTGGATATATGCGGTCCGTTGATCAACCAAGCCTGACCGACTATCAATTCACGATCGCGCGCCTGTGACAGAAAGCCTCGTTCGCCATGGCCTCTATTCCCGATCCGTCCCTGACCCTCGTTTCCGGCGATGCGCGCAGCGAATGGGTGCGGCTGCGCACGCTTCTGGTGCTGCGCTGGCTGGCGATCCTGGGGCAGACGACCACGGTGGTGATTGTCAGCCTCTATCTGGGTCTGAGGGTTGAACTGGGCCTGTGTTTTCTGGCCATCGGGGCCAGCGTGATTTCGAACCTGATCGCGATGACGATCTTCCCGGAAAACCAGCGGCTCAGCGACCGGGACGCGATGCTGACCCTGCTTTTCGATCTGACGCAATTGTCATTCCTGCTGTTTCTGACCGGTGGGCTGAACAACCCTTTTGCCTTGCTGATTCTGGCACCGGTCACGATTTCCGCCACCGCGCTGACCCTTCGATCCACGCTGTTTCTGGGGTTTATGGCGATCATGATGATCACACTTCTGGTGGGTGTCTATATTCCGCTCCGCTCTGCCGAAGGTGTGGTTCTGGCGCTGCCCGATCTGTTTGTTCTGGGTTTCTGGCTGGCGATTGTGATCGGGATCATTTTTCTGTCTGCCTATGCCCGCCGGGTCACCCGCGAGGCCCATTCCATGACCCAGGCGCTGCTGGCAACGCAGATGGCGCTGGCCCGGGAACAGAAACTGACCGATCTGGGCGGCGTGGTGGCGGCCGCGGCCCATGAACTGGGCACGCCTTTGGCGACGATCAAACTGGTCTCGACCGAACTGGCGGAGGAACTGGCGGACCGGCCCGAACTGCTGGAGGATGCCACGCTGATCCGCGAACAGGCCAACCGGTGCCGCGATATCCTGCGGGCCATGGGCCGGGCGGGCAAGGATGATCTGCATATGCGCAGCGCGCCTTTTGCCGCCGTCATGCGCGAGGCGGCCGAACCTCATGAAGACCGGGGCATTGATATCCGGTATGAGTTTCAGGCCGATGAGGGCGCGCCCGAAGGGCAGCCGATCATCTGGCGCAAGCCCGAGATCATCCACGGGTTGCGCAACCTGGTTCAGAACGCGGTGGATTTCGCGGAAAGCCGGGTCTGGATCGAGGGGCATTGGGGCGATGGCCGGATCGGTCTGCGGATGGTCGATGACGGCGCGGGCTTCCCCCGGATCTTCTGGGGCGTTTGGGGGATCCGTTTCTGCGCCGGCGGTCAGGCCCCAAAACCGACCAGCGGCCCGGATATGAGGGGATGGGCCTTGGCCTGTTCATTGCCAAGACGCTTCTGGAACGTTCAGGCGCCACCGTGCAGTTTCTGAACGCCTATGATCCGTTCCTGCCAGCCGAGGACAGGGGCGAAAAACGCGGTGCCGTTGTTGTGGTCAGCTGGCCGGATGACGCGATTGGCCTGCTGGCCAATGAGGCCAGCGCGCCGTTGGGCGCCAATCAACCGTTTCCCGTTTAACGCATCGTTAACCCTTCTGCCGTTTGGTTGCCGGATGGAATTTTCGGCAGGGGGGCATATGGGCGGCCCGGATATCATGACAGTTGTGCTGTTGACCGGGGTCTGCATTCTGGCGGCCTCGATCGCATTGATGCTGAACCAGATGATCTGGCGCAGACGCAATGGGTATATCGGCCAGCGTATCCTGGGCGGATTGGATGCGCCACGCATCTATGTGTTTCGGGACGGATATCTGATCTCGGACCTGGATGAGGATGAATGCTTTATCTCTGACCGGGAGGATCGCGTCGGGGCCTGGGCCGGGCTGATTGAGGGGCTCACCCCCCTGCACCGGGATATTCCACAGGCGATGCGCGCGCTTGACGCGCATGGTGACGGGTTCATGCTGATCGGTCATGTGGGCAGTGATGCCTTGTCGGTGTCAGGGCAGATCACCGGTGAGATGCTGACAATCACCGTGGCCACGGCCCAGGAAAGCAGCGCCCGCCAGACGGTCCACAAAGGCAGTCTCGACAAGATCCAGGCCGAGATGCAGGGGTTGCGCACGGCGCTGGATTTTCTGCCCGTACCGATGTGGCGTGAAGGGCCGGATGATCAGATATTCTGGGCCAACGCGGCCTATTTTCGGCTGGTCCGCAGAACTGCGGATATCGACGGGCCGCTTGTCTGGCCGATCCGCAGGCTGTTTGCCGAACAATTGGACCCGCCGCCCGAACCGGAAGCCAGCCGGCGCTGTCAGCTGGCATTCACCGATCAGATTGATCCGGGCTGGTTTGATGTCTCGATGACGCGGGAAAAGACCGGTACGCTGTTTGCAGCGCGGTCCATCAACCGGCTTGTGGCCGCCGAAACCGGGCTTCGGAATTTCGTTCAGACCCTGTCGAAAACCTTTGCCCATCTGCCGATCGGACTGGCGATTTTCGACAAGAAGCGCGAGTTGATGCTGTTCAACCCGGCCTTGCTGACCTTGTCGACACTGGACCCTGAATGGCTGTCCTCGCGGCCCTCGCTTTTCGCATTCCTTGACCAGTTGCGGGAATGTCAGCGGATGCCGGAGCCGAAGAATTACAAAGCCTGGCGCGAGAGCCTGTCAAAGCTGGAACAGGCCGCACAGGATGGCAGCTATCAGGAGCTGTGGACCCTGCCGACGGGTCAGACCTATCGCGTGATCGGGCGCCCGCACCCGGATGGGGCGGTGGCCTTCATGTTCGAGGATATCAGTTCCGAAGTGTCGCTGACCCGGCAATTCCGCGCTGATCTTGACCTCTATCAGGCGGTTCTGAATGAAACAGAGGCCGCGCTTGCGGTGTTTTCGAAAGACGGCCAGTTGATCCTCAGCAATGATGCCTATGCTGCGCTCTGGGGCAATGACCCGCGCGAGATTCTGGGCATGATGGGGCTGGTCGAGGCAACGCGGCTCTGGCAGGAGGCGGCGCAGCCCACGCCGGTCTGGGGCGATATTCGTACCTTTGCCGGTCAGGAAGCCGATCGTGTCACCTGGTCTGACGATGTGGTGCTGACCGATGGCCGGGTGGTGGAAACCCGGATATCCCCGCTCAAAGCCGGGGCGATGATGGTCAGTTTCCTGCCGGTTTCGGCCAACTCTGCCCCGATCACCGGCCCCGCCCCGATCACCGGCCCCGCCCCGGTCACCGGCCCTGCCCCGGTCAAGGACCGACCCGACCGCGCCGTCGCCGAAGACTGAACCGGAACATCCGAAAACCACCTTCCGCCGAGGTAGCGGTTGCGGGTGGCCCGGGCTTGGCTAAACTCTGCCACCATGTCCCGGCGCACCCCCCTTTCCCCCGATATGCCCGCCCTTGCGGCTCGGCACAGCCCAAGCCCGGAGGGGACCTCGGCGCTGGCTGCTCGGATCGCCGCTGTGCTGGGGGCGGGCGATGTTCTGCTTCTCAGCGGTGATCTGGGCAGCGGCAAAACCCATTTTGCCCGCGCGCTGATACAGGCCCGGCAGGCAGAACATGGCATTACCGAGGATGTGCCCTCACCCAGTTTCACCCTTGTGCAAACCTATCAGGCCGGAGATCTGGAAATCTGGCATTGCGATCTCTACCGGCTGACCGGCCCGGACGAGGCGCTGGAACTGGGGCTGGAAGAGGCTTTTGCCGATGCGCTTTGCCTGATCGAATGGCCCGACCGTCTGTCCGGGCACTGGCCCGATGACGCGGTCATGCTGCATTTCGCACCCGACGCAAAACCCGAAGACAGCCGGATCATCACGCTCCATTCCGCCGCGCCTGCCAGCCCGCTGGCGGCAAAGCTGACCCGCTGTGTGGAGAGCCCATGAACGTGGATATTCAGGGATTTCTGCGGCAGGCCGGATGGGCCGGGGCGCGCCGGCAGGAGATTGCAGGCGATGCCTCGGCCCGGCGCTATCTGCGGCTTTGTGCTGGCCCAGAAACCGCTGTGCTGATGATCGCGCCGCCTGCGGATCGTGCCGCCTGTGACAGTTTTCAGGCGATGGCGGGATATCTGACGGGCCATGGCCTGTCGGCGCCGCATGTTCTGGCCACGGCGCCAGAGACGGGGCTGATGCTGCTGGAGGATCTGGGGGATGATCTGATCGCCCGGCGGGTGGCCGATGACCCGCCGGGTGAGGCGCAGCTTTACACCGCCGCTGCCGATCTCTCGACCCATCTCGCCGGTCTGCCGCCCCCGCCTGATCTGCCCCGCCTGACGCCGGAGCGCATGGTGGGGATGATCGCCGTGACCTTTGAACAAATGCCATCCGGCGCGCAGCCCAACACCCTGCGGGATCAGATTTCGGGGCCATTATTCACGCTTTTGCAAAGCCATGCCGCAGGTCCGGGGGTGACAATCCTGCGGGATTACCATGGGGAAAACCTGATCTGGCTGCCGGATCGCACAGGTCATGCCCGGATCGGCCTGCTGGATTTTCAGGACGCGGTGATCGGGCCTGCGGGCTATGATCTGATCTCGCTTCTGGATGATGCGCGGCGGGATGTGTCACCGGCGCTGCGCGGGCAGCTGATTGCGCGGCAGGCGGCAGCGCTGGGGGTTGACCCGGACCAGTTTGCCCTGCGCTGCGCGCTGTTGTCGCTGCAACGCAACCTGCGCATTCTGGGCGTTTTTGCCCGGCTGGCAGAAACCCATGGCAAACCCGGATATCTGCGCCATATGCCGCGTGTGGCGGGCCATATCCGGCGGGCAGCGGGTCATGCCGGGTTGACAGATTTGCAGGCCCCGGTGGGGTTGCTTCTGGACCATTACACGAAAGTCCCCGCCCGATGACCCCGCGTGCCTGCATGATCATGGCTGCCGGGTTCGGCACCCGTATGGGCGCGCTGACGGCTGCGTGTCCCAAACCCCTGATCAAGGTGGCCGGGCGCCCCCTGATCGACCATGCCCTGGCCGAGGCCAGGGATGCGGGGGCCGGCCGGATCGTGGTGAACGGGCATTACCGGGCCGATCAACTGGCCGCATATCTGGCGGATGCGCCGGAGGTCCGGTTTCTGCATGAGGTGCCGGAGATCCTCGATTCCGGCGGCGGGGTGCGCAATGCGCTGCCGCTGTTGGGCGAAATACCGTTCTGGACGCTGAATTCCGATGCGGTCTGGCGGGGGGATAACGCGCTCAACACCCTTGCCGCAGGCTGGAGGCCGGACCGGATGGGCGGGTTGCTGTTGCTGGTGCCGCAGACCCGGGCCGTGGGGCGCAAGGACGGGGGGGATTTCGCGCTGGCCGGGACGGGGCAGATCACCCCGGACAAATCCGGTCTGGTCTGGACCGGCGCGCAAATCCTTGATCCGGCGGTTTTTGAGACCACCCCGCCGGGGCCGTTTTCCATGTGGGTCATATGGCGAAAGCTGATCGTCGAGGGGCGGCTGTTCGGCCTCCCCTATTCCGGGGTCTGGGCGGATGTGGGCCATCCCGGCGGCATCGCCCTGGCCGAAGAGATGCTGCGGGGCGCAGATGCTGTTTGAGCCCACAGACAAACCCCGGCTGTTCGCCACCCCGCTTGGGGTTGATTTCACCGCCGCCCTGATCGACGGGGTCGAGGCCCGTTTGCAGGGTCAGCCGCCCGAGGCGCTGGCGCGGGTTGAGATTTATGTCAACACCGCCCGCATGCAGCGCCGCCTGACCGCGCAGTTTGCACAGCGCCGGGCCAGCTTTCTGCCCCGCATCCGGCCGGTGACCGATCTGGCCGCGCGACCGGATATGGCCGGGCTGCCCCCGGCGATGTCACCGCTTAGGGAGCGCCTGCAACTCAGCCAGCTGATTGCCCGGCTGCTGGATCAGCGCCCCGATCTGGCGCCGCGCGCGGCACTTTATGCGCTGGCCGACAGCCTGGCCGATCTGATGGGGGAGATGCAGGAAGAACGGGTAACGCCCGGGATGCTCCATAATCTGGATGTGGGTGATCATGCGCAGCACTGGCAACGCAGTCAGGCGTTCCTGTCCATCGTCGCGCCGTTTTTCGCGGGCGATGACAGCCTGACGGTCGAGGCGCGCCATTCGGCCATTGTTGACCGGCTGGCCCGGCTCTGGCAGACCGCGCCGCCGGATCATCCGGTGATCGTGGCAGGCTCCACCGGGTCGCGCGGGGTGACGGCCCGGCTGATGCGGGCGGTGGCGGGCCTGCCGCAAGGGGCGGTGGTGCTGCCGGGGCTGGATTATGACATGCCCGATACGGTGTGGCAGGGTCTGTTGCAGGGCCGCGCCATGGGTCTGGGCGGGGAGGATCACCCGCAATACCGTCTGGGGCGCTTTGCCACCGATTTGGGGCTGGCCCCGGGGGCAGTGCCGGTCTGGGGTGCGGTCTCACCCCCGCATCCGCTGCGCAACCGGTTGATATCCCTTGCCCTGCGCCCGGCCCCGGTGACCGATCAGTGGCGTGAGGAAGGTCCGAAACTGGGTGATCTGACCGGGGCGGTGGCCGGTCTGACGCTGATCGAGGCGCCCACGCCCCAGGCCGAGGCGACCGCGATTGCCCTGCGCCTGCGTCAGGCCGCCGAAGACGGGCAGACCGCCGCGTTGATCAGCCCCGACCGGACCCTGACCCGGCAGGTGACCGCCGCGCTGGACCGCTGGCAGATCCTGCCCGATGACAGCGCCGGGCAGCCCGTGGCGCTGACCGCGCCGGGGCGTCTGCTGCGCCATGTGGCCGAGGCGATGGCGACCCGCCCAAATGCCGAAGCGCTGCTGGTGCTGCTGAAGCATCCGCTGTGCCATTCGGGCCGCGATGGCCGGGGCCAGCACCTGCTGCGCAGCCGCGATCTGGAATTGCAGGTGCTGCGCGGCGGTGGCCCCTATCTGGAGCGTGCCGATCTGATGGTCTGGGCCGGGGCGCGCGACAGTGATCCGGGGGCTGTGGACTGGGCTGTCTGGCTTGCCGATCTGCTGCTGGTGGACCCCGCTATCGGGGCTGTGCCATTTGCCGATCATGTGGCGCGGCATCTGGCGCTGGCCGGGGCTTTGGCCGCGGGGCCGGGCGATGATGCAGAGACGCGGACCGGCGCGCTATGGGAGCGTGAAGACGGCCAGACGGCAGGGCGTCTGATGCAGGCGGTTGCGGCCGATGCGGATGCGGGGGGTGATCTGACGCCAGTGGAATACCGGGACCTGATCAGCGCGGTTTTGCAGGACGCGGAGGCCCGCAACCCCGTCCGCCCCCATGCGCATATCATGATCTGGGGCGCGTTGGAGGCCCGGGTGCAGGGCGCGGATCTGATGATACTGGCGGGGCTGAACGAAGGTATCTGGCCCGCCGCCCCCGGCGCCGACCCCTGGCTGAACCGGGCGATGCGGGCCGAAGCCGGGTTGCGCCTGCCGGACCGGCAGATCGGCCTGTCCGCCCATGATTTCCAGCAGGCGGTGGCGGGCAATGAGGTCTGGCTGAGCCGGTCGCGCCGGGATGCGGAGACCGAAACCGTGCCCTCGCGCTGGCTGAACCGGTTGCTGAACCTGATGGAGGGGACCGGCGAGGGCGCGCACGCGGCCCTGAAAGAGATGCGGGCGCGGGGGGATATCTGGCTGGCCCGGGCCGAGGCGCTTGGGACGCCTGAGGCCCCGGTTGACCCGGCCCCGCGCCCGTCGCCCTGCCCGCCCGTGGCGGCGCGGCCCGCCCGGCTTTCGGTCACCCAGATCGAAAAACTGGTGCGCGACCCCTATGCGATCTATGCGCTGAAAGTGCTGGGGCTGAAACCTCTGGACCCGCTGCGCCAGACCCCTGATGCCCGCCTGCGGGGCACGACATTGCATGCGATCCTGCGCCGCTTCATCAAGGCCACCGATGCGGGCCTGCCCGAGGCGGCAGAGGATCTGTTCAACCGCCTCACCGCCGAGGCGCTGGAACAGGAGGTGCCCTGGCCCGTGGCGCGGCGTCTGTGGCAGGCGCGCATGGCGCGCATCGCGCCCTGGTTTGTGACGACCGAGCGGGACAGGCGCGCCTTTGCCGCCCCCCATCTGCTTGAGATAAAGGGGAAACTCACCTTCCCCGAAACGGGGTTCACGCTCAGCGGTACGGCGGACCGGCTGGATCGCACCGCTGACGGGGCGCTGGCGATTTACGATTACAAGACCGGTTCGGTGCCCTCCGCCGATCAGGAGCGCTATTTCAACAAACAGCTCTGGCTGGAGGCGATGATGGCCCGGGGCGGGGCCTTTGGCGATGCCAGGCAGGTCGCGCGGATCGCCTATATCGGGCTGGGCAGCGGTGGCAGATTGCTGACCCATGAGGTCACCGATGCCGAGATTGACCTGATCGCCACAGAGTTCGACGCCTTGCTGACCCATTACGCCGAACCCGCCACCGGCTACACCGCGCGCCGCGCCATGGCCGAATTGCGCTATGCGGGTGATTACGACCATCTGGCGCGCTATGGCGAATGGGATGAAACCACCCCGCCCCAATCCGAAGAGGTGGGCGGATGAGTGTGAATGAGGCCTCCCGCGCGCAGATCATTGCCGCCGATCCGGGGCAATCCACCTGGCTTTCGGCCAATGCGGGCAGCGGCAAGACCCGGGTTCTGACCGACCGGGTTGCGCGGCTGCTGCTGGAGGAGGTGCCGCCGGAGCGCATTCTCTGTCTGACCTATACCAAGGCGGCGGCGTCCGAGATGCAGAACCGCCTGTTCCGGCGCCTTGGCGAATGGGCAATGATGGGGGTTGACGGGCTGGAAGAGGCGCTGAACAATCTGGGGCTGGACCCCGCAGAGATCACGCCCGACCTGCTGTCGCGCGCCCGCACGCTGTTTGCCCGCGCGATCGAGACGCCGGGGGGCCTGAAAATCCAGACCATCCACTCGTTTTGCGGCGGGGTGCTGCGCCGGTTTCCGCTGGAGGCCGGGGTGTCGCCCGGCTTCACCGAAATGGATGAACGCGCGCAGATGCTGCTGGCCGAGGATGTGCTGGGCGATCTGGCGGCTGGCGGCGATGTGGCGGCGGTGGATGCGGTGGCGCAATATCTGTCAGGCGATGACATGGCCGGGCTTTTGCGCGCGCTTCTGGCCCATCGCGACGGGGTTGAGCCGCCGAAAAGCCGGGCGGATATTTTCGGCTGGTTCGGGATCGACCCGGGGTTGAGCGCCGCAGATATTCTGGGTCCGTGTTTTCTGGGCGGTGAGCAGGCGCTTTGTGACAGGTTGCTGCCGCATCTGGACCCGGAAAGCCGGACCTATGGCAACAGCCATCGGATATTGGCGGGGATCAATTGGCTGCGCCCCGGTCTTGAAGATCTGACGCAACTCGAAAAGGTGTTTCTGACGGGCTCAGCCACCAAGACGCCGGATGCGGCCAAGATCGGCTCGTTTGGCAATGCCCAGATACGGGCAGCTATGGGCGCGGATCTGGCACCACTGGAAGACTTCATGCTGCGCCTTGAAGCGGCTCGCCCGCAGCGCCGGGCCCTGCAATCGGCGGGCAAGACCGCCGCGCTGCACCAGTTCGCCGCAGCGTTCCTGCCCGCTTATGACGCTGCGAAACAGGCCCGTGGCTGGCTTGATTTCGACGATCTGATCCGCCGCACCCGGGCCTTGCTGATGGCACCGGGCGTGGCGCAATGGGTTCTGTTCCGTCTGGATGGCGGGATTGACCATATTCTGGTGGATGAGGCGCAGGATACCGCCCCCGCCCAATGGCAGATCATCGCCAAACTGGCCGAGGAATTTGCCGCCGGTATCGGCGCGCGGGCCGATACGCCGCGAACCATTTTTGTGGTCGGCGACAAGAAACAGTCGATCTATTCCTTTCAGGGGGCCGACCCGTCGGGGTTTGACCGGATGCGCGAGCATTTCGCCGGGCAACTGGCCCAGATCGGCGCGCCGTTCCAGGCGCGCGAACTGATCTATTCCTTCCGCTCGGCCGCGCCTGTTCTGGCGCTGGTTGATCATGTGGCGGGCGGAGCGGCGGCGGCAGGCGTGGGGCCGGATGTCACCCATACAGCCTTCAAAACCGCTTTGCCCGGGCGGATCGACATCTGGCCGCATATCGCCAGATCGGAAAAGCAGGTGCCATCGAACTGGGAAAACCCGGTCGATCTTCTGGAAGAGGATCATCACCATGTGCGTCTGGCGCGCCGGGTGGCCGAGGCGATCAGCGCGATGCTGGACGGGCAGACCATGATCACCGTTGAGGAAGACGGCAAAACCCGCCGCCGCGCGGTGCGGGCCGGCGACATTCTGATATTGGTGCAGCGCCGGTCAGACCTGTTTCACGAGATGATCGCCGCGATCAAGGCGGCGGGCCTGCCGATTGCCGGGGCCGACCGGATGCGCGTGGCCGCTGAACTGGCGGTGAAGGATCTGATCGCGCTGATGGCGTTTCTGGCCACGCCCGAGGATGACCTGTCATTGGCCTGTGTTCTGCGGTCGCCCGTTCTGGGCTGGTCCGAGGCGGCGCTGTACGATCTTGCCCATGGGCGCAAAGGCTTTTTATGGCGCGCCCTGCAAAGCCGGGCCGGGGCGTTCCCGCAGAGTGTGGCGCTGTTGGAAGACCTGCGCGACCGCGCGGATTTTCTGCGCCCCTATGACCTGCTTGAACGGGTGTTGATCCGCCATGATGCCAGGCGCAATCTGCTGGCCCGTCTGGGGCCCGAGGCGGAAGACGGCATTGATGCGATGCTGGGTCAGGCGCTGGCCTATGAACGGATGGAGGTGCCCAACCTGACCGGATTTGTCGGCTGGTTGCAGGCCGATGACGTGACCATCAAACGCGACCCGGGGCGGGCGGGAAACCAGATCAGGGTGATGTCGATCCACGGGGCGAAAGGGCTGGAAGCGCCGATTGTGATCCTGCCCGATTGCGCACAGCGGCGCAGCGGCAATCAGGGTGTTCGCCTGCTGGAGCCCGAAGGCGGCCCGCTGGTCTGGCCGATGCCCAAGGCGGATGCCCCGGCAATGATGCGGCCCGCCCATGAGGCGGCGGCCCGCGCCGAGGCGGAAGAACGCAACCGGCTGCTTTATGTGGCGATGACGCGGGCGGAAAGCTGGCTGATCGTGGCCGCCGCCGGTGATCTGGGCCGGGCAGCGGGGCAAAGCTGGTACGGGATGATCCGCGAAAGCGCCGAGGCCCTGAGTGCTGCGCCACAGCCGATGTTCGGTGAGACAGGCTTGCGTCTGGAAAGCGGCGATTGGGCCGCGCCGGGGGATGCCGCACCGGTCGCCGCGCCGCCGCCCGCCGGGTTGCCGGACTGGGCGCGGCACCCGGCGGCGGATACGGGTCGGATGCAGCCCGCCCGCGCGCCCTCTGATCTGGGCGGGGCCAAGGCGCTGGCCTCTGATACCGTCGGGCTGGCCGAGGATCAGGCGAAACGGCGCGGCCGGTTGATCCATCTGCTGCTGGAGCATCTGCCCGGCGTGGCCGAGGCCGGATGGGCGGCGGCGGCCCCGGGCATTCTGGCATTGGAGGAAGACGTGCCGGAGCCGGAACAGGCGGCCCTGCTGGAAGAGGCAAGCAGGGTTCTGACCGCCCCGGCCCTGGCCCCTGTCTTCGCCCCTGACACCCTGGCCGAGGTGCCGCTGACCGCCTGGAGCGACATCTTGTCGGTGCAGTTGTTTGGCGTGATCGACCGGCTGATCGTGACCGAAACCCGCGTTCTGGCGGTTGATTTCAAATCGAACGCCACGGTTCCGGCCCGGGCGGAAGATGTGCCCGAGGGGCTGTTGCGGCAGATGGGGGCTTATGCGGAAATGCTGAGCCCGCTTTATCCGGGCCGCAGCATCGAGACGGCACTCCTCTGGACCCGGACTGCAACGCTGATGGTGCTGCCTCACAGTTCCGTCATGGCGGCGTTGCAAAGGGCAGCCTCTGCTTGACCTTGGCGGGTCAGGTTCCTACCTTCACCCTCCAACATCAATGATCCGCGCCTTTGAGGAGAGCGAGCAATGACCACCGTTTCCGTCACCGATGATACGTTTGACGCCGAGGTCCGGCAATCGACCATCCCTGTTGTGGTGGATTTCTGGGCCGAATGGTGCGGCCCCTGTAAACAGATCGGCCCGGCCCTGGAAGAACTGTCAAGCGAGTATGACGGCAAGGTCAAGATCGTGAAGGTGAATGTGGATGAAAACCCCACCGCGCCCATGCAACTGGGTGTGCGGGGCATTCCGGCGCTGTTCATGTTCAAGGATGGGGAAGTGATCTCCAACAAGGTCGGCGCGGCCCCGAAAGCGGCCCTGCAGAAATGGATTGACGAGGCGGTCTGACCCCGCCCTGGTCTGCGCCCCCGCTGTAAGAGGGCACGACAGTTTTCAGCAACAGACCCGCCGGGGATCACCCGGCGGGTCTTTTTTGATATACGGGGAGTGCCCGGAGATGCGGGAATTCCACATACCTCTCCCGCAGATGGCCCGGTGCTTCAGGTCCAGTCCAGCACCACCTTGCCCGACTGCCCTGACAGCATTGCCGCGAACCCGTCACGATATTCCGCCGCCTTGAACCGGTGGGTGATGACCCGGCGCACATCCAGCCCGTTTTCAAGCATCGCGATCATCTTGTACCAGGTCTCGAAAATCTCCCGGCCATAAACGCCTTTGATTGTGATCGCCTTGAAGACGATCCGGCTCCAGTCGACGGGGGATTTGCCCGGCGGAATGCCCAGAAGCGCAATCCGCCCGCCCATCACCAGCGTTTCAACCATCTGGTCCAGCGCCCGCTGATTGCCCGACATCTCAAGCCCCACATCAAAGCCCTGCTGCAGGCCCAGTTCGGGGATCACAGCGGCCAGATCCTCCTGCGCGACATTCACCGGCCGCAGATCGGCCACCTGTCCTGCCAGATCCAGCCGGGCCTGGTTCACATCGGTGATCACCACATGGCGCGCGCCTGCATGCCGGGCCACGGCGGCGGCCATGATCCCGATCGGGCCGGCGCCGGTCACCAGCACATCCTCGCCCAGCAAATCAAAGCTGAGCGCTGTGTGAACCGCATTGCCCAACGGGTCCAGAATGGCCCCGATCTCATCATCAATCGTATCGGGCAGGGGCACCACATTGAACGCGGGCAGGGCCAGATATTCCGCGAATGCGCCCTGTTCATTCACCCCGATCCCGCGGGTTTCCGGATCGAGGTGGAACTTGCCCGCCCGGCTCTGGCGCGATGTCCTGCCGATCAGATGCCCCTCGCCCGAGCAGCGCTGGCCAAGTGTCAGCCCCTCCACATTCCGGCCCATCTCAACGATCTGCCCGGCAAATTCATGGCCGGTGACAAGCGGGGTCGGCACGGTTTTCGCGGCCCAGTCATCCCAGGTCCAGATATGGATATCGGTGCCGCAGATCCCGGTCTTGTTGATGCGGATCAGAACCTCATCGGGTTTGATCTCGGGGACGGGAACGGCCTGCATTTCCAGCCCTTCCACCGGGGCGGGTTTGACCAAAGCCTGCATCTGATTGGTCATCTGATCACCCCCACATCCCGCCCGGCGGCGGCAAAGGCCTCCAGCCCGAAATCCAGATCATCGCGGGTCAGGGCGGCATTCATCTGGGTTCTGATCCGCGCCTTGCCTTTGGGCACAACCGGGAAGAAGAACCCGGCCACATAAACGCCACGCGCATAAAGCGCCGATGCCATCTCCTGCGCCAGCCGGGCCTCGCCCAGCATCACCGGGATGATCGGGTGCTGGCCGGGCAGAAGGTCGAACCCCAGATCGGTCAGACCGGCCCGCCAATGGGCGGCATTCTCGAAAAGCTGTGCGCGCAGCCCGTCGCCCGCCTCGACCAGTGTCAAGGCTTCCAGCCCCGCGGCGCAAACCGCGGGCGGCAGGGCGTTGGAAAACAGATAGGGGCGGGAGCGTTGGCGCAGCAGGTCGATCACCGGTTGCGGCCCGGCGATATAGCCGCCGATGGCCCCACCAAGCGCCTTGCCCAGGGTGCCGGTCAGCAGATGCACCTGATCGGCGACGCCTGCATGATGGGGGGTGCCGCGCCCCTCAGGCCCCATGAAGCCCGTCGCATGGCAATCATCGACCATCACCACCGCGTCATAAGCCTCTGCCAGGGCGGTGATCTTGGCCAGGGGCGCCAGATAGCCATCCATCGAGAACACGCCATCTGTGGCAATCATGATCGTACGCGCGCCTTCGGCCCTTGCGGCTTTCAACTGCGCCTCAAGCTCCTCCATATCCGCATTGGCATAGCGATAGCGCCGGGCCTTGCACAGGCGGATGCCGTCGATGATCGAGGCATGGTTCAGCGCATCGGAAATAATGGCATCCTCGGGGCCGAGCAGGGGTTCGAACAGCCCGCCATTGGCATCGAAACAGGCGGCAAACAGAATCGCGTCTTCCTTGCCCAGAAACCGCGCCAGCGCCTGTTCCAAAGCGCGGTGCAGGCCTTGCGTGCCGCAGATGAACCGCACGCTGGCCATGCCATACCCCTGATGTTCCATCGCCTCGCGGGCGGCGGCAATCAGGGCCGGATGATCGGCCAGACCCAGATAGTTATTGGCACAAAGGTTAAGCAGCCTGCGCGGCCTGCCATCCTCTGTGACCGTCACATGCCCGCCCTGTGGCGAGATGATCGGGCGTTCCGTCTTGTAAAGCCCGTCCTCCCGGATGTGTTTGAGGGTTTCGGATACGCGTGTGAGAAAAGCCTGGGACATATGCGCGACCTCCTGACCGCCAGCATAAACCATGTTGCGCGCCAGATTGAATGGCGCGCGACATGGATATCAGGCAAGCTGTCGGAAACGGGCGTTTTATAACTTCGGTCTGAAATTTCACCCCGCTCAGCACCATCCCGCCCGGCGGCAACGCCGGGCAGCGCCCGACCCGCCCCAACAGGGCGGGCGCTTCTCGCCCACCCTTCGGTTCGGGCGCTGCCCTCCGCGCAATGCATGTGCGTTGAGGATTAGATGGATGATATTCTAGGCCTCAGATCCCCACAAAAGGCTGCGCGATGCGCGGCAAAATCCCGTCGAATTTCAGCGGCGCGTCGGTTGCGATCAGGCAGATGCAATCCGCCCCCGGTTCCGCCGTGGGGGTGTGATGGGTCTCCGCATTGGCAATCTCGATATCACCGCGGGCAAAGCGGTCTTCCTCATCCGCATAGGCGCCTTGCAGAACCAGCGTCATCTCGGTGCCCCGGTGGCTGTGCATCGGCATCGCCTGACCGGCGGGAATGTAAAGCAGCCTTGCGCTGGCATCCTTGCCGGTATGCAGCACGCATTGTTTCACCCCCATGCCGACGGGGCGCCATTTCACCGTGTCGAGATCGCCGCCGACCATCTGGCGCAGCGGCGCGGGAAAGACGCCCGTTGCAGGGGCAATCTCTGTCATCTCCGGCATCGGGTCGCCGGTGATCCGCGCAAGGGTTGCCTCCAGACTATGCGCGTCCAGATCGGCCAGCCCGATCGTCTCCAGCACACCGCCGCCAATGGCCTCGTAGCTTTCCAGCCGGGCGCGGGCCTCATCGCTGAGCGAGACATGGGTTGCGACAACCAGGTCAAAAGCCTCGGGCAGGGCGCCTGCCGCATAGCCCATCAAAAGGTCGTCGGGTATCTGGTGGTTTACATCAATCATATCATTTCACGTCATATTGTGCCGAAGCCGGTCCAGCGCCAACCTAATGCGCGACTTGATCGTGCCAAGGGGCAGACCGGTTTCGGCGGCGATTTCGCTATGGGTGAGGTCTCCGAAATAGGCGCGTTCGACCAGAACCCGCTGCTTTTCGGGAAGGTGTTTCAGGGCATCTGCCAGTTGTGTGCTTTCCTGCTGAAATGCGATCACATCAGCCTGATCAGGGGCCGCTTCGGGGCCCCAGGGCAGGTCTTCAGGTTCAGGCCGGGCATATTTGCGCAACAGGTCGATCCTGCGGTTCCGGGCTATGGTGAAAATCCATGTCGCCACACTGGCCCGGGACGGGTCATACATATGTGCCTTGCGCCAAAGCGTTGCCATGACATCCTGCATGCAGTCCTCGGCCAGGCCGGCATCGGCGCCGGATTTCATCAGAAACGCTTTCACCTTTGGCGCGAAATGCCGGAACAGCGCGGCAAAGGCCGTCTGATCGTGATGGCAGGCAATTGCACGCACAAGCCCGGCCCAATCTGTCTCATCTTCTGGTGCGATGGTCACGGCTTTCCCGGGTTTCGCATCCGCTGCCAGCACGGTGTCACGGCTTTGCCGGATCACGCTTGGCGGCAGCTTTGCAGGTGCATTATGGTCATTCATCACAAGCATACAGACCATACGCGCAATGGCCTAACACGGATCATTCTTTTTTGTTTCATCCGCAAGGGGACATTGCCCGTAATCCCATATAGAGATTGAAAAACGCGCTTGGGGAATCATCCGTGCCATTTGAAACTGCCGCCGCCGCGCCACGCCGTATTGCTGTTATCGGGGGCGGGATTTCCGGGATGGGTGCGGCCTATCACCTGTCGAGAACCCATGCCGTCAGCCTGTTCGAGGCCGAGGGACGACTTGGCGGGCATGCGCGCACGGTTCTGGCCGGCGCAAATGGCGATCAGCCGGTCGATACCGGGTTCATCGTGTTCAATTACGCGAACTATCCCCATCTGACAGCGCTGTTTGATGCCTTGGACGTGCCGGTTGCCAAAAGCGATATGAGCTTTGCTGCCTCGATTGATGGTGGCAGGATTGAATACGGATTGCGCGATGTCAGGTCGCTTTTCGCCCAGAAATCAAATCTGCTGCGCCCCGGTTTCCTGCGTATGGTGCGCGATATTCTGCGGTTCAATGCGCAGGCTGTGGGGATGGCGGATGACTGCACCATAACCCTGGGCGATCTGATGGATCAGATGGGCATGGGCCGCTGGTTCCGCGACTATTACCTGACGCCGATTTCAGGGGCGATCTGGTCCACACCGAAAGAAGAGATCATGGCGTTTCCGGCGCAGGCGCTGGTCCGGTTCTTTCGCAATCATGCACTGTTAAGCGCTACGGGGCAGCATCAATGGTGGACGGTTCAGGGCGGATCGGTCGCCTATGTCAGCCGTCTGGAGGCGGCGATGCGGCGGCAGGGCGTCGGCATCCATCTGGGCCACCCGGTTCAGAACGTGCGCCGGGTCGCGGGCGGGGCTGAAATTTTCCACCGGGGCGGGTGGGAGATGTTCGATGAGATTGTCTTTGCCAGCCATTCTGATGACACGCTGGCGATGCTGGCCGATCCCAGCCCGGCAGAGGCCGCTGCCCTTGGCGCGGTGCGCTATCAGGCGAATGAAGCGGTGCTGCACGCGGATGCGCGTGCGATGCCACAGCGCCGGGCAACCTGGTCGGCCTGGAATTACGCGGAACGTCCCGGTCATGACGGGGGGCCGATTGATCTGACCTATTGGATGAATTGCCTGCAACCGATCCCCAAAGCGGACCCGCTTTTCGTGACGCTGAACAGCCGTGGCCCGATTGATGAGGCGCTGATCTATGACAGCACGATCTTCCGCCATCCGGTCTATGATCTGGCGGCATTGACGGCCCAGAATACGATTCGCAGCATGAATGGCAGCAACAGCACATGGTTCTGCGGTGCCTGGATGAAAAACGGTTTCCATGAAGACGGCTATGCCAGCGCCATCGAGGTGGTCGAGGCGATGGCGCTGCGGGACAGATTGGTGCTGGCCGCGTGACCCCGCGCATCGACCATATCGCGGGGGAGACCTTTCACGGTCGCCGCGGCGCGGTTGAAAACGCGTTCAGATACAGCATTGACTATGTGATGTTTGCACCGGAGGCGGAGGCGACACCCCCCCGCCTTCTGGGCCGGAACAGGGGCAATCTGTTCTCGCTTTGGGACAAGGATCATGGCGGTGCACCGAAACAGGGGCGGGGCGCGCCCTGGGCACGGGAGGTTCTGGCGACCCATGGTCTGGCTGCGGCCACAAATGGCCCGCTATACCTGCTGGCCCAGCCCCGGATGCTGGGCCATGTGTTCAACCCGGTCAGTTTCTGGCTGGCCTATGATGCGGATCATGCATTGCGCGCGGTCATTGCCGAGGTCACCAACACGTTCGGGGACCGTCATTCCTATCTCTGCGCGTTTGACGATCACCGGGAAATCACCCGGTCCGAGACACTGAGCGCGCGGAAAATCCTCCATGTCTCGCCGTTTCAGCCGGTGGAGGGCCGCTATCGCTTCCGGTTTGACATTCGCGCGGATCGCATCGGTATCTGGATCGACTATGCCACCGGCAATGAAGGGGTGATTGCGACGCTGACGGGGCGGCGCAGACCGCTCACCTCCATGGGGCTGGTTCGCGCTGCATTCCGGCGCCCTTTCGGGGCCCGCCGGGTTCTTGCGCTGATCCATTGGCAGGCGTTCAGATTATGGTGGAAAGGCGGGCGGTATCGCACCCGCCCGACGCCGCCCGCCGATGAGGTATCGCGCTGATCCGGCACCGGCCCGCGGGTTGGGTGCACAGGATGTGCAACGCTCTTTACCTGTCCGGGTCATCCGTGCAGAAACGGGCCGTCAGGGCACGCCTCTAAAAGGAACAAACCCATATGCGCGACTGGACCGGAAAACGCTATTGGCTGGTCGGGGCCTCGGAAGGGCTTGGCCGGGCCGTGGCCCATCATCTCAGCCGGGCGGGTGTGGATCTGGTGCTGAGTGCGCGGGGCGAGGAACGGTTGCAGGATCTGGTGGCCGAATTGCCGGGCCGGGCCTCATATGTGCCGGTTGATATCGCCGATACGGCCTCGGTCAGGGCCGCCGCCGGGGAAGTGGGCGAGATTGACGGGTTTGTCTTTCTCGCCGGTGTCTATTGGCCGCAAAAAGCACAGGACTGGAACGCCGGTCAGGTGGAGGCGATGCTTGACATCAACCTGACCGGGGCGGCCCGCTGCCTTGCCCATGTGGTGCCGGGTTTTGTCGCCCGCGACCGGGGGCATATCGTTCTGACCGGCTCCCTCTCCGGGTTTCGCGGCCTGCCGGGTGCCATCGGATATGCGGCATCAAAAGCCGGGCTGATGTCGCTGGCGGAATCGATCTATGCGGATCTGCGCAAGACCGGTGTTCAGGTGCAATGCGTCAATCCCGGCTTCATCAGGACCCGCCTGACCGGGAAGAATGATTTCTCCATGCCCTTCATCATGGAACCCGAACAGGCCGCGGCGGAGATTTTCGAACATATGGGCACTGACCAGTTCCAGCGCAGTTTTCCGCGCCTGTTCAGCCTGCTGTTCCGGGCCAGTGTGTTTCTGCCAAACTGGGTGTATTATCGGGTCTTCCGATAGGCCCGGGCTTGCGCAAGATCAAAGACGGGAGGGCCGGTCGCGCCGACAAGGGGGTCAGACACCACGCAAGGAGGATATACCATGCTGGCCATTTCAACACGGAAGGTGGCGCAGATCATTCTGATGGGTCACGAGCTGGACCGCGCAGAAGGCGAGTTTCGCGGGTTTCTGGAGGCCCTGAACACCGATGAACAGGCCGAACTGGTTGCCATCATGTGGATCGGGCGGGGGAGTTTCGAGCCTGAGGATTTTGCCGAAGCGCTGGACACCGCCCGGGCCGAAGCGACAACGCCAACCGCCGATTACCTGATCGGCACGCCGCATATGGCCGACCATCTTGAGGCCGGGCTGGAAATGCTGGGCATTGATGCCTCTGAGGAACAGGATGATCTGATGTAAGGCGGGCCATCTGCCCGCCATGTCCTGCCTTTTTGCCATGCCGGTCCCGCAAGCGTCGGGCGGGGTCTGCCGGATTTGGGCCTGTCTACGTCGCGAAATTGGCCCTTTCAGCGCCCCGAATTTGCGATAAGCTGGGCAAGATTGGGAGACAGGCACATGACAACCGACACGATCCGCTTCACGCTTGATGGCGTTGAGGTCGAGGCACAGCCCGGCGAAACCCTCTGGGAGGTCGCCAATGGCCGGGGTCTGGTGATCCCGCATTTGTGCCACAAACCCGCGCCGGGCTATCGCCCTGACGGCAATTGCCGCGCCTGCATGGTCGAGATCGAGGGGGAGCGGACGCTTGCCGCCTCCTGTATCCGCGAACCGGTTGAGGGGATGGTGGTTGTGACCGCCAGCACCCGGGCGCAAACCGCGCGCAAAATGGTGATGGAAATGCTGCTGGCCGATCAGCCGGCGCGGGACCATGCCCATGACACCTCTGCCCATCTCTGGGACATGGCCGAGGTCAATGGCGTGACCGAAAGCCGGTTCCCGGCGATGGAACGTGACCGGATTCCGCTTCTGGATGACAGCCATATCGCGATGTCGGTCAATCTGGACGCCTGCATTCAATGCGGGCTGTGCGTGCGGGCCTGCCGCGAGGTTCAGGTCAATGACGTGATCGGGATGGCCGGGCGCGGCCATGATGCCTATCCGGTGTTCGATTTCGATGACCCGATGGGCGACAGCAGCTGTGTGGCCTGCGGCGAATGCGTGCAGGCCTGCCCGACCGGGGCGCTGATGCCCGCAAGCGTCGTTGATGACCATCAGACCGGCGACCGTGAGGATATTGACAGCGCGGTTGAAAGCGTCTGCCCGTTTTGCGGCGTGGGCTGTCAGGTTTCGGTCAAGGTCAAGGACGGCAAGGTCAAATATGTCGAAGGCATCAACGGCCCGGCCAATGAAGGCCGGCTCTGTGTCAAAGGCCGGTTCGGGTTCGATTACATCCACCATGCGCATCGCATCACCAAACCGATGATCCGCCGCGAGGATGCGCCCGAAAAGGGCCTGAATGTGGACCCGGCCAACCCCTGGACCCATTTCCGCGAGGCCACGTGGGAAGAGGCGCTGGACAAGGCCGCCCATGGGCTGGCCGATCTGCGCTCATTCTACGGCGGGAAATCCGTGGCCGGGTTCGGCAGCGCGAAATGCACCAATGAAGAGGCATATCTGTTCCAGAAGCTGATCCGCCAGGGCTTTGGCCATAACAATGTCGATCACTGCACGCGGCTGTGCCATGCGTCCTCGGTCGCGGCCCTGATGGAAAATGTCGGCTCGGGCGCGGTGACGGCCAGCTTTAACGAGATCGAAAACGCCGACCTGGCCATTGTGATCGGGGCCAACCCGACCGAAAATCACCCGGTCGCCGCCACCTTCTTCAAGCAGTTCACCAAACGTGGCGGTGCGCTGGTGGTGATGGACCCGCGTGGTCAGGCGCTCAAACGTCACGCGAAACACATGCTGCAATTCCGCCCCGGCACGGATGTGGCGCTGCTGAATGCGATCATGAATGTGATCGTGGAAGAGAAGCTTTACGACCGGAATTACATCGAAGGGTTCACCGAAGGTTTCTTTGAGTTCCGCGAACATATCCGCGCCTTCACGCCCGAGCGGATGGCAGAGCTGTGCGGCATCGACGCGGCCACGATCCGCGCTGTGGCCCGCGATTACGCCGGGGCCTCCCGTGCGATGATCTTCTGGGGGATGGGTGTCAGCCAGCATATCCATGGCACCGATAATTCCCGCTGCCTGATTTCACTGGCCCTGCTATGCGGCCAGATCGGGCGGCCGGGCACAGGCCTGCACCCTCTGCGTGGTCAGAACAATGTTCAGGGGGCGTCGGATGCCGGGTTGATCCCGCAGTTTCTGCCGGATTATCAGTCGGTCAGGGACCATGAAGTGCGGGAGCTGTTTCGCCATATCTGGGGCGGAACAGAGATTGACCCGGAACCGGGGCTGACCGTTGTCGAGATCATGGACCGTGTCTATCGCGGCGAGATCAAGGGCATGTATATTCTGGGTGAAAACCCCGCCATGTCCGACCCGGATGTGGAACATGCCCGCAAGGCGCTGGCCCATCTGGATCATCTTGTGGTGCAGGATATTTTCGTCACCGAAACCGCGAATTTCGCCGATGTCATCCTGCCTGCCTCGGCCTTCCCGGAAAAGTCGGGCACGGTCACCAACACCAACCGTCAGGTGCAGATCGCCCGCAAGGCGGTTGAGGCGCCGGGTGCGGCGCGGGAGGACTGGCAGATCATCGTCGATCTGGCCAATCGCATCGGCCTTGACTGGGATTATGACGATCCGCGGGAAATTTTCGATGAGATGAAAATGTCGATGCGGTCCCTGCATCACATCACCTGGAACCGGTTGGAGACAGAGGGCGCGGTGACCTATCCAAGCCTGTCGAACACCGATCCGGGGCAGGCGGTTGTCTTTGGCGATGGGTTCCCCCGTCGTGCCGGGCGCGCCATGTTCACCCCGGCCCGTGTGACCCCGCCTGCCGAGGTGCCGGATGAGAGATTTCCGATGATCCTGACCACCGGGCGACAGTTGGAACACTGGCATACCGGGTCGATGACCCGCCGGGCCACGGTTCTGGATGCGGTGGAACCGGAGGCGAATTGTTCGCTGCACCCGTCGACCTTGCGCAAGCTGGGGGTGGAGCCGGGCGGCAAGGTGCGCCTGACCACCAGACGCGGATCAATCGAGATCATGGCGCGGGCCGACCGGGCGGTATCGCCCGATATGGTGTTTGTGCCCTTCGCCTATGTGGAGGCCGCAGCCAACATCCTGACCAACCCGGCACTTGACCCCTATGGCAAGATCCCCGAGTTCAAGTTCTCGGCGGTGAAGGTCGAGGCGGCCGAGAGGCAGGTCGCGGCGGAATAGAGCGGGCCATCATCTGGATTTGATCCGGGACTGTAGACCGCATCATACTCCATCGCTTTGGATGGGCATTCCCAAACGGCTGTTATAGCCCACTTGCCGGGCGACGCCGCCGGGCAGGGCGAAGCCCTCTGTTCTTATATAGGTATTTTCAGAAATTTGGCATCGCAATGCGGCGCGCACCGGTTCAAAAGCCCATCATGCCCCGGATCACCGGCAGGATCGCTGCTGCAATCACGCCGACGCAGGCGCCAATTCCAAGCCGCATCAGCGGTGCGCCAAGCCGGGGGCCTGCAAGGCTGAGCACCCCGCAGATTGCCGCGTAGAAGATCAATGCTGTCATGTCCATGACTGGACCTTAGCATATCAGGCTGTCATGTCTTGGGGAATTCCCGAACCAGAGCCATGCCATGACCCCCGATGCCAGCCGCTTCCTGTCTGATCTGCACTATCTGCGCAGTTTTGGCACGACCGGCACGGGTGTGGTGCGCCGGGCATTCTCGGAACCTGACATCGCCTCGCGGGACTGGCTGGCCGGGCAGATCAGGCAGATCGGGCTGACCCCCCATATCGATCCGGCGGGCAATGTGTTCGGCCTGGCCGATGGTCCCTCGCTGTTGATCGGGTCGCATTCCGACACCCAGCCCGAAGGCGGCTGGCTTGACGGCGCCTATGGGGTGATCGCCGGGCTGGAGATTGCCCGGGCGGCAGCAGAGGCAGGCGGCCCGGCCATTTCGATGGTCAGTTTCCAGGATGAGGAAGGCCGCTTTGGCGCGTTGACCGGAAGCGATATCTGGGCCGGTCGCACCCCGCTGGCCGAGGCCGATGGCTACATGTCCACCGATGGCATACGCTTTGGCGATGCGCGGCAGGGGCTGGCACATCTTATGCAAGATCACTTTGTCGATCCCGCGCGCTTCACCGGCTTTCTTGAAATGCATATCGAACAGGGGCCGGTGCTGGATCAGTCCGGCGACAGGGCAGGGGTTGTGACCTCGATTGTGGGTCTGCGACAGGTGCAGGTCACCGTGACCGGCCAGCAGAACCATGCGGGCACCACGCCGATGCATTTGCGCCGGGACGCTTTTCAGGGGGCAGTACAGGTCGCCAGCCTGCTGAGGGAGCGGTTTGCCAATGTGGTCACCCCCGATACGGTCTGGACCATCGGCCATTTCCGGTTGCATCCCAATGCATCCTCGGTTGTGCCGGGGCAGGCGGTTTTTACCATTCAATGGCGCGATGGTGATGCCGACCGGCTGGACCGGCTGGAACGGGTGATCAAAGACGTTCTGGCCGAGGTGGGAACCGAGACGGGGATGGCGGTCGCGGCAACGCAGTTGCGCAATGATCTTGTGCCCGTACCGATGGATGACAGGATGCAGGCCGCCTTGCGCGCGGCGGCGGAAAAACACAGCCCCGGTTCCTGGCGGTCGATGCCATCCGGTGCCTTGCATGATGCCTCGAACCTGTCACATCTGATGCCGGTGGGGATGCTGTTTGTGCCCTCGATCGGCGGCATCAGCCATGCGTTCGATGAGGACACAAAACAGGAGGATCTGGTTCTGGGCCTGCGGATTCTGGCCGAGGCTGCCGCCACGCTGGCCCCGGGGAGAGGCTGAGCCGTCTGCTCGCGTTTCGAGACACGCTTTGACGCGCTTTAGGCCCTGATCCTTGTGCCATATGCGCCGCGGGGGTGGAAAACCCGAGTTTTCCACATGGAATTCCCGGGAATTCCGCCTGCAGCGGGTTTTGATGCGCGGTGGTGCAGAATAAACGATTTCGCTCTCCGGGAGCGGTGGCTAAAGCTTCGGCCTGAAATTCCGCACCACCCTACACCATCTTTCCGCCCGGCGGCACCGCCGGGCAGCGCCCGACCCGACCCCATGGGGCGGGCGCTTCTCGCCCACCCCTCGGCTCGGGCGATGCCCTACGCGCACTGCATATGTGTTGCAGATGAAATGGGCGATGCTTCAGCCCAGAAGGATGATGGTGGATTGGCCTGCACCGCGTCGCCTTGCGTGGATATCGGCCAGATCCGGGTCGTTGATCCAGGCCATGGCACTGTCCCGGTCGGGAAATTGCAGAAGGGCGGCCATATCCGGTGCGGCATCCCCGCCCTCCAGCCGGGTGATATCGGGGCTGGCGGCCGCGACCTGCCCGCCATGTTTGGCCAGTGCCCCGGCGGCAACGGCACGGTATGTCGCAAGTTGCTCGGGATCGGTGATGGTGAGGGTTGCAAAGGCGTTGATCATGGTCTGACCTCCTGTTCTGAGAGACTGGCCGGACCTTACCTTGCCACGCGGCATGCAAAAACACGTGTCTTTGCATTCATTGCATGCAAATATGCATGTATGCGTGTGGGATGGGATGATCTGCATATGGTTCTGATGCTGGTGCGCCATGGCACATTGGCGACAGCAGGGCAGGCCGTGGGCGTGGCCTATACCACCGTGGCCCGGCGGGTGCAGCGGGCCGAGGCGGCATTGAACACGCCGCTTTTCGACCGGCTCAGCGATGGCTATCACCCGACCGAGGCAGGGCGGGCGGTGGCCCGTTATGCCGCCGAGATGGAGCAGCGCGATCTGGCCCTGCAACGCGAGCTGGCCTCGAACGATCAGACCCTTGTCGGTCCGCTGACCGTCACCGCGCCGGAATTGCTGATCGGCCCCTATATCGCGCCGGTTCTGGCGCAACTGGCCGATACCGAACCGGGGATCGATGTCTCCATCCGCGCGACCAATGATCTGCTGGATCTGTCCCGCCGCGCCGCCGATATCGCCATCCGCATCAGCCGCAACCCCGGTGACAGCCTGACCGGTCTGCGCCTGGCGGAACAGCACAGCGCCAGTTTCGCCGCGCCGGAGATGGCCGAAGCGCTTGCGCAAAACCCGGCGGATGAGGTGCAGTGGATTCTCCACAGTTCGGCCCTTGGCCCGCCCCGTGCCTCGCTGGAGCGCTATCCGAACGCCCGTGTCCGGTTCCGGTTTGACGATATGGTTGCGGTGATCGGGGCCGCGCGCGCAGGCCTGGGTGTTGCGCGGATGCCGAGGTTTCTGGGGCGCAGCGAACCCGGGCTGGTGCAGGTGCCGGTGCTGCCGCCGCAGCCCTATATGGATATCTGGGTGGTGGCCCATGCGGATATCTGGCGGTCCAGACGTGTGGCGGCCTTTCGCAAGGCGCTGGTGCCCTATTTCCGGGCGCGCCGGGCAGAATTCATTGATGCCTCGGCTGGGTGATCTGTCGTCAGCTCCAGCTGACATCGCCCAGAAAGATATACCCCGCCCCATAGATGGTTTTGATCAGTTGCGGGTTTTTCGGGTCTTCGCGCAGTTTGGTGCGCAGCCGGGAAATCCGCACATCCATGGCCCGGTCAAAGCTTTCGCCGGCGGCTCCGCCAAGGGTTTCCTGCATCTGCTGGCGGGAGATCAGGCGCTTGGGGGCGTCCAGAAACAGGCGCAGCACTTCGCCCTCGGCATGGGAAAAGCCGATTTCCTCGCCTGCGTCATCGACCAGAACATAGCGGTCGAAATGGGCCGTCCAGCCGTTGAAACCAGCGGTGTTACCGGCCTGTTCACGGGATTTGCCCTGCCGCAGCCGGGCGCGGACGCGGGCCACCACCTCGGCCGGGTCGAAAGGTTTGATGATGTAATCATCGGCACCCAGTTCCAGCCCGGTCACCCGGTCCTGAACCTGGGCCCGGCCCGAGATGATGATGATCGCGGCCCCCGATTCAAGGGCCAGCCGGTGCACCACAGCCAGACCATCGCGATCCGGCAGGCCCAGATCGACCAGGCAGACATCCGGGGTGGCGCTGCGCAAGGCGGCCTCGAATTCGGTTGCGCGGGCATAGGCGGCGGTGCGAAACCCCGCCTCTGTCAGGGCCTCGGACAAGAGGGTGCGGATCTGCGGTTCGTCATCCAGTATCGTGACCAGCGCACTCATGCCACGGCCTCTGCGTGAAACAGATGGCTCAGCGCTGCGATATCCACCGGTTTCGACAGAACCGGCCAGCGGGCCGCGCCTTTCTGGCGCAGGCTATCACCAGGTGGGCGTGCGGTCATCAGGGCCAGACGCAGATCGGGATGGATGACCTCGATCTGTTCCAGCAGGGTGACGCCATTGATCTCCCCTTCCAGATTGATGTCAGACAGAACCCAGCCCAGACCCGGCAGATCGGTCAGCGCGCGGGCTTCCTCGGCGCTGGCGGCCTCGATCACCTGATGGCCCAGATCGGTCAGCATATCGCGGATCGTGGCGCGCAATTCGGCGCTGTCTTCGACCAGCAGAACCAGATGGGTGCTGGTGTCACGATCTGCCCGGCGCAGCGGCAGGCGCAGGGTCACCTCGGCGCCCGCAGGGGTATTGGCCAGTTTCACCGTGCCCCCGGCCAGTTGCGTCAGGTCATAGACCATCGACAGGCCCAGGCCCGACCCTTTGTCACCCTTGGTGGTGAAAAACGGGTCCAGCGCGGCGCCAAGCGCGGGTTTGGAAAACCCCGGGCCGGTATCGGCAACGCTGATTTCCAGCCAGGTATCGGGCACCGTGCGGGCATGCAGTGTGATATCGCCGCCCGCCTCTCCCAAAGCGTCGCGGGCATTCAGCACAAGGTTCAGCAGGCTGTCCTGAAGCGACCCCGCATCCAGCAGCAACAGCCGGTCCGGGTCCAGATCGGTGATGATGGTCAGGGTGATGGCATCGGGCAGGGTGGCGCGCGCCAGAGGTTCAAATGCGGTCAGAAGCCCGGCCAGATCGGTTGGAACCGGGTGGATTTCCCGCGGGCCGGACATGCGTGCGATCTTGTCCAGCAGCATGCCGCCCCGGCGGGCGGCGGCGGCGGTGGCGCCGGTCAATTCGGATGCGCCGGGGGGCAGGGGCAGTTTGTCGAGCCGGCTTTGCAGCCCCAGAATGATGGTCAGCAGATTGGCGAAATCATGGGCCAGACCATTGGTCAGCTGCGCGGCCAGTTCGCGTTTATGGGTCTGGCTGAGCGCGGCGCGGGCCTGGGCCTCTTCGGTCACATCGGTGGAGAGCAGATAGACCCCCTCGATGGTGTCGCCCGACCCCTGATCGGGGGTGAAAGCGGTGCGGATGCGACGGCCGCTTTCAGGTTCGGTGAATTCCAGGACCGTCGGCGTGCCTTCAAGCGCGCGGGCCACCTGTGGGTAAAGCCGTGCTGCGGTGGCAGGGCCAAGCGCCTCGTGCATATGCAGGCCCACGATATCGCTGGTCCGGCCGGGCAGAAGCGCCGACAGGCGGCGGTTTGTGTATGTATAGACCTGATCCCGGTCCACATGGGCGATATGGGCGGGCATCATTTCGGTCGTCAGACGAGTGCGCGCCTCCATCTCCGACAGGCCGCGCTTGGCCTCTTCCATCTGCGCATTGCTGGCGGCCAGTTCGCGGTTGGTCTGGGCCAGCCGCTCTGCATGGGTCAGAAGCTGATCCGACAATTCCTCGGAATGGGCGCGCAGCAGTTTTTCCTGACGTTTGATCTCGGTGATATCCGTATAGACCGTGACCCATCCGCCCTCGGGCAGGGGGGAGCCCTCGACACTGATCGTCCGCCCGTTGGAGCGTTGCCGTTCCATGTAATGGGCCACGAAATCGCGGGCCTGATCGACCCGGTCCTGCACAAACTGTTCCGGGTCGTCGATCTCGCCATATTCGCCATGTTCGACCAGATAGCGGATCGTGTCCTTGAACCGGGCGCCCGGCGTGGTCAGGGTTTCTGGCAGGCCGAACATGGTTTGAAAGGGCCGGTTGCAGACCGCCAGCCGCAGATCGGCATCATAGATTGTCAGCGCCTGCTGAATCAGGTTCAGCCCCGCGCGGGTCATCTGGCTGGTGATGTCGGTTCGTGCCATTCCGGGCTGCCTCCACTTTCCCATCGCTGGCACCGGGGCGGGGCGCCCGTCAAGCCTGCTGGGGGTGCTGTTACAATTCGTTAGGTTTGGGCAAAAGTCAGGCAAAAGTTGACGTCGAAAGATTTTGGGCCACGATAAATCTGCAGAGAGTCGCGACAAAACCGCGATCCGTGGTGCCGGGACAGCCCGGCGAGGGGAGGACATGACTTGGTTGATATAACCGCGGCTGCGGGTATTCCCGCATCTGTTCCGGCGCTTCTGGCGCGGAACGTGGCGCAATTCGGTTCAAAACCCGCCTACCGGGAAAAGGAATTCGGCATCTGGCAGACCTGGTCCTGGGCCGAGGCGGCCGAGGAGATTGACGCCATTGCCTATGGCTTTCTGGCCCTTGGGGTGAACCGGGGGGACCATATTGCGGTTATCGGGCGCAACCGGCCCGCGCTTTACTGGTCGATGGTGGCCGCCGAGAAGGTGGGGGCGATCCCGGTGCCGCTGTATCAGGATGCTGTTGCCGAAGAGATGACCTATGTGCTGGGCCATTGCGGCGCGCGTTTTGTGATCGCCGGGGATCAGGAGCAGGTCGATAAGGTCATCGAGGTGCAGGAAACGGTCACCTGCATCGAACATATCATCTATCAGGATGCGCGCGGTCTGCGGAAATACGACCATTCCAAACTGCATGCGCTGGCCGATATTCAGGCCGAGGGTCGGGCCGCCCATGAACGTTTCGCGGGGGAGCTGATAACCCGCGAGGGGGAACTTGGCTGGAACAGCACCTGTGTGATGCTGTATACGTCGGGCACCACGGGCAAGCCCAAGGGCGTGGTGCTGAGCAATGAAAACATCATTGCCACCTCCAAGAATTCTGCCGAATTTGATGATCTGCGCCCGGGCGACGAGGTGCTGGCCTATCTGCCTATGGCCTGGGTTGGCGATTTCATCTTTTCCATCGGTCAGGCGATGTGGACGGGGTTTTGTGTGAACTGCCCCGAAAGCCCCGAGACGATGATGTCCAATCTGCGCGAGATCGGGCCGACCTATTATTTTGCGCCGCCCCGCGTGTTCGAGACACAGCTGACCAATGTGATGATCCGCATGGAGGATGCAGGCAATTTCAAGAAACGCATGTTCCGTTATTTCATGGATCACGCCAAACGGGTCGGCCCTGCTTTGCTTGACGGCAAGCCGGTGGGCGCGGTGGACCGGCTGAAATACCGGCTTGGTGAGATGCTGGTCTTTGGCCCGCTGAAAAACACCCTTGGCTTCACCCGGGTGCGGGTCGGCTATACGGCGGGGGAGGCGATCGGGCCGGAAATTTTCGATTTCTACCGGTCGCTCGGGATCAATCTGAAACAGCTTTACGGCCAGACCGAGGCCAGCGTTTTCATCACCCAGCAACCCGATCATGAGGTGCGCCCGGATACGGTTGGCGTGCCCTCCCCCGGTGTGGAAATTCGCATCGCCGAGACTGGCGAGGTGTTCTATCGCTCTCCCGGGGTGTTCGTGGAATATTACAAGAATGCCGAAAGCACCGCCTCGACCAAGGATGCGGATAACTGGGTGGCCACGGGGGATGCGGGGTTCATCGAACCCGATACCGGGCATTTGCGGATCATCGACCGGGCCAAGGATGTGGGCAAAATGGCGGATGGCCGTCTGTTTGCACCGAAATATGTCGAGAACAAGCTGAAATTCTTCCCGAATATTCTGGAGGCTGTGGTTCTGGGCAATGGCCGTGATCATTGCACCGCCTTTATCAATATCGACCTGACCGCCGTGGGCAACTGGGCCGAGCGGAACAATATCGCCTATGCCTCCTATCAGGAACTGGCCGGGCATCCACAGGTGCTGGATACGCTTCAGACCCATGTGGAAGAGGTGAACCGGAGTTTGGCGCAGGACGAGATGCTGTCGGGCTGCCAGATCCACCGGTTTCTGGTGCTGCACAAGGAACTGGATGCCGATGACGGGGAACTGACCCGGACCCGCAAGGTGCGCCGCCGGATCATCGAAGAGAAATTCGAGGATCTGATCGCCGCGCTCTATGACGGGTCCGGCAGCGTCTATACCGAGACCGAAGTGACCTATGAGGACGGGCGCAAGGGCAAGATCGCCGCGACGCTGGCAATTCGTGACGCCGAGATTGCCGATGAGGTCACAGATCAGAAGGTGGCCGCCGAATGAGCCTGATTGCCATCGCGTTCTTTCTGCTTGGTTTCGCCGCCTCCTGGGTTGCCGGGCGCTATATCGCCCGCGGGGCTGCGGCGGTGCAGGGCGGTGCGATTGGCGTCTGCGGGGTTGCGGCGCTGATCTATGGCATGCCCGGGGTCTGGGCCACCAGCGTCACCTGGGCCATTGTTGCGCTGCTGGTTTACGGGCTGATCGGGGCGCTGATTTTCCGCTCTGGTCAGGCGGCACGGGAGAAAGCGGAATGAAAGATATGGGTGTTGAGGGCTATGTCACCGCAGACGGGCGCCAGATCGGCGGCGTGGTGATGGAAATGCGCAACATCACGCTTCGTTTCGGCGGTGTGGTGGCGATCAAGGATATCAGTTTCGACATCCGCGAAGGTGAAATTCGCGCAATCATCGGGCCGAACGGGGCGGGCAAATCCTCGATGCTGAATGTCATTTCCGGGTTCTACAATCCGCAGGAGGGCGAGGTCTGGTATCGCGGCGCCCGGCGCCCGGCGATGCGCCCCTATCAGGTGGCGCGCCAGGGCATTGCGCGGACCTTCCAGAACATCGCGCTGTTCGACGGGATGAGCGTGCTGGACAATATCATGACCGGTCGTCTGAACCATATGAACGCCACATTCCTTGATCAGGCGCTGTGGTGGGGCAAGGCACAGCGCGAAGAGGTGGAGAACCGCGAAAAGGCCGAAGAGGTCATTGATTTCCTGGAGATCCAGAATATCCGCAAAACCCCCGTGGGCCGGCTGCCCTATGGTCTGAAGAAACGGGTGGAACTGGCCCGGGCGCTTGTGGCCGAACCCAGCATCCTGCTGCTGGATGAACCCATGGCCGGCATGAATGTGGAGGAGAAGGAGGACATGTCGCGCTTCATCCTCGACGTGAATGACGAGTTTGGCACCACCATCGCGCTCATCGAACATGATATGGGCGTGGTCATGGACCTGTCGGATCGGGTTGTGGTGATGGATTACGGCAAGAAGATCGGCGATGGCTCCCCCGATGAGGTGCGCAACAACCCCGATGTGATCGACGCCTATCTGGGGGTGGCGCATGACTAGACCTGATATGCCACTGATACATTTCACCCCCCTTACAACGGTCGGAGGCCCCCATGCCTGAACAACTCGTCTTCGCGATGGAGGTCACGCTGAACGGTCTGATGACCGGGGTGATGTATTCGCTTGTCGCCCTTGGTTTCGTGCTGATCTTCAAGGCCTCCGGCATCTTCAACTATGCCCAGGGGGTGATGGCGCTGTTCGCCGCGATGACGCTGGTGGGCATTCAGGACGGGCGGGTGCCGTTTGCCCATCTTATCAACGAGATTTTCGGCACGGATGTGCATTATTTCGGCTGGGAGGTGCCGGCACTTCTGGCGATCCTGCTGACCGTGGGGGTGATGATCCTGTTTGCGCTGTGCGTGCAGAAGGTGATTTTCAAACATCTTGTGGGGCAGGAACCGATCATCCTGTTCATGGCGACCATCGGGCTGGCCTATTTCCTGGAAGGGGTCAGTGATCTGATGTGGGGCTCGGAAATCCGCAATCTTGATGTGGGTCTGCCCCAGGGCATCAATGATGCGATTGACCAGACGACCTTTGATCTCTTCGGATACGGGTTTTTCATCGACAATCTGGATATCTGGGCAACCGGGATTGCCGCGGTTCTGGTGGGTGGGCTGATCGCCTATGCGCAATACACCAAGAACGGGCGTGCGATGCGGGCGGTGGCCGATGACCATCAGGCGGCGCTGAGCGTCGGGATTTCGCTGAATTACGTGTGGATTCTGGTCTGGTCGCTGGCGGGCATCGTGGCGCTGGTGGCGGGGATCATGTGGGGCTCCAAATCGGGTGTGCAGTTCTCGCTGTCGCTGATCGCGCTGAAGGCGCTGCCGGTGCTGATGCTGGGTGGTTTCACCTCGATCCCCGGTGCGATTGTCGGCGGGTTGATCATTGGTGTGGGCGAGGCGCTGTTTGAGTTTTCCATCGGCCCGCTGATCGGCGGTGCGACCGAGAACTGGTTTGCCTATGTGCTGGCGCTGGTCTTCCTGGTGTTCCGGCCCCAGGGCCTGTTCGGCGAAAAAATCATCGAGAGGGTGTAGGCGGATGCCCAAGCTGATCGCAATTCTGAATGTGGTGGCCTGGTCCGGGTTCTGGGCCTTTGGCTATCTGGCGCTGTCTGTGGATCGTGCCGAGACCGGGCAGATGATGGTGGCACTTGTGCTTGCGGTGATCGGCGCGGGTCTTGGGCTTTTCGCCTATCTCTGGCTGGTCCGCTATTCCGAGCAGACCGGATATGCCAAACGGCCCAATCGCGGCATCCCGACATTCGATGAAGAGGAGGCGGCCTGATGTTTTACCGTGAAGCCGGTGATTTCAAAACCACCTATGCCGCCGACAACCAGACTTTCCCGATCGCCTTTGACAGGTATCGCTATTATTTCGTCCTGTTCGTCGCCCTCGGGATCATCCCTTTCGTGATCAATGATTACTGGGCCAGCGCCATTCTGCTGCCTTTCCTGATCTATGCGATTGCCTCGATCGGGTTGAACATTCTGACCGGCTATTGCGGGCAGGTCAGCCTGGGCACGGGGGGGTTCATGGCGGTGGGGGCCTATGCATCCTACAAGCTGATGACCGCCTTCCCCTGGATGGACATGATCTCGGTCACGCTTTTATCGGGGGTAATGACCGCGATTGTGGGGGTGATGTTCGGCCTGCCAAGTCTGCGGATCAAAGGGTTCTATCTGGCGGTGGCGACATTGGCGGCGCAGTTCTTTCTTGTCTGGCTCTTCAACAAGGTGCCGTGGTTCTACAACTATTCGGCCTCGGGCCAGATCAGCGCGCCGGAACGGATATTATTCGGTGTGGCGGTGACCGGACCGAATGCAGAGGCCTGGGTGAAATACCTGTTCTGCCTGGGGTTTGTCTTTGTGCTGGCCTGGATCGCGCGGAACCTGACACGCGGGTCCATCGGGCGGCAATGGATGGCGATCCGCGACATGGATATCGCCGCCGAAATCATCGGGGTCAGCCCGCTGAAGGCCAAGCTGACGGCGTTTGCGGTGTCGAGTTTCTATGTTGGGATTGCGGGCGCATTGCTGTTCACCGTCTATCTGGGCGCGGTCGAGGTGGGGGAGGCTTTTGGCATCAGCAAATCCTTCCTGGTTCTGTTCATGGTCATCATTGGCGGGCTCGGCTCGATCTTCGGTGCGTTTGCGGGGGCGGCCTTCATGGTGCTGCTGCCGGTGGTTCTGAAGGTTCTGCTGGTCGATACGGTGGGGCTTGATACCGCCATCTCGACGCATTTCCAGTTTGTGATTGTCGGTGCGCTGATCATGTTCTTTCTGATTGTCGAGCCCCATGGCCTGGCCCGTCTTTGGGCGCTGGCCAAGGAAAAACTGAGATTGTGGCCCTTCCCGCATTGACGGGCGGGCCGCTCTATACGACCGGGCGCGAAGCCCGGCACCATTATCGGATCAACCAAATGGGAGGAGTACCCCGATGAAGAAACTATTGACCCTTGCCGCAGCCGGCATGATGGCGGCCAGCCCCGCGCTGGCGGATCTTGTGTTCCCCGATCTGTCCTATCGGACAGGGGCCTATGCCGCGGGCGGCATCCCGTTTTCCGACGGCTATCAGGATTACATGACGCTTCTGAACCAGCGCGACGGGGGCATCGGCGGCGTGATGACCCGCATTGTCGAATGCGAAACCGCCTATAACACCGAACGGGGCGTGGAATGCTACGAATCCACCAAGGGTGAGGGCGCCCTGGTCTATCAGCCGCTGTCGACCGGGATCACCTATCAGCTGATCCCGCGCACCACCGCAGATGGCATCCCGCTGCACACCATGGGGTATGGCCGGACCTCTGCCGCCAATGGCCGGGTGTTCAGCCATGTGTTCAACTACCCGGCGAATTACTGGGATGCGGCCAGCGTGATCATCAACCAGTTGATCACAGAAAATGATGGCTCGCTGGAAGGCAAGACCATTACGCTGCTCTATCACAACTCGGCCTATGGCCGGGAGCCGATCCGCACGCTGGAAACCCTGGCCGAGATGCATGGTTTCACGCTGACGCAGCTGGCCGTGGACCACCCGGGCCAGGAGCAGGGCAACCAGTGGCTGACCATCCGCCGCGAGCGCCCGGATTATGTGATCATGTGGGGCTGGGGCGTGATGAACCAGGTTGCGATTCAGGAGGCCGCCAATATCCGCTTCCCGATGGAAAACTTCATTGGCAACTGGTGGGCCGGGGCTGAACATGATGTGGAGCCCGCAGGCATGGCCGCCAACGGGTATCGCGCGCTGAACATGAATGTTCTGGGCGATCTGCCGGTGTTCGATGACATCCAGCAATATGTGCATGATGCAGGCATGGCCGCCGGTGACGGGTCCAACCTGGGTTCGGTGCTGTACACACGGGGCATGTATGCGGCGATGCTGGTAGCCGAGGCAGCGCATGCCGCGCAGGACATGCACGGCGTGGCCGAGATCGACGCGTCAATGATGCGCGACGGGATGGAAGCGCTGAACATAACCAATGCACGGATGGAAGAACTGGGCATGCCCGGTATCGGGCCGGAGTTTGCCGTATCCTGCGAAGATCATGGCGGCACCGGCATGGCCCGGATGCAGCAATGGGATGCGGAAGCCGGCACATGGGTCACCCTGACCGATTTCATCGCGCCGGATGACAGTGTCACCCAGCCTTTGATCGAGGAAGACAGCGCCGCCTATGCCGCCGAAAACAATATCGAGCTGCGCTGCAACGACAGCTGACCAACACATTCCCCGGCGGCTTATCCGGGCCGCCGGGGAAGATGCGTATTTGGAACAGGAAGAAGGCAGGGCATCTGAACGATGTCTGCCGAACTGGGAGCGCCACAGGATGCTGGATGCAAAGACCCATGGGGAAGGACAAACCCCTGACCCGGATGCGGCGGAAACGCTTCTTGAGGTCAATAATATCGAGGTCATCTACAATCATGTGATCCTGGTGCTGAAAGGGGTCAGCCTGAAGGTGCGCAAGGGCGGCATCACCGCGTTGCTGGGCGGCAACGGGGCGGGCAAGACCACAACCCTGAAGGCGATTTCCAACCTGCTGCATTCGGAACGCGGCGAGGTCACCAAGGGTTCGGTCCAGTATCGCGGTGAACCGGTTCAGGGGCTTGGGCCATCGGCGCTGGTGGAACGCGGTGTGATCCAGGTGATGGAAGGCCGCCATTGTTTTGAACATCTGACGGTGGAAGAGAACCTGCTGACCGGGTCTTACACACGCAAGGACGGGCGTGGTGCGATAGATGCGGATCTGGATCTGGTCTATAGCTATTTCCCGCGCCTGAAAGAGCGGCGCAAAAGTCAGGCGGGGTATACCTCGGGCGGCGAACAGCAGATGACGGCGATCGGCCGGGCGCTGATGTCCAGGCCCGAGACGATCCTTCTGGACGAGCCGAGCATGGGGCTGGCCCCACAGCTTGTCGAAGAGATTTTCGGGATTGTGAAGGATCTGAACGAGAAGGAGGGTGTGAGCTTCCTTCTGGCCGAACAGAACACCAATGTGGCGCTGCGTTTTGCCCATTACGGGTACATTCTGGAATCCGGCCGGGTGGTGATGGATGGCCCCGCCGATGACCTGCGCGAGAACCCGGATGTGAAGGAATTCTATCTGGGTGTGGGCGATGACGGGCGCAAAAGCTTTCGCGATGTCCGGTCCTATCGCCGCCGCAAACGCTGGCTGAACTGATGAGGGATGCGGTGACACAGTTTTTCGACACTCTGGAAACACGCAGCGCGGATCAGCGCGCAGCCGATCATCTGGCCGCATTGCAGGCGCAGATTGCCCGGGTTCTGGCCGCGCCCGATACCTGCCTGCCCGGGATCGGCGCGGTGGCAAGCCTGGACGATCTGGCCAGATTGCCGGTTTTGCGAAAATCGCAGCTTGGCGCCTGGCAGCAGGCGGCCCCGCCCTTTGGCGGCATTCCGGTGACCAATACCGCCCATGTGTTCCAAAGCCCCGGACCGATCTATGAACCCGGCGGCCTCAGCCATGACTGGTGGCGGATGGGCCGGTTTCTGCATGCGGCGGGGATTGGCGCGGGCGATGTGGTGCAGAACTGTTTCGGCTATCACCTGACGCCCGCGGGGATGATTTTTGAAAGCGGCGCCCGGGCGGTGGGGGCCACGGTGCTGCCCGCCGGTGTCGGCCAGACCGAGTTGCAGGTGCGCGCCGCCAAAGATGTCGGGTCCACCGCCTATGCGGGGACACCGGATTATCTGAAAGTGATCCTTGATAAGGCTGATGAGATGGGCGTGGCGCTTGCCATCACCAGGGCCGCTGTGGGCGGGGGCGCCCTGTTCCCCAGTCTGCGCCAGGACTATACGGATCGCGGGATTTCCTGCCTGCAAAGCTATGCCACGGCGGATCTGGGCAATATCGCTTACGAATCCCCCGCGATGGAGGGGATGATCATTGATGAGGGCGTGATCGTCGAGATCGTGCGCCCGGGCACCGGTGATCCGGTGGCGCCGGGCGAAGTGGGTGAGGTTGTGGTGACCACGCTGAACCCGGATTACCCGCTGATCCGTTTCGCAACCGGGGATCTGAGCGCGATATTGCCCGGTCAAAGCCCCTGTGGCCGCACCAATATGCGGATCAGGGGCTGGATGGGGCGTGCCGATCAGACCACCAAGATCAAGGGCATGTTCGTGCGCCCGGAACAGGTTGCCGATTTCGTCGCCAAACACCCCGAGATTGCCCGCGCCCGGGTGACCGCCAGCCGCGAAGGCGAAATGGATATGATGCTTGTGCAGATCGAGGCCGAGGGCGGCGCGGCAGAGACCTATGCCCGCAGTGTGACCGACAGTCTGAAACTGAAGGGCCGGATCGAACTGGTGCCCCCCGGCAGTCTGCCCAATGATGGCAAGGTGATCGACGACCAGCGCAGCTATGAGTAAAATGGGCCGGGTTTTGAGACGGCCCTGACGGCCCTGTCAGAGTTTTCCATTCAGATCACAGGCAAACCGCTTTAGGGTGGCCCGGTCGCCGGTGGAACCGGGCGGAGCGATGCTTTGTCCTGCAAGACATGCCGGCAACAGATGGGCAGTTCTGAACCGGGTAGGCGGCGATGCGGGCGGTGATGATCCAGGGCACGGGCTCTGACGTGGGCAAGTCGATGCTGGTGGCGGGCCTGTGCCGGGCGGCCCGGCGCCGGGGCCTGTCGGTCGCGCCGTTCAAGCCGCAGAACATGTCAAACAATGCCGCCGTCACCGCCGATGGCGGTGAGATCGGGCGGGCGCAGGCCCTGCAGGCCCTGGCCTGCGGTCTGGCACCGATAACCGACATGAACCCGGTTCTGCTGAAACCCGAGACCGATACCGGCGCGCAGGTGGTGGTTCAGGGCGTGCGTTTCGCCTCGGCCTCGGCACGCGGGTTCACAGAGATGAAACCGGCATTGATGGCCGCCGTTCTGGAGAGTTTCGGGCGCCTGAAATCCACCCATGATCTGCTGATCGTCGAAGGCGCGGGCAGCCCGGCAGAGGTGAACCTGCGGGCCGGGGATATTGCCAATATGGGGTTTGCGCGGGCGGCGGATGTGCCGGTGATCCTTGCGGGGGATATCAACCGGGGCGGTGTGATTGCGCAACTTGTGGGGACACAGGCGGTGATTGACCCGGATGATGCCGCGCGGGTGGCGGGCTTCCTGATCAACAAGTTCCGGGGCGATGTCAGCCTGTTCGATGACGGCTATCGCTTTATCGAGACACGGACCGGATGGCCCGGTTTCGGGGTGCTGCCCTGGTTCCAAGATGCCTGGAAACTGCCGGCGGAGGATGCGTTGTCATTGCAGGCACCGGCGCGCGAGGGCGGGGTGCACATTGTCTGCCTGGCCCTGTCGCGGATCGCGAATTTCGATGATCTGGACCCTTTGATGCAGGAACCCGGCGTGCGGTTGACCATGCTGGGGCCGGGGCGTGCACTGCCCGGTGATGCGGATCTGGTGATCGTGCCGGGCACGAAATCGACGCGGGGCGATCTGGCGTTCCTCAGGGCGCAGGGCTGGGATATGGACCTGATCGCCCATCACCGGCGTGGGGGTCATGTTCTGGGGATCTGCGGCGGCTATCAGATGCTGGGTCGGGTGGTGGCGGACCCGGACGGGATCGAGGGCCCGGCGGGAGAGACCGCCGGTCTGGGCCTGCTGGATATTGCAACCGTGATGACGGCCGAGAAGCGGCTGAGTGAGGTGGAGGCCCGACATATGGACAGCGGTGCCGCGTTTCAGGGGTATGAAATACATATCGGCCAAAGCGACGGGCCCGACAGGGCGCGGCCCTTTGCATATGTGGCAGGCGTGGCCGAGGGCGCGATAAGCGCCGATGGGCGTGTGCAGGGCAGTTATCTGCACGGCATGTTCCGCGATGACGGGTTTCGAGCCGCCTGGCTGGACCGGTTTGGTGTTGCCGCCCGGGATGACCCCTATGGAGAGGGCGTGGAACAGACCCTGGACGCGCTGGCCGATCATATGGAGGCGCATCTGGATATCGGCGGGCTGCTTGGGCTGGCGCGGTAAGGGGAGGCGGTTTGTGCCTGTATCGGCCTCAAATCATGGGGTTCCGACCTGGCATTTGAGGCCCATACCACAAGAAAACTGGCGAAATGTTTCAGTCCGTGATAAAGGTTAACGCAATGTGCTCAAAGAAGCGCTGTTTTGAGGTGAAAATCCGGGACATCCTGCCCGCGTTTTACGTGGCTGCGTCCCGACTGACAGGATGTTGACATGAGCACAGCGACCGCCTCGGATCATTTCTTTCGTGCGACCATGAGGCATTTTGCCGAGTTGAGAAGCTCGGGGCCTGATCAGGGCACATCACAGATTCCGTTCCCGAAAGATTGGTTCGATCTGCCCCAGGATGTCCTGGCCGATTTCGGGGCGCTGGTCTTTCTTGCCTCGTTGACTGATTATCATCGCCTAAGACAGCTTTCGGATTTGTTTACCAGTTTCGAACCGCCGCTCAGATTGGGGCAATACAAGGTGTTCCGGTCAAACGGGTATCCGCGTGCGGTGATAACCTGGGCCGGCTTGGGGCCAGAACAGGAATATGGTTTTGCGGTGGATCACAAACCGCTGCGGCCCGAAGACTGGAACAGCGGTACCTCGCCCTGGCTGATCGATTTCATTGCCCCGTTTGGCCATATTGATCAGATCGTTCCTCATCTGACCGAAAATCCCGATCTCCTGCATGTCAGAACACTTTGGCATAACAAGCCGGGCACACGTTACCGGATTGTGGAATGGAGCCGACCCGCAGGTGAAGCCGAGGTGCGGGTGAAATCTTATGGGGTCGGGCAATTCAAACGTTTTCTGAATGGAGGCGGCGATGGGCACACCCCCTGATATCGGTGGCGATACGTCTGGAAGTGTCGAAGAAGACAGCGGTCTTCTGGTGACGGGCGATCTGGATGATGTCAGCGGCAATACGGCTGCTGACACATGGACGATCCAGAGCGGCGCAACCTATGGTACGGCCAGCATTGACCCGACCACAGGGGTCTGGACCTATGATCTGGATGACACCAACGCGGTGGTTGATGCGCTGGATGCGGGCGAGACCCTCACGGATACGTTCAGGGTGCGTCTTTCTGACAGCCGGGGCAATGACACAGAAACCGTGACGATCACGATTACAGGGGTGCCGTGTTTCATGGTTGGCACGCGCATCAAAACGGCCAACGGCCTGCAGGCCGTGGAAACGATCGGTGCAGGTGATACGGTGCATACCGATGATTGCGGGTTGCAGGACGTTCGCTGGGTCGGGCGCCGAAAGGTCAGCCATTCCGAGATGGTCTGCGATGAACGTTTGCGCCCCATACGGATTGCAAAAGGCGCCTTCGGAGATGGTCTTCCGTTAAGAGATTTGCTGGTGTCCAGGCAGCATCGGATACTGGTGCGGGGTGCCTGTGTGCAGCATCTGTTCGGAGTGGATGAGGTGCTTTTGTCAGCGGTGAGATTGCTGGGGTTCAAGGGTGTGGATGTCGTTCTGCCAGAGGCGGATATCGAGTTTTGCCATATTCTTTTCGACCGGCATCAGGTGGTTTTTGCCGAAGGGGTTGCATTGGAAAGCCTGCTGTTTGGCAAACAGACCCGGCAAAGCCTGGCCTGGCGATCCGTTGCCGAAATCACGTCACTTTTCCCCTCTGCCGCGGATCAGACAGGTCTGTCGCTGCCGGCGCGTCCAATCCCGGACATGAGGGCACAAAAACAGTTTGCAAGGCATTGGCGCCCGGAGCATGGGCCGTTCATCAAGGCTTTTGAAGGCCAGTATCACATGGATATAGCCGCGAGTGAATAAACGGGTTACCTCAAACGCAGAGCGCTATAAACGATTTCTGCGATAACGCATATGATATGCAAGCTGACATAACCTGCGTAACGGGCAGGATCACGTGGCAGTTTCCACTTGCGCCTCCTCATGCCGTCCCGGCACTCCCCAACAAAAAAGCCGCCCCGGGGGCGGCCTTTTCAGTTCTGGCGCTCTGGCTCAGCCCTGGCGGGCTTTGAACCGGCGCTGCGTTTTGTTGATCACATAAACGCGGCCCTTGCGGCGCACGACGCGGCAATCGCGGTGGCGCTGCTTGAGCGAGCGGAGCGAGTTTCTGACCTTCATGGGTCGTCTCCTTCGTCGCGGCGCGGCGATGCGCCTTAGGGTTAAGCCCTTGAAAACAGGGCATGGATGGTGGGCGATACTGGGATCGAACCAGTGACCCCTTCGATGTCAACGAAGTGCTCTACCGCTGAGCTAATCGCCCGTGTGACACCGAGACAGGACCAAACCGCAAGACGGACCGATCCGGCACCCGCCGCACAGTGAAGCCGCTCTATAAAAGGAGTCGGGGGGTGGTTCAAGGCTTTTCAAAGTCTTTTGGCAATGGCGCGAATCCGAGTATATCAGACCAAGGAAGGGCCCTCTATGTCGCGTCACCCCTATCGCCTTGATCTGCCGGAGACCGTGACCACGCCCGTGGTTGTGGCTTCTCCGCATTCGGGCCGGTATTACCCGCGCGGCTTTACCCGGCAGACGGTGCTGGATGAACGCACGATCCGGTCTTCGGAAGATGCGTTTATGGATATGCTGGTGGCCGAGGCCCCGTCTTTCGGGGCGCCCCTGCTGGTGGCGGAATTCCCCCGCGCCTATGTCGATCTGAACCGCAACGCCGATGAGCTGGATCCGGGTGTTGTGGCCGGGTTGAGACGGCCATCGCAAAACCCGCGGATCAGTTCCGGTCTGGGTGTGATCCCCCGGGTGGTGGCCAATGGCCGGGTGATCTATCGCGGCAAGCTGAGCCTGGAGGAGGCGGAGGCGCGGATCGCCCGGGTCTGGCACCCCTATCATGGACGTCTGGAGGATCTGATCTGCGAGGCCCAGATCCGGTTCGGCCAGGCGATCCTGCTGGATTTCCACTCGATGCCGCATGAGGCGCTGAACAGCACGGCGCGCCCGGGGCAGCCCCGGCCCGAAGTGGTGTTGGGGGACCGGTTCGGGGCGTCCTGTGATGGCGCGATTGTTGGGGAGCTTGAGGCGGCATTCGCAAGCGCGGGTCTGGTGGTCAGCCGGAATGCGCCCTTTGCGGGAGCATTTGTGACCCAGCATTACGGACGGCCGTCCCGGGGGCGCCATGCGATCCAGATCGAGATCGACCGGGCGCTTTACATGGATGAGACGCTGATCCGCCCAAACGGGAATTTTCAGAATATGAAGGCCTTGATCACCGAGGTTCTGCGCCGGGTGACCGGGTCGCAGATGGGTCAGATGCCCCTGGCGGCGGAGTAGACCCGTTGAAGCCCCGGTACGGGTGGCGGCGGCAGGACGCCTCCGGCGGGCGTATTTGGGACAAGAAGACGCGGGCGGTGATTCCGTGGCGGGGGGGGGTTAGCGCAGGGCGCGGCCCTTGACGATGGCGTCTTTGCCGAACCGGTTGCGGATGGCGTCGGTGGCGCGTTCGGCCTCATAGCGTTTGGCCTGTGCCGGGTCGAACAGATTGCCGGAGCGGTCCGCCTGATCGGCGGCGACCAGATCAGACAAGCCCACGCCGAGCAGGCGATAGGGTTTGGTGTGATCCACCGCGTCGAACAGCGCGCGCGCCGTGCGATAGATGCGATCGGCCATATGGGTGGCGTCGCCCAGGCTGATGCGGCGGGTGATCTGGGTGAAATCGGCGCGTTTCAGTTTGAGCGTGACAACCCGGCCCGCGATGTCCTTGGCCTTGGCGCGGGCGGCGACCTTTTCGGTCATGCGCCAGATATGACCGTCGAGGATATCGGGGTCTGAGATATCATCGAAAAAGGTGGTCTCGTTCGAGATGCTTTTCACCACCCGGTCGCGTTTGACCCGGCGGCTGTCTTCCCCGCGGCTGAGGGAATAGAGCCTTTCACCCATCGTGCCGAACCGGTCAGCCAGCGCTTTACGGTCCCATCGGCGGAGATCGGCGAAGGTGCGGATACCCGCCTTGTGCAGGGAGGCCTGCCCCGCCTGGCCGATGCCCCAGATCATCCTGACCGGTTTGTCGGTCAGGAAATCCGTGGTTTCGGCCTGACCGATCACTGAAAACCCCTGGGGTTTATCCAGATCCGAGGCGATTTTCGCCAGGAATTTGTTGTGGCTGAGACCGATGGAGCCGGTGATGCCAAGTTCGGCCTGCATGCGGTTCACCAGCCCGGCCAGCATGGCGGCGGGCGGTTTCCCGTGCAGGCGGGCGGTGCCGGTGAGATCCATGAAGGCCTCATCCAGGGACAGGGGCTCGATGGCGGGGGTCAGGTCTTCCATCATCGCGCGGATCTGGCGGGATATCTGGGCGTAAACCTCCATCCGGCCGCGCACCACCACCGCCTCGGGGCAGAGTTTCAGGGCCTTGAACATGGGCATCGCGGATGTCACGCCTTTGATTCGGGCAATGTAGCAGGCGGTGGAGACGACACCGCGTTTGCCGCCGCCGATGATGATCGGCTTGTCGCGCAGATCGGGATTGTCGCGTTTTTCGACCGAGGCATAGAAGGCGTCGCAATCCATATGGGCGATGGAGAGGTCGTACAGCTCAGGGTGGGAGATGATACGTGGCCGCGCGCAGGCCGGACAGCGGGTGCCGGTCTCGAACGTGGTCAGGCAATCGCGGCAAAGGGCGGGCATGGCGGGGTCTCTGTCGGCCTTGGCGGAAGCGGTTTGTCGGGCGCGTCGATCCTTTGGAGCGGTCTCTGCCGTCGCGCCTGTACAACGCGTGTTGCGAGATCGCCGGATAAAAGCAGAACACACTATAGGCAAAACACCTGTCACGCGTCTATATAGCGGATATGAAACCCGAGGATAACATAATGGATTTTAATCAGCTTATTTCAGAGCTTCTTGGCGGCAATATCGTGATCCTGCTGCTGGCAGCGTTCATCATTCTTTGCATCTTTCTGGGTGTTCGGATTGTACCGCAGTCTGAGCAACATGTGGTGGAACGGTTCGGGCGGCTTAAATCGGTGCTGGGGCCGGGGATCAATTTCATCATCCCGTTTCTGGACCGTGTGGCCCACAAGGTCAGCATTCTGGAACGACAGTTGCCCAATGCCAGCCAGGATGCAATCACCAGCGACAATGTGCTGTTGCAGGTGGAAACCAGCGTCTTCTACCGGGTGCTGGAGCCCGAAAAGACCGTGTACCGGATACGCGATGTGGATGCGGCGATTTCCACCACTGTGGCGGGTATCGTGCGGGCCGAGATGGGCAAGATGGAACTGGATGAGGTTCAGTCGAACCGAAATCAGCTGATCTCGGAAATTCAGCGCATGGTGGAAAGCGCGGTGAATGACTGGGGGATCGAGGTCACCCGGGCCGAAATTCTTGATGTGGCGCTGGATCAGGCCACCCGTGAGGCGATGTTGCAGCAGTTGAACGCGGAACGTGAACGCCGGGCGCAGGTCACCCGCGCCGAGGGTCAGAAGCGCGATGTGGAATTGCAGGCGGATGCGGAACTTTATGCCGCCGAGCAGGATGCCAAGGCGCGCCGGGTTCTGGCCGATGCCGAGGCCTATGCGACCCAGGTGGTCGCGGCGGCGATTGCCGATCACGGGCTGGCGGCGGCACAGTATCAGGTGGCGCTGAAACAGGTCGAGGCGATTTCAGCCGTTGCCAAAGGCGACGGCTCGCAGACGATCATTGTGCCGGCGGATGCGGTCGATGCCTTTGGCAAGGCGTTTCAGATGCTGAAAGGGCACACATGATGCTTGGTGAATGGTGGGTCTGGATGGCAGGCGCGCTGGTTCTGGCGGTGGGGGAGGTGTTGCTGCCCTCCTTCATCCTGCTTGGGTTTGCCATTGGCGCGGGCGTGGTCGGGTTGATCCTGCTGATCGGCGGGCCATTGGCGCTTTGGCTTGCGGGATCGATGCCGGTGATGATGCTGGTCTTTGCGGTGATGTCGCTGGTGGCATGGCTGTTGTTGCGCCATTACATCGGGCTGCGGCGCGGGCCGGTGAAAAGCTTTGACCATGATATCAATGACAATTGAGGGCTGAGGCCGGGGATCTCTGTGGGGTTCAAACCGTTTTATAGAGCGTCGGCCTGAAAAAATTCTGAACCACCCCACATCACCCTTCCGCCCGGCGGCAGCGCCCGTACCGCCCCCCTGGGCGGGCGCTTCTCGCCCACCTCTCGGCTCAGACGCTGCCCTCTGTGCAAGGCATATATGTTGCAGAATTTCAGGACGATACCCTAGGCGGCGTCTGCATTTAGCTGATCCATGCCATTGCGCATGCGAGGTCTATGAATCCCTTGAATGAACTGACGGTCTTCTCGCAGCGCAGAGCGATACGTCGGAAGCGTTTGAGTTTGTTGAAGTGAGGAGGATCGGGCAACAGTCCAGTGGACTGTTGCCCCGACGCAAGTCGACGAGGTGGCGTTCCTTGTAGAGTTCCCAATCGATGAACCGGTCTTCGCGCCGGGTCGGGTTTCGTTTGATATGTGCAGTCGCTCCCAGATCATTGGCAATGAACTGACGGAGGTGATCGGCATCATAAGCGGCATCCATGATGATGTGCTGCGCTTGTGTCATACCCTCGATCAGCCCGCGCGCCTGCGGACTATCTCCCCATTGGCCGGGGGTGATTGTGAAGCGGATCGGCAGGCCGAGCGCATCCACAGCAGCGTGTATCTTGGTGGTCAGACCGCCTTTGGAGCGGCCAATACCGGCAGCTTCAAGCCCCCATTGACCGGCAGGCGATTGCGCAAGCAATCTGCCGAGAGGGGTTTTGAGAGGTGGCGTCCGCATGCGTCTTGCAGATGGTGGCGTCGACAAGCACGTATTCGAAGTCCGGGTCTTGGCTTAACGCTTTGAAAAGATTCTCCCAAACCCCCGCAATCGTCCACCGCCTGAACCGGGAATGCACTGTGCGCCAGTTGCCCAACTCGGGCGGCAAGTCCCGCCACGGGGACGCCCCTCGCGCTAGCCACAGGATCGCATCAAGGAATAACCGGTTGTCAGCACCCGTGCGCCCCCGGTCCCCTTGCTTGCCCGGAACCAAAGGTTCGATGATCGCCCATTGCCTGTCTGTCAAAACCCGTCTGCTCAAGATCGCCTCCCGTTTTTGATCTTGAATCAGAAACAGGACTGAATGGGAATCCCCTAAATGCAGACGCCGCCTAAAGCACGCTGCCTTAAATTTGAATCACAAATACCCTGCCACGCTTCGCGTTCTCGGGACATTTGTGATGCGCGATGTCTCAGGTTTAAGGCAGCATGCTGTAGCGGTTCGGCACACGCGCCTGCGGAGACTGCATTTCAGCCGCAATCGCCTGTGCTGCGGCGCGCGGGTCTTCGGCCTGCCAGACCGGGCGGCCCACCACGATATGATCCGCCCCTTCCGCGATGGCCTCGGCCGGGGTGGCCACCCGTTTCTGATCTCCAAGTGCGGCACCTGCGGGGCGAACCCCGGGGGTGACGATAAGGCGGTCTGTCGCCTCGGGCAGGGCGCGGATCATGGATGCCTCCTGCGGGGAGGCGATGATGCCATCGGCCCCGGCCTCGAATGCGCGGGCGGCCCTGTCCACCACCAGATCGGGGATCGTGCCATCGCGGATCTGGCAGGCATCCAGATCGGGGCGGTCAAGGGAGGTCAGGATCGTGACGGCAAGAATGTTCAGGTTGCTGCCTGCCGCCCCCTCTTTGGCGGCGCGCACCACATGGGGGTCGCCATGGACGGTCAGGAAATCCAGATCGAACCGGGCCAGACCGCGCACCGCCGCCTCGATCGTGGCAGAGATGTCGAACAGTTTCATATCAAGGAAAATGCGCTTGCCGTGATCCTGTTTCAGCTCATTGGCGAGCGCCAGCCCGCCCCCGGTCAGCATGCCCAGCCCGATCTTGTAGAACCCGGCCGCATCGCCGATGCTTTCGGCCAGTTTCAGGCCCGACACCGCATCGGGCATGTCCAGCGCAACAATCAGACGATCATCGGTCATGGGCCCCCCTTTGCTTTGTGATTTTCTGCCCCGTGATTAGGGCACAGTGCCATGCCTGTCTATCTGCCATGGGCAAAAAAAGACCCGGATGCGGGGGAGATGGCCGCGATCCGGGTCAGGGGCAGACAATTGGGCCAGAGAGGACCCCGAAATCTGCAAGTGGGCAGCGACCTGAGTTTGGCCGCAGACCCGAGGGAACTTAATCAGTCTGGCGCAGCGCGGCCTGGGTCAGACCCTGGCTGATCTGGGCAAATCCGGCTTTCCGGGGGCCGGGCCAGAAACAGGCCAGATGACGCGGCAGCGGGGTATCTTCAAGCTTGGCCAGAGCCAGAAACCCCTGGCGGCGGGCGTCATAGACAACGGTGTGAAGGGTGATGCGGGGCATAGGCTTTCCTTAAATTCTGTCCGTAAGACGACTGCGCCGTCCGTCAGGTTCAAAAAATTTCAGAACCGGCGGGCAGAAATATTGAGATCGCCCCATTCATCCTGCGGGATCGCGCTGTCTGGGTTGCGGATGTCGGTCACGGCCCAGAGATCGCCATCGAAGCCCAGATGGGCGGGATGAATTTCCTGCGGGTCGGTTGACCGGGCCCGAAGACGGACGACCCGGCGGTCCCGCACGGCTTCTGCCATGGCGGTGACATACGGGTCTTGTGTCAGTGGACCGGTCTGGATCGAGAACCGGGCGGTGGCATCCGCGCAGCGCCGGCGCGTGGTGTCGGGGAAGCTTTCGATCAGTTTCGCCCGGGCGCTTTCGAAGGCGGATGCCATATCAAGTTGACCCAGGGCCGGGTGCGGGGCGGACAGGTGCAGGGCCAGCGCCTCGGCCTCATCCGCATCAAGGCCGGTCAGGCGGGTGCGATAGTTGAACCCCAGTTCGATCCCGCCCTGATTGCCCTGATATACGATGACCGGCAGGCCGGCCTCGGTCATCGCATCCACATCGCGCAGGATGGTGCGGGGCGCCACCTCCAGCTCTTCGGCGAGCTGGACAGAGGTTTGACGCCCCCGGTTCTGGAGGATCAGCAGAAGACGAAGCAGACGGGAGGCGCGCATGGGGCCGATTTAAACATGACATAAGATGTCATGTAAGGGGGGCTAGACCCGATATGCGAACAGAACGGAGAACACATGCGGTATTATGAGATAAAGCGGATCATTGCGGCCCCGCCAGAGCGGGTATGGTCGGTGATCACAGATGCCACACGATTGGCCGATGGCACATTCAGCATCCTGAAGATCGAGGGAGAGATCGTGGCAGGACAGAAGATCACCCTCTGGTCCGAGGTGAACCCGGATCAGGGGTTTCGCATCGGTGTGAACCGACTGGACGCCCCGCATGAAATGGTGTGGTCCAGCGGGATGCCCCTGGGCCTGTTCCGGGGCACAAGGCGGTTTCGCCTGACACCGGTTGCGGCGGGCACGGAGTTTCATATGCGCGAAGACTATACCGGGCCGCTGGCCGGGATGATCTTCAAACAGATCCCCGACCAGAATGCGGCGTTTGAAATATTTGCAAACGGGCTGGAAGCGGCCTGCGCAGGTCAGGAGGCCGGCAGATGATCATCTATGGTGAGGGCACGGCAGAAGACCCCTGGCGGCTGACAACCCCGCCGGGCAGTTCGCAATACGAGGTCTGGCGGGATGAGGCCGCAGACCCGCCTGCTTTGGTGGTGCAGGTGGGCAAGACGCGGCTGAGCTATCAGTTGCGGGCGTTGGAAGATGCCAGCGCGATGCTGCGGGAGCGGGACGACTGGGTCGATCTGGGCAATGCGGATGAGGGCAAACCGGTGAAAGACGGCACGCTGGAGGCCTGGGCACGGGATATCGGCAACCCGGTGGGCGGGTATTACGGGCTGCGCAAAGGCTATCGCGGACGATTTGCCAATTATGTGGGGCCGGTGCTTGAATTGCTGGGGCTGGCGGAACTGGAACACAAGCCGCGCGGCAATCGCATCCGGGCGCGGATGCCGGATTGACTTGGCAAAAGGTCACCGCTGACGCAGCATAAGCCTATGACCCGCAGCGCTGCCGATATTCAGGACGCTTTAACCCGGTTTGACGGGGTGCGTGTGGCGGTTTTGCAGAAGGTTTTGGCGGCGGATTTGCAGCCGGAGGCCGAAGAGGAACTGCTGGCCCGGCTGGACGGGCCGGATCAGATCGGCGCCACCTGGCTGGTCAAGGCCCTGGCCGAGGCAGGCCGGTTGAGTGATGCCCGGATGGCGGCGGTCTTTGCCAGCCTGCCGGAGCTGACGGAACCGGATGCGGTTCTGCATCTTCTGCAGACGGTGCAGCATGCGCCCCATGCGGCCCGGCCCCATCGGCAGGTATTGCTGCGGTTTGCGGCTGCGCGCAAACTGCTGGTCCGGGTCTGGGCCTTTGACGCCTATTGCCGTCTGGCCGAGGGTGATGCGGAACGGGCCGATGCGCGGGAGCGGATTGCCCGGGCCCTTACAGACCGGTCCAAGGCAATGCAGGCGCGCGCGCGGGCCCTGGCACGGGTGTTCGGGATGGAGGATGCCGACCGCTCATAGGGGCCATTGCCCGCTGTTACGGTGTCAGAAGATCATCATGAAAGGCGGCGACAACGGGTGCGTGATCCGGTTCGGGGAATTTCCTGTCGCCCCTGAAAGCCAGCGATTCATCCGGCAGAATCTCATTGTGAATCTCCGTATGGCTGAAGGCGGACAACATTCGGCGCGAGACCAGAATATGGTCAATCATTTCCCCCTGACCGTGATGGTAAAGCGTGAAGCGGGCGCTTTCCGGCACATTGTCCTCCAAGGGGACCATGACCCTTTCGGCCAATGCGCCATTGCCGGTTTCCTCGACCCGGCCGCGCAGGGCGACCACCGGCACCTCATCGGATTTGGCGTTGAAATCCCCAAGGATCAGGATCGCCGCACCCGGGTCTTCGGTGAAGATATCATCAATGACCAGCCGCGCCTCCAGCGCCGCGCCCACCCGTTTGACCGAGGACAGGAAAAACCCCTCGGCCCAGCCAGAGGCGTTTTTCCAGGTGTAGCTGTCTTCCATCAGCGGGCTGAAGGCGGAGGCAAGCTTGGATTTGAAATGCACATTCACGATATGCAGCACCGCGCCCCCCGGCGCCTGTACCTTGAGGTAAAGCAGCGGGCGTTCCCACCGCACCGGTTTGGCCTCCTGATCCCCGGCGACGGTGCGTTTGAAAACCGGCGCATCCATACGATCCTGATTGATCTGCTCCTGCGACAAAACCTGCCAATCCGCCGGAATTGCGGTGACCAGATTGCGCTCATTATACGCCTCATTTCCGCTTTCGGTCTTGGTGTGGAGCAAGTGATGATTGGCATACCGGGTGCCGCCAAGCAGGTCTTTCAGGGCCAGAATATCCCGCTTCTCTCCATCCCTTTCCTGACCGTTTATTTCCTGAAAACAAATGATATCTGCCCGCAGCCGTTCCAGCGCGGGGCGAATGATTGCAGCGCGTTCTGCGAAACTGGGGGCGCTGTCGGGGCTGGTATCTTCATCAAGGTTTTCGAGATTATATGTGGCAATGCGAAACATGGGTGGAACTCCTATGATGCAAATTGGCGATTAACAGGATTCCACCCCAGTGTAACACTTGCGCGAAAAGATTGGGCTTCCCATCTATGGCTCAAGGCCTGCAACGCTTCCCGTGCCGCATCAGGGCGGGGGCAGGGACAGGCGCTTTGAGAAGGAGAGACGTGATGAACTTTGAAAAGTTCACCGATCGCGCACGCGGGTTTGTGCAGGCTGCGCAGACCATTGCGCAGCGCGAAGACCACCAGAAACTGGCCCCGGAACATCTGCTGAAAGCATTGATGGATGATGAGCAGGGTCTTGCCTACAATCTGATCACGCGCGCAGGTGGCGACCCGGCCCGGGTTGTTGATGCGCTGGATGTGGCGATGGGCAAACTGCCCAAGGTGACGGGCGATGCCGGGCAGCTTTATCTGGATGGCCAGACCACGAAAGTGTTGAGCGAAGCCGAGAAACTGGCGGGCAAGGCAGGTGACAGTTTTGTCCCTGTTGAACGTTTGCTGACCGCGCTGGCGATGGTGAAATCAGCGGCGAAAACCGCGCTTGAAGCCGGTGCTGTGAATGCGCAAAGCCTGAATGCGGCGATCAATGACATCCGCAAGGGGCGCACGGCCGACAGCGCCAGTGCCGAGGATAATTATGAAGCGCTGGGCAAATATGCCCGCGACCTGACCGAGGCCGCGCGCGAGGGCAAGATTGACCCGATCATCGGCCGGGATGAGGAGATCAGGCGTGCGATGCAGGTGCTTAGCCGCCGGACCAAGAACAACCCGGTGCTGATCGGTGAACCGGGTGTGGGGAAGACCGCGATTGCGGAAGGCCTTGCGCTGCGGATCATCGACGGGGATGTGCCCGAAAGCCTGCGCAACAAGATTCTGATGGCGCTGGATATGGGGGCCCTGATTGCAGGCGCGAAATACCGCGGCGAGTTTGAGGAACGGCTGAAAGCGGTCCTGAACGAGATCAGCGCCGCCGCCGGTGAGATCATCCTGTTCATTGACGAGATGCACACGCTGGTGGGTGCGGGCAAAACCGATGGTGCGATGGATGCGGCCAATCTGATCAAACCGGCGCTTGCGCGGGGGGAATTGCATTGCGTCGGCGCCACCACCCTGGATGAATACCGCAAATATGTTGAGAAAGACGCAGCCCTGGCGCGGCGGTTCCAGCCCCTGATGGTTGAGGAACCGACGGTTGAGGACACGATCTCGATCCTGCGGGGCATCAAGGAGAAATATGAGCTTCACCACGGGGTACGCATTTCCGATGGCGCATTGGTGGCCGCAGCACAGTTGAGCCAGCGCTACATCACTGATCGTTTCCTGCCGGACAAGGCGATTGACCTTGTGGATGAGGCAGCCTCGCGCCTGCGGATGGAGGTGGACAGCAAACCCGAAGAACTGGACGCGCTGGACCGCGATATCCTGCAAAAGCAGATCGAGGCGGAAGCGTTGAAGAAAGAGGATGACGCGGCCTCGAAAGACCGGCTGGAGAAGCTGGAGAAGGAACTGGGCGATTTGCAGCAGCAATCCGCCGAGATGACCGCGCAATGGCAATCGGAACGCGACAAGCTGGAAAGCGCGCGCGGGCTGAAAGAGAAGCTGGATCATGCGCGGGCGGAACTGGATCAGGCCAAGCGTGCCGGTGATCTGGGCAAGGCCGGAGAGCTGTCTTACGGCGTGATCCCGGAGCTTGAGAAAGAGCTGGAGGCCGCCGAGGCGCAGGAAGACGAGATGCTGGTGGAAGAGGCGGTGCGCCCGGAACAGATCGCCTCGGTTGTCGAACGCTGGACCGGTATCCCGATGTCGCGGATGCTGGAAGGCGAGCGTGAGAAACTGCTGCGCATGGAAGACGAGATCGGCAAGCGGGTGATCGGCCAGCGCATAGCGGTGCAGGCGGTCTCGAACGCCGTGCGCCGGGCGCGGGCGGGTCTGAACGACGAAAACCGGCCTTTGGGCTCGTTCCTGATGCTGGGGCCGACCGGCGTCGGCAAGACCGAGTTGACCAAGGCGCTGGCGGAGTTCCTGTTTGACGATGATCAGGCGATGGTGCGGATCGACATGAGCGAGTTCATGGAGAAACATTCCGTCGCCCGGCTGATCGGGGCGCCGCCGGGATATGTGGGCTATGATGAGGGTGGCAAGCTGACCGAGGCGGTGCGGCGCAGACCCTATCAGGTGGTGCTGTTCGACGAGGTCGAGAAGGCCCACCCGGATGTGTTCAACGTGCTGTTGCAGGTGCTGGATGACGGGCAACTGACCGATGGGCAGGGCCGCACGGTCGATTTCAAGCAGACGCTGATCGTGCTGACCTCGAACCTGGGTGCGCAGGCGTTGAGCCAATTGCCTGATGGCGCCGATGCCTCGGACGCCAGGCGCGATGTGATGGATGCGGTGCGCGCCCATTTCCGGCCCGAGTTTCTGAACCGTCTGGATGAGACAATCATCTTCGACCGGCTCAGCCGGGCGGATATGGACGGGATCGTTGCCATTCAACTGGCGCGGCTTGAGGCGCGGCTGGCAGAGCGCAAGATCACCCTGGATCTGGATGCGGGCGCGATGACCTGGCTGGCTGATGAAGGCTATGACCCGGTCTTCGGGGCCCGCCCCCTGAAACGGGTGATCCAGCGCAGTCTTCAGGATCAGCTGGCCGAAATGATACTGGCCGGTGACGTGAAAGACGGGGACAATGTGCATGTCAGCGCCGGGGCCGACGGGTTGATTGTGGGCGATCGTGTCAGCGCATCCACCCGCAGCAAACCCGAGGATGCGGTGGTACACTGACCCGTGTGTATGGGCGGCAGGGCTTCAAGCCGGGCGCCGCGACATGCCAGTGCGCGATATCATATCCGAATCCAAAAAGGCCCCGGTGTGCGCCGGGGCCTTTTATGGTCAAGCCTGTGTCAGATGTCAGAACAGGTCTTCTATCGAGGCATCATTGTTCTGGAACAGAATGCTGTCACCCGTTGTTGTGACCAGCAGATAGCTGCTGCCAACTTCACCTGAGCTTCCGAAATCAATCAATCCGTTGGTCGCGGCATCGGATAGCGAGAACCCGTTAAGCAACACGTCATCTTCGTACAGTACGAAATCAGTGACCGTGTCATTGCCGAAGTTATAATAAAACAGGAAGGAGTCGGCGCCTTGCCCGCCTTCCAGTTTGTCATTGCCATCGCCGCCATACAGCGTGTCCTCGCCAAGCGCGCCGTCCAGCGTGTCATTGCCATAGCCACCATAGAGACGATCATCGCCAGCCTTACCGTACAGCTTGTCATTGTCGTCTTCCCCATAGAGACGGTCATCGCCTGCGCCGCCGTTCAGTTTGTCATTGCCATCTCCGCCAAAGAGAAGGTCATCGCCATCTCCGCCATTCAGCGTGTCATTGCCGTTACCGCCATAGAGACGGTCCACACCATCGCCGCCGTTCAGTTTATCATTGTCATTACCGCCATAGAGACGATCATCGCCGGCCTTGCCATTCAGCACGTCATTGCCATCGCCGCCGAGAATAGTGTCGTCACCAGACGCGCCATTGAGGGTGTCATTGTCAATGGTTCCAGTTATTTGCAAAAGGCTGGCATTCGACGCGCTGAACAGATTGGTGGAAAATTCAGCGCCGGGCGAGTCTGTGGACAAAACGGACGTATTCCGAACGCTGGTATCATTAATATTTGACATGGAGAATTCCTCGTTGATTTTAAATAAACAAATGCGATTTTTATCGCGCGCACACTGCCGAATGAGCCTCAAATATCCGATTATTGTTGTTAATAAAGGTTAAGATGAATGGGGCGCGTTTGCAATTTCTTTGTTGTGAATTTTTTAATACGTTGATCCGTTTTGATAATTCAGGATCAGGGAATGGAACCGGGTGCGGTCTTCGGTGTGAATCACCATTCGCGATCTCTGATATTGCATGAGCGCGAATGGTGATCTGATGTGTCTTACATCTTGGGTGTCTGCATCAATGTGGCAGCAACACAGCGTCGATGACGTGGATAACACCGTTGGAGGCCATGATATCGGCACTGGTCACGTTGACGGACCCGTTCAGCGTGACACCGTCCCCGGTGCCATCGGCGGCAAGGTCGTCGCCCTGTACGGTCGGGATGCGTCCGTCCTGGCCGAGGATTGCCGCCGCCGGATAGCTGTCAGGCGCCACATGATAGGTCAGGATCGCGACAAGCTGGTCGCGGTTTTCCTCCAGCAGCAGGTTTTCAACCGTCCCTTCCGGCAGGGCCGCGAAGGCCTCATCGGTGGGTGCGAAAACGGTGAACGGGCCGTCGCCACGCAATGTATCTTCCAGGCCAGCGGCCTGAACCGCTGCAACAAGGGTGTTGAAGCTGCCCGCGTTGACGGCGGTATCGACGATATCCATCGAATGGCCATCGGCGAAGGCCGGGCCGGCAAGCAGGCCGGAGGTGGCAAGGGCAAGCAATGTGCGTCGTAACATCTGGAAATCTCCCATGATTGGTCGCGGGCCATGTCCCGCAGGGCGTCAGATGGCGGTGAGAGTGGCCCGGGCAAGATCAGCGGCAGCCCGCCGACGGGCTTGACGAGACCGGGCTGTCGCCTAAGTTCGGCGAATTCGTGAAATCCAGTAAAATATTTGTGACCGGGTGTTATCCATGGTGATCGCAATCACATGGGCTTGGCTTGCCATGCGCCGCGTGATTGGAAAGATGGTGTGAAGCGGTTTGGAGATAAATATGACCTGGTACCTGCAGGCACTTGCCCTGGCCTTCTGGCTGGTGATCGGGCTTGGCACCCTTGCGATCATCGTGATCGGCATTCTGGACCGGCTTCAGAAAAGCGATGCGATCCGGCGCAATTATCCGGTGATCGGGCGGTTTCGAAGCCTGTTCAGCACATTGGGGGAGTTCTTTCGGCAGTATTTCTTTGCAATGGATCGCGAGGAATTGCCGTTCAACCGGGCGCAGCGTGACTGGGTGAAACATGCCGCCGCAGGCGCCGGCAACACGCTGGCCTTCGGGTCCACCCGGAACATCAATGTGGTCGGCACAGCTTTGTTCACGCCCAACCCGTTCCCGCCGCTGGATGACCAGTTTTCCAAATCCGAACCGATGCAGATCGGGCCCCATGCGCGCATGCCATTCATCGCGCGGTCCTTCTTCAACATTTCGGGCATGAGTTATGGTGCGATTTCCAAACCGGCCGTCCGCGCGTTGAGCCGGGGGGCCTATAAGGCGGGCATGTGGATGAACACGGGCGAGGGCGGATTGTCCCCCTATCATCTGGAAGGGGGGGCCGACATTGTCTATCAGATCGGCACGGCGAAATACGGCGTGCGCGACGCGGATGGCAATCTTGATGACGACAAGCTGCGCGAGATCGCCGGGATCCCTGAAGTGAAGATGTTCGAGTTGAAGCTGGCCCAGGGGGCAAAGCCCGGCAAGGGCGGCATTCTGCCCGCCGAGAAGATCACGCCCGAGATTGCCGGGATCCGCGGGATTCATCCCGGGCAGGACAGCCTGTCGCCCAACCGGCACAAAGAGATCAGCAATTTTGACGAGTTGCTGGATATGCTGGGCCATATCCGCGAGGTCACCGGCAAACCGGTAGGGATCAAGACGGTGATGGGCGGGCTGGACGCGTTCAATGACCTTTTCAAATGCATCAACGCGCGCGGTGCAGAGCATGCACCGGATTTCATCACACTGGACGGGGGCGAGGGGGGGACCGGGGCATCGCCCATGCCGCTGATGGATCTGGTGGGCATGTCGGTCCGCGAGGCGTTGCCGCTGCTGACGGACCTGCGCAACAAGGCGGGGCTGAAGGACCGGATTCGGATTGTGGCCTCGGGCAAGCTGGTCAATCCCGGTGATGTGGCCTGGGCCCTGGCGGCAGGGGCCGATTTTGTAACATCCGCGCGGGGGTTCATGTTCTCGCTTGGCTGCATTCAGGCGCTGAAATGTAACAAGAACACCTGCCCGACGGGTATCACCACCCATGATCCGCGCTTTCAGGCCGGGCTGGTGGTGGAGGATAAGGACAAGCGCGTTGCGATGTATGGCAAGTCGGTCGTCAAGGAGGTCGAGACGATTGCCCATTCCGTTGGCGTGTCTGAACCCAGATTGCTGCGCCGTCGCCATGTGCGTCTGGTTCAGCCAGACGGCTCGTCAATCCCGATGAACGAATTGTTCCCCT